>NZ_QTWY01000004.1:0-188099 GCF_003461365.1 Clostridium sp. AF17-21AC
TATGGCTTAGCAGTCAGTGGTGAAGGTAATGTCACCGTCACCAAGGATGCGACAGCAACAGCAACCGTAACGAACACTTATACACAGGATAAGGGAAGCCTGACGGTAGCCAAGGCAGTTGTAGGATATGACTTTGGAGCAGCAGGTAAGAACTTTACAATTTATGTAACAAACGCAAGTGGTGAATATGTTCTTGCAGATGGAAGCATAAGCGCAACCAAGACAGGAATCAGCGTGCCGGCAAACGGAAGCGTAACGATCAATGACATTCCGGTAGGAACTTATACAGTAAGTGAGGAAGCAAATGGAACCGCGGTTAAGGATTATGGCTTAACAGTAAGTGGTGCAGGTGATGTAACAGTAACAAAGGATGCGACAGCGACCGCAACTGTAACGAACACTTATACTCAGGATAAGGGAAGCTTAACGGTAGCCAAGGCAGTTGCAGGATATACCTTCGATGCGAACAAGACATTTACGATCTATGTAACAAATGCAAGTGGAGAATATGTCAAAGAGGATGGAAGCATAACAGCAACCAAGACAGGAATCAGCGTGCCGGCAAACGGAAGCGTAACAATCAATGACATCCCGGTAGGCACATACAACGTAAGCGAAGCTCCAACCGGAACAGCAATTACGAATTATGATCTGACAGTCAGTGGCGAAGGTGATGTAAATGTAACAAAGGATACAGTTGTCAATGCAACCGTAACAAATACATATACATATCTGACTACATCCGTAACTGTTAAGAAAGCATGGAACGATAATAACAACAAGGCCAATAAGAGACCTGGATTTGTAACGGTACAGCTTTATGCCGGAACAACTATATCAGGAATTCCGGTACAGCTTGATGAAAGCAATGGTTGGACAAAGACTTGGGATAATCTTCCGAAATATGATGCAAACGGATTAATCCAGTATACGGTCAAGGAAGTAAATGTACCTAAGGAATATACCGACAGCATAACAACAGATCCTGCAACAGGTGAGATTACAATTACAAATACAAGAACCAGCACAAAGGGTAAACTTGTATTAACAAAGACCGTTGTTGGTGATGTCGATAAGGCAGAAGCTGAAAATGTGATCAAGTTCAAGATTACAGACGAAGCAGGTAATTCCGAGACATATGCACTGACTGATTTCCAGTATGATGTATCGACAAAGAAATATACATTAGAACTGGATAAGCCGGCTGGAACTTATACCATTGAAGAAATACAGTATGATATTGATGGATATGAAACAAGCAGCATCAAATACGTAGTAGGAACAGGCCTTCAGAAGGATGGTAAGTCAGCAGAAGCAACAGTAGTTGTAGATGAAACAGTAAATGTTGCATTTGTCGATACATATGATAAGACAACTACAACAGAGAATACGACAGAAGTTACAACTACAACGGAAGATACAACAGAGATTACAACCACGACGGAAGATACAACAGAGATTACAACCACGACGGAAGATACAACAGAGATTACAACCACAACGGAAGATACAACAGAGGTCACAACTGAAACAGAAGATACAACTGAGACAGAAGACACTACGGAGATCACGACAACGGAAGACAAACCTTCCACTCCACCGGATACACCAAAAACCGGCGATGATGCTCCACTTATGCCACTTGTAATCCTGTTTATGCTCAGTGCAGCAGGAGTTGTAACAGTGATTGTTGTAAAAAAGAAAAATGATCGTGCAGATCGTAAATAAAACGAATCTATAAAAACAACAAGTAAAGGTCAGGCACTCTGGTATGCAGAAATGCATATCAGGGTGCTTTTTCCTGTTATTTATGTCGAAATATAGCGAATGAATTCTAACTGAAAAAAGAAATAGTTGCACAATGTCGAAATATCGGTTATAGTAATTGCAATGCTAGAGAGATCTTGATGGAAGAAAATCAGATAAGGTCTTTCGAAAAACGGAAAAAAGAAAAAGGGGGGACGGTCTCGAAGGTGAGACTATAAACGTATGAGTAAGATAACATATGTCAGAACGCAACGGGATAAAAAAGTTGCATTTCTATTATTTCTATTTAGTGCTATTCTGATAGCGCTTATTATCTGGGGTGGGAATGTATTTTCCAAATTTGAACAATATGTTGATATATCCAGTAAGAATACGATCGCAGCAATGATGGAACAGGTAGAACATTCCTATCAAATGCAGATTAATTCAATGTATGAAGAAACAGAACGTCTTGAGAACTATCTGTTTGATGGCAAAACGAGGTCTGTTGTACTGGCAGATTATGAAGATTATTTTATAGCTATGGAGAATGATTCTGTACGGGATATCGTATTCGTTGATCATACCGGAAAATATATCTGTGATGATGGCAAAACAGGAACATTGGATTTGGGTGATACAAAGGGCACTCTGTTTGATGTTGGCGGTCAGTCTGTCCAATATTGTACCTGGAGAAACGGAGAAGAAATATTTGTTGTAGCAAAAAAATATGAAGCGTTCTATGTAAATGAAAATGAATATGAAGTCATAGCGTTTATTTATAATACAAATAGGGTAAATGATCTGTTTATTGATTCCGCATACGGGGGACAGGCAAAACTCTATGTGACAAATGCAGACAGCATGGTAACATATGCGGATCTGGATAATAACGAGGGTATTGTGCGCAATTATAATATCCTTGATCACTATCTGGATGAGTCGGTGATCGGAGAGGAACAATATGCACAGATCACAGAGGATTTCAGCGAAGGCAGACAGAATTGTGTTACCCTATATAAAGGAAAAAATGCAGAATATTTCTATTACCAGCCATTAGAAGGAACGGAGTTCTTTCTCGTATTTCAGGCGCCGTGTGCAGTGGTACAGAGTGTATTGACGGATTATCAGAAGAAGGTGTCACGTTCATGGATGGTTACGGTTGTGATCATTGCATGTATCATGTTAGTGCTGGCAGTAGGTACGGTCGGAGCGATCCATATGAGGACCTGGTATGAATATGAGCGACAGACGGCTGATATGCACCGGGAAAATAATGTACAGTTGCGGCGTATGAATGCAGTGATGGAGGAAACCGTCCGGGAGTACCGGTTAGCACAGGAAGGGGCTTTGGAAGAAGAAACCGAAGAGGAAGCGGCTGAAAGAGCGGCGGAGGAAGAACGGGAAAAAGAAAGACAGATCCGTGAAGCACTTCCAAGGGTCGCATTCGTAGGCGAACGTTTTCTGCTGGTCGATGATAATGATATGGAAGGACTGCTTTTGCGGGAGGCATTGACCAAAAGAGGAGCGGAATGTACCATAGCAAAGAGCGGAGAGCAGGCATTGAAGATGTTTAAACGTTCAAAGCATGAAAAGTTCCAGTATATATTGATGGACGCTGATATGCCGGATATGGATGGCTATCAGGCAGCCAGAAGAATCCGGCTGATGGATCATCCGCAGGCAAAAACGATACCGATTCTGGCAATGACTTATCACGCAACACCAGAGGCTATGCGGATGGCAGCTATAACAGGTATGTCCGGTCAGGTTGAGAAGCCGGTTAAAATGCAGACGCTTGCTCTGATCATAACTAAACTGAAGAGTAAGAACAGGGTTCATCCAGGATATGATTATGACAGAAAATAGCAAGAAACCGAAAAAACAGTATTTGTATTTTCTGTTGAAGTGTAATGATAAAACTATTATTTACATTTTCTATTGAGATGTTATACTAATGCTATATGCAGTTAGAGATGGATGATGTTTTACAGGACATATGATATTACGCTGCATATATTGATATTAGGAAACGAAATGGAGTAAGACTGGAATGGAATTTGAAAATGATGTAAAAGCAGTCGTTGCAGAAATGGCTGAGGCATTAAATAAGAATTATTCGGATCAGAAATTATTTGATCTGTCACTCGGAGAGCGACTTCCGCAAAAGGATGAGATCATTGATTTTGTGGATGAATTGCGGAAAGTAACATTTCCGGGTTTCTTCGGGAGAGAGAATATGGCATATGCTAATAAGGAGTATTTTGCAGGACATAAGTTGTCATTGATATATGATAAATTATTCCGTCAGATCAAGGTGGCATTGAGTTATAAAAATGATGCTAAGAGTTATCAGGAGATCACAGAGGAAGCGCAGGAGAAAGCTCTGGGCTTTATCCGTTGTATACCGGAGGTTCAGGCACTTCTTTGCAAAGACGTAGAAGCAGAATATAACGGAGATCCGGCTGCAAACAGCCGTGAAGAGATCATCTTCTCCTATCCGGGGTTATTTGCGATATTTGTATACCGATATGCACATGTGCTCTATCAGATGAAGGTACCGTTTATTCCAAGGATCATGACAGAATATGCACATGGTGAGACAGGAATAGATATCAATCCGGGTGCCAATATTGGTGAATATTTCTTTATTGACCATGGAACCGGAATCGTTATCGGTGAAACAACCGATATTGGAAATAATGTAAAAATCTATCAGGGGGTTACCCTTGGTGCGCTGTCGACCAGAAAGGGCCAGCAGTTGTCCGGTGTCAAACGTCACCCAACCATAGAAGACAATGTAGTTATCTATGCGAATACAACCATTCTTGGTGGCGAGACCATTATTGGTGCAAATTCCGTAGTGGCGGGAAATACCTTCGTGACGAAGTCCATCCCTGCAAACACCAAGGTTGCCTCCACCATGCCGGAACTTGAAATCAAAACCTCAAACTAAACAGCCGTAACGCCTTTCATGACGACATAAAGTCTGCCTGTCTGGTTGCTATATAAACACATGACTCATTTCGTTTCTACTCGATACACTCGCCTGTTTGTCAGCAGTCGCCCAAACTCACCCTTACGGGTTCAGACATGGGCTTGGTGCTGACGGCTAGAGTGTATCTCATTACGAAACTACATGAATGTCATTGTTTATTATATAGCAGCCAGACAGGCAGACTTTATGTCTGTATCAAAGACAAAAACAAATGTCCTATCCACAACAGCCTGACTATATATTGACATTAGCAAAAATTTCGTAATGAGATGCACAGTGCCAGTAAATACGGGTGCCTGTTTGAGTCCGAAGGACGAGTTGGCACAGGAGGATTTACGAATCAGGCATGTGCAGCGAATAGAAATTGTGCGAGTCAATTATAGTCAGGCTGTTGTGGGTAGGACATTTGTTTTGTTCGTTTTACAAATAGCGAAACATGTCTTTGGCGTCCTCTTTTTTAGTGGAGTCGGCAATCATCGTTACCTCGACTTTGACGGTCTTGTTGCCGAAGCCGATCTCGATAACGTCGCCGACCTTCACATCAGTGGATGCCTTGGCAACCTTGTCGTTTATCATAACACGTCCGGCGTCGCAGGCTTCATTTGCGATGGTTCTTCTTTTGATCAGTCGTGAAACCTTTAAATATTTGTCTAATCTCATTTGTATATCTCCTTTTGTATTTTAAATGATAGTGTTCCATATAGTCGTAAGAGTATTTTGTTGGAAGGCTTATGCCATTCCATTTACTGTTTTGTATTTGAAGAGCATTTCGGCGTGATTCTGCTCTTCGACCTGGATGTCAGCTAGAAGCTTACGGATCGCACTGTCACCAAATATGAATACATCACTGTTATATTCAGAGGATGCGAGCTTTTCGCTGGTGATACAGTCTGTTGCAAGAAAGGCATCATCCTTCTTATCCTGAGACTGTCCGAGCTGACTGTAGGTAGCTTTTGGGTCGTAGTCTCTGCCATCACTGTCATTGCAGTTGCAGCTTGGTACGGTTCCGGTCAGAACCTGCTCCAGACTGTCATAGTGCTTCTGTTCATTTCCCTTCAGCGTGGTAAATAATTCCTGTAACACAGGATCCTTTGCCTGGGCTGCATATTTGTCGTATTTGTCAATGCAGGCCTGTTCCAGTGTCTGAAGATCCTTGATCGCCTGTTTTTCCTTTTCTTTTAAGACCATAGTTATTGCCTCCTGCTTATTTAATGAATTGATACATATAACAGGTATGCAGGGACAACCGGCAGTACGCTGTTTTTTGCATCTATCAGAAGTATTGCCAGAAGACAGTCGGGTTATTCCGGCAAATAATCATATCATACAAGACTGCAGTCCGATTATTCTGGAAAACAGAAAAGCAAAAGGGATGCTGATTTATACGATGCAGCATCCCTTAAGTACTTGATTCGTTCTATAAAAAACTAGTTAAGTGAATCCTTTAAAGCCTTACCAGCTTTGAATTTTGGAGACTTAGAAGCAGCGATTGTCATTGTTTCGCCTGTTCTTGGGTTTCTACCTTCTCTTGCTTCTCTTTCAGCAACTTCGAATGTACCGAAACCAACTAACTGAACCTTCTCACCCTTCTTTAATTCTTCAGCTACAACGTCTGTAAAAGCCTTTAAAGCCTTCTCAGCATCTTTCTTTGATAATTCTGTCTTTTCTGCTATAGCAGCAACTAATTCAGTCTTGTTCATCGAAAAAATCCTCCTAAAATACTCATAATATATTATCCTGGTGAGCTAAACCGGATAACTCCTGGCGTAAGTCACGCCCCAACATGTATATTTATACCTAAAATGCCAGTATTTGTCAAGGTTAGAACGCCATTTTGCCTTGAAAAACCTTGATTTTTCGCCATTTCTCAAGGCAAATGACATAGAATTAGTTCTCCATCTGTTTTCCGAGAAAATTAGCAGCAATGATCGCGGTTTTCTGTTCAGTTTCCCCGAAACGCATTTTGTCATCTTTGCTCAATACAATGACCGCTCCGATCGCGTCACCTTCACAGATGATCGTCTGGATCACCTGTCCGGCATAGTCAGTGTCATCGGAAGTGATGTTGACATATTTTGTATCACCGCGGCGGGCAATTACAGCTTCCCGGTCATTGATGACATCCTCCAGATCCTTGTGGATGGATTTGCCGACCAACTCTTTCTTTGGCATGCCGGCTACTGCAATGATCTGATCGCGGTCAGTGACGCATACCGGACAGCCGAGGATCTGTGAAATGGAATCTACATATTGCTGTGCAAAGGTTCCGAGCTCGCCGAGCGGGGAATATTTTTTTATGATAACTTCGCCGTCTTTTCCGGTAAAGATCTCAAGGGGATCACCTTCCCGGATCCGAAGCACACGCCGGATCTCTTTCGGAACAACGATCCTGCCCAGATCGTCGATACGTCTGACAATTCCTGTGGGTCTCATACTTAATTTTCCTCCAATACCCATATTTTGTAAGAATGATTTTTTGTTGTAATAAAAATACATCCTTTTTTGCTAGGTTTTAGCTTTAGAGTTAGTATGTGGCAAATGTGGGGAATTATACTCTTACAAATACGAATGGATATAAATTTATGGCTAAGAGATGGTAAAGAACAAAAAATAAAAATCAGTCAAAACTGATCAATATCGGCAAGCTGGAAGAATTGTTTGTTGAGATATGGGATTGAGAATAGGTTCTACTGCAGGTATAAGCTTCATATACTGTTCTAACAGACTTAAGAAAGCTTCTGAAGGCTTTTTGGAAAAGGGGAATACATGGAGAAGGTACAGAGCACAGGAAATTCCGATGGACATAAACTGATCATGGATGACAGAAAGGAAGCAAAGATAACCGGAGTGGAAAAGGTAATCTCGTTTGAACCGGATCTGGTATATCTTCTCACAAAGGCCGGAAAAATGAAGCTGACCGGAAAAGATATGCATATGACGAATCTGGATATTGACAAGGGCGTTCTTGACATGAATGGAAAGGTTGACTGTATTTGTTATATGACAGATAAAGAGGACGGAACATTTTCGCTTAAGAGGTTGTTTAAATAATGACGGAAATGATGGAACAACAGTCAACTGCGTTTGTCGTATGTGTGTTATGCGGCGTAATCATTAGTTTTCTGATAAGTTGTTTTTATGCTTTGAAAAAAGTGATAAAGATGCATGACGTCTGGATCGGTATTTTTGATCTGATGTTTTGGCTTGCATTATGTGCAATGGTTATTCTGGTGATGTTTTATTATAATAGCGGAGAGATTCGGCTGTATATTTTTTTAGGATTTTTTTCGGGAGCCGGGGTGTATTTTGCTACTATAAATTGGGTTGTTTCTAGACTGCTGGACTACATATTGTATGGGGTGAAAATGGGGTTGAGAAAAGTGATTTTAAAGGCAAAAATGCTTGTTGACATAATTTGTTCGAGAAGGTAAAATTATGTCAATACACTTCGAAAGAACTGTTTTTATAGCAGAACAGGTCTGTTCGAAAAGAAGCAGGAAACAGGGGAAATGGACCATGGGTAGAAGCAATACCGGAAGAAAACAATCGAAGATCAGTACCGCTATTATTCTGATCACTCTTCTTTTACTGGTTGTTGTCGTGTTGGTGAAGTCGATTCAGTTAAGGGAGAAGAAAGCAGAGTTGCAGGTACAGGCAGCAGAGATTACTGCCCAGATTGAAGATGCACAGAACGAGCATAAGAAACTAGAAGAAAAAGAAGACTATATGAAGACGAAGAAATACGTTGAGGATGTTGCAAGAAATCAGCTTGGGCTGGTATATCCTGACGAAATAGTGATTCGCCCTGAAGAATAAACACAGAATTAAGAAAGAAATATAAAAAAGAGTCAAAGAAAAGTGATAGCTGTTTTCAGCTTTCGCTTTTTTTTTACGTTCAGTCTCCGTATAATGTCTGACACTTAAGGCAAAAAGGGAGGACATATATATGAAAGAAAAAAAGGTGAATCGGGTTTTGTTGTATCTGCTGGGCTTTCTGTGTGGCCATTCTGCGGTTGTTGGAATGCATCCGTTTATGGTTCCGATGCTGGCAGCGGTTTACAGCATCAGACAAAGTACGTTTGGGTTGTTTGCAGCTATGCTCTTTGGCGGAGCAGTTATGTATGGGATCGGCGGTTGGAATGCAGGAAACGTTTTTCAGATGGGACCGTATGTAATGGGGGAACAGCAGCTTCCGGTTACATATTTTCTGTTAAAATATAGTTTGATACTGATCGGTGTTCTGGTCGGTCTGAACCTGACGGAGGGAGTTCGGAGAAACCTGTCCGAACACACAGACAGAAGTGGAAAAAAGACAAAACGAAAAGGTGTGAAACAATCATATGGAACCAATATCCGGTGGATTCTGGCTGGCATATGCGCCATACTTGTCTTTGGAATCAGTACGGTCTGTGGTCTGATGGTCGAACCGGTGCAGAATGCCCTGCCGGCTGCCGGCTGCGAGGCGGTGATCTCGACAGGATTGATTCCTGCATTCCGCAAAGGTCTGGAGGTTATCCTGCTGCATAAGAGGGAACGGGATCATTATAATGAAGAATTGCTTGGAATACTGATAGTAGTTACAGTATGTATATGGGGAATGCCATATAAAATAGGAGGAGTTGTTACCTGGCTGCTGATGACCGGTCTGTATCTGTCCTGGTATACGTTGCATCGGTTTGGAGCCGGATATGGAATGGCGGTAACGGGTGTATGTGGTCTGATCACAGCGATCAAAAGCGGACAAGCAGAATTTGTCGGAAGTTTTTTTATCTGTGCGATCCTGGTGCTTGCGGGCAGAGCACTGTCGGATAAGAAGAAAACAGGCACTATTGTGTCAGTGCTGCTTGCATGTATATTGATCGGACTTACTTACGATCCATATTTTCTGACACCTGAGGGGATAAAAAGTGCTGGCAGTGCAGTGCTGTTATTTGCAGCGACACCAAAATGGATGCTTACCGTCAGGGATGGCTGGATCCAGTCGCAGTATAATTTTCAGACAGCAACGGAGATCAACCGGATAACGGCAGAGAAAATACGGGAATTATCCGGGGCATTTAAACGGATCGAATATACGCTTGCCGGATGTGGCCCGGCGGCTGCCAAGGTAGATCTGGGTGAGATCGGAGATATGATCGGAAGATTTTCCGATAATCTGGAAACGGCAGAACCGGTTCCGTTTAACCGGGAGGAGCAGTTGCGGACGCGCTTTCTGGAACAGGGGGTGATCATGACGCACCTTTCTTCGATGAAGAATGAAATGGATCATGTACAATATTATATAACAGCCAGAACAAAGAATCAGAAAATCATGTTGTCAAAGGATGCAGCAGACATTCTTTCAGAGGTTTTTGATAAGCCAATCCGGGCATCCGAGGATACTTCAGCGATCATATCTGAAAATGACCGTGTGATCACATTTGAGGAATGTGCGAGGTATCGCTGCAGTTATTTTGTCAGAAGGATCAAGAAATATGGTTCCAATGTATCGGGAGACAATTTTTCGGTGAAGGAGCATGAGGATGGCAGACTTGTAATGATGATCTCGGATGGGATGGGAAGCGGAAGCCTTGCATCCTGCGAGAGTACGTTGATGATTGACACGATGGAAGAACTGCTGGATGCTGGCTTTGATCCTTCTTATGGAATTGCATTTTCCAATAATTGCATTTCCGAAAAAAACAGCGGACGGTGTTTTACAACCTTTGATATGGGAATCGTAGACCTGTACAACGGGGAGCTGACACAGTATAAGCAGGGGGCAGCACCGACATATATTATACATTCAGAGGGAATCGAGGTTCTTTGTGGGGCTTCACTTCCGATCGGAGTTCTGCCGGAGGCAGAATGTGATGTGATCCATCAGGAGCTGGAACCGGAGGATCGACTGGTGATGGTGAGTGATGGAGCATTTGGGGATGAAGAGGATATGCGTGAGATCCTGGAGAATCTGGATACGGAGGACTGCAAGGAAACGCTGGAGTATATCATTTCACAGGTGCTTCTGCGTTGTGAAGGCAGACTTGAGGATGATGTGACGGTGATCGTGGCAAAATTGGAAATAGCATAAACTTTCCGGTTTGTTACTTGAAATTTATAGCAGGCTTGTATTAAGATAACGAAGAAATGTATATGACAGATGTAAAATAACGAAGCTGCATATATCGGTGGATGCAGGATTTTAAAGAAACGTATATACAATATGCATACAAAGATACAGGTAATGAATATAGATGATCGAATATCCGAATCATAGAAGACGGACAGGTGTGGAAAACAGATGACAGAAAATACATTAGAAGAACAGATTTATCAATTTATAAAAGAAAAAAATTTGCTTAAAGCAGGAGATGTCTGCATCGTTGGTGTGTCCGGCGGAGCGGATTCCATCTGTCTGCTGACGGTTCTGGCAGGGCTTCGGGAGAAAATGGAGCTCAAGCTGTATGCTGTCCATGTTAACCATATGATCCGCGGAACAGAGGCAGATGCAGATGAATCTTATGTGGCAGAGTATTGTAAGAAGCTTGGAATACCATGTGACTGTTACCATATCGATGTGCCGCAGCTTGCAAAGGAACAGAAGCTGACGGAGGAAGAAGCGGGAAGAAATGCCCGGTATGAGGCATTTGCCCGGGCAGCGGACAAGTATGGCATCACTGATTATAAGGTGGCAGTTGCTCATAACAAAAATGATGTAGCAGAGACGGTACTGCTCAACATGGTAAGGGGAACGGGGATCGCCGGAATGGCCGGAATACCGGTAAAGCGGGACCGGATCGTGCGTCCGTTACTTTCATGTACCAGACAGGAGATTGAGGCTTATCTGGAACAGCAGGAGATACAGTATTGTACGGATTCCACAAATCTGGAAAATGATTATGCCAGAAATAAGATCCGTAATCAGGTGATTCCGGCACTTAATGAGATAAACACACAAGCAGCGGCACATATCAGTCAGGCAGCAGCCTATGCGGCTATGTATGATACCTATGTGACGAAGCAGGTAGGATATTTTCTGGATGAACATATGGAGATACGGAAACAGACCGGAAAAACAGATGCATATGTATTGGAAATCAGGAAGCTGCGGGAACAGGATGAACTGATCGAGGATCTTGTGATCTTAGAATTGATTGGCAGAGTCAGCGGCGGAAGAAAGGATGTCGGTCAGAACCATGTAAGAGAAGTGAAGAAGCTGTATCAGGCAGCTGCGGGAAGTCGGATCATGCTTCCGCATGATGGAATGGTATATCAGAATTATGGATACCTGTGTTTTGAGAAGACAGCAGAGGGCGCACGCGATGTCGACTGGCAGGAGATAGTTATAAAAGGTGCAGGTGAATATATCCTGCCCGGAATGGGAAGGATGAAGATTGAAATATTTGAGAAATCTGTTCATTTAGATTTAACAAAAAAAGAGTATACGAAGTTTGCAGATTATGATAGAATACAGAATGGCATTACTATCAGGAAATATATGGAAAATGACTATATGGTGATCGCATCAGACGGCTCAACGAAGAAGATAAACCGGTTATTTTCATCTTGCAAGATACCGGTGGCAGAGCGTTTGCAGATACCGCTTGTAGCTTCCGGACATGACATCATCTGGGCAGTGGGCATCCGGTTGAGTGAGAAGTACAAGGTACGGCCTGATACAAAAAGAGTGATATGTTTAGAATATATACCAGAAGGAGAAAATGAAGATGAAAGAGCAGATTAAAGTCATGATATCTGAAACTGAAGTAGATAACAGAATCTCAGAGATGGCAGCAGCTATTGATAAAGCATATGCAGGAAAGACCGTTCATCTGATCGGAATATTAAAAGGAAGTGTATTCTTCATGTGTGAGCTGGCGAAGAAGATCACGGTTCCTGTAACCATGGATTTTATGTCAGTCAGCAGTTATGGAGATGATACGAAATCATCAGGAATTGTGAAGCTGAATAAGGATCTGGACGAATCAATAGAAGGAAAAGATGTGATCGTCGTTGAAGATATTCTCGATTCAGGAAGAACGCTGTCGTATCTGATCAAATTATTAAATAACAGAAAGCCGGCGAGCATGCAGGTAATAACTCTGCTTGATAAGCCGGAGAGACGTGTGATTCCGGTTGAATTATATATGACAGGATTTACGATCCCGGATCGTTTTGTAGTAGGATATGGACTTGATTGTGCACAGAAGTATAGGAACCTTCCATATATCGGAGTGATTGAACAGTAGATATCAGACTGTTTATATAAAAAGACAGACCAAAATGAAGGAGTAGACAATGAATAAGAAGAGAGCAAGAAGTGCTGTTGTGATCTATGCGATCATCCTTATTGTCGGATTCCTGCTGATCAACAAATGGCTGGGTGGCAGCAGTAATGTTGCGACCAATTACAGCTATACGGAATTTTCGGCAGATCTGAACGCGGGAAATATCGCAGCGGTAGATATTACACAGAATACAAATGTGCCGACAGCAACCGTGGATGTGGAGTTTGTTTCCGGAAAACAGCTTACATTCTATGCGGCAGATGTTAATGAGATTATTAAGATCTATAATGACTATGAAGCAGCAGTTGATAAGAAGAATGCGACAGCTTCTGCAGAGGATCAGGTAAAACTGGCAAAGTATAATCTGTATGATGTGCAGAAGGAAAGCATGCTTGGCATGTGGATCCCATATCTGATCATTATGATCATTATGGTCATTATCATGACATTCATGATCGGACGAATCCAGGGTGGTGGATCCGGCGGACAGATGATGAACTTCGGAAAGAGCCGTGCCAAGAAGAATGAAGATATCGGAAAGACGGTTACATTTAAAGATGTAGCAGGGCTGGATGAGGAGAAAGAAGATCTGGAAGAGATCGTCAGCTTCCTTAAGAATCCGGGAAGATTCGTAAAGGTTGGAGCCAGAATCCCTAAGGGTGTTCTGTTAGTAGGACCTCCGGGAACCGGTAAGACATTGATGGCAAAGGCGGTTGCAGGCGAAGCCGGTGTACCGTTCTTCAGCATTTCGGGATCTGATTTTGTGGAAATGTTTGTCGGTGTCGGTGCTTCCCGTGTAAGAGATCTGTTTGACGAAGCAAAGAAGAATGCGCCATGTATTATTTTCATCGATGAGATCGATGCTGTTGCAAGACAGCGTGGTACCGGACTTGGCGGTGGACATGATGAGAGAGAGCAGACCTTGAACCAGTTGCTTGTTGAGATGGATGGTTTCGGTGTAAATGAAGGAATTATCGTTCTTGCAGCAACCAACCGTGTGGATATTCTTGACCATGCGATCTTAAGACCGGGTCGTTTTGACCGTAAGGTATTCGTAAATCGTCCGGATGTCAAGGGTAGAGAAGAGATCCTGAAGGTTCATACAAAGAATAAGCCACTTGCAGAAGATGTAAATCTGAATGATATTGCAAGAACAACGGCAGGTTTTGCAGGTGCTGATTTGGAGAACCTGATGAACGAAGCTGCGATCTGTGCAGCGAAGGATAACCGTGCTTATATTGTAAAAGAAGATGTAGATAAATCATTTATCAAAGTAGGGATCGGTGGAGAGAAAAAGAGCCGTCTGGTACCGGAGAGCGAGCGCAGAATTACCGCTTATCATGAATCTGGTCATGCGATCCTGTTTCATCTGCTTCCTCATGTGGGACCGGTTTATACCGTATCTATCATCCCGACCGGAACCGGTGCAGGTGGATATACGATGCCGCTTCCTGAAAATGACAACGTATTCATGACAAAGGCAAAGATGTTAGAGGATATCAAGGTAAGCCTTGGCGGACGTATCGCGGAAGAACTGATCCTTGAGGATATCACAACAGGTGCTTCGCAGGATATCAAACAGGCAAGCCAGTATGCCAGAGCAATGGTTACCAAGTATGGTATGTCTGAGAAGCTTGGACTGATCAATTATGAAAGCGATGATCAGGAAGAAGTGTTCCTTGGACGTGATCTTGGTCACGCGAAGAATTACAGTGAGAAGGTTGCGGGAGCAATCGATAAGGAAGTTAAGCGCATCATCGATGAATGTTACGCAGATGCCAGAGCAATCCTTGAAGCACATGAAGACATCCTTCATAAATGTGCAGCGCTTCTCCTTGAGAAAGAGAGAATCGACCGGGCTGAGTTTGAAGCATTGTTTGATGATGTTCCAAATGCAAACTCTACTGCAAACGCAGAGCCTTCAACAATATAGACAATAGTAACACGAACAAATTGATTGAAAACCAATAAAAAATTGTACATGTTGCACAAAAACGGCGTTTTTTGAATAATTTCAAAAAACGCCGCTCTCTGTTTTGCACAATAAAATTTTTAAAATAAAAAAATGTTTGGGCAGACTTTTAGAAGCATTTGTATATAATAATACTTGTAACCCCCCAATACATTATATAGTTTTGGCTACACCCCATAAGTAACAAAATACCTTCTCCAAAAGAGGCAGTCGTGCGTTGACTGTCTCTTTTATTTTTATGGCGGGCACTACTCATTCATCCTGACGGTCTGGGACTGCCTGTCTATCTGCATTATAAATAACTTTCTGCGGTTTCTGTTCACTGCACATGTCTGATTCGTAAATGCTCCTGTGCAACTCGCCCTTCGGGCTCAGACAAGCACCCGCATTTACTGACAATGTGCAGTAAACGACGAAATCCTCAAAAACGTTATATTATAATACAGATAGACAGGCAGCCCCAGACCTATATGTCTTATCTTTTGCCTAGACAATTTTCATGGCAATAGTCCGTATAAAAAGCCCCACAGCATCCTCCACCGCTCCCCGGGGGTCTGCCCCTGTTATAAATACCATTGCAAGGCTTTCGTTATGAACTGCACATTGTCAGTAAATACGGGTGCTTGTTTGAGCCGAAGGCGAGTTAGCACAGGAGTATTTACGAATCAGACATGTGCAGTGAATAGAAAACGTAGCAAGGTATTTATAACAGGGGCAGACTCCCGGGGAGCGGCGGAGGATGCTGTGGGGCTTAGTTTTTGCCATTGGTTGTCAGCATAAAAAGGTTGTCTATTTATTAAAAAAGTATTAGAATGAAAAGGCATAAACGAAAGGGAGAGTTTTGAATGTCCGACAAATACACGAACGCAGAAAGAATTCATGATTATATATATGATCTGAAGCCGGTTATCAATGTAGGGGGATTGTTTTCCGATGGTTCTGAATACTACAGAATACCGCAGGAGCCTGGAATCAATGACCAGGTGAAGGTTAGATTTCGAACATGTGCAGATAATGCCGATGAAGTTTATTTGATCTACAATGGCGAGCAACTCGTCATGTCTGTTGAAGAATCCGATGATTTATTTGATTACTATACGGCGGTGATCCCCGCCGGAGAGAAATATATATCCTATTATTTTGAGGTCCATTCGGGCTGTGTGACCTGTTATTATAATAGGATCGGTGTACAGAAGAATGTGAATCCGGACTATAACTTTGAAATCTGTCCGGGCTTTGATGTACCGGATTGGGCAAAGGGAGCTGTCTTTTATCAGATCTATGTGGATCGTTTCTGTAATGGAGATCCATCGAACGATGTACTGGACAACGAATACTGCTACATCGACAGTCCTACCAGACAGGTGAAGGACTGGTATGAATATCCGGCAAATATGGATGTCGGACGTTTCTATGGCGGAGATCTTCAGGGTGTTAAGGATAAGTTAGATTATCTGCAGGATCTGGGCGTAGATGTTATCTATTTTAATCCGTTATTTGTATCACCATCCAACCACAAATACGATATTCAGGATTATGATTATATTGATCCGCATTTCGGAAAGATCGTTGTGGACGAGGGCGAATGCCTGCCGGATGGCGTAAAAGAGAATAAAAGAGCAACAAAATATATCAGCCGTGTAACCGACAAACGGAATCTGGAAGCCAGCAATCAGTTTTTTGCAGAACTGGTGGAGGAGATTCACAGCCGTGGTATGCGTGTTATCTTAGATGGTGTATTTAACCATTGCGGTTCCTTCAACAAATGGATGGATCGTGAGTGTATCTATGAGAATCAGGAAGGCTACGAGAAGGGAGCATATGTATCCTGGAGCAGTCCGTATAAGTCATTCTTTAAGTTTTATAACGAAGAGGTATGGCCGTATAATACCACCTACGATGGTTGGTGGGGGCATGATACACTTCCAAAGCTGAACTATGAAGATTCCCCAAAACTGGTGGAATATATTTTGAATATAGCAAAGAAATGGGTGTCCCCTCCATATAACGTGGATGGCTGGCGACTGGATGTTGCAGCAGATCTCGGACATTCGGAGGAATATAATCATAAGTTCTGGAGAATGTTCCGTAACGCAGTCAAAGAGGCAAATCCAAATGCAATTGTACTGGCAGAGCATTATGGAGATCCAAAGCCTTGGTTAAAGGGCGATCAGTGGGATACCGTTATGAACTATGATGCATTTATGGAGCCGATTACCTGGTTTCTGACTGGTGTTGAGAAACACAGTGATGAGTTCCGTGGTGATCTGTTGGGTAATCCGGATACATTTATGGGAGCCATGAATTATCATATGGCGAGATTCCAGCGTCCATCCCTTGAGATTGCAATGAATGAATTATCAAACCACGATCATTCCAGATTCTTAACCCGTACAAACCGGAGAGTCGGACGTACGCATACGATGGGGCCGCAGGCGGCAAATGAGGGTATCGATAAGAGTATATTCCGTCAGGGCGTTGTATTCCAGATGACCTGGCCGGGAGCTCCGACGATCTACTATGGAGATGAAGCAGGACTTTGTGGCTGGACTGACCCGGATAACCGTAGAACGTATCCGTGGGGCAGAGAAGATATGGAACTGATCCGGTTTCATAAAGACATGATCTGTATCCATAAGAACTATGAGGCTCTGATCCGAGGCTCGGTTATGTTCTTGCATGGAGCACATAAGATTATCGCATATGGACGGTTCACAGATACGGAGCAACTGGTTGTGATCCTGAATACAAATTATGAAGACATCGATGTGAAGCTGCATGTCAGACGGATTGGGGTCAAGAACCATGAGATCATGCGCAGAGTGATGCTTACAAATGAAGAAGGCTACAGTCTGGAAACCTGTGACTACAAAGTAGAGCATAATATGCTTTATATGAAGGTGCCGAAGATGTCAGCTATGGTTCTTGTAAATGTGGGAAGAGATGTTTAAAAGAGGAAACTAAAATCTTGAAAAGTGATTTTGAGAGAAAACGGTTCATACAACGATTTGTGATCCTGGCTGTAATATTGCTGGCAGTGGTTGGAATCGGTATACGGTTCCTGTTCGGTGGCGATGAAAAGAGAATTGCAGTTATTTTGCTGATGTTAGCGGTTGGGCTTGTAATTCTGTTTTTCATCAGTTATCGGGAGATCGGCCATACTTATCGGGAGATTGAGCATGTGTCGGATGAGATGCTTCGTGTGCTTCAGGGAGAAGATGAACTGCCGGAGGAAGAATACATGCAGGGCACGATCGGAATCTTATATACGAACTTTTATAAGATGGTGACATTTTTAAAAGAAAGTAAAGAGCGGGAAATGTCAGAGAAAGTATTCTTACGTGATATCATGTCAGATATCTCTCATCAGCTTAAGACACCGCTGGCATCCTTAAATGTATTCATCGATCTGCTGTTAGATGATTCCTTTACAGATGAAGAAAAACGGATGCGGGTGCTTAATGAATCAAAAAATCAGCTTACCAGAATGGAATGGATGGTATTATCTCTTTTAAAGCTTGCCCGGATCGAGGCGGGAGCAATCCAGTTTGACCGAAAAGAATGTGATCTGAAGCTGTTATTATTACAGGCAAGAGACAGCGTAACCTATCTGACGGAGAGCAGGGAACAGGAGGTTCATGTAATCTGTGAAGATGGCAGGAAGCTGGTCTGTGACGGTGACTGGCTCGTAGAGGCGATCATCAATCTTTTGAAGAATGCATCAGACTACTCACCGGAGAAGACAGAGATCACGGTTGAGGTAGAACACAATCCGGTCTTTACCAGGATCTATGTCAAGGATCATGGAATGGGAATCGCAGAGAAGGATCTCGGAAATATATTTAAACGATTCTACCGTGTACACCATGATGTGAATCCGAACAGTGTTGGAATCGGCTTATCCCTTACAAAATCTATCGTAGAAGGAATGGGCGGCAAGATCACGGTGCGGAGTGAAGAAGGAGCATATACCTGGTTTATCATTACATTTGTACATGTAGATTAAGCTGATTCTAAAAAGAATTCTAAAGAAATTAATGTGAAGCAATAACAGAAAATACTATGGTGATGGGAATTGATGTAGGAAATTATCTCTTTCTTACAATATTGTAAGAAAAGAATACACAGATATTCACGGGAATGTAAGATAGAAGTGAGAAGATAGATACAACGAAGAGGTATCTATCTTTTTTTCATATATATCACGGGGAGGTAATGAATGACAGATTATAAAAAACTTGCACTTTATTATCTAAAAGCAGGTAAAAGGCGATGCATCGTTACGATCGTTGGGGTGATGATCACAGTGGCGGTGCTATATACAGCATTGAATTTTGGATATTCGTATGTGCTTCAGACACGGCAGGAAGTGAAGAAAGAAGCAGACTATGAGATCGTTTTTCTGTCAGAAGATACAGACAGATTAGCGCAGATCGCAGCAGATGACCGGGTACTTCAGGCATATAGCGGGGCGTATTCCGGTGAAGAATATGTCAGTGATGAAGAAAGATTTGTAGAAGTAAATTATAAAAATGCTTTATATGTGAATATCAGACATCCTTATCAGATGGAGTCGGTCATGGAGGCCATGAAAGCGGATTACGGAGTGGATGCAAGGCTGAATAATGAATTGGCTGTGTTATATCTTCAGGATTCAGATGGTCTGCTTGGTGTTGTATTGATCCTTGTTCTGTTGGTTGCTTATATCTTTGCAATCTTTGCTGTCGGAATGATCAGAAATACGGTGCAGATGTTCACGTTAGAGCAGGTAAAGGATTATGGAATCCTGCGGTGCATCGGAGCAACCAAAGGACAGTTGAACCGGATCATATACAGGATGGGAGCGGGCATGGAACTGACAGGCATTGCAGCCGGTGTACTGCTCGGAACATTCGTCAGTGTGATCCTTGGCTTTTTAAAGAATGTAGATGTTGGATTCCATATCGGCCCGGTTATTCCGATACTGATCGCATATCTTGGGGATCTGTATTTTGTAATGCAGGAGTGTTCAAAGATTGTAACGAAGATGTCACCGGTCAGTGCAGTCCGTGGAGAGTACCGGGTCAAAAAGGAGAAGATCAAGATCCGTGGCAATGGTCTGATGGGACGGCTGTTCGGTATTGAAGGAGCCTATGCAAGGAAAAGCGTATTGCGGAACAGCGGGCGGTTTGCAAAGACGGTAACTGCTATGATGCTCAGCATAACTGCGACTGTTATATGTCTGAGTACCTGGGGTATGGTTCGTGATACGAAAAAGAATATTGATGATATGTATGGCAGGTATCTGGAAGAAAACCAATACCAATCGCCTGCCAGCATATTTAGTGATGTGGAATCGATACAGGGTGAATATTTGCCCTCTGTTGAAGAGATCAAAGAGAATTCTTTGCATTACTATGTAACAGAAACAAAAATGGTATATAGTGCCAGAGGAAATCTGGTAGATCCCGAAACCTATTATGGCAAGCTTAACAAAGATTATGCAGAACAGACGAGTTTGGGAAGTGGCATCGAAGCAATGATGCAGAGATGGAGAGAGCGGAATACAAAGGAATACAGCGAGAAAGATGATGTAGAATATGAAAAGACTGTTGACAGTCTGAATAGTTCATTTATAAGCATTGAAGGCTGTGATCAGAACGATCTGGATTATCTGTCAGAGTTTATAAAGAGTGGAACAGCAGATCTGGATGACGATGGTATCCTGGTCATCGGTGGAGGAAGTGTAATGGATTATTCCTGGACGGGTGATGAAAAGCTGACATTGTATGATCTGGGAAAACATTTTGATACATATGATCTTCAGGTAGGAGATACGATCCAACTGGTCGATTACAAGGAATATAAAAAACGATATCAGGACGCTTATGAAAAAATGATAGCGGAAAGTGTTTTGGTCAGTTCTGAGAAAGATGCAGATGGTGAATATGTTTCGGAAGAACGGGCAACAAAAGAGGGAAGATCGACCGGACTGGAACAGTATGTGATCGCTGAACGCATCCGGCAGGAACTCATTGCGGAAGGATATTATCGGACTTATACGGTTCAGGGTGTTCTGGATTTTGGAGATCAGATAATTCCGGAATGGGCTGATATCTATATGAAAAGAGATTCTTATTTCGATCTGACCGGATTTGATGAACAGGATATGACGGGAGTAAAGTATGCGATCGATCTTGACAGTGTTCCGATATCCTATTTTGACATGCTATCGTCCGATCTTACGGATGTTTTGTATGGATATGCCTATGTCAGAAATGTAATGCGGTATGCGTTGGCGTTTGCTGCCTTTGTATTTATATTAAGTTCAGTGAATATCATTAATACCACAGCAGGAAATCTGCATATGAGGCGAAAAGAACTGGCGCAGCTCCGGGTACTTGGAATGTCCAGAAAGAGGTTGATCCATACGGTCATGTTAGAGGGAGTGATGGCAACTGCCTTATCGAATATTCTTGGATTTTTATTCGGTACGATATTTACAATATATATCTATGAATATCTCAGCATGCTTTTATATATAAAACCGACCATTGCCTGGTGGGCATTTGGTATCGGACTGATCGCATCCACATTGGTGATCTGTGGAAGCATCTATGTATCACTTAGGGATCTTCCGGTTGATATTGTGGATGACCTGAAGCTTGAGGAATAAAAAACGATAATGATGAAGAAAGGCCAAAGTTATCGGTGTGAAAAAAAGGAGAGGTGAGAAATGACAGACTATAAGAAACTTGCAGCATATTATCTGAAAGCCAGCAAAAAGCGGTGTGTGATCACGATCATCGGTGTAATGATCACAGTGATCGTATTGTATGCGGGATTGAACATTTTCTATTCTTATATGCTACAGCAGCAAAAGGATGTAAGAAAGGAAGCGGACTATGAGATCGTGTTCCTGACGGATGATCAGGAAACCTTATCACAGATTGCGTCGGATGATCGTGTCACACAGGCATATACAGGAAAATATGCGGTGAGTGAGTGGGAGACAGTGAACGGAACGGATGGCAAATATGTAGAAAAGGTATACGACAATGCATTGTATGTAAATACCGGACATCCTTACAGGATGGCTAAGATCATGAACGAGATGATAGAAGATTATGGGGTGGATGCAGAACTTAACTGGAATCTGTCCACTTGGTATCTGCAGGACATGGAGGAAGGATTTGCCGTTATATTGATCGTGGTTCTGCTGATTGCATATATATTTGCAATCTTTGCAGTCGGAGTTATCAGAAATACGATCCAGATGTTCACATTAGAGCAGGTGAAAGACTATGGAATCTTACGATGTATCGGAGCGACGAAAGGACAGCTAAGCGGCATTATCTATCGGATGGGAGCCATGCTTGAGATAGCCGGACTGCTTGCCGGCATTGTGATGGGCGGAATTGTCAGCATGATCCTTGGATTTATATTTAAGATAAGCGCAGGCTTCCATATCATTCCGATGATACCGATCCTGATCACTTATCTGGGAGATATGTATTTTGTAATGCGTGAGAATGCCAAGCTGGTAACGAAGATGACGCCGGTCAGTGCGGTTCGTGGTGAATACAGGATCAAGAAAGAAAAGCTTCGTCGTCATGGCGGCGGACTGATGGGAAAGATATTTGGAATTGAAGGATCATATGCCAGAAAGAGTGTTCTTCGAAACAAAGGAAGATTTATAAAGACAGTAACCGCTATGGTGTTTAGCATTTCGGCGATCGTATTGATCTGCAGCTGTTGGGGACAGCTTCGGAAATACTGGAAGTCTACAGATGAAAAGTTTGGAGATTATCAGATCAATCTGACATCATATTCATCCGCTACAACGAGTCTGGAGGAAGCGCAGAGTACACTGCCATCTGTAGAAGTATTCCGGGAATTGTCACGGAATAACAGTGTAGAAGAATCGAAGAAGGTATATGGCTGCAAGGCCGATCTGGTAGATACGGATTCTTATACAGGAAAGATCACAGATGAATTTCGAACCAAGGTTACGATGGGACATTATTACGGTGTCTATATGGATAAGTTAAATGGAACAGGAGAGGCATCTGATGATAAGGATCCGGAAGTTACCAGAAGTGTAGCGGAAACTATGGTAAACAGTACCGATGTGATCGGATGCGATGATTCAGATCTGAATCATCTTACAAAATATCTGACAGCGGGAACAACGGAGCTGTCAGAGAATGGTATTCTGGTTGTGGCAGGAGGAAGCTTTAACAGTTGGGATCTGGACGGAGATGCCTATGGGGATGAGGCTGATACCTTATATGACAAGATCTATCATTTTGAGACTTATCATTTTGAACTGGGTGATACCGTTCAGTTAGTCGATTTTGCTCTGTATCAGAAGGAATGTCTGAAAGCAAAGGAGAGGATCGAGCAGGAATTTGAAAAACTGCAGAAGGAAGCAGGAACGACACAAGACAGTGGCGAAATAGAAAATGCAGAAGGAAGAACGGCTATGAGCCAGGAGTATGTGGAATATGAGCAGATCAGAGATCAGCTGATCGCAGAGGGACACTACAAGACTTACAAGGTCGAAGGTATTCTGGATCTTGGCACACAGGTATTTGGTGAGACTGCAGACCGTCAGATCTATATGCGCCAGAATGATTATTTCAATCTGACTGGATATGGAGAAAATGACATTGCCGGAATGAAATATAAGGTCAATCTGGACAGTGTATCAGTCAGCTCTGTAACAGATATGCTTTCCTATATCGGTGATTCCTTATATGGAGAGTCTATGCAGATCTGTGTATACCTGAAAAGCTTTGTCCGGTATGCGGTTGCAGCAGTACTGTTTATCTTCGTATTAAGCTCAGTAAACATCGTGAATACGACAGCCGGAAATCTGCATCTGAGACGAAAAGAATTCGCACAGCTCCGGGTGATCGGAATGTCCAGAAAGCGCCTGTTAAAAACCGTTATGTTAGAGGGAGTTATGACGACGGTTGTTGCGAATGTATTTGGTTTTATTATAGGCGTTGGATTATCATATGGTGTCTTTTACTATCTTAATATGGTGATCGAGGCAGGAAAGTCCATTGCCTGGTGGGCATTTGGAGTCGGGCTTGTGGCATCCGGTCTGATCATCTGCGGAAGCATCTGGCTGGGGATCAGAGATCTTCCGGTAGCCATGGTAGAAGATCTGAAGCTTGAAGAGTAGGCGTGAAAGGTAAGTTTGATACAGCAGATGAAAGGTGAAACGGAGTTGCTGTATTACAAGGTTAAAAAACAGAAATGCAATAAATATATAGATAAAAATTATAGATAGAAAGATCTGCGGGAAAGGCAGAGGAAAGAGGGTACGCTATGGAAATCGTAAAAATGGAACATGTAACAAAGATATACGGAGAAGGAAATACCAGAGTATGGGCGCTTGATGATGTGAACCTGACAGTGAATAAGGGCGAGATCGTGGCGGTTGTCGGTGCATCCGGTTCCGGTAAATCCACCCTGCTTCATGTTATGGGTGGTGTGGATACTCCAAATGAGGGAAATGTCATCGTAGACGGAAAGGATATTACAAGACTGACTGATGAGGAGATGTCAGTCTTCCGTAGAAGAAAGATCGGATTTGTATTTCAGGCATATCATCTGATCCCGGTACTGACAGTAGAGGAAAATATCAAGATGCCGATCCTGCTCGATCACAGAAAGCCGGATCGCGATTACATCGATCATATTATCGAGATGTTAGGTCTGAAGGACAGACGGAAGCATCTTCCAAACCAGTTATCCGGTGGACAGCAGCAGCGTGCAGCGATCGCAAGAGCACTGGCAAATCGCCCGGCATTGATTCTTGCCGATGAGCCTACCGGAGCACTTGACTCCAAAAACGGAAATGAAGTTATCACTCTGCTTCAGAATTCTGTTAAGAAGCTGGATCAGACACTGGTACTTATCACACATAATATCGATCTGGCGAGAGAGGCAGACCGTATCGTGAGGATCACGGATGGAAAGATATCAGAAGGAGAGGAGATGTAGAGATGAAACGAATACTAACAATCTATATGGCATGTGTACTTGGATTCCTTGCTGTATTTGGATATAAGGACACGATGGCTTTTGTATCAGCAGCGGAGCCAAAGGTTATGGTAACCGATTATAAGATCAAAGAGAATGAAGTAGTGGCAGGCGGAACCTTTACACTTGAGGTTACGATCAAGAATACCGCAGATAAAAAGATCAGTAATCTGAAAATGGCAGTCGCTTCCGAGGGAGGCGAACTGATTCCGGCATCCGGAGCCGGAACCGGATATCTGGCAAGTCTGGAAGGCGGAGAGACTTATACATTTGAGTTCCCGATGCAGGCAGCAGCCAATCTGGAAGAAAAGGCTTATAAGCTGACAGTGACAGATGAGTATGAAGACCGCTATGGCAATCCATATACCGTGACAGATACGATCTATCTGCCGGTCACGATCAAACAGCGCGGTGAGATCACAGGCGTATATGCAGAGTCAGATGTGACACTCGGAGATTCTATCGAGATCATGGGAAGTGTCAGCAATCTGGGGGCATCTACTCTTTATAATGTAAAGGCAAAGATCGATACAAGATTTACATCTGAAGGTGATGTCTATATCGGCAATATCGAACCGGGTAAGAATGGCTCGATCGATATACTTGCAAACACAACGAAGACGACAGGCACCGGCGGTGAGATGGGTAAGCTTATCGTTACATATGAAGATAAGTCAGGAAATGTAACAACACTGGAAGAAAATTTCTCAATCAGTGTAAATGCACCTGTCTATACAGATATTGAAAAGGTAAAGGATGTACAGAAGAAAGATTACAGTAAGATGATCATAGAGATCGTTGTTGCTGTGGTTGTTGCAGCACTCATTGTTATCTGGATCATTCGCAGAAGTAAGAGGAAGAAAGAGATATTGGAGGAGTTCTAAATGGGTTGGATCAGTCATTTATGTTTGATGAATATGAAAAGACGAAAAACCAGAACCTTTCTAACCATACTTGGAGTTGTGATCGGTGTGATCTCTGTTGTGACCCTGCTTGCAGTCGGTATCGGCGTACGACAGGTAATGATCAATACCATGGTGGATAGTGAAAGTATTTGCCGGATTCAGGTGACCGGAGCAACCGGCGGCAAGCACAAAGACCGGATGATCATGGATCAGACCGTGAAAACTTTTCAGGAGCTTGAATATGTCAGTTCCGTATATCCGACCTATGAGATGTATGTGACCATCACAAATGGAAAATATTCTTATGATGGTGCGATTACCGGTATTCCACAGTCGGAGCTTGCGAAGCTTAAGTATACAAAGACGTCAAAGCAGACAACATCGAGCGTGAAGCCGGTGCTTATTATGGGAAATAAGGTCACATCCTTATTCTATAATCCGGAAACGGAGCAGACCTATGATGTGACAGAGAAGAAAAAAGCAGAGACATGGATCGGAAAAAAAGTGGATCTGTCCTTCTGGGATTCACAGGAGATGACACCGGTGAAGATAGAAGTCGGAGCGGTTATTGACAGTGGAGAAGATACATATAACAGAGACTCACAGAGCATTTACTGCGATCTGGATATGTTAAAGAGCTTTTTAGGCAGAGTATCCAGTGGGGGAACGCTGCCGGGACAGCCGCTTGATGCAAATGGAAATCCGTACAAGGATTTCGTATATTCCGGAGCGGTTGTGACTGTTGATAATATTGATCATGTCGATTCTACCGTGAAGAAGCTTCAGGATATGGGGTATACGACGGAAAATGAGAAAGAGTATCTGGATACAATACAGAAATATCTGAAGATGGTACAGCTTTTACTGGGTGGTATCGGAGCAATCGCACTGATCGTAGCCGTGATCGGAATCAGCAACACCATGACAACATCGGTATTTGACCGGATCAATGAGATCGGCGTATTAAAGGTTCTCGGATGCGATCCGGATGAGCTGCAGCTTCTGTTCCTTACAGAAGCAGGAATCATCGGAGCGGCGGGCGGTATCATAGGAGTGCTTTTATCGTATGGTTTTAAGGGTATCGTAGATAAGATCGCTATTAAAATGTTCGATCTGGCAAAGGGAACGCAGATTGCAATAATCCCATGGGAACTTGCAGTCGGAGCCGTTGTCGGAGCGATTCTGCTTGCGATATGTGCCGGATATTTTCCTGCGAGATTTGCATCGAAATTGCAGCCGTTAGATGCTGTCAGAAACAGATAGAAAAAAAGGAAAAAAACGGAACAGTATTTTGTTGACTTTACTGTATCCATGCGTTATATTATAATCGTCCGCGGGGCAGTGAGATAAACATTTACTATATTTAGGAGGAATTATTAATATGTTCGATAAGGTAAAAGCTATTTTCGAAGAGCAGTTAGGAGTATCACAGGATGAGATGCAGCTCGATACTAACTTCAAAGATGATTTAGGAGTAGATTCATTAGATTTATATGAGATAGTAATGAAGATGGAAGATGAATTCGATGTTGAGATCCCTGCTGAGGAGCTTGAAGACGTTGCTACATTCGAAGACGTACTTAACTATCTTAAGAGCAAAGGTGTAGAAGAATAATTCACATCAGAAGCAGACAAGAGGCAGCGAAGATGTCTACATACCAGATTTGCCCGGCGCAGGTTGGTGGATGACAGACTGGCTGCTTCTTTTAGTATAGAGGAACAGACGATGACGACAGTCAAAGAGTGAATGATGTTCGGCCGTTGTCAGTAAATATAAAGAATAGACAGGTGAAAAGAATGGGTAAAACAGCAGTGATTTTTCCTGGCCAGGGTGCTCAGTATGTAGGCATGGCTAAGGATTTTTATGACAATTTTGAAGACAGTAAGGCAGTGATCGATACAGCAGACAGTGTACTTGACATTGATCTGAAGAAAATCTGCTTTGAGGAAAATGAAGACATCAACAAGACAGAATATACACAGCCTGCGATGGTGGCAGCAGAGCTTGCTATCTATGAGCATGTAAAGAATGCAGGTTTGAAGGCAGATGTATTCGCAGGTCTGTCGCTTGGCGAGTACAGCGCACTGACAGCCTGTGGTGCTATGAAGCTTTCGGATGCGATCAAGACCGTAAGACAGCGTGGTATCCTGATGCAGAATGAAGTCCCGCTTGGTCAGGGTGCTATGGCAGCCGTTATCGCTACAGATGCAGAAGTGATCGCAAAGGTCTGTGAGGAGACTCCGGGCAATGTTCAGATCGCAAATTATAACTGCCCCGGACAGATCGTTATTTCCGGTGAGACAGAAGCCCTTGACAAAGCATGTGAAGCCCTTCAGGCAGCAGGAGCCAAGAGAGTGATCAAGTTAAATGTCAGCGGCCCATTCCATTCCAAGATGCTGGAACCGGCCGGTGAAAAGTTATATGCATACTTAAGAGATGTAGAGATTGCAGACGATTTCCTTCCGTATGTATGTAATGCTGATGCATGTTATGTAACAGATGCTTCAGAGGTTAAGACTTTACTGATGCGTCAGGTATATTCATCTGTCAGATGGCAGCAGAGTATCGAAGCTATGATCGCAGACGGCGTAGATACATTTGTAGAGGTTGGACCTGGAAAGACTCTGTCCGGCTTTATGAGAAAGATCAACAAGGAAATGAAATGCATCAACATCGCAACTGTTGATGATCTGAAGAAATTGGAGGAACTGAATGCTTAAGGATAAGGTAGCAGTCGTAACAGGTGCCGGACGTGGTATCGGCAGAGCCATTGCAAAGACATTTGCAGGATATGGCGCAAAGGTAGTTGTCAATTATAATGGCTCAGAGGAACGTGCAAACAGTCTCGTAGCAGAGATCAAGGAAGCTGGCGGAGAAGCAGTTGCTTATAAGGCAAATGTAGCTGATTTTGTAGAAGCAGAGGGACTGATCAAGTTCGCACTGGAGCAGTATGGCAGAGTTGATATCCTCGTAAACAATGCCGGTATTACAAAAGATAATATCATGCTCGGCATGAAGGAAGAAGACTTCGATCAGGTTATCAATATCAACCTGAAGGGTGCATTTAACTGTATCAAGCATGTGTACAGACCGATGATGAAGCAGAAGTACGGCAGAATTATCAACATGTCATCCGTAGTCGGTATCGAGGGAAATGCAGGACAGATCAACTATGCTGCATCCAAAGCCGGAATCATCGGCATGACAAAGTCTGTAGCAAAGGAGCTTGGCAGCCGCGGCGTAACAGCAAATGCGATCGCACCGGGATTCATCAAGACCGATATGACAGACTCAATGTCAGATAAGATGAAGGATGCAATGCTTGACCACATCACAGTTAAGAGACTGGGTGAGGTATCAGATATCGCTGAGACAGCAGCATTCCTTGCATCCGACAAGGCATCTTACATTACAGGACAGGTGATCCGTGTAGACGGTGGCATGAGCCTGTAAGACAGAATAGAATATAGTTTAAAGAATATCAATGCCAGATACAAAGTATATATTTGTATCTGGCATTGTTTCGTTATAGCATTTTTATTTTTCAAAAATCATATTTATGTTGTAATGAAACTATCATTAATATTGTTTTTTGTCAAAATTAATTGCTTACAAGGATATTGATTTTGCGAAATATTGATAAATAAAAGATCTAGGTATGGCAGAAATGCTGTATCTGGATTTTTTTATTTTTTTAAAACTTTTTTGCAAATTGACCTGTCTGTTATAGTAGATGCTTTCGTTATGAAAAAATATGCGACTATTATAGAAAGAAAAAGTAAAATGTGCAAAACATCTAAAAAGCAAGAATGTTTTTGTAGACTATTGACAGCCGTTTTTTTTTTTTTATAATATTTGTGCTTTTTTACAGACATCAATGAGGTTTACATAAGTATAAGAAAAGCAATGTAACCGATAGAAGGCATAGTGTATAAGAGAAAAGGAGAGAGATGGATGAAAAAGAATAAGATGAAAGAACGCATCATGTGTCTTGTATTAGCCGTGATGCTGGGTATCAGCGGTATCATACCTACGGCACCGGTATTAAAGACGGAGGCAGCATCATTATCAGCGGCGGATGATTCCCAGACAGCGATAGGATGTCATAGATTGCATGATACATCTTATGCTGCGGTACAGGTAGGCAATAAGATTTATTATTCAAGTGACAGAACGGGTTATATCTTTTGCTATGATGTCAAGAAAAAGACAAACAAGAAGTTAGCAAAGCTGCCAAAGCAGGTAAGAAATAAGAATACATATTATTCCTATAAGAATTATGCCAATATCAGCAACATGTTTTACTATAAAGGATATCTTTATTGTGGTTTAATGGATGGTCTTATGTGTTATGGCATTATTCGCGTAAATGTGAAAAACGGAAAGGTGAAAAAATTATTTTTTGAGTGTTCATCAAGCAGTGTTTTGCCGGAGCCGGGTTTTGAGTTTTCCATTTATAAGAATAAGATATATTATGCATATTCAAATGGCACTTCAAACTATAATTATTATTTTGCATCTATGAATCTGGATGGCTCTCATAAAAAAGTAATCAGCCAAAAAGCGCTTACGAAAGTGTGTCGAAATGTAAAGGACAGCCGCATGATTGTTTATAGAGATGCGGTGTATGTCTATAACAACTTTGATGTTTTCTACAAAATAAATAAAAAAGGGAAAAAGACAAAGATCAAGAATCTGCCGAAAACATATATGAAGGTTAAGGTCAGCACATCCGGCTGCGTAATTGACGGTGAGAAAGCACAGTATAAGGGATATGAATATGACTCAATGGGATCTTTTGGCCTGTTAAACAAAAAGAATATTGCGACAGGAGAAGAAAAGGTCATTAATTCCAGCTCAAGCGAGAGAAGAAGCTATATTGTGCTTGGAGACTATATTCTGTTAAGAAAGAATAAAGCAAAGAAGAAACTGGGTGAATGTAAAATCACCCTTCAGCTTCTTAATAATAAAGGTAAGAAGATCAAAGATCTGTATAGCTACAATGTAAATTATAATGAGTAATATATCACAATTTTAAAAGCAAAGGAGAGATGATTATGAAAAAAATGAAGAAACTACTGGCGCTTATGTGCATCGCTATAGCTGCACTCATATGGCTGCCGGGACTAAAGTTTCCGGTAGAGGCGGGAAGTGTTGATTACGAGGAGACGGTGTTGGTAGAATCCGGAGCAGATGTCACCTTATCAATAAATCTCAGTAAGTTAAATCTACCGGCAGGTTTTGAGGTGGGTAGTTGTAACTGGCTTACAGATGGTGGAGCTGTTAGTGCAGATGGATTGTCATATACATTGAGAAATGTTACAAAATCCCAGTTTGTTTATGTATCTATATCCAACAAGAATAGTACAGATGGAAGATTTTGCGAATTTTATATTTTTGTAAATTCTTCAAATATAACAGCTAAAGCAGTTGGCAATAATACGGTGATAGCGAACTCAGGAGAGAAAGTAACACTAAAGGTATCCGCAAGCAGTAATCAGGGGAAGCTTACATATACATGGTATAAAGGACAGTCATACGGGGGAGATGTAGGACAGTTAGGGCATAAAGCATCTTATACCTGTACAGCACCGGTAAACAAAACAAAAAAGCTGAAGACTGAGGATTATCACTGTGTGATTTCTGATGAAATGGGTAATTCAAGCACAGTTTCCTTTACTGTATATGTAAACAGTACAGCCAAAGAGAGCAAATTAAAGACAAATAAGGTCTATATTCTGACATGGGATAGTCAGGTGGAACAGGCGATAAAGGCGGTTAATAAGAAATATCCGTCTTATACAAAGAATATCGAAGTGATCAAATATGAAGTTGGCGGAGGATCAGCTGAATATTATGCATTAGTACAGCAGAAGCTTGCAAACAATCCCGAAGCTACGTTTATTGTTTTGATGGATTCAGCAAAGCTGGATGTACTTTTATCTACAGGAGTATTTACAGATTTGGACAAGCTTGGACTTACAGATGCTTACAGCCAGTCTTATCCATATACCAGAAAAGCAGGAACCTATAAGGGCAAGCTTGTAGCGATGACACCGGAAGCAACACCGGGAGCATTTATGTTTGATCCGGATATTGCACAGAAGGTTCTTGGAACTTCAGATCCTGAAAAGGTTCAGAAGATGATCGGAACAGCTGATGGCTATCTGTCTGTTGCTGCAAAGATGAAAGAGGCCGGTTACTATATGACCTCCGGAGCATCAAAATATACAATGAGTGGTTGTGAGGGTATTCTCAATAACATGATAGGGGATACATCGTATTCTTACGAGGATAATAGCAAGGTATTTATGTTATCTGAAGCAGATAAGAAGACTGTGAAAAAGATCGCGAAGGCGACCCGTAGAAATGGATATGATACAGGAAGCTCGATGTGGAGCAGTGCTTGGGTGGCTGATATGACATCCGGTAAGGTATTTGGCTGGTTCTCTGGCACCTGGGGACAGTATAGCATTACATTTGACAAGCCGATGGCTGCCTGTCAGGGACCATTTGCCTATAACTGGGGTGGTACATACTACGCAATTAAGAGTGGCAGGCAGGATGAAGCAGCAGTGCAGTTCCTAAAAGCCTTATGCTGCGATCCTTCTGTAATGCGTTCTCTGGGCGACCTTCCAAATAATACCGTTGCAGCTCAGAAGGTGATCAGTAAGGGTAAGAATCCTGCAGCTATGAAAAATAATCAGAATATTTATAAAGTATTCGATAAGATGGCAAGAAGCATCAATGGTGGTTCTTATAAGATCTCAAAACCAAAGGTATCCCTTACAAGTAATGGCATTGTAAAGGGATCTGACGGAAAATATTACTATGTAAAGAAAGGTCTGATCCAGTCAGGCAGAAGCGGATTCATCAAAGTTGGCAAGAAGACCTATTACATCAAGAAGGGTGTAGTGCAGAATAAAAAGACCGGATTCGTGAAGAACGGCAAGAAGTACTACTATGTAAAGAAGGGTGTCTGCAGTACAAAGAATGAATTCGTAAAGGTAGGTAAGAAGACCTATTATCTGAATAAGGGCGCAAAGAACACCAAGACCGGATTTGTAAAAGTCGGTAAGGCAACTTATTACGTTAAGAAAGGTCTGAAGACTACACAGACAGCATTCATCAAGAATGGCAGACGGGAATACTATGTCAAGAATGGCGTATGGAAGAAGTCTTATACCGGAAATGTCGCCTATAGAAATCATGTTTACTATGTGAAGAAGGGTGTAAAAGTAAAAAAGGTGAGATAATACATGAAGAATAGATTGAAGCAGATCATTGTCTGGTGCATGGTGGCAGCATTGCTATGCGTGAATTGCTCATTTACATCAGAAGCGAAAACAGGCAGTAAGGTTACAGTTCCAAAGACATCTATTACGTCAGTAAGATCCAGATCAGCGGGACAGGTGACAGTAAGATTTAAGAAATCAAAAAAGGCGGGCAGCTATCAGATTCAGATCAGTACAGACAAGAAGTTTAAGAAAAACGTAAAAAGCCAGAAAGTCAGTGCTAAGAAAACAACGGTAACGTTTAAGAAGCTGAAGCAGGGCAAAAAATATTATGTCAGAGTGCGTGTGTACCGGACTGTAAAGAAGAAAAAATATCACAGCGCATGGAGTAAAGTGAAGTCTGTTAAAGTGAAAAAGAAGACGACAAAGAAGGAATCCGGTCAGAAGAATACTGGTGATAGCAATAAGTCAGGGAACACCACGGATGTAACAGATGCCACTGAGAACACAGGCGCCACTAAGGATACAGACACCACTGGAAACATGGGTGCAAATAAGGATACAGATACCATCGGGAACCCAGACGCTGCCGGGGACACGAATTCCGGTGGACAAGAGTCCGAGGATCAAAAAAAAGAGTGGGATGGTACAGTAGAGCTGGAAAAAATGGAATATGAACTGGGAGAAGAAATAAAGGTTCATTATTCCAAGCAGCCGGAATGTGCAGGAGAAATAAAGGAATATTATACTTATGGTAATCGGGGAGAATATATCGATTATACAGAAAGATATACCAAAAAGAATGAGAACGGAAATATGGTATGTACGAGTGTCGGACATACTAGCCTGTGTATTATATTCCCTGAGACAGAACATTATAAAGAGACATGGATTTCTTTGGGAAAAGTGAGAATATACAATAATGAAGACCCGCTTGGAGGATTTAATCTGTCCGGTTATAAGTACGGGGAAACCATGAAGAAAGAGGTTGAAGATACAACCGTAACGAATGGTACAGGTTCTTTTTGTGAATGGTTTGCATGTGAAGGTAATGCTGCATGGTTAAATGAACATATAACCTTTAAGGTATCCGATGTTACACCGAAAGAATACAGAAATCTGATGGATTGGGCAGGCTGGAATACTTCAGAACCGGAAATAAAAGTAGAAACCTATAATCTGAAGGGGGTATATGGAGAGACAACATCCGTTACGACTTCGACAACAAGTGGAAAAATAGAATTTTCCGGCAAGGCAATGTCACAGTGCAAGCTTACTGTAACAGCTGGTGCAGGTGTGCGCGTATGCAGACTGGATGCTTACAGGGATGGTGTTTTATATGACACTATGTATGTTGCTCCGAAGCCATATGATGAAGATGGAAATCTTCTTGATACAGAATTGTATACAAAGGTTCGGAGAAATGTAGAGGCAAAGCTGTGGACAGATGATATGTCGAATTATGATAAGCTGAAAACTCTTGCAGATTATATTTCAACGACAGCACATTATCCGGGATATCAATGTACTCAAAAAGATGTAAATCCGACTCTGTGGGATGGATTCTCAGTCGATGGTATTGCGCTTTATTATAATATGTTCAATATGCCGGTTTTAAACCGCGCGATGGCATTGCGTGGCGGTATCATAACCTGTGTGGCTATAGATATTGTCTGCGCTGCGGCAGAGGAGGATCTGAGACTGAATTATCTGTATGATAAAGCGACAGATACTGTTGCAGAAGGCGAAGGCGTATGGCTTACGATCGGAGATGCCAGTACCAATCCAAGCACAGGAGCGCATGAGTCTCTGGCATACAAAGATGCTGATGGCGATATCGTATATATCGATGCGCAGGGAAGAATGGCAAGAAATTCATGCGAAGAACATGGCTGCCTGGATAAGGTCATCAGAGATTAGATCCGTGTCGGACATGAAGAAGCGAAGAATATAGAGGCAGATATTTAATCAAATAATAAAGGAGATAGATAAGATATGAAACAATTTTTTAAATCACATGTTATTTTATTTAGTATGATTGCAGTCCTGATCGGATGTTTGATTTACCCGAATCAGGCAGATGCAAAGACGTATCAAACGCAGGATGTTTACAATGGAAGCGGCGGATGTTCAGTTGTGATCAGTGGTAATAAGGTTTATTATTCAATCACGGAAACTGGAAAAATCTTCTGCTATGATATCAAAACGAAGAAGACAAAAACCATTGCCAAAGCAGGTGGAAAAGGATTTAGAAGCTTGAGAAAAAAAGGAAATTATCTGTATGCAGTCTATGATAATTATGGCGGATCCGATGGATCAGATAAGTATATCGTGCGTGTATCTATTAAGAATGGTAAGAAAACAAAACTTGCAAGAGGCCGTGATTTTGTATTTGCAGGCAAAAAGATCTACTATACAAAGACGCAGCATGTAAAGACCAGTGACATAGAATATGATAAAACGGTCGGTACATATTCCATGTCACTTACCGGAAAAAATAAAAAGAAAGCAAAATCTGTTGTATTAAATACAGAACGGGATGCAAGAACGCCGATCAAGACATCAAAAGGTTCACTTACCTCCAGAGGAAAGACAGTAGGTAGTTTATATTTTCCACAGGCGATAGATTATACGACATCAAAGGGAAAGAAAACGGAGATCTATAATGTATTGAAGGATAAGAATGCAAGCAGCACTTCAACGATACAGTATTATACATTACAGGGTGATTACATTGTGTATAAGAAATGTGATAAAAATGGATATTCCAAACTGATACTCGTGAAAAAGAACGGGAAAGGATCCAAAGTTTTATATTCAGAACCTTCTGCAAGCGGTTGGTAAAATGAAAATACAGGCGTTACAGCCGGTCGGTGTCAGGTGAGGGTCAGAACTTATAGCGTCAGATAGACAGTTAGAGCTTATGGCATCAGATGGACGATGTTGTATTTAGCATACGGCATCAGATACAGATAACAGGATTTATTTGTATCTGGTGTCGTTTTTTTACGCATTGTGATGGTAAAAAATGCGGATTAATGCTACAATAAAACGAATGGGGAAACGCTTTGGCAGATACGAATGAAAAGGCTGAATGAGATCATACGAGAGGAAACGAAAAAATGAACAAACGAAACCGGTTAAAAACCATTCGGCCGCAGAATGAACGCGCGGCAAGAGCATTCCGTAAGAAGCAGAACATGAAGGTAGAGCTGAATAAAAAGTGGCTGCCTGTTGTCTATGTGGTGATGCTCGGTATCTGTATTTTACTGAATGTGACAAATGATAGTCTGGATCCGGCAAATGTGCTGATCAGTGTCTGTATGTTTGGAATTGTGGGAGCGATATTTGTCTATGCATATAAGCATCTGAAGCATATCGACCAGATGGGGGAAGATTTTCGTATAGCCATCAGCTATATCAAGGGCGACTATGCAAAAGAAAAGAAGCTTCTTTGGGATCTGTATCGTACCGAGACCCGGTATGGTATCTTTAATGAGGAACATCTGAGAAATTCCTATGTAGATTATGTGGAAGAAATGAAACGTCTGGAGCAGGATGAGGAAGGAAAATATGCCTGCGATATCGAAGATTTTATCAATTACCAGTTGATCGATGATGCGGTAGAAAAGGGTCGTCTGAATCTGGTGCCGGGTGCCATGACCGGACTTGGTATTCTTGGTACCTTTATCGGTCTGTCAATCGGACTTCAGGCATTTAACACTGGATCAGCAGAAGAGATCACGAACAGTATCGGACCTCTGATGGATGGTATCAAGGTTGCGTTCCATACCTCTATCTATGGAATGATCTTTTCCCTGACATTTAACCTGATCTTTAAGACTGTTCTGGAACAGGCATATCACAAGCTGGATGAATTTGTAGCAGAGTTCAAACGGTATGTACGTCCGGATGCGACTTACGATAACGGTAATCTGGAACTGGATTTTCAGAAGAAACAGTTGGAAGCAACGATAGCAACACAGAAAGCCATCGAGGAGACATTGACTTATCTGAAATCTATGCATGAGGACATCGAGGATATCCGTATCCTGACAAAGGATCAGAATGATATCTTCCGTGGCAGATTGAACCGCCCGAGAGCGATCGAACAGAGCAGCAGGGAGGGATAAGGCATGAGCAAGAAACGAAGAAGACCGGAGGAAGAAGAAACCTCCTACTGGCTGTCTTATTCTGATATGATGGCAGCACTCCTTCTGATTTTTATCCTGATCATTTCATTTACACTGATGCAGTCAAAGAGCCAGTACGAGAGCAAACAGGCAGAGCTTGATAAGCAGAAGGAGATCATTAAAGAGCAGGAACAGCTCTTAAAAGACCAGCAGGAGGAGCTTGACCGTATCGCAGGAATCCGAAGTGATCTGGTGGCGGCACTCCGTGATGAGTTCGCAGACAGTTCGTTAAATGTCAAGGTAGACGAGAAAACGGGTGCGATCACCTTTGATGCCAGCGTTTTGTTTGATGTGGCAGACAGCAAGCTGAAGGAAGAAGGAAAGACGTTCTTAAAAGAATTTCTTCCAAAATATTGTAATGTACTGTTAGATGAAAAATATCGTGATTATGTATCGGAGATTATTATAGAAGGCCATACGGATACGAATGGATCTTATATTTATAATCTTGAACTTTCCCAGCAGAGAGCCTTTTCTGTTGCGAAGTATTGCCTGACCGAGAGTAACGGGATCATAAGCTCCACGGATGTTGAACTGCTCCGAAGTGTGCTGACGGCAAATGGAAAGTCCTACAGCAATCCGATTTATAAGGAGGATGGATCTGTCGATCTGGAAGCATCCAGACGAGTAGAGATTCTGTTTCGGCTTCAGGATGAAGAAATGATCGCTGAGATGATGGATATTCTGAAAGAGAAATAGATATTTTGAAAGAGAAACAGACCAACACTTGCGGTTTTAAAAACGAGATGGTACAATGAGCATTGCGATGGGATGTGTTTGTACATACCAGCATAATGCGAAACCAACATTGAACCGACAGGTGAAATGGTACAATGAGCATTGCGACGGTACATATTTATATGTACTAAAATGGATAGATTGTCTTTGAAAGGAAAACGAGATGAAAAGAGTAGTTGTAACAGGAATGGGCGCTGTAACCCCGATCGGAAATAATGTAGAAGAATTCTGGGATGGCATTAAGAAGAATAAAGTAGGTATTGGCGAGATTACAAAATTTGATGTATCCGAATATAAATGCAAAATGGGTGCTGAAGTAAAAGATTTTGATCCGAAACAATATATGGATCCAAAGGCAGCCAGAAGAATGGAGCCGTTCTGCCAGTATGCAGTTGCAGCTACAGGCGAAGCAATCAAGAATGCCGGTATTGATCTTGAGAAAGAAGATCTGACAAGATTCGGAACCTGTATCGGTAACGGACTTGGCGGTGTAGCTACGATCGAAAAGGAACATGCCAAGGTTATGAATGGTAAGGCAAACCGTGTCAGTGTAATGATGGTTCCTATGATGATCTCGAATATGGCAGCCGGAAATGTAGCAATCGCATATGGCTTAAAGGGCAAATGTACAGATGTTGTAACAGCATGTGCGACAGGAACAAACAGCATTGGCGAGGCATATCGTTATATTCAGGTCGGAGATGCAGATGTGATGGTAGCCGGAGGTGCTGAATCACCGATTTGTGAGACAAATGTTTCAGGATTTATCTCCATGACAGCACTTTCAAGTGCAACAGAAGCAGATCGTGCGTCGATTCCGTTTGACAAAGACAGATGTGGATTCGTTATCGGTGAAGGAGCTGGAGTCGTAGTTCTGGAATCTCTGGAGCATGCGCAGGCAAGAGGAGCAAAGATCCTTGCCGAGGTTGTCGGATATGGTTCCACCTGTGATGCATTTCACATTACATCCCCTGCCGAGGATGGAGAGGGTGCAGCAAGAGCCATGACACTTGCAATCAACGAGGCTGGCATTACACCGGCAGACGTTGATTATATCAATGCACACGGAACAAGTACCCACCACAATGATCTCTATGAGACAAGAGCAATTAAGAAAGCATTTGGTGAAGATGCATATAATGTAAATATTAATTCTACAAAATCCATGATCGGTCATTTATTTGGCGCGGCCGGAGCAGTTGAATTTATTACATGTGTAAAATCTATCGAAGATGGATACATTCATCCAACAGTAGGTCTTCGTGAGACAGAAGGCGAGATCGATCTGAATTATACAAAGGGTGAGGGCGTTCATAAGGACATTACATATGCGCTGAGCAATTCTCTTGGATTTGGTGGACACAATGCCAGCATTCTTGTAAAGAAATGGGAAGAATAAGATCCAGACAAAAACAGATATAAAAGAATTACACATCATAAATAATGTGAGCAAAAGTATTTGCACGAAAAAGTGTAAATTTACATGGAAAAGTGAAAATTTACATCAAAAAGTGAAAAAACGTATTGACATATTCCTTGTGTTATGGTAAAGTATCTCCCGATGAACTGCCGAAGACAGTAGGTGCCGGATGGCATAAGTTGAAAAACACCTACCGAGGAATATATCGTTAATATTATTTTAACTATATGCTCTCTGTCTTATCGACAGAGAGCTTTTCTTATTTTAGCAGAAGATGCTTTCTGTTAACTATGTGCAGTCATTAGTAAAACAAGGAGGCGCATTATGGCAAAGGTAGAGATTAAGAAGCCAGTAGTTGAAGAAATCAAAGCTAACTTAGATGGTGCTCAGACAGCAGTTGTAGTTGACTACCGTGGACTTACAGTTGAGCAGGACACACAGCTTCGTAAGCAGTTAAGAGAAGCTGGGGTTGTTTATAAGGTATACAAGAACACCATGATCAACTTCGCTATTGAAGGCACAGAGTTCGAGGGACTGAAGCCATGTCTCGAAGGACCTACCGGATTAGCTATCTGTAAGACAGATGCTACAGCAGCAGCCAGAATCCTGGCTAACTTCGCAAAGACTGCTCCGGCACTTGAGCTTAAGGGTGGCGTTGTAGAAGGTACATTCTACGATGCAGCAGGTATCGCAGTTATTGCAAACATTCCTTCAAGAGAAGTACTTATTTCCAAATTCCTTGGAAGTATCCAGTCACCTATTGCAAACTTCGCTCGTGTTATCAAGCAGATTGCAGAACAGAAGGAAGCTTAATTATTTGTGCATACAGGCACGTCGGCTTCTATTTAATAGAAGCAGCAATTATTAAACTATATTATATTAATGGAGGAAATAATAATGACAACTCAGGAAATTATTGAAGTAATCAAAGGCTTATCAGTATTAGAATTAAATGACTTAGTTAAAGCATGTGAGGAAGAATTCGGTGTATCAGCAGCAGCAGGTGTTGTTGTAGCAGCAGCAGGCGGAGACGCTCCAGCAGCAGAAGAGAAGGATTCATTCGATATCGAACTTACAGAAGTTGGTCCTAACAAGGTTAAGGTTATCAAGGTTGTTCGTGAGATCACAGGTCTTGGCTTAAAGGAAGCTAAGGATGCTGTTGATGGCGCTCCAAAGGTTATCAAAGAGGGAGCTTCAAAGGACGAGGCTGAGGAAGCTAAGACTAAGTTAGAGGCTGAAGGCGCTAAGGTTACATTAAAGTAATTTTATTCCTTGTATTTATGAATATCTTTCGACCTGGCGGGAGAATTACCTGCCAGGTCGTTTTTGTCAAAGTTCCGGCGAACTGATCATTTTTACCAATAAGAGCAGTTGAGACCGAATAAGTGATTTTAAGATTCTGAACACAGATACGACATGATATAGTCAGCGTTATGTATCTGTTCTGTAATAATACCGCTGCAGGCTGTTTCAAAAGAATGCAGAGGGGCATATAAATATGGATAAAAGTTCATATACAATTCTTTAATAAAAAATTCCAAATATTTCTTGACATATACCTTGAAAATGTGATACAGTGTAGGATGTCTATACTATGGGTTGGTTTGCGTTCGAACCAGACATATAATGACACGGCTAATATATTTCGGTTAAATGTAAGCATTTCAACAGAATATACGCTTAAAAATAAATTCCAAGGGGTGAATGTGTCGATGGAAAAAAACAGAATTAGTCCTGTTCAATCTGGTAAAGGTATCCGAATGAGTTATTCCAGACAGAAAGATGTACTGGAGATGCCTAACTTTATCGAAGTTCAGAAAAACTCATACCAGTGGTTCCTTACCGATGGTCTGAAGGAGGCATTTAAAGATATCTCTCCTATTACTGACTATACAGGACAGCTTAGTCTTGAGTTTGTAGATTTCCAGTTATGTAGAGATGATGTGAAGTACTCAATCGAAGAGTGCAAGGAAAGAGATGCAACATATGCTGCACCGCTTAAAGTAAAAGTAAGACTCCATGCAAATGACGCAAAGGAAATGTCAGAACATGAGATTTTCATGGGTGATCTTCCTCTTATGACCGAGACAGGTACATTTGTGATCAACGGTGCAGAGCGAGTTATCGTAAGCCAGTTGGTGCGTTCACCTGGTATCTACTATGATATTGCACATGATAAGATTGGTAAGAAGCTGTACTCCTGTACAGTTATCCCAAACCGTGGTGCATGGTTAGAGTACGAAACAGATTCGAATGATGTTTTCTATGTTCGTGTAGATAGAACCAGAAAGGTGCCTATCACAGTACTTATCCGTTCACTGGGAATCGGAACAAATGCAGAGATTATCGATCTGTTTGGCGAAGAACCAAAGATTTTAGCAAGTATTGAAAAGGATCCTTCTGAGACATATCAGGATGGTCTTCTTGAGCTGTACAAAAAAATAAGACCGGGTGAGCCTCTTGCAGTAGAGAGTGCAGAGAACCTGATCAATGCAATGTTCTTTGATCCAAGACGTTATGATCTTGCAAAGGTTGGACGTTATAAGTTCAATAAGAAGCTGGCATTCCAGAACAGAATCACAGGTCAGATACTTGCAGAGGATGCGATCGATCCGGCAACCGGTGAAGTGATCGCAGAAGCAGGCACGACACTTACAAGAGCACAGGCAAAGTATATCCAGGATGCTGCTGTACCATATGTTATGATCCAGACAGAAGAACGTAACGTAAAGGTGCTTTCAAATATGGTAGTAGATCTGTCCAAGTATGTTGGATTTGATCCTGCTGAAGTAGGTATCCATGAGGGTGTATACTATCCTGTTCTTGAAACCCTTTTAAATGAATATTCAGACGAAGAAGAATTAAAGGCAGCTATCGCAAGAGATGCATCTGACCTTGTTCCAAAGCATATAACAAAAGAAGACATTATCGCTTCAATTAACTACAACATTCACCTTGAATATGGTATTGGAACAAAGGATGATATCGATCACCTTGGTAACAGACGTATCCGTGCAGTCGGAGAACTTCTTCAGAATCAGTATAGAATCGGTCTTTCCAGACTGGAAAGAGTTGTAAGAGAGAGAATGACGACTCAGGACGTAGAGACGATCACTCCACAGTCTCTGATCAACATCAAGCCTGTAACAGCAGCAGTTAAGGAATTCTTCGGAAGTTCCCAGTTGTCACAGTTCATGGATCAGAACAACCCATTGTCTGAGCTGACTCATAAGAGAAGATTATCAGCCCTTGGTCCCGGTGGTTTGTCACGAGACAGAGCAGGATTCGAGGTTCGAGATGTACACTATACTCATTATGGTAGAATGTGTCCTATTGAGACTCCTGAAGGTCCTAACATCGGTCTGATCAACTCTCTGGCTACTTATGCAAGAATCAATGAGTATGGTTTTGTAGAAGCACCATACAGAAAACTGGATAAATCAGATCCTGCAAACCCTGTAGTTACAGATGAGGTTATTTATCTGACGGCAGATGAAGAAGATAATTACAGAGTTGCACAGGCAAATGAACCTCTGGATGCAGATGGTCATTTCGTAAATAACAACGTATCAGGAAGATACAGAGAGGATACAACAGAGTTCCCGAAATCAAGAGTTGATCTGATGGACGTTTCTCCTAAGATGGTATTCTCAGTTGCTACATCCATGATTCCTTTCCTTGAGAACGATGATGCAAACCGTGCTCTGATGGGATCAAACATGCAGCGTCAGGCAGTTCCGCTTATGCTTACCGAATCAGCCGTTGTAGGTACCGGTATGGAAGCAAAGGCAGCCGTTGACTCAGGTGTATGCATCGTTGCAAAGAGAGATGGTGTAGTTGAATATTCCACAAGTAAGGAAATCTGTATTAAGGCAGATGAAGATGGAACAAAGGATATCTACCACGTTATCAAGTTCGCACGAAGCAATCAGGGTAACTGTATGAACCAGAGACCTATCGTATTCAAGGGCGAGCATGTTAAGGCTGGAGAGGTTATCGCAGACGGACCGTCTACTTCAGGTGGAGAGATCGCACTTGGAAAGAACCCTCTGATCGGTTTCATGACCTGGGAAGGTTACAACTACGAGGATGCTGTTCTTTTAAGTGAAAGACTTGTAAAAGATGATGTATATACATCTATTCATATTGAGGAGTACGAATGCGAAGCGAGAGATACCAAGCTCGGACCGGAAGAGATCACAAGAGATCTTGCTGGACTGTCCAACGATGCATTAAAGGATCTGGATGAGAATGGTATTATCCGTATCGGTGCTGAGGTTCGTGCCGGAGATATCCTTGTCGGTAAGGTTACTCCTAAGGGAGAGACAGAACTGACAGCAGAGGAAAGACTCCTTCGTGCCATTTTTGGTGAGAAGGCAAGAGAAGTAAGAGATACTTCCCTGAAGGTTCCTCATGGAGCATTTGGTGTCATCATGGATACCAAGATCTTCACAAGAGAAAATGGTGATGAACTTTCACCGGGTGTTAATAAATCAGTCAGAGTATACATTGCTCAGAAGAGAAAGATCCAGGTAGGAGATAAGATGGCTGGTCGTCATGGTAACAAGGGTGTAATTTCCCGTGTACTTCCGGTAGAAGATATGCCATTCCTTCCAAATGGCCGTCCGCTCGATATCGTGTTGAACCCACTGGGCGTTCCTTCACGTATGAATATCGGACAGGTTCTTGAAATCCATCTTGGTCTTGCTTCACAGGTTCTCGGATTCAAGGTTTCAACTCCTGTGTTTGATGGTGCAGACGAGTTTGATATCATGGATACTCTTGAGATGGCGAATGATTATGCAAATACTGAGTGGGAGAACTTCTACGAGAAATATAAAGATTCTGTTTCAGAAGAAGTAATGAATTACCTCTATGAGAACAGAGATCACAGAGAAGAATGGAAGGGCGTTCCAATCGACAGAACCGGTAAGGTACAGCTTCGTGACGGTAGAACCGGTGAAGAATTTGACAGCCCTGTAACAATCGGTTACATGCATTATCTTAAGCTCCACCATCTGGTTGATGATAAGATCCATGCACGTTCAACCGGTCCGTACTCATTAGTTACACAGCAGCCTCTGGGTGGTAAAGCTCAGTTCGGTGGACAGCGTTTCGGTGAGATGGAAGTTTGGGCACTGGAAGCATACGGTGCATCATATACATTACAGGAAATCCTGACTGTTAAGTCGGATGATGTAATCGGACGTGTTAAGACATATGAAGCGATCATTAAGGGTGAGAACATTCCTACACCTGGTATCCCTGAGTCATTCAAGGTACTGCTGAAGGAATTCCAGTCACTTGGTCTCGATGTCAGAGTTGTAAAAGACGATATGACAGAGGTTGATCTCGGTGAGACGATCGAAGCGTATGACGAGAATGTTAAGAGCATGATCGATGATGATAAACGGGAAGCTGATGGACGTGAATTTGAAGAAGCGGGCTTCAGCGGAACAGATGAAAATGATGAGCTGACATCATTATCAGACGGAGAATATCTGGATGATTACAGCGATGATTATGATGACAACTCAGATGATGAATTTTAGAAAGGAGATTTTGTAAGATGCCAGAATTTAACATGGAAACTCCAGAACAGGAACAGGCTTTAAGCTTTGACGCAATTAGAATCGGACTTGCATCTCCTGAAAAAATCAGAGAATGGTCACATGGTGAGGTTAAGAAACCTGAGACTATCAACTACAGAACATTAAAACCGGAAAAAGACGGTTTGTTCTGTGAGAGAATATTTGGACCTAGCAAGGACTGGGAATGTCATTGTGGTAAATACAAGAAGATCAGATATAAAGGTATTATCTGTGATCGATGTGGTGTAGAGGTTACAAAGGCCAGCGTTCGTAGAGAGCGTATGGGTCATATCGAGCTTGCAGCACCGGTATCCCATATCTGGTATTTCAAAGGTATTCCTAGCCGTATGGGACTGATCCTTGATATTTCTCCAAGAGTACTTGAAAAGGTATTATACTTTGCATCTTATATTGTTCTTGATCCAAAGGACACACCGCTTACTTATAAGCAGGTTCTGACAGAGCAGGAATACAGAAAGGCTGAAGAGGACTTCGGATACGGCTCCTTCCGTGCAGGAATGGGTGCTGAGTCCATTCAGGAGCTCTTAAGAGCAATCGATCTGGATAAAGAAAGCGAAGAATTAAAGGCTGAGCTTAAGAATTCAAGCGGACAGAAGAGAGCCAGAATCATCAAGAGACTGGAAGTTGTTGAAGCATTCCGTAATTCTGAGAATAAGCCGGAGTGGATGATCATGGATGTTATTCCTGTTATCCCACCGGATATCAGACCTATGGTTCAGTTGGATGGCGGCAGATTTGCTACATCTGACCTGAATGACTTATATAGAAGAATTATCAACAGAAATAACCGCTTAAGAAGACTTCTTGATCTGAACGCTCCTGACATCATTGTCAGAAACGAGAAGAGAATGCTTCAGGAAGCTGTTGATGCGTTAATTGATAATGGTAGAAGAGGCCGTCCTGTAACAGGTCCGGGTAACAGAGCATTAAAGTCTCTGTCCGATATGTTAAAGGGTAAGCAGGGACGTTTCCGTCAGAACCTTCTTGGTAAGCGTGTTGACTATTCAGGACGTTCCGTTATCGTAGTAGGACCGGAACTTAAGATCTATCAGTGTGGTCTTCCAAAGGAAATGGCTATCGAGTTATTCAAGCCATTTGTTATGAAAGAACTGACAGCCAGCGGCAGAGCAAATAACATTAAAGCTGCTAAGAAGATGGTAGAAAAGCTTGAGCCGGAAGTTTGGGATGTACTTGAGGATGTAATCAAAGAGCATCCGGTTATGTTAAACCGTGCTCCTACACTTCACAGACTGGGTATCCAGGCATTTGAGCCTATCCTTGTAGAAGGTAAGGCAATCAAGCTTCATCCACTGGTATGTACAGCGTTCAACGCCGATTTCGATGGTGACCAGATGGCTGTTCACCTTCCGCTTACAGTTGAGGCACAGGCAGAATGTAGATTCCTGCTCCTGTCCCCGAATAACCTTCTGAAGCCTTCAGATGGTGCTCCGGTTGCCGTTCCTTCACAGGATATGGTTCTTGGTATCTACTATCTGACAATGGAGAAGGATGGCGATATCGGAGAAGGCAAGTTCTTCAAGTCAAAGAACGAAGCACTGCTTGCATATGAGAACAAGGAGATCACTCTCCATTCTAAGATAAAAGTAAGAAGAACTGTTACGACAGAAGACGGAACAGAGGTTACAGGTATCATCGATACTACACTCGGTCGTTTGCTGTTCAACGAGATCATTCCTCAGGATCTTGGATATGTTGACAGAACAAATCCTGACAATATCCTGAAACTTGAGATTGATTTCCATGTTGGTAAGAAACAGTTAAAGCCGATCCTTGACAAATGTATCAATACACATGGCGCAACCAAGACTGCTGAAGTTCTGGATGACGTAAAGGCAATCGGTTACAAGTATTCAACCAGAGGTGCTATTTCAGTATCTATTTCAGATATGAAGGTGCCGGACGAGAAGAAGCAGATCCTTGCAGATGCTCAGACTCAGGTTGACAAGATCACAAAGATGTTCAGACGTGGTCTTATGACAGAGGAGGAGAGATACCTCGCTGTTGTTAAGGTTTGGGAAGAAGCCGATAAGGTTCTGACAAAAGCCCTTCTGGACGGACTTGATAAATATAACAACATCTTCATGATGGCAGATTCCGGTGCCCGTGGATCTAACCAGCAGATCAAACAGCTGGCTGGTATGCGTGGTCTGATGGCAGATACAACCGGTCGTACGATCGAACTTCCGATTAAGTCAAACTTCCGTGAAGGTCTTGACGTTCTGGAGTACTTCATTTCGGCACATGGTGCTCGTAAGGGTCTGTCTGATACAGCGCTTCGTACAGCCGATTCAGGATACCTGACCAGACGTTTGGTTGACGTATCACAGGATCTGATCATTCGTGAGACAGATTGTTGTGCAGGAAAAGCAATTCCTGGTATGGAAGTAGAAGCTTTCATGGAGGGAAAAGAAGTAATCGAATCCTTCCAGGAGAGAATTACAGGTCGTTACCTTGCAGAATCTGTATACGATAAAGATGGTAACCTTTTAGTTAAGGCAAACCACATGGTATCACCAAAGAGAGCTGCTCTGATCGTAAATCAGGGCGTAGATTCAAACGGTGTTCCGTTCCTTGATCCGGATACAGGTGTTACAAGACAGGATGCAAAGCTTAAGATCAGAACGATCCTGACATGTAAGTCACACCTTGGTGTATGTGCAAAATGTTACGGTGCCAACATGGCAACCGGACAGCCGGTACAGGTTGGTGAAGCTGCCGGAATCATCGCAGCTCAGTCAATCGGTGAGCCTGGTACACAGCTTACCATGAGAACATTCCATACTGGTGGTGTTGCCGGTGATGATATTACACAGGGTCTTCCTAGAGTAGAAGAGTTGTTCGAAGCAAGAAAGCCAAAGGGACTTGCGATCATCGCAGAGTTTGGCGGTAAGGTTCAGCTTCGTGATAATAAGAAGAAGAGAGAAGTTGTTATCACAAATGACGAGACAGGCGAATCAAAGGCATACCTAATTCCTTATGGTTCCCGTATCAAGGTTCTGGACGATCAGGTTCTGGAAGCCGGTGATGAATTAACAGAAGGTTCTGTTAATCCACATGATATCTTAAAGATCAAAGGTATCCGTGCAGTTCAGGATTACATGCTTCGTGAAGTACAGCGAGTATACAGACTTCAGGGTGTTGATATCAATGATAAGCATATCGAGATCATTGTTCGTCAGATGTTAAAGAAGATCAGGATCGAGGATAACGGAGATTCATCCTACCTTCCGGGAACACTGGTTGACGTTCTTGATTTTGAAGATACAAATGAGCAGCTCATCGCAGAAGGCAAACAGCCGGCAGAAGGCTCACAGGTAATGCTTGGTATTACAAAGGCATCACTTGCTACAGATTCCTTCATGTCAGCAGCGTCCTTCCAGGAGACAACAAAGGTTCTTACAGATGCAGCTATTAAGAGTAAGGTAGATCCGCTTAATGGTCTGAAAGAGAACGTTATTATCGGTAAGCTGATCCCAGCAGGTACAGGTATGAAGCGTTATCGTTCTGTAAAGCTTGATACAGAGATGGATGAGATCAACTTCTTTGATGATGATGACGAGATCGACTTCGGAGATGATCCGGAAAGCACAGAGTTAGAAGATGCAGTTGATACCGATGCAGATGCAGAGGATGAGGCGGAAGAAAATGCTTCAGACTTGGAATCTGTAGAGGCAGAGACATCTGATAACGAATAAATAAATTTGAAAAGTGCTTGACACGAATAATTTCAATATATATAATGGTAAGGCATGCGTGAGAACGTATGCCTTATATTATTTTTTATTTTGAAAGTAGGAGGTGAAAACATGCCAACATTTAACCAGTTAGTTAGAAAGGGAAGACAGACAGTAGAGAAGAAGTCAACTGCACCAGCTCTTCAGAGAAGTTTCAACTCATTAAAGAAGAAGCCAACTGAGACAAGCTCTCCACAGAAGAGAGGAGTTTGTACAGCAGTTAAGACAGCTACTCCTAAGAAGCCTAACTCAGCTCTGAGAAAGATCGCCAGAGTTCGTTTATCAAACGGTATCGAAGTTACAAGTTATATTCCGGGTGAAGGTCACAACCTTCAGGAGCATAGCGTAGTTCTTATCCGTGGTGGTAGAGTAAAGGACTTACCTGGTACAAGATACCATATCATCAGAGGTACTCTTGATACAGCAGGTGTTGCAAAGAGACGTCAGGCTCGTTCTAAGTACGGTGCTAAGCGTCCAAAAGATGCTAAGAAGTAATTAAAACCGTATTATTGGAAACATTCCAAAAAAATGTGCTGGTTAGGCCATGTTTTTGCTATGAGATAAGGTGTTGATGTATAAAAATGCAGAAAACATCAGATAGATAGAAGAGATGGAAATAACAGCACGAACACATTTTATAATGTGAGTACCGAAGAATTAATAAATATTAAGGAGGGAAGAACCGTGCCACGTAAAGGACATATCGCAAAGAGAGACGTATTAGCGGATCCAATTTACAATAACAAGGTGGTTACCAAGCTTATCAACAACGTAATGTTAGATGGTAAGAAGGGTGTTGCCCAGAAGATTGTTTACGGTGCATTCGACCGTATCGCAACTGAAACTGGTAAGGACGCTATCGAGGTATTTGAAGAGGCTATGAACAATATCATGCCATTACTCGAGGTTAAGGCAAGACGTATCGGTGGTGCAACATATCAGGTACCTATCGATGTAAGACCAGATAGAAGACAGGCTCTTGGACTTCGTTGGTTAACAACATTTTCACGTGCCAGAAGTGAAAAGACCATGGAAGAAAGACTTGCAAGAGAAATCATGGATGCAGCTAATAACACAGGTGCATCTGTAAAGAGAAAAGAAGATATGCACAAGATGGCAGAAGCAAACAAGGCGTTTGCTCACTACAGATTCTAATCTGTGCCGTCTACAGAATAATAAAAGGAGGACAATCCGTTGGCTGGAAGAGAATATCCATTGGACAGAACAAGAAACATTGGTATTATGGCTCATATCGATGCTGGTAAGACAACTCTTACAGAGAGAATCTTATACTATACCGGTGTTAACTATAAAATCGGTGATACTCATGATGGTACAGCTACTATGGACTGGATGGAGCAGGAGCAGGAAAGAGGTATTACAATCACTTCCGCTGCTACAACCTGTCACTGGACATTAGAGGATCATCACAAACCAAAGGCTGGTGCTTTAGAGCACAGAATCAACATCATTGATACTCCAGGTCACGTAGACTTTACTGTAGAAGTAGAGCGTTCACTTCGTGTACTTGATGGCGCCGTTGGTGTATTCGATGCAAAGGCTGGTGTAGAGCCTCAGTCAGAAAACGTATGGCGTCAGGCTGACACATACAACGTTCCACGTATGGCATTCATCAACAAGATGGATAAAATGGGTGCTGACTTTTTCTACTCAGTTCAGACAATTATTGATCGTCTGGGCAAGAATGCAATTCCAGTTCAGATTCCTATCGGTAAAGAATCCGATTTCATCGGTCTGATCGACTTATTTGAGATGGATGCATACTATTATAAAGATGATAAGGGTGAAGACATCGAGATCACAACGATCCCTGATGACTTAAAAGAGCTTGCTGACAAATGGCATGAGAACCTTGTAGAGAAAATCTGCGAGTTAGATGATGACTTAATGATGATGTACCTTGAGGGTGAAGAGCCTTCAATCGACGAAATGAAGAAAGTTCTTCGTAGAGCAACTATTGCTTGTGAAGCAGTTCCGGTATTCCTTGGTTCCGCATACAAGAATAAGGGTGTTCAGAAGATGCTTGATGGTGTTATTGAATATATGCCAGCTCCTACAGATATCCCTGATATCACAGGTGTAGATCCTGAAGGAAATGATGTAGTTCGTCATTCATCAGATGAAGAACCATTTGCTGCATTGGCATTCAAGATCATGACAGACCCATTCGTTGGTAAGTTAGCATTCTTCAGAGTATATTCAGGTACATTGAACTCAGGTTCATATGTATTAAATGCAACAAAAGACAAGAAAGAGCGTGTAGGACGTATCGTACAGATGCATGCAAATGCTCGTAAGGAAATTGATAAGGTTTACGCTGGTGATATCGCAGCTGCTGTTGGTTTCAAAGTAACAACAACCGGTGATACAATCTGTGATGAGCAGCATCCGGTTATCCTTGAGTCAATGGAATTCCCAGAGCCAGTTATCGAGCTTGCTATCGAGCCTAAGACAAAGAATGATCAGGGTAAGATGGGCGAGGCTCTTGCAAAGCTTGCTGAAGAAGATCCTACATTCAGAGCACATACAGATAAAGAAACAGGACAGACAATTATCGCCGGTATGGGTGAGCTTCACCTTGAGGTTATTGTTGACCGTCTGCTTCGTGAGTTCAAGGTTGAGGCTAACGTAGGTGCACCTCAGGTTGCTTACAAAGAGACATTTACCAAGGCTGTTGACGTTGATAGCAAATATGCTAAGCAGTCAGGTGGTCGTGGTCAGTATGGTCACTGTAAAGTTAAGTTCGAGCCAATGGATCCAAACGGTGAAGAGACATTCAAGTTCGAATCCACAGTTGTTGGTGGTGCTATTCCTAAGGAATATATCCCAGCAGTTGGTGAAGGTATCGAAGAAGCAGCTAAGGCTGGTATTCTTGGTGGATACCCGGTACTTGGTGTTCATGCAAATGTATACGATGGTTCATACCATGAAGTCGATTCATCAGAAATGGCATTCCACATCGCTGGTTCTATGGCTTTCAAGGATGCTATGGCTAAGGCAAACCCAGTTCTTCTGGAGCCTATCATGAAGGTTGAAGTTACAATGCCTGAGGAATACTTAGGTGATGTAATCGGAAGCTTAAATGCTAAGAGAGGCCAGATCGAAGGTATGGATGATATCGGCGGTGGTAAGATCGTCAGAGCATTCGTTCCACTTGCAGAGATGTTCGGTTACTCAACAGAGCTTCGTTCATCTACACAGGGACGTGGTAACTATTCAATGTTCTTTGAGAGATACGCTCAGTGTCCAAAGAGTGTTCAGGAGAAGGTTATTGCAGAAAAGTCAAAATAATAGTTTGACAACTCAGAAAGGCATTTTGCCGTGCTTTTCGACTTAAAAGAGTAAAATAAATCATATCAGCAGGTAAAAAGGTTGAAAATCCTTGTGCCTGCTGGTATAAAGAGATAAAAAAAGGTTGAAAATCTTTTATATATTCTATATAATGAGTTTTAGCCAAGCATAGCCCTTAGGGGTACGAAATTTAAGGAGGATATTAAAAAATGGCAAAGGAAAAGTTTAATAGAAGTAAGCCACATTGTAACATTGGTACAATCGGTCACGTTGACCATGGTAAAACAACATTAACAGCAGCTATCACAAAAGTTCTTTCAGAGAGAGTAGCTGGTAACGCAGCTGTTGATTTCGCTAACATTGATAAGGCTCCAGAAGAGAGAGAAAGAGGTATCACTATCTCTACAGCTCACGTTGAGTACGAGACAGAGAAGAGACATTACGCACACGTTGACTGTCCGGGACATGCTGACTACGTTAAGAACATGATCACTGGTGCAGCTCAGATGGATGGTGCTATCCTTGTTGTTGCTGCTACTGATGGTGTTATGGCTCAGACAAAGGAGCATATCTTACTTTCACGTCAGGTTGGTGTACCTTACATCGTTGTATTCTTAAATAAGTGCGATATGGTTGATGATGACGAGCTTATCGAACTTGTAGAGATGGAAGTTACAGAACAGCTTGAAGAGTATGGTTTCACAGATTGCCCAATCGTTAAGGGTTCAGCTCTTAAGGCTCTTGAAGATCCAATGGGACCTTGGGGAGATAAGATTATGGAACTTATGGACACAATAGATTCATACATTCCAGATCCTCAGAGAGATACAGATAAGCCATTCATCATGCCTGTAGAGGACGTATTCACAATCACAGGTCGTGGTACAGTTGCTACTGGTAGAGTAGAAGCTGGTGTTATCCACTTAAATGATGAAGTTGAAATCGTTGGTATTAAGCCAGAAATCCAGAAGACAACAGTAACAGGTATCGAGATGTTCAGAAAGCTCCTTGATGAAGGACAGGCTGGTGATAACATCGGTGCTCTTCTTCGTGGTATCAAGAGAGAAGATATCGTAAGAGGTCAGGTTCTTTGTAAGCCAGGTTCAATCACATGTCATACAAAGTTCACAGCTCAGGTTTACGTTCTTACAAAGGACGAGGGTGGTCGTCATACACCATTCTTCAACAACTACCGTCCACAGTTCTACTTCAGAACAACTGACGTAACAGGTGTTTGTAACCTTCCAGCAGGTACAGAGATGTGCATGCCTGGTGATAACGTAGAAATGACAATCGAACTGATTCACCCAATCGCTATGAGCCAGGGTCTTACTTTCGCTATTCGTGAAGGTGGACGTACTGTAGGATCAGGTCGTGTTGCTACAATTATCGAGTAATCTTTGATTTCGTATCATAGAAACTTAAATACAAGCCGCAATTCCTCATTTTATGAGGAGTTGCGGTTTTTTGCGTTTTAGCAATGAGAAATGCAGGAAAGCCGCTAAAACCAAGGGAGTGAGCTTGCTCATGACCTTTGGTATTAGTGGCTTTTCTTATGTGGCGAATGCCACGACCGAGCCGTCAAGCGAGGTTGCATTTCTTAGAAAAGATTAACGAACATAGAAAATGCCCTTTTCAAGTTCTTCACTCAAAATGGGCTTGTGATACGCGTGTGATACACGGGTTTCTAATCTTTGGTGTGAGGCCAGTTAATCTTCCATTCAAAATACTCTTCTTTGGTAATTTTACCGGAGGCTAAGTCCTCTTTTTTCTTTTTCCAGGTATTCAGGAAATCATCCAACAAAGAATAATCAAAACCAACAGCGATATGTTTCTTGGTAGGGTCTTCGGGATTTGCAACTTCGTAGAGGGGCATATTGTAATGTTCATCCAATTCAAAGAGAGCATACATTACATCTTCCGCTGCGTAGAGGGAAGGCTCGTAGATGGAGCGGTAATTACAGTTTAGGGCTTTTGCCAGCTCTTGTATCATATCTTCCTTGGGTGTGCGGTTGCCGATTTCGTACTGACGGATTCGTACGTCGGATAAGCCAACAGCTTCGCCAAGCTGAGCTTGTGTCAGTTTACGGAAAGTTCTGATTCGTTTTATTCGTTCACCAATAGCCATCGTGTAACTCCTTCCAATTACATAGTAACAATATCGTTTCTGATAATACAATAACATAAATGTTACTGTATGGCAATAAAAAAGTCTACAATTCAGGACAGAATGCAGAGCCGTGGATATGGGAATGTAAACTCTATAAAAAGAAGTGTTTTTTATAAGTGATAAATATTTTTCGCTCATCTCTTGACAGAAACATATATGTTACTACACAATCAAAAACAAACAGTAACAATATAGTTACTAAGTAGATAACGGGAGGTGAGTGCCATGTGCAAGAACGTACATAAGTTTTAGTGGAAAGGAGGAAGGAGTATGACGAATCGCTATTTATCTGCAAAGGAAGTTGCAGAACTTCTGGGAGTTGCAGAATCAACCGCTTACGCAGTCATTCGTGGATGAAATAAGGAACTGAAAGCACTGGGGTATTTTACCAAGGCAGGTTCCGTTCCGAGAGCTTACTTTGAGAAGAAGTGCTACGGATATGGCGAAGCACAATAGATGAACTTTGATAACTGAATAAGCCATACCCGGAGTAATTCCGGGTGTGGCAGCTGCAAGAAAGAGAGGTAAAGAATATGCCGGTTTATAAGGACGAGAAACGAAACACCTGGTTTTGTAAGTGCAACTATAAGGATTGGCTTGGTGAGAGTAAATCCAAGATGAAACGCGGATTTGCTACCAAGAAGGATGCCCGGCAGTGGGAACGTGATTTTTTACAGAAACAGAGTGCAAGCATGGATATGAAGTTTGCTTCCTTTGTGGATGTGTACTTTGAGGATAAGGCACCGAGACTGAAGGAGCGTTCCATAATGACAAAGCGGACTCTATTTGAAACCAAAATCATACCTTACTTTGGTGAGAAACAGATGAATGAAATTACTGCTGTGGATATTATCAAGTGGCAGAATGCACTTTTGAATTAGGATTACAAGCCAACGTATCTGAGAATGATACAGAACCAGATCACAGCACTTTTTAACCACGCAGAGAAGTTTTATGATCTGAAGGACAATCCCTGCAAGAAGGTGGATAAAATGGGGCGTCCGAATGCGAAGGAGTTAAACTTCTGGACCAAGGATGAGTACGAACAGTTTATACAAGGTTTTAGTTCAGATGAGGAGATGTACCGGATTATCTTTCAGATGTTATTCTGGCTTGGATGCCGGGTAGGGGAGCTGCTGGCACTTACCAGCGAGGATATTGATTTTGAAAATGGAACGGTGAACATCTCCAATACTTATTACAGGAGAAATCAGACAGATTATATTACACCACCGAAGACCGAGAGTTTTAATCGTCAGATTACTATTCCGAAGTTCCTGGCAGAGGAGATGAAGGACTTTGTGGACAGACAATATGGATTGACACCAGAGGATCGAATCTTTCCTATCACGGACAGAGCAATTCAGAAAAAGATGAAGCAAAAGACGGAGCAGGCGAAACTAAAGCCTATCCGTGTGCATGATCTTCGTCATTCGCACATTGCTTTGCTTATAGAGAAGGAGATGCAACCATTGGTGATCGCCCAGAGGGTGGGACATGATTCCGTGAATACGACCATGAATATCTACGGACAACTTTATCCGAATAAGCAGAAGCAGGTGGCGGATTTGCTGAATGCATAGGCTACCGGGGAACCGGAAAGCAATTTGGTGGATATGGCAACAGAGATGCGGTTTCGAAAGGCAGGTGGCTGGTCATGAGAATGATAAGAGGATTTTACAACGAGCAGAATAATACGGTGAATGTGGTTCACTACGATACCAATCACATCATAAGTCTTGATTGTGGGAAGTGGGAGAGTGGTCTTCGGACCACCCCAAACTCCCAAGGACGGATGGATGCACTGGCGATAGATGCCCCGGTAGAGTATGTGAGGTTAATGCTTAGCGGGGAAATGCAGGTGTGGCTGGATGCGTTGGATGACTTGAGTGTATGGTAGAAAGATAAGTGGGAGTAGAACCGGCTGGAGAAATTCAGTCGGTTTTGCTATTTGCTGAAATGGTATTCCTATGTCGTAAAATGATGCAGATAAGTTTAGAGGTGTCTTTTGCCAGATACGCATTTTGGATATCCGGTGCAAAATGCTGTACTGGTTAGGGAAAAATCCCTAAAACCCATTGGATATACATAGGTGCTCCACTTTTTGGAGCACCTTTTGGAAAGTGACGCCAATAAATGGAGCACTTTTATAAAAGTGGCTCCAAAAAGTGACGCACTATCAGATGATAGATATTTTGATAATTTTATAGTGGCTCCACAATATGGAGCACCTTTTGAAAAATGACGTCAAAAAGTGGAGCTACTTTGATGATATGGCTCCAAAAAGTGGAGTACCTATATGAAAACGGGGTTTTAGGGGGCTTTGCCCCTTAAGCGGATGCACGAAGGGGGTTGTGGGCACAAAGTGTGTATCTGGCGAAGGACGGGAAGCGGTATAATGAGAGAAAGGGGAAATAGTGCCAGGTTGAATAAATCAACTTATAGTTGAAGATTGTTGCTGCAGATGATATAATACAAAGGGCATAGTAAATAGTTGTGATGTCACGAAAGGGTTTAATAATGGCAATCAGATACAACAAATTGTGGAAGAAATTAATAGATGAAAATATGATGAAAGTTGACCTTAGAGACCAGGCAGGAATTACAACAAATGCACTGGCAAAACTAGGGAAGAATGAACATGTAAGTACACAAGTTTTGGAAAAAGTATGTAATGTATTGCATTGTGAGATACAAGACATTATGGAATTCGTTCCAGATGAGGAAAGGAAAGAAAAGTAATATGGCTAAGAAGAAAACAGTTGAAAAAGCATTGAACATAGATAGTATTTTATTTAATTGTAGAGATTACTTACGTGCGGCACGTAACTCTGGCTCATTCTTTGAAAAAAGAGATATGATGCTTACACTTGTGTTCTTGAGATTTATTGGAGAAAAGTATGAAGATGGAATTGAAAAGTTGAAGCAAACACTTATAGAACAGGGATTAGACCCGGAAGATGAAAATATAAGAGCAGCCTTTTTTGATGATGCTACTTTCGCAGATGGAACATATAATTTACCACCAGAAGCAAGATGGTCGACAATTATTCATACACCAGCTCCGGGATTAAATGTTGCACTTGATACTGCTTTGCAAAGACTAGGGGAAGAAGATCCGTGGTTGAAAGGTTGTTTTGTGAAAGGAACATTTACGGCACGAAATCTTGCTGCCAATGATATAAAGAAAATAGTTGATGAAGTAAACAAAATCAGCCATAAGGCATTTGGTGAAGAAAAAGATCTTATCGGTCGTGTATACGAATACTTTCTTAAAGAATTTGCAGTAAATGCTACAAAAGAAGAGGGAGAATTTTATACACCGCATGACGTGGTTCAATTGATTGCAACTATGATTGAGCCTTATGATGGCACTTTATATGACCCTTGCTGTGGTTCGGGAGGTATGTTTATTCAGAGTGCTGAACTTGTAAAGTCAAAGCAGGGAAACTTAAATGGCATTAATATTTATGGTCAGGAAAAAGAACCAGCAACATATCGTCTTGCAAAAATGAATCTTGCACTTCGTGGTATTAGCCATAATCTTGGTGATGAAGCTGATTCTTCATTCACTCATGACTTGCATAAGGGATTGTATTTTAATTATATAATGGCAAATCCCCCATTTAACCTTAAAGGCTGGTATAACGACAATTTAAAAAATGACGCTCGTTGGGCAGACTATGTAACACCACCGGAAAGTAATGCTAACTATGCCTGGATTCTGCATATGCTTTCGCATTTGAAGAAAGCTGACGGAGTTGCCGGTTTTCTTCTTGCAAATGGTTCATTAAACGACAGTGATACTTTAGAAATTCGTAAAAAATTAATTCAGAAAGATAAGGTGGAAGCTATTATTGTTCTTCCTAGAGAATTGTTCATTACTACTGATATCAGTGTTACCCTTTGGATACTGAATCAAAATAAAAAAGGTGGTAAATATCACGGTAGAAATCTTCGTAATCATGAATATGAAATTCTTTTTATGGATTTACGTCAGTGGAGGGAAAACCCAGTTAAAGGCGAGAACAAAAAGAAGGTACGTTTGGTAACGGAGCAGATTGAAAGAGCAGCAGACATATACCATACATGGCAGAGCGAAGGCACTGATGGTACGAATTATGAAGTGCCTGAACTTTATCGTAGTGTGGGTATTGATGAGATTGAAAGCAAGGGATGGACACTTACTCCGAGCAAATATATAGAATTTATTGACCATGATTTGGATATAGATTATGAAAAGGAAATAGCTCGTATTCAGGCGGAAATGAAAGAAGTTTTGGCGCAGGAAAAGAAATCCCAGCAGATGCTGGAAGATGCATTTAGGGGGATTGGCTATGGGATTGACTAAATATAAACTTGGGAAACTGATTGAACAATGTGATAATCGAAATACTGATGAAGGATATACAGCTGATGATGTTAGAGGAATCTCGACAGGTAAGGAATTCATTGAAACTAAAGCTAATATGGATGGAGTTAGCTTAACATCGTATAAGATAGTTAAAGAGAATGAATTTGCTTATGTAGCAGATACCTCAAGGCGTGGTGATAAGATTGCTGTTGCATTTAATAGAAATGAAGGCAATATTTTGATTTCCTCAATATATACCGTTTTTTATGTAAGTAAGCCAGAATTACTCCTTTCCGACTATTTATTTATGTTTTTTAATCGTTCTGAATTTGATCGTTATTCACGATTTAATTCTTGGGGGTCTGCAAGAGAAACTTTTAGTTGGGAAGATATGTGTGATATGGAAGTTGACCTCCCACCGCTTTCAATTCAGCAAAAGTATGTAGATATCTACAATGCTATGCTTGCAAATCAGCAAAGTTATGAGCGTGGGTTGGAGGATTTGAAACTAGTTTGTGATGCGTATATTGACGACCTCAGAAAGAAACTATCACATAGAAAGTTGGGGAGTTATATTTCAATGTGTGAAAATAAAAATGATGACTTGGTATATGGAATTGATGCTGTACGGGGTGTTTCGATTGAAAAGAAATTCATTGATACAAAGGCGAATATGGAGGGGGTATCTCTTAAACCATATGAAATTGTTAATCCTAATGAATTTGCATATGTAACTGTAACTTCAAGAAATGGAGAAAAAATCTCTCTTGCTCGTAATAATAGTAACGAAGTTTATATCTGTTCTTCTTCTTATATTGTATTTAAAGTTAATGATACAAGAGAATTATTGCCAGAATATCTATCAATGTTATTTGAGCGTAGTGAGTTTAATCGTTATTCTCGTTTTAATTCATGGGGAAGTGCAAGAGAAACCTTTGATTGGGAAGAAATGTGTGATGTAAGAATTCCTGTTCCTGATATTGAAATACAACAGGATATTGTTAATATCTTTGAAGCATATAATACTCGCAAAGACATAAACGAAAAACTAAAAGCACAAATAAAAGATATCTGCCCGATTCTTATTAAGGGCTCTATTGAAGAGGCGAGAAAAACAAAGGAGGCGTAATCTATGGCAAGATTAAAAGAATATAATGGTCATTATTGTGAATCAGAATATGAATATGCCTTCATTGGATTTTTGGAGGCTGAGGATTGGATTTATTCTTCTGGTAACAATATCTCTCGCGTAACCAAAAGAGATGTGCTGATTGCTGATGATTTCAAGAAGTTTATATCCGATACCAATTCAGAATTAACAGAAGATGAGGTGACTCAGATTTTTGATAATGTTCGTCTTGTCGGAAGCGAAAGTGACTTTGCTACTTTACACAAGGTATATGGCTGGATGGTTGACGGGGTACAGTTTACACCGCAAGACGGACTGGCGAGAATGATACCTCTCATTGATTTTGAAAATTGGGACAAGAATATATTCCGTGTGGTAAATCAGTTTACAGTAGAATATACAAACAATGGTCAGAAAGAAAATCGTAGACCGGATGTACTCTTATTTGTTAATGGTATACCATTGTGCGTTATTGAATTGAAAAATCCTGCTGATGCAAATGCTACGGTTTATGATGCATGGGAGCAAATTAATATACGCTATTGGAGAGATATTCCACATCTTTTACATTACTGTCCTCTGGCTTGTATTTCTGACGGTGTTAAAACAAGACTTGGAACAGTTCGTACTCCTTATGAGCATTTTTATGCCTGGAGACGTGTGAATGATGGAGATACTGTATCTACTCTGCCTTTTGAAGAAACCGAAACAATGATAAAGGGTGTTTATGCACCTGAGCGATTCTTAGAGATTTTCAGAGATTATATTTATTTTCAAGATAGCATTTACGATAGTGACGAAGTTGAAATTGTATGTCGTTATCCACAGTTCTTTGCTGCAAGATTACTCAAGCAAAGTATTATTAATTCCGTTGTTCAAAAAAGCGGTAAAGGTGGAACATATTTTGGTGCGACAGGATGCGGAAAAACATACACTATGGCTTTTCTTGCCCGTCAGCTTGCACTTCGTTGTACAGATATACCGGAAATCGGGTCACCGACAATTATCCTGATTGTTGACCGGGATGAACTTCAAAAGCAGGGGGCAAAGCTTTTTACAAAGAGTATGGAATTTTTGAACCTTGGTGAAGTATCTGTTGTAAAAAATAGAGCACAGTTAAGACAGGAACTTGGGGCAAGGCAAAGTGGTGGTTTTTACATTTGCACAATTCAGAAGTTCTGCGACCGGGAAGATGACAAAATCGGTCTTATTAATAACCGACAGAATATTATATGTTTTTCTGATGAAGCACACAGAACTCAGCTTGAACATTCTAAGAAGATTCAGTTCAGCAAGGATGCTGATGAAAATATGAAAGCTATGGTTTCAAAGCCATACGCAAAGGTTTTGAAAGAAGCATTTCCACAGGCTACTTTTGTCGGATTTACCGGTACTCCTATTGCAGAGACATATCAGACCTTTGGTGACGAAATTGACCGATATACAATGGACCAGGCCGTTGCAGATGGTCTTACTGTTTCTATCAAATATCACCCTCGTATTGCAAAGGTTTTACTTGATAAGGTAAAAGCAAAAGAGATTGAAGATTACTATAAAAAATGTGCTGATGATGGTGCAACTTATGAGGATATCGAAGCAAGTAAAAAAGCAATGAGTTCTATGGAAGTAATTCTTGGGGAACCTTCCCGATTAGAACGTCTTGCTACAGATATCCATGACCACTATATTTCTTCCTGTGCAGGTGATCCGGACAGAATACAGAAAGCAATGGTTGTTTGTTCAAACAGAAAGATTGCATATGCGTTACTTCAGAAATTCAAGGATAAATATCCTGAATGGTTCGAAGAAAAAAAATCACCTGATGGAGTTTCTGTAACCGAAGAAGAATTGAAAGAATTGAAGCCAATGCCATTTATCGCAATGGTGTCTAGTGTCGGTAGTAACGATGAAGAAGATATGTATAATTATTTGGGCGGAGTTAAAAATGATAAGCGTTCTGAAGAACTTGACGCTGCTTTTAAACAGGAAAAATCAAACTTCCATATCGTTATTGTCGTAGATATGTGGATTACAGGCTTTGACGTTCCTTGTCTTACATACTTATATAACGACAAGCCTCTTAAGAAGCATTTGTTGATACAGACAATTAGCCGTGTAAACAGAAAATATCCTGAAAAAGAATTTGGTATGGTAATCGACTATATCGGCATTCGCGACAATATGCGTGAAGCAATGAAGGTTTATGGTGGAGATACTTCTGTTGCCCCTACATCTGATGATGTTGAACAGGCTACATCAGTGTTCAGAGAAGAGTTAGAAATTATAAAAACACTGTTTAGTGATTATGATTTATCACCTTTCTTAAATCCAAATTGTGATCCTATCGAGCGATACAGACTTCTTGCTAAAGCTGCCGAATATGTGTTTGCATCAACGCAGGAATTACAAACAGAAGGAAACAAGGGCTCTCAGAAGGTTTCATTTAAAACCTACTTCTTAAAAACAGTAAAACGAATGAGAAGTGCTTTTGATATCTGCCAGCCTTCCGGTAATCTTGGTGAAGAAGAATCTGCACTTGCACAATGCTTTATGGCTATAGCTGGTTTTGTTCGTAAAATGAGTGGAACAAGTGAAGTGGATACAGATACCATGAATCGTGCAGTTTCCAAAATGGTTGAAGAAGCATTGAAATACAATCAGGTGGAAAGTGTTCTTGAAAGTGGCGAGGAAGAAGATATCTTTTCACCAGAATACTTTGAAAAATTATCTGATGTCAAAATGCCTGCGACCAAGTTAGAACTTCTTATAAAAATGCTTCGTAAGCAGATTAAGGAATACGGAAAAGTGAATCAGTTAGCTGCAAAATCATTCCAAGAAATGCTGGAAAAGACTATCGCGGAGTATCATGAAAGACGTAAACATCTTACAGCAGAAGAAGCTGGAGAAGCACAGGAAAAGGCATCTGAGGATATTATTAGGATTGCCACGGAACAGGCGTTAGCCATTCTTCGTCAAATGAACGAGAACAGAGAAAGTTTTCGTAAAATCGGTTTAACCTTCGAAGAAAAAGCGTTCTATGATATTTTGATTTCACTGCGTGACCAATATAACTTTGTGTACGGAACAGATAAAGAGGTAGACGGTGTTGTAGTAAATGATAAATGTAAAGCATTAGCTAAGAAGATAAAAGATATTATTGACACAAAATCCTCATTTGCTGATTGGCTCAATAATCAGAATGTTCGTAACCAATTAAAACTTGATATAAAAATCTGCTTGGTGAAGAATGGTTATCCACCACAGTATAGCCCGGAAGTATTCAACAAAGTTATGGAACAGGTGGAGAATTTTGAGGAGTATTCAGAACATAAAGTAATTTCATATTATGATAGTGAGCCACAACCCATGATGATGGTGGCAGAAGATTCTGTAAAGTACGGGAAAGATAGTTAATTATAACACATAGAAGATTACCATAGTTGAATTTATAGAAGACTATATGTAGAATCCATATTTGCTTTTGTAGTTGCATAAGATGTTTGCAACGAATGGGCAGATTATGCTTTCGTATATACATTACTAGTAATATTATAGATTACGAGGGAGGAAAATGGATGAAACTTCAATTGATACATTTGAGTGATATGCACTTTTCGAAAAAAACAGATCCTTTTGAAATTAATATAGATAAAATGATGCAAGCAATGAATACAATCGATGATGCAGATGAATGTATTCTTGTTGTATCGGGTGATTTGGCTGCATCAGGGCATTATAATGAATATAGATATGTAAGTAGTTTAGTGGGTGCCATTTCCAAAACTGTACGTGAAGAGAAAATGAGCGGTAAGCATATAGAAATGATATGTGTACCGGGTAATCATGATATTTTCTTTCCTAAAATAGGTGATGTTGAAAGTTTAGAAGGAGACATGAATGCGTTAATAAGGAGATATTTGTCGTGCATGGATGGTTTCTTCGGTTTTGCACAACGCAAAAAATGCTTTCTGGATGATAAAATAGTATCTAAAAGGGTATTTACATATGAGGATAAGAAGGTAGGCTTTGTAATGTTGAATACAGCACCATTATCAATGTTGGGTGGCAATGCCGAAGATATGGGGCGACACTATCTGTCAGATGAACAGATAGATAAGATTGAAAGCGCAACGGAAGCAGATGTAAATGTCTTAGTAATGCATCATAGTATAGAATGGTTTAACAGCTCATGTAAAGATAAACTAAGGAAAATAATATCAAAAAAGTATTCACTTGTTTTGACTGGTCATGAGCATGAGCCGGTAGGTGAAAGTCGTAATATAAATGGGGCTGGAGAGATTCAATATGTACAAGGTAATGCTTTGCACGGTTATGCTACAGAGGGAAATGGCTTTTGTGTAGTTGATTTGGATTTTAATAGTGGAAAAATGACGGGACACTCTTTGTTATGGAATGAGTCATTTTATGTACCTAAAAAAATACTGGATGCACCAATAAAGGATTGTATTGGTAGAGTTTTTACAGTAAAAAGAGAGTTTGTTGAATCTCTTAATATAGATAACAGTAAGAGAAAAATAGATGATTATTACGTATTTCCAAGCCTTACATATAATACTTGTAGGGAAAATGAAGAAGTAGAAAAACATGATGTTGAAACTGAAAATGATCTAATGGAAGTTATTGAAAAATATAACAAAATTGTAATTTCCGGTGAACATAAAGCAGGTAAAACTCTGCTAGCAAAAAGGCTGTTTAGATCTTTCTTAAGTCAAGGAAAAACACCACTGTTACTTACTGCTAGTGATGTTAATAAGAAAAAAATAGACAGAACAGTTGAATATGCATTTTATGAACAATATGATAGCGAGAATGATGCATATGAATTGTTTAAACAGATTCACAAAAGTAATAAAGTTGTTCTGTTAGATGAGGCAAATCTCATACCGAAAAATATATTGGATATCTTGCTGAAGTTTTTAGATAACAATTTTGAGAAAATTGTTGTGTTTAGCGAAGAAAAAATGGAATTGGATATAAAAAAGCAAGTAGTAGATATGATGATTGAGCCCGACACTCTAAATATGGTGATTAAACCATTCTTGTATGTTAAAAGAAAAAAACTTATAAGCAATATTTTGTCTTGTGATAAGAATACTGAAAGAGATGTAGATAAAGAAACTCATAAAATCAATGAACTTATTAACGCACAGATTAAATATTTTAATTTGGATCCTGAGTTCATAATTAATTTTGTTAATCAATATGAAAGAGACTATAGGTTTCAGTTTTCATCTGGCTTAAATGTATTTAATATAGTTTACGAGAGTTCAATACGTAATCGCATTATTGCTAATTCCGAGAATGTTGATCCAACAATAGTAATAAATGTTTTGCGAGAACTTGCTTTTTATATGCATTTTGGCAAAAAGAATTATGTAGGAATAGACGAAATAACAAATGTTGTTGAAACTTATAAGAAGAACTATCGACAGAAGGTTAATATACGTTTTTTTATAGATGCTACAATTAGAGCCAAGATATTAGTTGACGTTGATGACGAAATACGATTTAAAGATCATACATTAGTTGCTTATTTTGTGGCACAAGCATTAAATCAAAAATATCATCAAGACGAAGATATAAATGATTATTTGGATTATCTTTTGAAGAATTTATGCTTTAGCATTAATAGTGATATTGTATTATTTTTGGCACTTATAACTAATAATCCGAAGTTTATTAATGTTATCATTAATGGAGCAATAAAACATTTTGAAAAAAAAGAAGAATTATCTTTTGATGCAGAAAATATAAAGTTTTTATTGGATACAACTATTCCGGTAAAGAATAGTTTGCCTAATGAAGAGGAAAGAAAGCAAAGAGATGAGGTCTTAGCAAAACAAGAAGAGGATGCTAAATTTTCAGATTTGATTGAATTAGTGAACGAATATGATTATTCAGAAGAAGATTTGTTAAAGATAGAAAATCAAATTATGATATCTTTCAAATACTTGGAAATTTTATCAAAAACACTGCCAGCTTTTTGTCAAAATATGAAGGTGGAACAACAGGATGTGTTAGTTTCGTTGATATATAGATGTCCTAATCAATTTTTATTTGACGTACTTAAAGATATAGGCGATAACTTTGAGGCATTTTGCAATGAAGTTTATGAAGATATTTCTGCTTTGCGTCAAGAAAAAAATATAGCAGAAGTCAACATCAATAGTGTAAAGCATATGATTGAACAAATATCGGCGGTGTTGGTAATGGCATTATATCAGGTTGTGGCAGCAACTTCATCTTCTGAACAAACGATTACTGCGTTGAATGAATTTAACTATAATTCAAACTCTAATTATAAATTACAGAACCTAATGATGATTTCGCGTGTTGCAGATGTAACAACATTTTCGAGACGAGCACAGGAACTGAATAGGGAATTAGAGAATAAGATTGAGAAATCTATAATTAAGTATACTGTAAGAGAGTATCTGTTAAGAAATAATGTGGAAATATACGGTGAGGCTCAATCTTTAATTGATTGCTTTTTTGGCGGACAGACAAGTCAAAAATTAAAAATGGAAATTGCTAAGAAACGTATTATAGAAAAAGACCGCACTTAGGGCTTTTGACCATTGTAGATAAAGCCCAACTACAATGGTGTTCTGTATAAATGCGGTCTGTATAGTATATGCAATGTAGTATATTTTAAGACTAGATTAATATTATAGAAAGTGAGATGAGCATTTTGGAGAATACTTTTGACCTTTCACAATTTGATGAATATAGAGAAGACAACAGAAGAGAAGTAAAGAAAGCAAATGGTGGTTTACCAACATCTTTGTGGGACACATATTCTTCCTTTGCGAACTGCTATGGTGGCGTCATTATTCTTGGTGTCAAAGAAAACAAAGATGGTAGTTGGAAAACTACCGGTCTCAAAAATCCATCCAAGCTTCGCAAGGAATTTTGGGATAATATGAACAATCCCAAGAAGGTAAGTATAAATCTTCTGTCCGAAGATGATGTGCAGACCTATGAAGTCGGTGACAACAAAGATGTCATTATGGTTATTTATGTGCCTATGGCAAAGCGTGAGCAGAAGCCGGTGTACATCAATAATGACATTTTTAATGGTACTTTCCGCCGCAATTATGAGGGCGATTATCATTGTACCAGATTGCAGGTAAAGACCATGCTCCGTGACCAGACCGAGCGCACCATGGATATGGAAGTGCTTGATAAGGTTCCGATGGAAGATATGAATTACGATACCATTCATGGATATCGCAACAGTCATCGTTCTTTAAAAGAAGGACATCCTTTTGAACGACTGAGCGACCATGAGTATTTAAGAAGCATTGGCGCGGCTGCTATTTCAGAGGAAGACGGAAAGTTGCATCCTACGGCAGCAGGTATGCTGATGTTTGGGGATGAGTATAACATTGTACGTCACTTCCCAGAGTATTTCTTGGATTACAGAGAAGAATTAGATCCTACAACACGTTGGAGTGACAGATTACAGTCCAGTTCCGGCGAATGGTCCGGAAATGTGTGTGATTTTTATTTCCGGGTTTATAACAAGATTATCAAAGATGTTAAGGTGCCATTTAAAATGTCTGGTGGTGAGCGTATTGACGATACTCCAGTGCACAAGGCACTACGTGAAGCCTTGGCAAACTGCCTTATTAATGCAGATTATCATGGTTTACGAGGTGTTGTAATCCGTAAAGAACCGGACAAGCTGGTTTTGGCAAATCCAGGTTATGTCAGAACGGGTAAAAAGCAGATGCGTCTTGGCGGCGAATCCGATCCTCGAAATAAGGCTCTTATGAAAATGTTTAATCTTATCAATATCGGTGAACGTGCCGGAAGTGGTGTACCGAATATTTTTAATGTTTGGGCAGATGAAGGCTGGGAAGAACCGGTAATTGAAGAGAGATTTGATCCGGACAGAACGATACTGTCGCTTCCTTTTGTAAAAAAAGTGGCAGAAAAAAGTGGCGGAAAAAAAGTGGCGAAAAAAAGTGGCGAAAAAAAAGTGACGAAAAAAACACAGGAAAAATACGATGCTATTTTGAATGCTATGCAGCCTGATAAGTGGTATAAAGCTTATGAATTCGAAAGTATTGCAGGTGTTAAGGAATCAAGAATTAAAGTACTGCTTAAGGATATGACGGAACAGGGACTGATTGAGAGTACCGGTAGTACGAAAGGTAAGATGTATAAAAAAATTAATGCGAATTAATATAAGGTATTGGAGATGGTACAAATGAGTGAAATTGTAGGCAGAGAGTTGAAACGTTGGTCGGAAACATTAGAAGAACTGAATGAATACGATATAACATTGGTCAACATTTTACTAAAACATTATGAAACTCTTATAGAAGCTGGCGGGACTGCTGGTGGTAAAAGAGCTAATAAATTTGTGGAGTATATCCGTGAGAAGCAAGGCGTATGTGATAAAACTATTGAGACTTTATCATTTGGATCGGAAATGAATACAAAGAAGATAAAGAAATTAAATGGCTTAGAAGTAGATTCATTTAGAGGTTTTTCAGTGAGTCGAACATTTAATCTTGATAAGCAGTATGTATTCCTTTATGGACCTAATGGTTCTGGAAAATCCAGTTTTAGTGAAGCTTTGGAATACAGTTTGCTTGGTGTTATTGAAGAAGCAGATGCAAATAAAATTAAACTATCTACTTACATCAAAAATACTGCGACTAAAAAAGGAAAAAAGCCTACGATTACTTGTACATATGAGGATGGCTCGGAAGACGAAGCCATAATTGATTATGATGCATACAGATTCGCATTTGTAGAAAAAAATGGAATTGCTGATTTTTCTCATATTAGTGTATTGAATTCTAAGAATCAGAGTGAGAGAATAGCTGCTTTATTTGGACTATCAGCCTTTAACGAGTTTGTACATGGGTTCACGACAAATTTTGATGAGAAATATTTAACAACAAGTTCTGTTACGGAGAAACTATTTGAAGAAAAAAAGCTATCGAGAGATTCTAAAGAAAAACAACTTCAAGAAAGCAAAGATGAATTAAATAGAATTAGAGATTTGCTTGTAGAAGAAATTGCAAAACTTAAAAAACGGGAAATAACAGAGGTTGACAGTGCGTTAGATTATCTTGAGAATCCCACGACAGGTATTTTGACTGTAAAAATTGCAGAGCGAGATAAACAGTATGTTACTCCAATACCGGTAGAACATATTGAAAGCTTTATAAATTATATTTTAAAATTGCAGAAAAATCTTAAAATTGTTGATGAAAATAGAAACAAATTATCGGATATGGCTCTGCAGGTAAATTATAAAAATTTGTATGAGATTATATCTGAATTGGAAGAAACAACGAATTGTCCTGCTTGTGGAACGAATTTGGCTAATGCTGAAAGAAATCCATATGAATATGCTAAAGAGCAGTTAAAAACATTTACTGAAATAGAACTGATACAGAAAAAAATCAATGATGCCGCTCAAAATGCTAGGGAGAACATTCGTGAGATATTAGATTTTATTTCGGGAAATCAAGAATTTTTTAAACTATTACAAATAAAAACAGACAATATGGTTTCCGTAGAATTGGAAGATATTCGAATGTATGTGGATACTGTGAGTAAGTGGTTTGAATTTTGTGAAGAATTAAAGGGATTTGACAAGATAGTTGCCCGAAACAAAATAGAAGAATACAATAAGGCGGCAAACAAATCAAATTCTGAATATGATCAACAAGTTGCAAAGCTTAGTGCTGTAAGAAATGCACTTGTGACATTAAAAACTCAGATGAATGAAAAGGAGCAGATAATAAAGAGATGCCAAAAAGAGATTAAGGAGTTTGATGAACAAAGCGAGGATACAATAAAGAAAATTCACGAAGAAAAAAGAATTTGTGAATTTAATGCAAAAATTATAGAGGCTTATAATAAGATAATAGGTAGTCTGATTGATTATAATAATGAGTTACCGAGACAGATAGCACAGGATTTAGAACAGAGAATTGTCGATTATTATAATACGATCAATCAAGATGATGCAGATTTTGAAAAGATAGAGGAATTGATTTTACCTGATGCAACCTCTGACAAGATGTATATCACTTTTGCCGATGGTAGCACATCGGAGGCATTACAAGTTTTAAGCGAGGGGCATATCAAAATTTTAGGTCTGTCAATTCTTTTGGCTAAAGCCGTGCATGATAATCTGAATTTTATTATATTCGATGATATTGTAAATGCCATTGATGATGATCATAGAAATGGTGTAGCGGATTTGTTGATGAATCATGCCGATTTTGCAAATACACAGATTATATTGTCTACACACGGAGACCAATTCATTTTTAAATTGCAAGATAAGTTAGGTCAAAAGAGAGTAAAAGAAAATGCTATTGTGTATAAATTTATTCCGGCAGATTCATTAGAGGAACGAGGTGTAATAGTAGAATACTCTGATTCAAAAACGCCATTGATGGCTGCGGAGGATAAGTACAATAAAAATGAAACAAAAGATGCTGCTTCAAAATGTCGACAAGCAATGGAGTGTATTTCATATAATCTGTGGAATTTAATTGCTAAATCCTCAGATGCGACGATATCTGTAGGGATGAGAAGTCCCAAGAGTTTACCAGATTTAAGTTCTATAGTGGATGGTCTGATTAAGAAAACTGGTAAGATAAAAGGTATGGAAGACATTAATGCAGAACTCAAGAGTCTTAAAGAAGCTGGGAATTGGCGCGTCCTGAACAAAGGAACCCATTTCGAAGATGAACAAAAGGAGTTCGAACGTGCTGATATAAAGTGCGTTTATGACCATTTGGTTAAGTTAGATGATATGATTAGAAATATGAAGATTGTAAATAGCGCTGAGACAAAATGAAGTTCAATAGAGATTTGGAGGTGAGAGTAATGGCACAACAAGAGAACCCTATTGTTTTTATAAGTTATTCACAAGATTCATTATCATTTGCAGATCAAGTATTTTCTTTTGCTAACAAATTGAGAAGAGAAGGAATTGATGCTATTCTGGATCAGTATGAAGAGGCTCCTTCTGAAGGTTGGCCAAGATGGATGGAAAATAGTATAAATAGAGCCGACTATGTTATAGTGATTGGTTCAAAAGGATATTATAATAAAATATATGGAAATGTAGAACTGGGAAAAGGTCGGGGTGTTAAATGGGAAGGAAATCTCATTTATCAGAAATTATATATGTCGGATACAATGAACGACAAATATATTCCGGTTGTTTTTGATGAGAGAGACTTGGAGTATATTCCAACTCCGCTTCAGGGAAGCACTTATTATAATATTAGCAACGAGGATGGATATGATAGATTATATTGGAGATTGAGAGGCATTAATACGAAAGAAAAACCGCCGCTTGGAAAATTGAGACCATTGCCAGAAAAAGAAAGAAAAAATTTATTTATCACTTCGATGATAGATATTGAGGCGTGGAATAAAGCAGTTTGGCGTGGGGCAGGTTTTGTATTAGGATATATGCCGTTGCCGGCGTTGCTTTTGCCGTTTGTTAACGAAAAATATGCAATTAAGATTTTTGAAGATTGGATAAAGATAATAGGAAGAGATGATAAAAAAGAAGATATAAGGATTGCATTGGTAGAAGGAGATGTACCGGGGGAGGCATCAGGATATTACGTAGTGGTTGGAAATAATATTGATGAAGCTATGAAGCGAGCTGAAAAAGGTGGTTTTTCTGCGGACGAGACGATGATACTTAACGTATCTCGTATAATTCGTGCAAATCCTAGGGATAATTTCCAATCATTTAATTACTTTAAAGAGGCATATTATCAATATGGAGAATATATGTTAATGCCTGCTGTATTGAATGAAAAGACTGGAGAAATCAAACCACTTCCGCATTATGGAATACATAAAAAGCAGTTGGTTTATAGGCATATTTCAGACATAACAGAAAATGATCAGGATGCCATATTACTTCAGAAGAATAAGCCGTTTTCACCATATAAGCCAAAGTAGGTTTTAGTAAGTGAAAGTTCTGGTTAAAGTATTTTAAGTAAAGATACACACAATAGGCTTTCGTGTGTACTTTTTCTCAAATTTGTACCACACTGTGTATCGTGGCACTGGTGCCGTATGCTAAAACGTATCCCACCGCGCTATGATACACAAAAACGTGTATCTCGTCCCCTAAAATGTGTATCACAACCCTGATTTAGTCAAAAATCCCAATTTACATTCCGGTTCGCCCATGTTATATTATTGCTTAGGTGGACGGAAAATAGCGGATTATCGTGATACGAATCTGCAACATTTCCCTCGGAAAAAATAAAAATAATAGGTGAAATACCCATAAAATGAGTCACAAAATGGCAAAAATCGTAATATATAAGCTTCTAAATACGACCAAATCAGACCGTGAAGGTGGACGTACTGTAGGATCAGGACGTGTTGCTACTATCATTGAGTAATCTACGCGTAAGTAACGAGAAGATTAGATAAATAAAAAATATCCGGAGAGTGTTTACACTCTTCCGGGTATTTTTTTGTTTATCTATAAGCGGCGACTTCCACCAACTTGACTATTTGAAAGTGTAGTCCGAATATTTGCATCAATGTTGACAGTCGAATTACCGGTATGTTACTTTGTAGATGCAAACAATTGGGTGGGCTTATAAGCAAGCCCTGTGCAGCAGAAAAGGAGATATCAATGAAGAAAATCTTGATTACCGGTGGAACCACATTTGTCAGTAAGTATGCAGCAAAGTATTTTGTAGAGCATGGATATGATGTCTATGTAGTGAACCGTAATTCAAAACCGCAGGTTAAGGGCGTGACGCTGATTGAAAGCGACAGGCATAATTTAGGGGATAAGCTGAAGAATCTGCATTTTGATGTTGTTGCCGACATAACCGCTTATGATGCACAAGACATAATTGATTTACATAATTCGCTGGACTCTTTTGATCAATATATAATGATTAGTTCCAGTGCGGTATATCCGGAGTATGGTGTACAGCCATTTCCTGAGGATTCTGAAAGAGCAGTAAATAAATTCTGGGGAAAATATGGAACAGATAAGATCGAAGCAGAAAATGCACTGTTGGAGAGAGTCCCGGATGCTTATATTTTAAGACCGCCATATTTATATGGTTCTATGGACAACGTCTATCGGGAGGCGTTTGTATTTGACTGTGCAATGGCAGACAGAAAATTTTATTTGCCGGAAGACGGTGAGATGAAATTACAGTTTTTCCATGTGGAAGATTTGTGCAGGCTGATGGAAGTATTAATTACAAAGCGCCCAACTGATCATATCTTAAATGTCGGAAATGAAAATGCAATATCGATAAGAGACTGGGTTATCAAATGTTATGCCTGCTTTGATAAAGTACCGGAATTCGTATCGGTACCGGAAACAGTAGAGCAGAGAAATTATTTCAGCTTTTATAATTATGAATACTGTCTTGATGTGACCCGGCAGAAGAAGATATATCCGGAGACGATGTCAATGGATGCCGGGTTACAGGAGGCTGCAAATTGGTATATAGAGCATGAAGGTGAGGTAAACAAGAAGCCATATTGGGAGTATATTGATACCAATTTGGTATAAAGGTAATTGACATAAAAAGGTGACAAGCGTGTGTATCAGGAAGGGAATTACGATGGAGATAATAGAAGTAACGGATCTGAATCGACCGGAACTGACGGTTTATGCGGAGCTTTCGGAACGGCAGCTTGCAACAATTTATGAACCGGAGGAAGGATTGTTTATTACCGAGAGTCCGAAGGTGATCGAGCGGGCATTAGATGGTGGATATGAACCGGTGTCTTTTCTGGCAGAAAAGGGACAGCTTGCAGAGGCCGAGGAGATTCTGGATCGGATGGAGGATGTTCCAATCTATGTTGCACCGGATGAGATATTGACGAAGCTTACCGGTTATCATCTGACAAGAGGACTCTGGTGTGCGATGCGCCGCAGGACATTGCCAACGATAGAGGAGGTATGTCAGGGAGCGAAGCGGATCGCTATTTTGGAAGAAGTGGTCAATCCGACAAATGTGGGAGCATTGTTCCGCTGTGCCGCAGCACTTGGTATGGATGCAGTGATATTGACCGGTGGCTGCAGTGATCCTCTTTACAGACGTGCAAGTCGTGTGAGTATGGGAACAGTATTCCAGATTCCGTGGACAATGTTGTCAAAGAAGGATGGTGTCTGGCCGGAGCAGGCAATGAATACATTGAAAGAAATGGGCTTTAAGACGGCGGCAATGGCACTCCGAGAAGATAGTGTAGGAATTGATGATCCGCAGTTAAATAGTGAGGAAAAGCTTGTAATTGTGCTCGGTACAGAGGGCGATGGGCTGGCCGGAGATACGATAGCTGACTGCGATTATATGGTTATGATTCCGATGGCACATGGCGTAGATTCACTTAACGTAGCGGCGGCAGGAGCGGTAGCTTTCTGGCAGCTGGGACATCAGCGGCAGGAGTAGTATCCGTTTGTAAAGATTGTGCGTCGACGGCAGGAAAGGGTGGTCTTCTGGCAGTTGAGATACCGCTGACAGGAATAAATAGTATTCATCTGGAAAGTTATAGCATCAGTCGCAGAAAGGAGCAGCCCGCAAGAAAACATGCTGGGAATATATTGATGCCGATTTGGTAAAATAATAAATTGACAAATAATAAGATGGCAGTATAATGATTGGTAGCACTGAATTGGTGCTACCAATTTCTTTTATATGAAAAAGTATAGTTCAAACGAAAAAGGATAAAAAATGTAGAGAGGATATTTGAATGAAGTATATTAGACAGTTTTTAATCATTCTTGCAATTTCATTTATCGGGGAACTGCTCAAATATGTATTACCTTTGCCGATTCCTGCCAGTATTTATGGAATGGCGATTTTATTTGTATGCCTGATGACTGGATGGATCAAGTTAGAAGCAGTGAAGGAGACAGGCAAATTTTTAATTGAGATCATGCCATTGATGTTCATTCCTGCCGGTGTTGGTCTGTTGGTTAGCTGGGGAACGCTGAAGCCGGTGCTGATTCCGGTATGTGTGATCACGGTCGTTACAATCATTACGGTTATGGCAATGACAGGCAGACTGTCACAGTGGATCATCAGAAAGGATAGGAAGAAAGAGGAACAAGAGGATGCATGATTTTTTTGAAAACTCCCTGTTTGCGGGAGTTACACTTAGCCTGATCTCATATTTGATCGGGTCAATATTAAAGAAAAAATTCAAACTGGGAATATTTAATCCGTTGCTGATCTCGATTGTAGTTACCATCCTGGTACTGGTTGTGAGCAGGGTGGATTATGATACTTATAATGAGGGCGCCCAATATTTAAGCTGGCTGTTGACCCCTGCAACTGTATGCCTAGCGATCCCACTCTATGAACAGTGGGAACTGCTGAAGCATAACTGTAAGGCGGTTATGGCAGGTCTTGTTGCCGGTGTGGTGACAAGTCTTTGTACGGTGTTTGTATTGTCAAAGATCATGGGACTTACACATGAGGAGTATGTAACGATGCTTCCGAAGTCTATTACGACTGCGATCGGTATGGGTGTTTCAGAAGAACTGGGTGGATATGTAACGATTACGGTTGCGGTTATTATCGTAACGGGTGTTCTTGGAAATATATTTGGTGAATTAGTGTGCAAGATTTTTCGAATCACCGAACCGATATCAAAGGGCCTGGCATTTGGATCTGCATCTCATGCGATCGGAACGGCAAAGGCGATCGAGATCGGTGAAGTGGAAGGTGCAATGAGCAGTCTGGCGATTGCGGTTTCCGGTATTCTTACGGTTGTGCTTTCGTCGTTATTTGCGCATTTTATGTAAATATATATGCTGCTTATAAAATGCAAGGATTTATTTCGAATTTACAGATCGGATATAGAAATAATGAAGTTAGTTGATAATCTCATAGGCGGGTATCCGCTGGTAGCGGATATCAAAATATAGAAATAACGAAATTTATTGATAGTCAGGGAGACGAGTATGGAAAAACAACATGTTACATCAGAATATGAAAAAGCAATTCAATATATTTACAGCCTGATGCAGGACGGAACCTTGCAGAACGGAAGCAAGCTTCCAACCGAACGTACGATAGCGGAGACGTTAGGAATCGGAAGAAATTCGACTAGGGAGGCACTCAGTATCCTGCATGGCATGGGAATGATCGAACGCGTACAGGGATCGGGAAATTATATATCAAAAAATGCCGGAGAGTCGATCCGTCAGATGCTTATGATGATGCTGGCACTTGGCAGTATCACGAAATCCGAGGTCTGTGAGTTCCGTTGTACAATGGAAAAGTCTGTATGCAGTATGCTGATCGAGAAAGGAATACCATTTGAGTGTCAGGTGCTTCTGGAGGATAATCTGGCAAGGATGGAGCAGGCGGATGGTTCCGAACTGGTTAGCGTGGATAAGGAATTTCATGAATTGCTGATCCGGGCAACAGAGAATGAACTATTTTCGATGATCATGGAGGCGGTTATGATCGTTTATCGGGAATGGATCGATCTGGTGCTGCGCCGTGTGAATACAAAAGAAAAGGCAAACTTGCTTAATTATCACAAGCAGATCTATAATAGTGTATTAGAACGTGATGAAGCAGCCATGAAAGCGGCGGTAGACGGGCATTATCATCTGATTAGTCAGATGCTTGCATTGTAGGTGAGTAGAGGTAATATATAAGAAGGAGGTAAGAGAGTATGATCGTAACACTTGGAAGACAATGTGGATGTGCCGGAGATGAAGTTGGAAAAAAATTATCGGAGCTGTTAGGGATTCCTTTTTATACGAAGCCAGAGCTGATCGCGCTTGCAAAAGAAAAGAAAATTTATGAAAAGTATCCAATGTATTTTGGTGAGCAGCCGGTAAATGCGATGATCAGTTCGGTTGCGGATGATTTCTGTCCGAAGAATCAGTATGATACACCGAAACGGGCATTGTCAGCAATGTTTGGCGGACAGAGTTTTATCATTATAGGACGTGCTTCGAATTATGCCTACCGGGATGATAAGGATGCTGTCCGGGTGTTTCTGTGCGGAGATAAGAAGCAGCGGGCGCATCATATCGCGGGAAAGCATAAGATCTCGGAGCGAAAGGCTATAGCGCTTGTTGAAAAGACAGATGAGAAACGGCGTGGTTATCACAGATATTATACCGGAGAAGAATGGGGCTATGCAGAGAATTATGATCTGTGTATAGACGCGGTACGACTGGGTGTTGATAAGACGGCGGAATTGATCGCAGACTATGTAAAGCATGTCGGAGGAAGATAAATGACAACGAGAGAAGAAGCGCTGGCATATGGACTGACTTTTCCTGATACATATCAGCAGGCGCCATTTCATGATCCGAACTGGCAACTGGTGCGTGTGAAAGGAAGCAAGAAGGTATTCCTGTGGACATATGAGAGAGACGGATATATTAATCTGAATGTAAAGGTCGATCCGGAATGGCGGGATTTCTGGCGGAGCGCATTTGACGCGGTGATACCGGGCTGGCATCAGAATAAGGAGCACTGGAATACGATCATTCTGGATGGAAGTATTCCGGATCAGGATGTGAAACGGATGATCGCAGAGAGTTATGATCTGGTGACAACCAGTCCGTCAAAGAGAATCTATGAGGCGGTGAAAAAGATTCCTGCCGGAAAGGTTGCAACTTATGGTCAGATCGCGGAGCTTGCCGGGGATAAGAAGATGGCGCGTGCAGTGGGAAACGCGCTTCATAAGAATCCGGATCCGGAGCACATTCCCTGTTTTCGTGTGGTAAATGCAAAGGGTGAATTATCCGGAGCATTTGCATTTGGCGGAAAGAATGTACAGGCAGATCGATTGACGGCAGATGGAGTTACAGTTGTCGATGGACGGGTGGATATGGAGAGATTTGGAATAAAGATCTTAGATGGAGAAATCATATAAAAATATAAAGTGAAAAATGATTTGTATGCAGGAAATGACCGTTCAAATACAAAGGTTATTTGAAACAGAAAACAAGTCATTTTTGCGGATGCATATTTTACGGAGTGGAAGTTAATTATTTTGTAATTCCGTTTGAATGTGTAAGATTTGCAGGCAATTCTTTATTTGAAAGGAAATAAAAATGTCAGAATATCAGTATGTAGAGCATGAATTTGCTCCGGTATATAATGAAGAATCACAGGTGCTGGTTCTTGGCAGTCTGCCATCGGTGAAATCCAGAGAGCAGGGCTTCTACTACGGACATCCGAGAAACCGTTTTTGGAAGGTAGTGGCAGCTGTACTTGGTGTACCGGAACCCTTGACGATAGAAGAGAAAAAACGGATGCTGCTTGCCGGTCATGTGGCGGTCTATGATGTGATCCGGGCTTGTGAGATCATCGGTTCCAGTGACAGCAGTATCCGAAATGTTGTTCCTGCAGATATTAAAAGCATTGTAGCACATACATCGATCCGGGCAGTTTTTACAAATGGAAAGACTGCGGGCAGATTATATAAAAAATATCAGGCGGAACATATTGATCTTCCGATGATCGAACTGCCGTCGACAAGCCCGGCAAATGCAGCGTTTTCGCTGGAACGACTGGAAGAAATATGGAAGCAGGAGTTAGGAAGATATTTGTAAAAGCATTTTACAATATAGGTTGACTGATATAAAAAAGAATAAAATTTTACATTGATTATACACACTTGACAACATCAACCGTATCGCAGAAAACTGTGTAAGTATTGCAGAAGAGGCTCTCGACAATACAGCATTTGTTGAGATCAGGGAGGATGCAAAGAAAGCAGAAATAGAAGCTTCCGATAATGTAGTCCTTGCATAAAAGCATGTTACATGGCGGTTTTATCTGTTTGTAACATCATATGAAACAGTTCCTTCTGTAGGGCTTTTTTCACACCCTGAATGATATAGATTGTTTTTTCGTTTGACCGGTCTCTGTATGTTACAGTTGACCGGCCGTTTTTTGTATGATATACCACATCCAGACCAGAATTTTGCGTGTAAAATATAAGATGATGGCATGAGGAATTTTCTCATGCCATTAGCTTATTTTTAATTTTACAAAATTCTGGTGGGTATGGTATAGTAAGGATAACTTTTTTTCTGATGAACAATAGACGCGGAGGTTACAAGGAAATGTCTCAGATAACGAAACGTGCGTTGGAAGCATCACTGAAGAAGCTTCTTACAAAGAAACCGCTTGACAAGATCACAATAACCGATATTACAGAAGATTGTGGTATTAACCGGATGACATTTTACTACCATTTTAAAGATATCTATGATCTGGTAGAGTGGGTGTGTGTGGAGGATGCAACGAGGATACTGGGTGAGAATAAAACCTATGATACCTGGCAGGAAGGCTTCCTTCGTATCTTTGAAGCGGTGAGCGAGAATAAGACATTTATGATGAATGCATATCATTCGATCAGCAGAGATCAGGTAGAAAAATATCTGTACAGTCTGACGTATGATCTGATGATCAAGGTCATCGAAGATAAGGCGAAGAATATGCAGGTGCGGGATGAAGATAAGAAGTTCATTGCTGATTTTTACAAATGCTCCTTTGTCGGTGTGTTGCTTGAATGGATTGAGAATGGCATGAAGCAGGATCCACATGTGATCGTGGATAAGATGGGACTGGTGATGCATGATAATATTACCAGAGCACTGGAAGCATTTCGGACGGATGCCTTTCACAAAAAAACAGAGAGCTGACAGATACATTGAAAAAACAATGTGTCTTATTTTTCAGACCGGTTATCCCATCAAAACAGGGGAAATGATAAAATTTTAGACAGAACAAGTACCGTGAATATATTTTTATCACGGTACTTTTTTTGTTTATTGAGGGCAAAAACGGGGAATCTTATAATAAAGACAGTTTTTGAGATAACCGGTCTGTTTGCGGGCAGGCTGTATAGATTGGAGGTAATTCGTATGTATTACACAAGTGGAAATTATGAAGCATTTGCCAGACCGAAGAAGCCGGCGGGTGTGGATCAGAAATCGGCATATATTATAGGTTCGGGACTTGGTGCATTGGCGGCAGCCTGTTTTCTGGTAAGAGATGGACAGATGAAAGGCTCGCATGTGCACATTCTGGAGAAAGACCCGATTCCGGGCGGTGCATGTGATGGTTATCAGTACAGCGATATCGGCTATGTTATGCGTGGCGGACGTGAGATGGATAACCATTTTGAGTGTATGTGGGATCTGTTCCGTTCGATTCCGTCCATCGAGACAGAGGGTGTCAGTGTACTGGATGAGTATTACTGGCTGAATAAGGCAGATCCAAACTATTCTTTGTGTCGGGCAACTGAGAATCGGGGGCAGGATGCACATACCGATAAGAAGTTCGGATTGTCCGATAAGGGTGCAATGGAGATCATGAAGCTGTTCTTTACCCCGGATGAAGAATTATATAATAAACGGATCGATGAGTATTTTGATGAAGAAGTGCTTAATTCTAATTTCTGGATGTACTGGCGGACGATGTTTGCATTTGAGAACTGGCATTCTGCACTTGAGATGAAGCTCTATATTAAGCGTTTTATCCATCATGTCGGAGGACTGCCGGATTTCACGGCACTTCGTTTTACCAAATATAACCAGTATGAGTCCATGATTCTTCCGATGGTAAAATATCTGGAATCATTCGGTGTGGTGTTCCATTATAATACCAAGGTTATAAATGTGGAATTCGAGATCGAAGCAGGAAGAAAGCTGGCAAAGAAGATTGATATTATCCGTGACGGTGAAGCAGATGCGATCGATCTGACCGAGAATGATCTGGTATTTATCACAAATGGCGGCTGCGTGGAGAATTCTTCATACGGAAGTCAGAACAAACCGGCTGAATTCAAGACCGAGATCCGTGAGGGTGGCGGATGGGATATGTGGAGGAAGATCGCAGCACAGGATCCATCCTTTGGACATCCGGACAAATTCTGCTACGATCCGGAGCAGTCAAACTGGATGAGCGCAACGGTGACGACATTAGATGAAAAGATTCTCCCGTATATTAAGAAGATCTGTAAGAGAGATCCGCTCTCAGGCAAGGTAGTTACAGGTGGTATTGTGACTGCGAGAGATTCCGAATGGCTGCTTTCCTGGACGATCAATCGTCAGCCGCAGTTCCGTAATCAGCCAAAGGGACAGGTGCTTGTATGGGTATATGGCTTATTCTCGAATAAACCGGGTGATTATGTAAAGAAGACCATGCGGGAATGCACCGGTAAGGAGATCTGCGAGGAATGGCTCTATCATATCGGGGTACCGGAGGAGGAAATACCGGAGCTTGCCGAACACAGCGCAAATACGGTGCCGGTTATGATGCCATATATCACGGCATTTTTCATGCCGCGTGAGAAGGGCGACCGTCCGGATGTCGTACCGGAGGGAGCGGTCAATTTTGCATTCCTTGGACAGTTTGCCGAGACAGCAAGAGATACGATATTTACAACCGAGTATTCGATCCGGACAGGTATGGAAGCAGTATATACTTTGTTGAATATCGATCGTGGTGTGCCGGAGGTCTGGGGCAGTGTCTATGATGTCCGCGACCTGTTAAATGCGACAGTGGCGATCCGGGATGGAAGAAAGATCACAGATATGAAGCTTGGTCTGAAAGAAAAGATCGCGATGAAAGAGCTTTTAAAGGCGGTAGAAGGAACCGATGTCGAGAAACTGCTGCGGGAGCATGGAGCGATATAAATACAAGATCTGTATATAAAGAAAGTCTTACGATATAATATAGTGAAAGAAAACAAAGCATCTGCTGATGTATGGACTTTATATAGTTTATGGATCAGCAGATGTTTTTTATATGGACAATGCAGACCATGACGGATAAACTGTCATGCATGACAAATTTATATATTTATTTTTTATATGCAGTGATATAATACAGGTATCTGCAAAATCTGCAGAAGGAAGGAATAAAAAATCAGGAGGAAAATGAATGAAAAGACATTTAAAAAAAGTAGTATTGGCAATGATCGCATTTGTACTGTGTGGAGTAATGAATGTGACAGGTTCCAATGTAAGTCTGGCAGCAACAGACGTTGAGACGGAGCAGACGGCGGAACTGGAAGCAGCATCAACCGTAAAGCATGTATCAGCGAGAAAACTGTATCATGCAGGTGACTATCTCTACATAGAAACCTCAAAGGGTGTACTTGCGTATAATATGAAAAAACAGACTGCAAAGTATGTTGTAGAGAGTGATGGTGTCAGTGGAGTTTTGGTACACAAAGGATATCTGTATTACAACCTTTATCAGGACAGCCAGATGAGTATCTATAAGATCAAGGCTGATGGAAGTTCAAAGCCAAAACAGATCTGTAAAAATGGAAGACTTGGTTTTATGAAAAACAACCGACTTTATTATGGTCATTCCGGTTTATGTTCTATGAAACTGGACGGAACTGATAAGAAGCGTCACATGAGGGTAAAAGATGATGCAAATGGAAAGGTATTCTATTATAAGGGCAAATATTTCTACAGTGTATTTCCGTATATGACAGAATCCTATTCCGTTGACACAAAATATAAGCATAAAAAGAAATACCCGGCAGGAAATCAAACGGTTTGCAATGCATTTGTCAGAGCTTTTGATGATATGCAGTTTAATGAGAGCCTGACTGTAAGAGGATATCAGTATGGTACTTTGATCAAAAATGGAAAAAGCTCAAATTCCATTTATAAATTTGGAGATTCTTATTATGGAAAGAGTACGGGCAGAACTTCCAAGAAAAGGATCTACCAGTCATCCAAGAAGAAGGTACATGTTCTGGCAGCATGTCCGGGATATATTATGTTTGCAGAAAGCAATCAAAAAGCAAGTTATGAAGATGGAACTGTAAAGATCATCAATGTAAAAGGCAAGGTTGTTGCAACATTAAAGAAGAGTCAGAAATAGAACATATAAAAACAGAAACTATAAATATAATAAATGCTCTGGCAGAGGTGTGGTTTGCCAGAGCATTTGTTGGATTGTACGATAATGTACAAGCGGAAGGACTGCCACATGGCAGATTCCTGTATTTTGGTTGTGTTTAGAGATGTGTATTATTATTTATTAAACAAGTGCTTCGCCAAGTGCAGTACAATCAGCAAGACCTGCTTCATCCGGTGTTTCATGGCAGATCAGTGGAGCTGCTGCAAATACAGCACCGTCAGCCTGGCACTGAGCTTCCCATGTATCCATCCATTCGCCGCTTCCCCAGCCATATGAACCGAAGATGGCGATCTTCTTACCGTTTAATGCCGGTTCACATTCAGCGAACATTGGCTCAAACTCGCTTTCTTCTAAGACTTCAGCACCCATAGCAGGGCAGCCAAATGCGATCGCATCATAGTTATCTACCATATCTGCAGTAAATTCTGCGGATGTTAAAAGATCACATTCTGCACCTTTTGCTTTGGCACCTTCTGCAACAGCCTGTGCCATTAATGCTGTATTACCTGTGCCACTCCAATATACAACTGCAACCTTACTCATAGTAGGTTCCTCCTTATAATTCATGTATTTTATATTTAGAGATCTCTGCATTGGAAATATATGCAGAAATCTCCTATATTCATTTTTGTTATGTGAACGTCGTTTGCATAAATAATTATTTTACTATGCGGATGCAATTTTCTAAATACTTATACAGCAACTGTCAGCTGCCAGATCGTTCGTCCCTGATGCCAGAGATCTGCATAGATCTCCCGGCATTTTTTAAATTTTGCAAATGTTTTCTGAGCCTCACCCAGATCACCATATACCTTCCAGTCTCCCATGCCCTTACAGTTGCTTCCGTGGTTCTTGATAAATCCAAGAACATCCTGTAACGGATAACCGAGAAATACACCGATCTCATGAGGAAATTCCGTTGATGCCTGAAGCCTTATACGTAGCTCGGCGAGTAGCTGGTCGACCGTGCCGGACGGATATCCGATGTTCAAAAGAAAGACATTGATCTCCGGTCTTGACAGTTCACGGATCATGGCTTCCGGTCTGTAGACATAGATCAGAGCAGTGTCAGTATTTTCCCGCAGGATCGTTATGCGGATTCCTTTTTTCTGAAATTGTGCATCCCAGACAGCCACACTTTCGTATAATTCTTCTTCGGAAGAAAAACGATAAAGAAACAGGCTGGCAGGTTTTAAGGACGCCAATGTAGGCGAACAATGTGTGATCAAATATTCTTCAAACATAATCACAAACTCCTTTTTGCATCGATTCCGACAAATATTCTGCAATATTCAAAAAACCTAAAGCTATATGCAGTGCTGGTACGCTCGCATCAAAGCAACGTTGCATATCAAATTTTAGTATGCACCGTAACTCTGTAAATCATTCAATCTACTGGTTAGACACATCTAACTCATGGGTGCATTATACGGTCTGATCCTGTAAAAATCAAGCGAAAAATGTGATAGAAATTCTCAATAAATTCGACCGTTTTTTGTTGACGGAAAAGGCTTCTGCATGGTATTTTTATAAATAGTTAGCAGAAACTAACCAAAAATCTTGTGAATAAATCGTGTGACTCCATTCTATATGCATCCCTGACTGCTGAAAACAGGGTATGCACCCGGATGCAATGACGGATCCGGGACAGAAGCTGTCACCAGAAAGAAGGATCAAAGCATGATGAATTATTTAGAAATCGAAAAAGTAATCGGAAGAGAAATTATCGACTCCAGAGGAAATCCTACAGTAGAAGCAGAAGTTATTCTTGCAGATGGTACAGTTGGACGTGGCGCAGCTCCAAGTGGTGCATCAACAGGTGAGTTTGAAGCATTGGAGCTTCGTGATGGCGACAAGAACCGTTTTGGCGGCAAGGGCGTCCAAAAGGCAGTAGAGAATATCAATACAACGATCAATGATATGTTAGTTGGAATGGATGCATCAGATACATATGCTGTTGACCAGGCAATGATCAAGGCAGACGGAACAAAGGACAAGTCAAATCTTGGTGCAAATGCAATCCTTGCTGTATCAATTGCAGCAGCAAGAGCAGCAGCTATTTCACTGGATGTACCTTTATATCGTTTCTTAGGCGGTGTAAGCGGCAACAGACTTCCGGTTCCTATGATGAATATTATCAATGGTGGATGCCATGCATTATCATCCGGTCTGGATGTTCAGGAATTTATGATCATGCCGGTTGGTGCTCCTTCATTCAAAGAGTGTCTCAGATGGTGTGCAGAAGTATTCCATGCACTTCAGGCCATCTTAAAAGAAAGAGGACTTGCTACGTCTGTTGGTGATGAAGGTGGATTTGCACCTGCACTTGCATCCGACGAAGAAGCAATCGAGACAATTCTTGAGGCAGTAAAGAAAGCCGGATATGAGCCGGGCAAGGACTTCAAGATTGCGATGGATGCAGCTTCATCCGAGTGGAAGACAGGCACGGTTGGCGAGTACAAGCTGCCAAAGGCTGGTACAGTATATACATCAGAAGAGTTGATCGCTCACTGGAAGAGACTGGTTGAGAAGTACCCGATCATCTCCATCGAAGATGGTCTGGACGAAGAAGACTGGGAAGGCTGGAAGAAGCTTACAGCAGAGCTTGGCGATAAGGTACAGTTAGTTGGTGACGACCTTTTCGTTACAAATACAGAGAGACTTGCAAAGGGTATCGAGCTTGGCTGTGGTAACAGTATCCTGATCAAGTTAAACCAGATCGGTTCTGTATCAGAGACATTGGAAGCAATCAAGATGGCTCACAAGGCCGGATACACAGCTATCTCATCGCACAGATCCGGTGAGACGGCAGATACAACGATTGCAGATCTTGCAGTTGCTTTAAATACCTGCCAGATCAAGACCGGCGCACCATCCAGATCCGAGCGTGTAGCTAAGTACAACCAGCTCTTAAGAATTGAAGAAGAGCTTGGTGCTTCAGCCGTATATCCGGGTATGAAAGCCTTCAATGTAAAATAATTATTGTCATATATTTTCCTCAAAAAAATATGAATAAATGCTATGGGAGACGTAAGCTTTGCGTCTCCCATATTTTATATGTAAAATAAGACCTGTAAGTAGAGTTTTTCATTGCTGGGTGGTATAATTTTAAACAAGTCATATTATGTTGAAAAGATTCGATGGTTGTGATTACAGTCATCGGATCAGGATTATGGGAGGTCATATGAGTCGAATACTGATCATAATAGCAGTCTTGCCGGCATTGGTCCTGCTTGGCTTTATATATATGAGAGACCGGAAAGAGAAGCCGCCGGTCAAATTAATGGTATTGCTTCTGGCACTTGGTGCAGGTACGATCATTCCGGCAGCGATTGCAGAATTTATCGGGCAGTTAATCGTTGCACAGACAGATACGGATCATCAGACGATGCTGCTGGTGCTCTGCTTTCTGGTGATCGGAATTGTGGAGGAGCTTGGAAAATATCTGGTAACGGTCTGCACTACATGGAAAAGCAGAGAATTTCAGCACAGCTATGATGGAGTTATTTATATGGTCTGTGCATCGCTTGGCTTTGCTATATTGGAAAATATCTTATATGTTGCTTCCGGCGGAATCGGAACGGGCATACTCAGGGCATTTACCGCTATTCCACTTCATTGTACGGTAGGTGTTATCATGGGTGCACTTTATGCGAAGGGCAGAGAAGCGGCATATGCAGGTGACCGTGCGGGTATGATCGGATTTATGGCATGGGCATATATCGTGCCGGTATTTATTCATGGCTTATATGACTATCTTGTGATGGCGGCATCGTATGGATATATTTCGGAGGCATGGGTATTCCTGATCCTTGGAGTGATGTATGTACTTTCAATTTTTCTGATCTTTTACTGTTCAGCGCATGACCGCAGAATTGACGGCAGACCGGAGACTGCAGATTATGGGATGTACCGGATGGATTTTCGCAGACCGGGCAGAGGATATTATTATCCAGATCAACCGGATTACCGGGCGGGTTATCCGGGCTATCCGGGTGGTGATGCATATGGTCAGGCCGGAGGATATATGCAGAATACAAATTACAACCCATACAATGGTGGTTATACACAGGGGATGAATGCCAATGCAGGTCAATCAGCCTACGGCACAAATTCCGGGTATGAGGTAAAGGATGATTATAATCGAGGCAGCGCATATCCGACTAATATGGAGTACATGCAAAATACTGGTTATAACCCTCAAAACGGTTATATTGTGAATAGAGCATATATGCAAAATGGCGGCTACATGGGAAATGTAACATATCCGCAAACTGGAGTGAATCCATATCGGCAGCAGGAGAATCCCGGATCACAGAATTATCCACAGAGTTATACGTCGAATGGCACTGGTACGGATTATGGCATGACAGGGTACAACGGACAAGGACAGAAATAAGACCGGAATTGTGGCAGAAACGCTGAATATGCCGCACGTTTTGATGGAAGAGACATATGATGAATATATAGGAATCCATATAGCAGGAACATTTGCCAGGGGGTGAAATGATGAGATTTCACAACATACCGGTCCGCGATATCATGCAGGAAGCAGTCCGATATGGCGGGGTGATCGTGGACGTTCGTACAGAAGAAGAATTTCTGAGAGGACACATACCAATGGCAGTCAATGTACCATTGTCGGATATACAGTATGGTAATTATAATCTTCCTAAAAATAAAGTGCTGCTCACATATTGTCAGTATGGAGGCGGCAGTGCACTGGCAGCGAGACTGCTGTCGCAGGCAGGATATAAGGTGATCAATACCGTTGGGGGAATCGTACAGTATAAAGGAGCATTGACGAAAAACCGCTGACAGAGGGTGTAACTAGCCATTATGAAAGAGAAGAAAATGTGGTTTGAAAATGAGAATAACAGAATAGATCGATCCCGGACATGACAGAACCTGTTAAGGAAGTGCATGACCGGGATTTTTTTGTTTAATTTACTTGTGGTGGCAGGGGGAAGTATGTATAATATGGACAGGGTAATTGGCGGGTATCACAGGATATTCCGGAGGTACTTATTTTTTTAGAAAAGAAAGGATATAGGGTAAATGAGAAAAAGAATTTTAGGAACGATCATTGCGGCAGGTTTTTTTGCAGTAGCAGCATTTGCAGGGGCAAATGGACTGGCAGAGACACAGGCGGCATGTGAACATTCACAGGTGAAGGATGGAGCCTGCGTGGATTGTAATGATCCGGTAGAATGCATCGAGGTAGAGGATGCAAGTGGAACAGCAAAGGGCACTTATTCTAAACTAGAAGATGCAGCGGCTGCTGCCGGAAACGGTGATATACTGAAGCTTCTATATAATTGTGAGAGTACATCAACATATATTGATGCTGGGAATAAGAATCTTACGATTGATCTGAATAAGAAGGAGTTAAAGGCTGTTCATTTCGATATCATGGGTTCGCTTGTGATAGAAAATGGAGAATATAGTGGCTATATCAGGAATGCAGCGACAGGGAATGAACATACATTAACATTTGAAAATGTGAGAGCAGATCTTACGCAGCTTGGATGGTATGCAAAGGGTGGCATTAAACTGGTAAACAGTAATATAGAACAGCAACATGATGGTGCAGCATTTACAGAATGGTGGCTTGAAAAGCTGCAGATGGATCAGACATCTGTTTATAAGATTACAAATTCGCCAAGCGGACTAAGCAATTATGGGTTGCTTTCATTAGATGAAGCTGTGGGCGGTATTGAGGAATTTCTTCCGGCCGGATACACATTGGATGGACAGCCGAATTCCTATAATACGATATTAGATGAAACAGGCACAAAGGCGAGAAGCGTAGAGCTTCGTTATCGCCGGCTGACAGATGCGACAGTTTCTGTATCCATTGCCCCGACTTCTTATGTATATGATGGAAAAGCAAAAGAGCCAACAGTGACTGTCACATACGATGGAAGAGATCTGACAGAAGGAACGGATTATACCTGTACATTTACAGATAATATCAATGCAGGAACAGCAAGCGTAAAAATAACAGCAAAGGGTAAGACTTATCACGGAGAAACCGTAAAGAATTATACGATCGATAAAGCACCACAGACAGCACCAACCGGTCTTACGACAGAAAATGAAAGTGCAAAAGGGAAAAAGGACGGTTCCATTAAAAATGTTGATGTATCCATGGAATATTCCGTTGACCAGAATGTATGGAAGCCGATCACAGCAAATACGATCACAGGCATTTCTGCCGGTGATTATTACGTCAGATATAAGGAAACAGCAAATTATTATGCATCGGGAGCAACAAAAGTAACGGTTAAAATGTCTGTTCCGGATGGTGGAACAACAGAAAATGTGACAACAGAAGACGTGACAACGGAAGCTTCTACAGATGCAACGACAGAGGATACAACGGAAGCTACAACTACGACAGAAGATCGTACCGATGATACAACGGAAGATGTAACGACAGAGTCAACGGATGATACTCAGGATGAAACGGAAGATGTGACAACAGAATCCGAAGAAGTTGTATCAACGGAGGGCCAAACAACAGAGAAAACAGATGCCGATAAGCCGGATGACCAGAAGAACACCGGAGTAAAGACAGGAGATGATTTTGCTATGAAGACAGCAGTTGCAGGTATGATCATTTCACTGGGGCTTGCCGGAATCGTTGTTATAAATAAACGCAGAAAATAAAATCAGAAACAAAGATATAAGAGAAAAGGAGTGCTGGATTTGGACAGAAATGTCTGAATCTGGCACTTGTGATTGAAAGGAAGCATATGAGCAGAATCGAATTGATTGCTCCATGTCATTTTGGATTGGAGTCAGTATTGAAAAAAGAAATCCTGGATCTTGGATATGAGATCGTTCAGGTAGAAGACGGAAGAATTACATTTGCAGGAGAAGAAGATGCGGTTGCAAGAGCAAATATGTTTATTCGTACGGCTGAACGTATCATGATCAAGTGCGGAAGCTTTAAGGCTGTAACATTTGATGAATTATTTGAAGGAACCAAGAGTATTCCATGGGAGCGGTATCTGACCCGTGATGCAAAATTCTGGGTATCCAAGGCTACATCAAATAAGAGTGCACTGTTCAGCCCATCTGATATCCAGTCCATCGTGAAGAAAGCTATGGTAGAACGTTTGAAACAGACCTACCATGTATCATGGTTCACGGAAGATGGAGCAGAATATCCGGTTCGTGTATTTATATTTAAGGATATTGTTACGATAGGACTTGATACATCAGGAATATCCCTTCATAAGCGTGGCTATAGGAAACTGGTTGGCAAAGCACCGATATCGGAAACTCTGGCGTCGGCACTGATCATGCTGACACCGTGGAACAAGGATCGTGTACTGGTTGACCCATTCTGTGGAAGCGGAACATTTCCAATCGAGGCTGCTATGATCGGAGCAAGGATCGCACCGGGCATCGACCGGGATTTTCTGGCTTCCGAGTGGGCGAAGGTCGGAGATAAGAAGATGTGGTACAATGCGATCGATGAAGCAAATGACATGATCGATCATGATGTGAAGATGAATATTCAGGGCTACGATCTGGATAATGAAATGGTGAAGTGTGCGATGGAGAATGCCAGAGCAGCGGGAGTGGATGAACATATCCATTTCCAACAGAGAGATGTAAAGGATCTCAGGCATCCGAAAAAATATGGCTTTATCATCACGAATCCGCCATATGGTGAACGTCTCGAGGATCGGGAGGATCTTCCTGAATTATATAAGACGATCGGGGAAAGCTTCAGACGACTGGATGACTGGTCGATGTTTCTGATCACGTCATACAGTGAGGCGGAGAAATATATAGGAAGAAAGGCGGATAAGAATCGTAAGATCTACAATGGTATGATCAAATCATATTTCTATCAGTTCATGGGACCAAAGCCGCCAAAGAGAAAGTGAGACCAAATTGAAAAAGTTTTTGATAGCGGTAGCAGTTGCAATCTTGAGTGTATTGCTCTATCTGGGCTTCTTCCGGCATCCGGATGTGAGCGTGGAAAAGACCGACGGTTCGGAGGCTGCGGCCGAGGCAATGATGAAAGAGATCGTAACAAGTGCAAATGAAAAGGGTGTTACGTTATATATTAATGACAATAAGATCACAGAGGCTGAATATCAGGCATATTTCAGTGATCGGTTACAGTTAATGATTCCAATTGCAGCATTTACCGATAAACTGGATTGTCTGGTAAATGTATATGAAAACGGAACGATCACACTGGCAAAAGGTGACAGCCTTGTTAAAGTTTATGGTGATTCGGATGTGGTGAACATCAACGGAAATACGATTCAGACGATCGATAAGCCGGAAAGAAAGGATGATATCATCTATGTGCCGGTGAATGAGATCTGCGAGGCATTAAACTACAGCTGTAATATCAATCTGGAGACAAATGCTGCGGTGTTAAAAAAGATTGCCGAGGAAGAAAAGCTTCCGGCTGCATATGACATGAGAGAACATGATCGTGTATCTCTTGTAAGAGATCAGGGTATCTATGGAACCTGCTGGGCATTTGCATCACTTGCGGCACTGGAAAGTACGATCCGTCCGGCTGAAAATCTGGTATTTTCTGTTGATCATATGGCAATGAATAACAGCTTTAATGTCAGCCCATTTGACGGTGGCGAATATTATATGAGTATAGCCTATCTTGCGGCATGGCAGGGACCGGTGCTTGAGGAAGATGATCCGTATGGTGATAACCAGACGGTAAATGGATTGTCGGCGGTAAAGCATCTGGAAGAAGCCATCATCCTGAAGGACAAGAATTACGAGGCGATCAAATCATCTGTATACAAATATGGCGGTGTGGAAACGGTTATTTACTGTGATATGAAGAATGCAACGAGTAGTTCTTATTACTATAACAGAAACCGCAGTTCCTATTATTATGATGGAGATCAGACGCCGAATCATGACGTGGTGATCGTTGGCTGGGATGACAACTATCCGAAGGAATATTTTAATACAGAACCGGCGGGAGACGGCGCATTTATCTGCAAGAATAGCTGGGGGCAGGATTTTGGTGACGAGGGATTCTTTTATATCTCTTATTATGATACCAATATCGGTATGAACAGCGTAGTATATACGAAGCTTGGAAATAGTGACAACTACGACAAGATCTATCAGTCAGATCTGATGGGCGAGGTCGGAACGATGGGATTTGACGACAGGCCGGAGGCCTATTTTGCAAATGTCTATACGGCTGGAAAGAACGAGACATTAAAGGCAGTTTCTTTCTATGCGACAGGCCCGAAAACGACATATGATGTGTATGTTGTGACGGATTTTACCGATGTATCCGACTTGCAGCAGCGGACAAAGGTGGCATCCGGTGAAATGCAGTACGAGGGTTATTATACGATCAATCTAAATGAGGCAGTACCGCTTCCGGATGATCGGAAATTTGCGGTGGTTGTGCATGTGAACACACAGGATTCCACGATGCCGATCGCAATCGAATATAATAATGATGAGAAAACGGCGAACTTCGATATCACGGATGGCGAGGGCTATATCAGCCTGTATGGCACGAAGTGGTCGAGTGCGGAGCAGGAGAATGACTGTAATGTCTGTTTGAAAGCCTTCACGGATGTGGGGGATTGAATAGAAAAGGAGAAGACAAGATGAAGAAATTGATTTTTGCTACGGGTAATGAGAATAAGATGAAAGAAATCCGCATGATCCTTGCGGATTGTGGATATGAGATCCTGTCGATGAAGGAAGCCGGAATTCAGGCTGACATCGTAGAAGATGGAAAAACATTTGAAGAAAATGCCATCATCAAGGCAGAGGCGATCCGTAAGATGACAAATTGTCTGGTGCTTGCGGACGATTCCGGTCTGGAGGTAGACTATCTTGATAAAGCACCTGGAATCTACTCTGCAAGATTTATGGGGGAAGACACCTCATACCGGATCAAGAATAAAGCGATCATTGACAAGCTTGCCGGTGTTCCGGATGAGAAGCGTACTGCAAGATTCGTATGTGCGATCGCGGCTGCATTTCCGGATGGAAAGACCATTACCAGACGTGGCACGATCGAAGGAATCATTGGATATGAAGAACGCGGCGAGAATGGATTTGGCTATGATCCGATCTTCTTCCTGCCGGAGTATGGCAAGTCCACAGCAGAGCTGTCACCGGAAGAAAAGAATACGATCAGCCATAGAGGAAACGCACTTCGTTTGATAAAGGAAGTTATAAATGAGAATACTGATAATTAGTGATACACATGGAAGAACCAATACGATTCGGGATGTCTTAGATACAGTGGGTGACATCGATATGTTTATCCATCTGGGGGATGTCTGCGGAGATGAAGAATATATTTATGACAATGTAACCTGCCCGATCCACATGGTTGCCGGGAATAATGACTGGACCTCTGATCTTCCGATGCAGGAGGAATTCATGATCGGTCGGTATAAAGTGTTCATTACACATGGACACAGATACAATGTACATTACGGAACAGACTACTTACAGGAGTTGGTCAAATATGATGGTTACGATATTGTGATGTATGGACACACGCATGTCCAGAATCTGGAACGATATGGCGGTGCTTATATCGTAAATCCGGGCAGTCTGGCATATCCGCGTGATGGCATGAATGGTAAATACATGCTGCTGGAATTTGACCAGCATGGAACACCATTTTTTGCGGAAAATGAACTGAAACCGAAACGTCGGATGCGCAGCATATTTGAAGATATGTGGGGCGACCGGGAAGAGTAGAGATTATTAGAGACAAGAAAGAGGTCGGCTGTGAAGAAACGAGAGATTATAGAAGGTGTTATAAAAGACTATGATTTCCCAAATAAGGGAAGCTTTGAACTGGATGGCAAAAAAGTGATCGTGAAGGGAGCACTGCCCGGACAAAAGGTGTCCTGTATGGTATCCAAGGTGCGGAAGGATAAGGCAGAAGCACGTCTGTTGGATGTGCTGGAACGCTCCGAGATCGAAGATGCAGTACCACCATGTCCACAGTTTGGCATTTGCGGCGGCTGTGCATACCAGACCATGAGCTATGAGCATCAGTTGGAATTAAAGGCAGGACAGGTGAAGAAGCTGTTAGACGGTGTGATCGATTCAGAGGCACATCCATATGATTGGGAGGGCATCATTGGCTCGCCAGTTACAACTGCATACCGGAATAAGATGGAGTATTCATTTGGCGACGAATATAAGGATGGCCCGTTGGTGCTGGGGCTTCATAAGAAAAACAGCATGTATGATATCGTTCCTGTCTGTAATTGCGTGATCGTAAGCGAAGATTATAACAGGATTGTTTCCTATACGATGGAATTTGCAAGGGAGCATGGCCTGTCCTACCATAAGAAAATGCAGCATGTAGGACTGCTTCGTCATCTGGTGCTTCGCCAGTCCAAGACAAATGGCGGACTTTTGGTAAATCTTGTAACCAGCACGGACGGATTAGAGAATCTGGATCTGAATGCATATGTAGAAGGGCTTCTGGCACTTCCGCTTGACGGAACAATCATTGGTATTCTCCATACGGCAAATGATTCTCTGGCGGATGCTGTTGTGCCGGAGAAGGTAACGCTGTTATACGGAAGAGATTATATCGAGGAAGAGGTGCTGGGACTGCATTTCCAGATCTCACCATTCTCATTTTTCCAGACAAATACAAAGAGCGCGGAACGGCTGTACAGCAAAGCCCGTGAATATGCCGGAGATACCAAGGACAAGCTGATCTTCGACTTATACAGCGGAACCGGAACGATCGCCCAGATGTTATCACCGGTTGCATCCAAGGTTATCGGCGTAGAGATCGTGGAAGAAGCAGTCGAAGCTGCAAGAGAAAATGCAAAGAGCAACGGACTTGATAACTGCGAATTCATCGCAGGCGATGTCTTAAAGGTCATCGACATCATCGAGGAAAAACCGGATCTTATCATCCTCGATCCACCGAGAGATGGCATCAATCCAAAGGCTCTCCTTAAGATCATCAACTACGGTGTAGCTGAGATTGTCTATATCAGCTGCAAGCCAACTTCTCTCGCAAGAGATCTTGTGACCTTGCAGGAGCATGGATATTATGTGAAAAAGGCATGTGCGGTGGATCAGTTTGTGAATACGGGGCATGTGGAGACGGTAGTTTTGATGTCAAAAGTGAACCCTAAGAAGTAAAAATAATGTAGTAAATAAAAGGCTTTTCAGAGAGCTATCGTTATTGAGTACGATTGGCTGCTGGAAAGCCTTTATTTTTATGCTTGAAAATGGCTTTGTGGGAATTGGTCCATAATGCAGGGTTGACACTAGGGGATAGATAACAAGAGAAAATGAACCTTGGGGTTCACCCTATAACGATAATAGAAATAAGAAAAACAGCGACCGGAGAGTTGGTGTCCGGCCGCTGCTCGTAAATTAACGATAATTCTTGTTGTAGAGTTCTTTGGCGTATGCCTGCATTTTCTTTACGTACTCATATGTGGTTTTGAGGAAGGTTCTGTAACTGGATCAAGCGGCCTGCCCAGCGACCGGTACGATTGGCACCGTAGAACTGGAACATACCTCTAGTACGATGATCGTTGCACACAGCATTTTGTATGGCCTGATACTTTTTGACAGAGCTCTTCCGAGAGTATTTGGAAGGGGCAAGCTTTAGAGATATCGCAATGGGACTGGAACGAGATCATATTAAAACCGGAGGAAAACGTTATAAATGGCATATGAGTACGGTTCGCGGAATTCTTTCAAATGAGAAATACATTGGTGATGCACTTCTGCAGAAGACCATCACCACGGATTTTATTGAAAAAACCAGGATTAAAAACGATGGAACGGTTCCTCAGTATTATGTAAAAAACAGTCAGGAAGCACTCATACCTAGAGATGTTTTCACACAGGTTCAAGAAGAAATGTTAAGGCGAGCCAATATGACAAGCGGAAGAGATGGGCAGAAGCGTAGGATTTATTCTAGTCGATATGCACTCTCAAGTATTTGTACCTGCATGAAATGTGGGGATATTTACAGACGAGTAGCTTGGAATAATAGAGGAAAGAAATCAATTGTATGGAGATGCTGCACAAGGGTGGAAAAGGGACCATCGGCTTGCTCCGCACCGACAGTGCCAGAGGAGGAACTTCAAAAGGCAGTTATCGATGCCATGAATGCGGTCTTGGAGAGTTCCAAGGATGTGATAGCTATTCTGGAAGAGAATATTCTGGAAGTTATCAGCCAAGACAATTCTGATGAAATCGAGGAAATTAACAAGACCATTGCAGAAAAGCAGAAGGAACTCTTGGCATTGGTACATGGCAAAAAAGACTATTCAAAATGTGCTGATGAAATGGAAGAACTAAGACAGAATAAACAGCTGATTTTGGTAAAGCATGCTCAGACTGAAGGTACTAGACAACGAATCAATGAACTGGCAGCATACGTTAAAACACAGGATACTCAGATAACAGAGTATGATGATAAATTGGTTAGAAAATACATCGAGCAGATACAGATCTATGACGATAAGTTTGTGGTCTGCTTTAAGGCAAAGATGGAAATCAATGTTTTAAGATAAATATATTGAGTGAACTGTTCTCACTACTAAGATGAAATTCTTGGTAGTGAGGTTATTTTTGTTGTTCATACAATGTACATTGACAAATATATTGTCAAGTAATATTATGTTTTCAACAGGAGGATACATCAATGGTAGAGATTCAGAGAATGCAAGATAATTTATTATTGATTCGTAGGGCTATTGGGTGGACTGCATCTGAATTTGGTGAACAGATTGGTGTTACCCGTCAGACGATAAATAATATCGAAAGTGGAAGAAACAAACTGACGAAGACACAGTATATTGCTATGAGAAGTGTGATTGATGCAGAGATTGTAAAGCATCCGGAGGAAACAGAGATGGTTAAAATTCTCCTAGATATGCTAATTGATCATCCGGAGAATTATTCGAAGGCTGATTATAATGAATTGCTTGAGAAAGCAAACTTAATGTCTCCATCAATATTAGCAGGTACTGCAACAAGGGAGACTGTTTCCAAAGAGTGGATGAAGACTGCAGGAGCAGTTGTAGCAGGTGCAATGGCAGTTCCTTTGGTAGGAGCACCGATTGTGGGTGCTGCAGTCGGAGGATGGTTAGCAAAAGCAGTTATGGTCACAGATAAGAGGAAGGGGGATAAGTGATGAGCAACCATCAAAGAGGTTATATTACCAAAAAGAAAAATATGAATTTTCAGAGCGTAGAATCACTTCAATCCATTGTTAATGTGGTGAATGAGGCTGCTGCTGCTGTTAATGATAAAAAGAGAACAATAAGGGAAAGTGCGATTCCAGAAGTGTTAGCTGGGGCACTTGGTGCAGGTATTGGAGGAGTAGGTTCATTTGCTGCTTTGTATGGTTTGGGCTCGGTTGTGGGACTCTCAGCCGCAGGAATAACCTCTAGCCTCGCTGCTGCTGGTGGTATTGTAGGTGGTGGAATGGTAGCTGGAGTTTTTGTACTTGCTGCACCAGTCGCCGTCCTTGGAGGAGTTGGTGTAGGAGTTGCCTCACATCTGAAAAACAAACAATTACGCCAAGAAAAAGAGAGACTTTATAAGGAAGCTTTAAGTAAACATGATGCAATTATTAAAGCTTTAAAAGAAGAAGCTGATGCAGACAAAGAACGAATGGATTATCTGCAAAGCCTAAACATTCTACTTCAAAGAGCAATAACGGATTTGCAGAAAGATTTAGGAATAGCATCATAACGGAGGTGTGCAGATGGAACAGGAGAACGAAGAATTAGAAATGCAAAACAATTCGAATAATATATTAGATAATTTCGTAAACGGAATAGAAGAACATCCGAAAGAAGCGGGTGTTGGTATATTAGGTCTCCTGACAACCCTGGGAATGACTAATTTTATTCAATGGAGAAAAAGACGGAAAGAGCAAAAGCGTCATGAAGAAGTAGAGAATCTTCAGAAGGATGCAATTCAGAAACAAGATGCTCAGATTCAAGACTATAAGGACTTATCCGAAGAAAATGAGTATTTGAAAAAATTAAACAGTTCCCTATGTGATGCACTTGTGGAGTCAAGCGAAGGTGGTGAATCAGATAATGAAGAATAAAAGCAGAAGTACTGAGCAGGAAATAAATAAGGTAATTGTACATCACGATGCGATGTTAAAAGAAATCCAAGAAAAAAGAAATAATGCATCACAATTTGATACTTCTGCTGCAGAGAAAATCTTGAAAAGTAGAGGGTACGATTTACCATCAAGTAAAGAGACATTGGCACCACTGAACAAACGTAGAGTAGTGGTCGCGCGTCCTTGGAACGAGATCCTAGAAGAGGCAGATAAGTTTGTTGTGGGCGAGTGTGAGATAGAATCTATATTCACAGAGGAAGAACTGCAACAGAATAAAGAAGTTGTACGCTTGATGAATGCAGAGTTTAATCAAATACATCATCTTGATAAAGTTGATGTGGCAATCGGAGCTCTTGCCGGAATGGTTGGAGCTGCTGTGGATATATTGATGGTCGGCATTCCTGAAAAAACTCCAGAAGGGTTAAAAGCGGGACCGCTGTCTAATTATATTAGAGATTATTTTGATAGAAAATTTCCTGAAGAAGAAATGCAGAAACTTGCTAACTCAAAAGAAAGTAAGGTTCCATTCGATGCCCAGGATAATCGCCATACAACGATTCGTGTTGAAGGCTTATCTGCTTATTACCACAGATTACTTCAGTTAGGACATGATCCGGTATTAGGATTTATCTTTGGTGTTGCTGATATATTAACTGGCCGTATGACAACTATAGATAAGACGGGTAATGTAGTTAGCCAGGTAATGGAGAATTATGCTGGTAGAAAAGAAACGGAAATCTTCAAGGCACTGGCAAAGCAGATTGCTCATTTTAAATCAGATATCACTACATCAATGGGACTGCCGGCACCGTTTATGAGTTTATTCAATTTGCTCCAATTTGGGGACATATGTGAGTATGATCAAACCATCGCTGAAATAGTGCAGGGAATGTATTACGAGGGATATGACTTTATTCATTTCTGTTCAATGTCGATTCCAACAATGCTTGTAGAAGTAATTGTTCGAATGGGATATGCATTCAAAAGAATTAGTGAAGGTCATGCAATAAAAGACTCAATTCCAGTTTCATTAAATAGAGAAAAACATCCAAAGTTGGCAACAATACTTTTTTTAGGACATTCTGCAGCAACAGCGGTAAATGCCGGAAAGGTTGCCTTTACAGAAAACCCTATGGCAATCAATTACCCTCAGTGGATTGCTTTTACGAAGTATTCATATTCTCAGCTGAAATGGGCAGTCATGGAGAAACCTGCGATGAGAGATGCTTATGTAACAGGAAAGATATATGAGGAAATGAATGTTGTATTTGCCGAAGTTGATAATACGTTTGAAGAATATACACGAGACAAAATTGTCATTTATAGCTGAAAAGTAGTTACTAAAAAGTAAATGACAGGTGGAGGTAAGAGAAATGGATGAATATTTTTGTCCTAATTGTGGAGCTACATTAAATTATCAAGATGGATTCGATCCATCGCTTGGAGCATGGACATGCACAGAATGTGGGCAGCTACTGATGGATGATGATGTATATGATGGTGATACATTTGAGGGAGTAGCATGGTATTGTGACGATTGTGGTGCTCTCTTAAATAAACAGTATGGTTTTTCTGATAGCTATGGTACGTGGACATGCACAGAATGTGGGCATACAAATGGAATAAATGAGGATGAAATTATAGATGGTAAGCATTTTACCTGTCCTGAATGTGGAGCAACATTAAATAACCAGTTCGGGTTCAATGCATATGATGATTGGGAGTGTTCATCATGTGGAGCGAAACTGACACATAGTTACTCGGATGATGATTATAGTGTTGTGGAAGAAGATAAAATATGTTGTCCCAATTGTGATGCTAATTTGGAAGATCAATGGGGATATTCAGAGTATAATTACGATTGGACATGTACAGAGTGTGGTGCTCATCTTCATCGTGAATATACATCAGATGAGTTTGAGCAGGTAGAAGAAACTGAAGAGGATGATGAGATAAATTATACCTGTCCAATGTGCGATTCGGATTTAGCTGATCAGTATGGTTATGATGAAGAGTATGATAATTGGAAATGTGAATGTTGTGGCACGAAACTTCATAGATATTTTGGGGATCATGAATATTCGGTTGTGGACGAAAGTGGTGATGACCATACAGATACTAGCGAGACAAAAGAGCCACACACTTATTCCAGTGAACAATTTACATATAGAGATGCCTTTGATCGCGAGGATAAATCAGTTTTATTAAAGGAAAAATCAGAACTTCGAAAAATAAGAATGAAGGCGTTCTTCACATCTAGGAAGAAGGTGCCAATTGGTTATAGTACACAGCAACTGGTAGGCAAAAACTACAGAGAAGTGGAAAATAGACTGTATAATCAAGCATTCAAGAATATACATCTTAAGTCTCAAAAAGATATTTATGTGAATTCTATTTTTAAAGATGGAGAAGTAGAAAGTGTATTGATTAATGGAACTACAGTTTTTTCACAACAGGAAATGTATCCTTATGATTCTGAGGTGGTCATTACTTACCACGAAAAACGAGAAATCACAATTTCGTTTACACACGGAAATTTACGAAAATTGAATTATATGGATGTTCATAAGAAACTTTCAAATTTGGGATTTATCAATATTTCTGTTAAACCCATAAATGATCTTACAACTGGTTGGATAAAAAAGGACGGCTCGGTAGAAAGTGTGAGAATAAATAGTAACACAAATTATAGAAAAGGTGCAGTTTTTAAGTATGATGTTCCAATTGTGATAGAATATCATACATTCAAGGATAGACACTAAAGAGGATACAGATTATGAATTTAGGAATATTTGAATACTACCTTATTGGAGTTAATATAATTGGATTTTTTCTGTATCTGCTTAATATATTTTTGTACTCACATACTGAAAACGGACAAGTTGATGCTATTTTAACTATCTGGTCTTTAATTGGCGGATCGGCCGGTATATTGCTTGCAATATTACTGTTTGATCGCAAGGCTGTCAAAGATAATATGATGTCGAGAGTGTTTATCGCATGTGTATTTGTGATACAAGTCATAATATTATTGATGGTAAAGGGGCATCATGCGGATCACATAACACTAGCATTTTGGGAATTTTTTGCAAAATATAAAATATTGTTGATATATTTAGCAGTCATCAATTTTATAGCGTTCGCATCTTATGCAGTTGATAAAGTTAATGCAGCTGAGCATCGTTCAAGAATTAGAATTGTAACGTTACTTGGTTTAGCTTTTGTTGGTGGTTCGATTGGTAGTTTATTGGCAATGTATTTATTGCGTCATAAGACTAAGAAAGATTATTTCACTGTTGGTGTTCCATTAATAATGATAATGCAAGTAGTCGTGATTTTTTATGCAATGAATGCAGGATGGTAATAAGGTATACTTTTTAACGATAGCTCAGACCTATCGTAAAAAGGTGTGTGGATAAGTTCCCCTTTACCAAGGTAATTCATAGACAGCAGTCCTTCCATGTGGAGACTATAATAGGGCTACGTCGTACAGATTCGTGAAAATCCTTGAATTTACGCACTTTTGCAGCTTTTTCAATTTCGGCAGAACCGATGTGAAAAGGAATAAAAAGCAGATAGTGGACAGAATTCATGTCGTTGTCGGCTATAGAGTCGACACGAGGGACACAATATTCTTTGATGAATAAAAGTGAATAAAATAGCCAATTTGGCAGGGATATTTAATTACAAAATATTGAATATCCCTGCCTTTTATTTTCTATTCAAGGAGGTGTCAATATGTTAAAGATAAGGCTTCAAGGGACAAAAAATGACATACGTTGGTTTGTACGTTTACTTCAGAGAGATAAGCGATTTGACGTGAATAATGTTTCAACTTTTTTCGATAATGTTGGAACAGATAAATATAAACGTGTGTATGCAGAAGTATCAAGAAAGAAAAAGGATTCTGGTAAGAAACCAAGTAACGTTATGCAGGTAGAAGAAAAATGTCACTATGTAGGAAGTGGCATGGTGATTCGATAGGGAATGGAGGTACAACGGTATGTGTAAAGTAATAGCAATCGTGAATCAAAAAGGTGGCGTAGCAAAGACTACGACAACAGTGAACTTAGGTATAGGTTTGGTAAGAGAAGGCAAGAAGGTACTACTTATAGATGCGGATAGTCAGGGATCCCTTTCATCAAGCCTTGGCGTGGCAGAGTCTGATGAGCTTGATGTTACTCTCTCGACGATCATGTGTAAAGTGATCAATGATGAAGATTATGGAAAGCGGGAAGGGGTTATTGTACATGAGGAGGGAGTATCTTTTCTTCCATGCAATATCGAACTTTCCGGACTGGAAGTCACATTGGTAAATACCATGCGGAGAGAGTACATATTGAAAGAGTACATAACAAGTGTGAGAAAATTGTATGACTATATCTTGATTGACTGCAATTCAAGTCTTGGCATGGTGACAATGAATGCCCTGACTGCGGCTGATTCGGTCATCATACCGATAGAAGCAGCGTACCTTTCCGTAAAGGGTTTGCAGCAGCTTATTACCACTATTGGAAGGACAAAGAAATATCTGAACCCAAACCTTGGAATAGAGGGAATCGTCTTTACAAAGATGGTTGGACGTACCAATTACGCAAAGGAAATTAAGTCTATGGTGGAAGAAATCTATGGCAGAAACGTCCGTGTATTTGGTGCGGTTATCCCGCATTCTGTCCGAGCAGCAGAGACTTCCGCAGAGGGCGTGAGTATATTCAAGCATGACCCAATGGTCTTAAATAATGTTATGTACATAGATTTATGCGTTGATAAACTTTATACATGTACATATTTGGATACACCTGGAGATGATGAAGATGTAGAAAACACAGGGAAAGAAATACAAAAACAGGCAGAAAACCAAGCAAATAAGCCTGTTACAAAATTTTGTACCCCCTCCTACAAAACTTTGTATGACCTTCCTACAGAATTTTGTACCCCCCTACAAAACTTCGTATGACCCTCCTGCAAAATTTTGTACCACCCTCCCACAAAACGATGTACCACCTCATACAAAATTTTGTGGGACAAATACAGAGAATACTACAGAGAATACAGGGGAGATTACCTATCCTATCATTCTATCAGGCACAGGCGAGAAAGCAGATACAATGGATAGGATGGATGAAGTGTGCTCATTTATCAGAGCCAACATAGATTATGATAAGTATGGTAGATGCATATAGATTATCGTTTTTAGAAAAAAACATTATCTTCTCTCTTTCTTGAAATATTGAGAGACAATAAAGAGTTTGATATAATATTCAACTGTAGATATGTCCATGGATATTTGAGAGGTTAGGGGAGAATGTTTGTTTTTAATATATTAGAAAGGGTATTTAACATTGTTTTTATATTATCAATAGTGTTTACATTGATAGATTATGTAATAAAATGGTTTTCTAACTCGTGTAAAGAATCTAAGAGAAAAAGTGATTCTTCCAAAGTCTATATAGATAATGATTCAAACGATAAGATACAGATGATGATTACTATTGTATCTTTGATTGTTTTTATTTTAATTGTTTTTGGAATCTGTTTTGAAATAAAAAGATTAATGTGGTTGTTTATTATAATTATTATACCAACATATATGGAGAAAGTTGTCCTTAAAAGAACGAACGTCAATTTATTTATTAGCATATGGTGTATGGTTTTTAGGGGCATTTAATGTTTGGGAAAAGTTAGTAGAAAAAATATATGTGTTTGATAATATTTATATATCTGATATTGGAATTGCATTAATATATATTTTGATATTTTCTATATATATTTTTTTCATTTGTGGGCTGTTTCCAGATTTGATAGTTTATACAATAACAATGTTGAGGTGGATAAATAAAAAGCTTTTTTGCAGTGAAAAAATGAAAAAGCACGGAGACAATTGGATAAACAGGATAGAAAAATCAATAAGTTATAAATCCATATTTGAAATGCACTGGAAATATATCAAACAGATAAAATCACGAGTACGCTATATTATGTATATATTATTACCGGCTTCATTTGTCGCAGATGTGATAATTATGTTGATTAAAGTTTTTATATCTATGATAGAATCAGCAGTTGGTTATACTTATGTTTTGGGAAGAATGATAAAAATAACCATGGGAAGATTAGCAGATCGGTTAGTTGAATTAACTAATAAAAGAATGATAGCCATATGCTTTCGTATAGCAATTATATTGGCTTTGGTATGTACAGTTGTTATAAATCGATACCAACCAATATTTAGAAATGAGGAGGCAACAACTGCTATTCTTGAGTTTGTAGCAAGTACAATTATTATACCAATTGTTTTTGACTGGATTAGTTCTATAAGGAAAAAGTGACAGTATTCACCAAGAAAATTACAGGAGTGGAGCATTTATGTGAAAAGGCATAAATGCTTTTTCCCTTTTTAAGGATAAAAGAACATGAAAGTTACAGTTGGACATTATGTCCAGAAGTTCAAATGAAGGAAAAGTGATTAATGTATACTAATTTTGTATTTCTTGGGTTATGCCATATACAGTTAGAAGGATACAATAATAGCGGTTGACTATAAAGTGTAAAAGGTAGCCTCTTTTTTAGCCTCTCGTTTACGGGTATTGTTGTATAATTTTATATTTGATATAATCAATGCAAAGTATATAAATATGAGAATTTGTATATGTTAGGAAAAATTGGAATTGTGTATGATAAATATTGATCTTATTCTGCGAGAGGCAGTTAAGCATACTGAGTAGATATGTAATAGCCAAAATATATAAATGGAGAATGGGTTATGTCAAAAGATAATAAACGGTACAAGCAGTATTCAATTAATGATGTGGAACATGCTTGCTCGGCATTAAATTCTTTAATTGCACCGGTAGAAGTTAATCTTGAAAAGTATAAAGAATATTATCAGGAGGCAATAGAACTTCTGGTTAATTCGAAAGAAGATATAATTCCAGCCAAAGAATATGAAGACGTATATGATAAGATATTACATCGGCAACATGAATTATTAAAATTTATTGCAGATCATCAAAATAGCTCGTTTTCATATATGAATCTTAGAAGCCTATTATTTAAAAGTGGATATTTAAAAAATGAGCTGGATGAAGATAAAAAAGCTTTGTTGAATGAATTTCTCAATATTAGAAATTGGACTTTTCATAATCCACAATCTATATTGGTTGCTGGAGATGAGGCTGCAACGAGAAGAATTCCTGAAGAACTAAAAGAATTTGTGAAAATAGTACCTCAAATTAATCCTGTGATTATTAAAGAGATAGTTGGCTATACTGTTGAGAAGCTGGCTTCGTTTATATTTCACATCGAAAAAAGAATCCAACAGTTTGAAACAATTTTAGATTGCATGAAAAACGACTATCAAGAGTTATATGACTTATTAGAGATAAAACCAATGATAATTTCACCTGGAATGGATATGTTTAAGGTGCAATATTGTAGACGAAAAGTGGTTTCAGACATAAATGACCTTGATAGTGATATTGCTCAAATATCTATGGCTATACAAAAATCAAAATATGATGGCAGTGATGAAAAATTTTATGAATGGGTAATTCGAAAAAAAAATGATTCGAAGACCTAATAAAAAATTCGATGAATCGCAATTCATAAAATTGCGAAACAAAAATTGGAGGCGTTAATATTGATTGGTGATTTAATGTATATTGAACTTAAAACTGGATATTCTTATGATGGACCAGCTTGGATTGGATATGTAAAAACCTCAAAGAGTAAGAAAAGAATTTTTGAATGAGAAGAAATAGAAATACAGATTTTGTTAATTTACAATGATTTGGAGGAAGAAGTATGACTTTTGGGGAACGACTATATGAATTGCGAAATAAAAAGAATTTATCTCAAGAAGAGCTTGCAGAGGTTTTGGATGTCTCCAGACAGTCGATTTCCAAATGGGAAAATGATAAAGCATATCCTGAAATGACCAGGCTACTGTTTATGAGTGATTATTTTGATGTCTCATTAGATTATCTGATGAGAGGAATTGAAAAAGAGGATAATGACGAAAAGACATTAGAGAAATATAAGACAAAAAATATCTTACTAGTGTGGAATAATTTTTTATCCAATTTATCTAAAAAGCAAAAGATCTTATTTATGCTGCTGTATATTTTAATCATTTGCGCATTGGTTGCCCTTATTATAAGTGTTATATATCTTGGCGGATATGAAATAGGAAAATTTATTGGATATCTGACGAAATGACCTAAAATGGCGGGTGCAACCTTAAGTTTACACAAGTGCAACTATAAATTTATGGTTTGTTTGAGCCTTGAATGATACCTTTTAATCACAAATTTGATTAGGAGGTTGCTATTATGAAACTGAATGAAAATGCAATAAAAGACTGGATGAATCGAGGAACTAATGTTCAAAAATTGATAAGGAGAATAATGGTTGTTGGAATAATTGTACTGATAATATATGGTTTAGGTTATGTGGTTGGAACATTTATCGCACATTTAGGATTTTAACAAGAATGAATATGTAGCTGGCTACGAATATGCAAAGCAGTTTTATGAAGAAGCGTTCCGTTTCATTGAGGAAAAATTCGGCGCTGATAATGTCATATCGGCTGTTATGCACGCTGATGAAATCAATATTGCGGCAACCGAGGAACTCGGAAAAGAGGTTTACCACTATCATCTTCACGCTATGGTTCTGCCTGTGGTGGAGAAAGAAATCCTATGGAGCAAGCGTTGCAAAGATGAAAAACTGCGAGGAACAGTTAAGGAAGTTGTTCATCAAATTAGCCATTCAGAGAAATGGAAATCGGATATTCCGCTGCCCGATGAAAAAGGCAATCCGCTTTTCAGAAAGAACGGAAAAACTATGTTTCGAGCTTCGTACAGCATACTGCAAGACGAATTGTTTAATTATATGACGGAGCGAGGATTCAAAGGCTTTCAGCGTGGCGAATACGGAAGTACAGCGGAACATCTTACTTCCCTACAATATCAAATCAAGCAGGACAAGGGATACGATTCGTCAGGGATTGGAACGGTTTATGGTACATGGCTATACCGCTGTCCCGGTACTGAATGATCAGGAACAGTATATTGGAAGCGTGACGGAGGGAGATTTCCTCCGTCACCTTCTTGTTTGCCAGACAACAGACTTGAAAGTACAGGAGGGATACCGACTTGGCAGCATTGTTCGCAGAGATTTTTGCCCTGCGTTACAAATAGATGCAGATTCCGAGCAGGTTGTAACTTCAATGCTGAATCAGAATTTTGTCCCCATCGTTGATGGCCGGAATGCTCTATGCGGGATTCTGCCAAGGAAACGGCTGATTGAATTTCTGGCACAAGCTCGTGATAAAAAAGAATAAGTCCTGCATCTTTAGACGGTCTTAATACAGATACGCATTCTCTTTTACTTTCTTTACTCCCTTTGATTTATAATTAAGGGCACATAAAGGGGTATAAAGGAGGATTGCAGTTATGGGAGTAGTGTTGTTAAAAAGGAAGTTGACTTCGTTTCAAATTATCATCCTCGGGTTTTCTGGTGTGATCCTTTTCGGCACCTTCCTTTTAATGTTGCCGTTTTCCAGCCGAAGCGGACTGGCAACGCCTTTCTCGGATGCATTGTTTACTTCTACCTCAGCAGTTTGTGTAACCGGACTCATTATACATGATACGGCAACATACTGGTCGGCCTTCGGCCAGTTTGTCATTTTACTGCTGATTCAGATTGGAGGCATGGGGGTTATTACCATAGCCGCATCTTTTGCAATGATTTCCGGTCGGAAGATTTCTTTGATGCAGCGCTGTACCATGCAGGAGGCGATTTCAGCGCCAAAGGTAGGGGGAATCGTTCGCTTGACTGGCTTTATCGTCAGGGTGACACTGGTGATGGAACTGCTGTGTGCAGCCGTGATGGCGCCGGTGTTTTGCCGTGATTTCGGGAAAAAGGGACTTTGGATGGCACTGTTTCATTCCGTGTCCGCTTTTTGTAACGCAGGCTTTGATCTATTGGGTGTGCGCACTCCCTTTTCCTCCCTGACCAGCTATGCAGCAAATCCAGTCATAAACTTTACTATTATGTTCTTAATTGTGTTTGGAGGCATTGGCTTTCTGACTTGGGATGATATTCGGACAAATCGATTGCATTTGCACAAATATCGGATGCAGAGTAAGGTGATTCTTTGTACCACAGCGGTTTTATTGATCGTTCCGGCAATGTACTTTTATTTTTTTGAGTTTGCTGATCTTACCCGAAAGGAACGGCTTTTATCTTCTCTTTTTCAAGCTGTAACACCACGAACAGCTGGCTTTAATACGGTGGAATTAACTGATTTGAGTGAGGCGGGACAATTTATCACCATTGCGCTGATGCTGATCGGCGGTAGTCCCGGGTCTACCGCAGGCGGTTTGAAAACAACAACCATTGCTGTTTTGCTTACTACTGCGATTTCTACCTTTCGGCGCAGAGAAAATGCCAACCTCTTTGGACGTCGCATTGATGATGATGTCGTAAAAAATGCAGCGACAATTTCGCTTATGTATATCACGCTATGTTGTACCGGTGGCCTTATCATCAGCGTTTCCGAAGGACTTCCCATGCTTACCTGCCTTTTTGAAACTGCCTCAGCTGTTGGCACAGTCGGCCTGTCCCTGGGAATTACGCCGGAACTGAATCTGCTCTCACGGAGTGTTTTGATTCTGCTGATGTTTTTTGGACGAGTCGGTGGCCTTACATTAATTTTTGCGGCCTTGTCCAGTGCACAAAAGAAAGTTTCAAAACTACCAAAGGAAAAAATAACAGTAGGATAAAGGAGACATTATGAAATCAATTCTTCTAATTGGTCTGGGGCGATTTGGAAAGCATATTGCCCTGCATTTAAATCATTTGGGTCATCAAGTGATGGCGGTAGATACTTCGGAGGAACGTGTAGAGGCTGTTCTGCCTCTTGTTACCAATGCACAGATTGGAGACAGTACGAATGCCGATTTCTTGGAATCTCTCGGTGTTCGCAACTATGATGTATGCATTGTGGCCATCGGCAACAACTTTCAAAGTTCATTGGAAACAACTTCTCTGCTCAGTGAATTGGGAGCGAGGTTTGTAGTTTCCAGAGCTGCAACTGATGTTCAGGAAAAATTTTTGCTGCGTAACGGTGCAAATGAAGTGGTCTACCCGGAAAAACAGCTCGCAAAGTGGACAGCAATCCGTTACAGTGCGGATCACATTCTCGATTACATAGAACTGGATGAAAATCATGCCATGTTTGAGATTCCCATTCCAAAAGATTGGGCGGATCATTCGATTGGAGAGCTTGATATTCGTAAAAAATTCAATATTAACATTATGGGAATCAAGAAAAGCGGCAAGCTGGAGTTATCTATTTCTTCAGACACAGTGCTGAAAGCAGGAGATACCATGTTGGCGTTGGGAAGTAACAGAAATTTGCAAAAGTGCTTTCATACTTGATTTTAAGAAAAATCAAAGGAATTGGGGGGTGAATCCATGCAGGATGTTATTTTACTTGTAAGTACATCAGCCATATTTATTTTTGGGTATTTTCTGATGAATAAACTGGATGTTTTTCTGGAAAACAATTTTGAGCCGATTACCCAGAATCAAATCACACAAATAGCACTATGGAGGGATTCCAAAAAATCACCTGTTGTCGATTTTTTCATTGGATGCCTGAACAAATTTGCCGTGGATCAGTCGCAGATGTAGGTTTTGACGTTGTGTGTTATAATATTGAAAAATGGAATCGCTTTTACTTGAGTGACAGATAGGAGGGTTAAAATGGAACTGCCAAGACAAGATCCGGATCAGTTTCTTCGTGCGATCCGTAACGATGCATCCACTAAGAAAAGCGGAAAACTCAAAATCTTTTTCGGTTATGCCGCAGGTGTCGGAAAGACCTATGCCATGCTTCAGGCGGCTCATCAGGCTAAGGAGCGTGGCATCGATGTGGTTGCTGGATACATAGAACCCCATGCCCGACCCCAGACGATGGCACTTCTGGACGGCTTGGAGCAGCTTCCGGTGAAACAAGTTGCTTACGAAGGAATGACCCTTCGTGAATTTGATATTGATGCTGCGCTCAAGCGAAATCCCCAGCTCATACTGGTGGATGAGTTGGCCCATACCAACGCCGAAAGCAGTCGGCACACGAAGCGGTATCAGGATGTTCAGGAACTGCTAAATACTGGAATTGATGTCTATACGACTGTAAATGTCCAACATATTGAGAGTCTCAACGATACAGTAGCCTCTATCACCGGAATTCTTGTGCGGGAGCGCATTCCGGATTCCACCTTTGATCAAGCAGATCAGGTAGAACTGGTGGATATTGAGCCTGCGGAGTTGCTGGAACGACTGGCAAGTGGAAATGTGTACCGGGAAGATCAGGCGCAGCGGGCAACAGTTAATTTTTTCACGCTGGAAAATCTCACCGCATTGCGGGAAATCGCCCTCCGTCGGTGCGCTGACCGGGTGAACTTGCTGACGGAAAGCGCCAGAGTACAGAGCCGAGGCGATTACCATACAGACGAGCGCATTCTGGCATGTCTTTCCTCGTCGCCATCCAACGCAAAAATTATTCGGACTGCTGCAAGGATGGCAAGAGCCTTTCGGGGAACATTTACCGCTCTTTATGTGGAAACGTCAAATACAGCGGCGATGAGTGACGATGATAAAAAGCGTTTGCAGGATAATAAGCGTCTGGCCCAGCAACTTGGCGCTGCGATTGAGACAAGTTATGGCGATGACGTGCCTTATCAGATTGCGGAATTTGCCCGTCTTTCCGGCATCTCAAAAATCGTAATTGGACGAAGTACCATTGCACGAAAGAATATTTTCAGCAAGCCCACCTTGACGGAACGCCTGATTTCCAGCGTACCTAATCTGGATATTCATGTGATACCGGATGCCAGCACAGGAACCAGCTATCAGGAAAAAAAGAGTAAGGCGCAGGTAGATGCGATGCCCCTGCGTGATGTTCTGAAGAGTATAGCTGTATTGCTGGTAGCTACACTAATTGGCTGTGGCTTTGACGCTCTTGGGTTCACGGAGAGTAATATTATCGCAGTTTATATATTAGGCGTACTTGTGACCGCTGTAATCACAACCAACCGACTGTGCGGGATTCTGACCTCGGTTGTCAGTGTGCTGGTTTTCAATTTCTTTTTTACCACTCCGAGACTGACATTCCATTTTGACGATCCGAACTATATTATTACCTTTACCATTATGTTTATAGTAACACTGCTTTCTGGATCTCTCGCTACCCGGCTGAAAGAAAATGCGAAACAATCTGCCCATACAGCTTACCGTACAAAGATTCTTTTTGAAACCAACCAGCTTCTGCAAAAAGAGCAGGATGAGAATGCGGTAATCACCGCTACGGCAGGGCAGCTCATGAAGCTGCTGAAAAAAGATATTGTCGTCTACCTGTCTGATGGTAAAGAACTTGCCACCCCTAACGTTTTTCGTGCTGTTAATAGCATTCAGGAAGATTTAATTTCTGAGAACGAGAAAGCAGTCGCCGATTGGGCCTTCCGAAACAATAAACACGCCGGTGCCACAACAGATACATTATCCAGTGCAAAGTGTTTATACCTTGCGATTCGGGTTAACCAGAATGTATATGGAGTAGCTGGTATTGCTGTGAACGGTACTCCATTGGACTCTTTTGAAAATAGCGTGCTTCTTTCCATTCTTGGCGAGTGCGCATTGGCACTGGAAAACATCAAAAATGCCAAGGAGAAGGAGGAAGCGGCTGTCCTGGCACAAAATGAACAACTTCGTGCCAACCTGCTGCGGGCAATCTCCCATGATCTTCGGACGCCGTTGACAGCGATTTCCGGCAGCGCAGACAATTTGCTTGCAAATTATAAAAAAATGGACGATGCACTACGGGAGCAGACCTTTACTGATATTTATGACGATTCCATGTGGCTAATCAATCTGGTTGAAAATTTGTTAGCAGTCACACGAATTGAGGGCGGACAGGTCAATCTAACTCGGAGTATCGAACTCATGGATGAGGTCGTTTCTGAAGCACTGAAGCACATCAACAGAAAAAGTAAAGAACACACCATTCGTGTGACCAGCGGTAAAGACTTTATCCTTGCCCACATTGACGCGAAGCTGATCGTTCAGGTGATTATCAATTTGGTTGACAACGCCATCAAATATACCCCTGTCGGTTCAGTAATTGAAATACACACCGATCAAAAAGAGCAATGGGTCACGGTTTCCGTTTCCGACAACGGCCCTGGGATTCCCGATGAGCAGAAACCCCGTATTTTCGATATGTTTTATAGTGGGGCCAATAAAGTGGTCGACAGCCGCAGAAGCCTTGGATTGGGGCTGTCCCTCTGTAAGTCCATTGTGACCGCCCACGGCGGCACGATTTCCGTATCAGACAATCAGCCAAATGGCACTGTTTTTAAATTTACATTACCTGCAGAGGAGGTAGAACTTCATGAATAAACCTTTGATATTAGTGGTTGAGGATGACCCGTCTGTACGAAATCTCATTACGACCACTTTAAAAACAAATGATTATCGTTATGTGGTAGCACCTAATGGCTCGGCAGCCATTATGGAGGCCACATCGCACAATCCTGAAATCATCTTACTGGATTTGGGCTTGCCGGATATGGATGGCATTCAAGTCATTCAAACGGTTCGCTCTTGGTCCAATGTTCCGATTATTGTAATCAGCGCCCGAAGCGAGGATAACGATAAAATCAAGGCGCTGGATGCCGGAGCGGACGATTATTTGACAAAGCCCTTTTCGGTAGAAGAACTGCTGGCACGACTTCGGGTGACGCAGCGAAGACTCTCTCTGATGACGGCAGAGATGTTTACTGCCAGTTCTGTATTTGTGAATGGTAAGTTGAAAGTGGATTATGCCGGGGGATGCGCTTATCTGGATGAAAACGAACTTCACCTGACACCCATTGAGTATAAGCTGTTGTGTCTGCTGTCCAAGAATGTCGGCAAGGTACTGACCCATACCTTTATCACACAAAATATCTGGGGCCGCAGTTGGGATAACGATGTGGCTTCGCTGCGGGTATTTATGGCAACATTGCGAAAAAAACTGGAGCCAACAGAGGAGTCTCCACAATATATTCAAACACATATTGGTGTGGGCTACCGCATGATGAAAATAGAATAACGCTATGAGGACGGCCAGTGTTCTCTATGAAAAATAGACGATTGAGTTTCGGATTGCCCTAATCATTTTTTGTTATTTGGAAAGGAAATCAATACCACACTTGCTACATTTATTGAAAATGGACAAGGAAAAGGCGTTGTACGGCAAGACATAATTCCGATGTTGACAGTTTACATTTTTTGGTCAAGCATTACTTCGTTCCTTACCCTTGCACAAATGAAAGGACAATTCATATCAAAGCAATTTTCTATCTCTGAAAGCAAGTTTTTAGATTATGGGTTCAATCAGATTATAAACTTTATTTTGGAGTTGAAAATTTGATGATGAACAGCAGTTGGTTAATATGCCCCGTATGTGGAGGAAAAACTCGTGATCAAATACGGAAAGATACGGTTTTGATAAATTATCCTCTTTACTGTCCGAAGTGTAAACAGACAACGCTGATAAATGTAAATGAATTGAATACAACAGTTATCAAAGAGCCAAACACAAAACCGTTGCTATTTAACAGCGATGATTTGCGCTTGAGATGTCGCGGTGGTTGAAACCAAACATTTCTGCCGCCCTCCTCCTCCGGACAAGTATAACATTGCATCGGCATTATCGTTCCATGTAATTCAGTATAATAATGGCTGTTCTTGGCGCGCCAGTTTTCCCTCACGGAAATCTGGCGTTTTTTGTTGCCATTTTTTCGGAGGTGACCCGGTTGCCTGCCGGTGTCGGTCTCCGCCTCCATTCGATTCACCCGTCAATCACCCGTGAATCGAAATGGAGGTACATAATGAAGAAAATTAACCTTCGGGAACTTTATCCTGAAGTTTATACAAGTAGGAGAAGAAGTTTGTATCAGTATGATAAATAAAGCTGAAAAATATTGTTGGTTTATGACTCCATATCTAATCATAACAGATGAAATGACGCATGAAAAATAAATTTTGTTGAGGTTAAATTGAGATTGACTTTGTATTGTATAAGTATGGAATAAAAAGGAATCAGGTGATGTACAATGATAAAGCATAAAATATGTAAAATCCTTCTTGTTATACTGGCAATTTTTTTATGTGTGGCTTTTTATGAATTGCTCGGAATCTGCGTTGCATATAAAAAGCAGCCGGAAGTGTCCAATACAACCAAAAAAGAAACAAAAAATGGGTCATGGAACGAATGCAGTGAAAATACAGAACGGGCAGTAATCATAGAAAAGAATCCAGAAGCGCTTTTACAAAGAGTGCGTTTGATCAAGAATGCAAAAAAGGAAATTATTCTTTCTACTTTTGCATTTCAATCCGATGAAAGTGGAAAATTGATTTTAGGAGCACTGCATGATGCGGCAGACAGAGGTGTACATATTCGTCTGTTAGTAGATGGAATGGAGAGCTGGATTGATATGGAAGGAAATCCGTATTTCTATGGATTATCTTCCCATGAGAATGTTGAAATTAAACTGTATAATAAGGCCAATCCATTGAAACCGTGGAAAATGATGGGTAGAATGCATGATAAATATTTGATTGCAGATGGAAAGAGATATATTCTTGGGGGAAGAAATATACACAATTATTTCCTGGGTGATTTCCCGGGACATAAGAACTATGACAGAGACGTGTTAGTGGTTTGCGATGAACCTGAGAAAGAAAATTCAGTTAACCAGTTGTCAGAGTATTTTGAAACCATATGGAATCAGGAAGACAGTGGTTATTTTCATAACAATAAAAAACTGGCAAATAGAAAATCTGTAAAGAACGCAGTTTTAGAGCTGCAGAACAGCTATCAGAAATATTTTGAGGAGAATAAGGAAAGAATCTGCGAGACCGATTATACGGACGAAACTTTTGAGACAGAAAAGATTACATTAGTGTCAAATCCTATTCACACAGGTTCCAAAGAACCAGTAGTGTGGTATCAGTTGGGAGAATTGATGAAAAATGCAAAAAATCGTGTGAAGATCCACACGCCATATATTATCTGTAATGATATGATGTATAATACATGGGAGGAGATTGCAGAGAACGTTTCAGATTTTTCTATCATGACAAATTCAGTTGCGAATAATAGGAATCCATTTGGGTCTGCCGATTATGCGAAAAACAGAAATAGAATCTTAAGTACAGGAATTAATATCTGGGAATATGAAGGCGGTTATTCATATCACGGAAAAAGTATTCTGATTGACGATGATCTGTCTGTAATCGGTTCCTTTAATATGGACATGAGAAGTGTATATCTGGATACGGAACTGATGCTTGTAATACGCAGTAAAGATATTAATAAACAGTTGGAAGAGGGCATGATGGAATATGAAAAGGTGTCCCGCCAGATATTAGAAGGTGGAACTTATAATGATCCATATCATGTAGAGCCAATCGAATTAACAAAGAAACGTCAGAGAAAAATATTTTTGGTACAGCATCTGCTTGGATGGGCAAGGTATCTGTTTTAATAAGGAGGAAGGAAAACGTGTTTCAAATATTGATTGTAGAAGATGATAAAGAATTAAGCCAGCTATTCCAAAAAGTGCTTGAGAAGAATGGATATCAAGTCAAAAGTGCATCGGATGGAGCACAGGCATTAGAAGTATTGGATAAGGAATATATTGATCTGATCATTTCTGATATTATGATGCCGGTTATGGATGGCTATGAACTGGTGTCAGAACTTCGTTCAGCAGGATATCAGATACCAGTGCTTATGATCACTGCGAAAGGTTCCTTTGATGATATGCGTCAGGGATTTTTTTCGGGAAGTGATGATTATATGGTAAAACCGGTAAATGTGAATGAAATGGTTTTAAGAGTCGGAGCACTGCTTCGCCGTGCACAGATATTGAATGAACACAAAATTGTGATCGGTTCAACAGAGTTTGATTATGATGCAATGACGGTTACAACTGATAAGGAAAGTCTTGTTTTACCTAAAAAACAATTCCTGCTTTTATATAAGCTTGCAGCTTCGCCAGGCAGAACATTTACAAAACAACAGTTGATGGATGAAGTATGGGGGTACGAGACGGGGGCAGACCCACATACAATAGAGGTACATATAGGAAGACTCAGAGAGCGTTTTAAAGATAACCCGGATTTTGAAATCGTAACAATGCGTGGAATTGGATACAAGGTGGTGAAAAAATAATGGAACAAAAGAAAAAAAAAGGATTGCGGATCCGATCCTGTCTGACTGGTGCAATCTGGCTGGCACTTGTATTTTCAACAGTCATATCTGCTTTATTATTTGCTTTTTTGAATCATTTTTTTAATCTGCCGGGCAGCATACCTGTGCTTGGCTGGCTTTTGATTTTCAATACATTGATTGCAGGGCTGATCACTTCCTTTATCAATGCAAAGTTACTGGAACCAATTACCAGACTTAGTAAAGCAATGAAGGAAGTTTCTCAGGGAGATTTTGAACAGCATTTGGAAACGAACAGCCGTATAGCAGAAGTTGGAGAATCTTATCAAAGTTTTAACGTTATGACAAAAGAACTTCGTGCAACAGAGGTGCTGCAGATGGATTTTGTATCTAATGTTTCTCATGAGTTTAAGACCCCGATTAATGCCATTGAAGGATATACAATGCTGCTTCAGGGAGAAGAACTGTCTCCGGATCAAGAGGAATATGTAGAAAAAATCTTATTTAACACCCAAAGGCTTTCCGGATTGGTTGGTAATATTTTGCTGTTATCCAAGTTAGAGAATCAGAATATACCAATGAAAAAAACAGAATATCGTCTGGATGAACAGATCCGCCAGGCATTTCTTTCATTGGAAACAAAATGGACAGAAAAAGAAATTGGTTTTCAGGTAGAATTGGAGGAAGTTAAATATACTGGGAATGAAGGACTTTTTATGCATATCTGGATAAATCTTTTGGATAATGCGATTAAGTTCAGCCCTTCAAAGGGGACAATTACGATGTTTCTGAAACAAGAACAGGATTCTGTTAAGTTCATTTTGGAAGATGAAGGACCAGGAATAGAGGATGATGTAAAATCCAGAATATTTGACAAGTTCTATCAGGTAGATGGATCTCATAAAGCAGAAGGAAATGGCCTAGGTCTCGCACTTGTAAAACGGATTGTAGATAGTGCCGGAGGAACAATCAAAGCAGAAAATCGTGAATATGGTGGATGCAGATTTGTTATAGAGCTGCCAAAGCAGAAAGATGAGATTATATAGTTTTAAGATAAATTAGAAGATAGGAGGATTTATATGACATTTTATCAGGAGTTGCAGTTAAATCAGGCAGGTTCTAAAAAACTGTTGAAAAAGAGTGAAACACTAAAAGAAAAATTATATCATATGTGGGTATATCTGGTGAAGATAGCTGTTACAATGGCATTTTGTTTTTTCTTTGTTAGTATTTTCAGCACCCTATTTGGAAATGAGAACAGCATTGTAGGTGTAGTAGTCTTATTATGTCTCATGGTGTTTAGAAATGCGGATTTGGGGATCCACACCGGACAATCTACGATGCTTTTGGCTTTGTTCTTTGTAATTATGACTGTATGTCCGCATTTAGCAAATCAGTTTTCACCGGTATTGGGAATGCTGTTAAATATTGCGGCACTGGCTGTGTTGATTCTGTTCGGATGCCATAATCCACTCATGTTTAATCAATCTACATTGGTTCTTGGGTATCTGCTGCTATATGGTTATGATGTTACGGGAAAAAGCTATCAGATGCGATTAGTCGGAATGGCTTTAGGTGCAGCACTTACCTGCTTCGTATTTTATCGAAATCATAAAAACAGAACTTATAAAAGAAATCTGAAAGATCTGATACAAGAATTTGATATCACTTCTTCCAGAACAAAATGGCAGATATGTCAGATTTTATGCGTACCGATTGTCCTTTGCATTGCAGAATTTTGTAATATGCCACGTGCAATGTGGGCTGGTATTGCGGCCATGTCCGTGATTTTGCCGTTTATGGAAGATATGCACTACAGAGTCCGTAAAAGGATTGTCGGAAATATTGCAGGTGTTATATGTTTTACAGTATTATATTTTCTGCTTCCTTCGTCAATCTATGCATATATAGGAATTCTTGGTGGAATCGGTGTAGGATTTTCAGCACAATATGGCTGGCAGGCAGTATTTAACACATTTGGTGCCTTAGCCATTGCTGCAGAGACTTATGGACTACAAGGAGCGGTTAGTCTTAGAGTGATTCAAAATGTTTTTGGTGTTGTGTTTGCTTTAGCATTTTGTGTTATATTTTATTGGTTTATGTCTAAAAAAAAGGAAAGTGAGGTGACCGTACATGCAGAGTGAAGTGAATCAGGAAGAAAATTTGAATAGAATTATTACGGTTCCTAATCTTCTTTCTTTTTTCGGCTTTGTCTGATTCCGGTAATTATATGGAGTTATTGTGTAAAGAAAAATCCTCTGTTAGCTGGTGAAATCTTATTGCTGTCTGGTCTTACGGATCTTGCTGATGGATATATCGCAAGAAGATTCCATAGGATTAGTAATTTAGGAAAAATACTTGATCCGGTGGCTGATAAGCTGACACAGGCAGCGATGTTAATCTGTCTGTTTACTCGTTTTCCGCATGTGCTTCTTTTAATCGTAATAATGGCAGGTAAAGAGTTGTATATGGTAGTCAGTGGATGTCTTGTGATACGAAAGACAGGAAAAGTACATGGTGCAGACTGGCATGGAAAGATAGTAACCTCTTTATTATATGGAACTGCAGCGGTGCATATTATATGGTTCCACATTACACCGATGGTATCAGATCTATTGATTGGTTTGTGCGCTATAATGATGGTCATATCGGTCGCTCTGTATATTATCCAGAATACCAGGACTCTTAAGGGAGAGACTGTATAAGCAATTTTATATTGCAATGACTAGAAAAATATTTAGGAGAAGATAGATATAAACAGTAAGTCAAACACACAAACTATGGAGTCTTTAGTCGGTTTAATAAAATTTTAGATTCTCTATTTACCAGGTTCTTCCACAGCTGATTGAACTCTGGGGACTGAATGTAAAAACGGATGTTGAATCTAAAAAAAGTTCGCCCAACTGAGCGTGAAATGACAACCCCATTGTTTCTGCTTCGATGTGTGCAGTTAGGCTTATCGATGGCAGATCTTGATATGCTGTCGATAGGTCTTATCAATGATATGTATGCAGAGAGCAGAAACGATGATTGCAAATATGCAGAACTAGCAACGCAGGAAGATTTCGACAAGTTTTAATGGTAATAATTATTAATAATATGTTATACTCAAATCAGTAAAGAGGTGATTATATGATTAATAGCCATTTTATTCCTCAACTCATTTTGAGACATTTTTGTGAAGACGAAAAAATCCAGTATTATGATTTGAATTCAGGAAATATAGAGTCCAGGAGTACCAAATCAGTATTTTCCGAAAAAGGGTATTATCCTGAGAATATTGAGAAAGACTTATGTCACAAGATAGAGGTTCAGTTTGCTAATATATTGAACAACAAAATTCTTAAAGAAAACAACAATATTGCTTTAACATCAGAGGACTTATTAACAATAAAGAAGTATTTAATTATTACGACTTTAAGAGTTAAGGATGAAAATATGGAGCATAATCTCTGGTATAAGGCCTTAAAAAGAGATGGATTTATTTTTGAGAATGGCCCATTTAAGGATATATTCAGTGGTGATTTCTACGAAAACATGAATAAGATTTTAGAATGTCAGAATAAGGAAGAGTTGGTTAGGATAGTAAATAAAGGCGAGAACATGAATCTTTTTAATTATGTAAAAGATGTTGTTTTTTCGTATAATGTATTTGTAAGAACAAACAATAGTAAAGAGGATTTAATTATTACTGATAGAGGATGGGCTGCATATATGGGGCCCATTGGTGTAAGAAAGATGAACGCACTAATGCAAAGTGGTCGGATTGAAGATGCTATGTTGCTTCAAATGGTATCACCGCAAGATTATGGTATATTTCCTTTATCAAGAAATATGGCAATAATTACAATGAGTCCTGCATATAAACAGCACTTAAAGGGTTCAGGTACAAGGATAATATATCCGCCACATGCCCCAACTTTATCTGCGTGTTTGGGATTTGGGAGTGAAGATACGATAGAACCACCTACAAATAAATTTTTAAAATCTGGTGCGATGGTGTATCAATATAAAATTAAACAGTTAGTAAAAAGAGATGTTATCTTTTTGAATTCATTGTTACTAGATTATGCGAATCAGTTTTTTGGCTATGCAAATGCAGATAAAGTAAGATCAAGTTTGAAGGAAAAGAATATTGATATTTAGTTGAGAGCATCAATCCTTAAGTGGGTTGGTGCTTTTTCTTGCTCGGAGAAATCCGAGCATTTTTATGTCAAAATTTAGGAGAGAGGAGGTGAGAATTCATGGCAAGCCGTATACAAGGAATTATCGTAGAAATTGGTGGTGATACAACCAAATTACAGAATGCCCTTAAAGGTGTGAATGGACAGATCAAGTTCACCCAGTCGAAGCTGAAGGATGTTAACAAACTGCTGAAACTGGATCCGGGCAATACGGAACTTCTGGCACAAAAACATAAACTGCTTGCTGAGGCCGTTGGTGAAACAAAAGAAAAACTGGCAACCTTAAAGATGGCAGCAGAACAGGCAAATACAGCACTTGCCAATGGAGAAATCTCACAGGAACAGTATGATGCCCTTCAAAGGGAAATCGTAGAGACGGAGCAGGATTTGAAGAACCTTGAAACACAGGCAAATCAGTCAGCTATGGCAGTCCAGAAGATAGCCACAGCCGGAGAAAAGTTAAAGACCATAGGAGATAACATTTCCTCTGCCGGACAGAAACTATTACCCGTTACAGCAGGGGTGACTGCTCTTAGAACAGCATCGGTTACTACGGCTGCCAATTTTGAATCTTCCATGTCACAGGTGCAGGCAATAATGGGAATCACAAAAGATTCCATGTCTAAGGTAAACGGACAGTCAGTAAATACAATGGATACACTTTCCAAACTGGCAAAGAAGATGGGTGCAGAAACTGCATTCTCTGCATCAGAGTGTGCAGAGGCTCTTAATTATCTGGCTCTTGTAGGATATGACACACAGCAGATCTAGAAGGTTGGTTAGGTTTCCAACATTGACCTTGTGGTAACTTTGGACAGGAAAAGGAAACATAACAAGTAAAAATATCTGTTAATATAAAGGATAATACAGAATAAATTTAAACAGGTTTTATCGACAATGAAATGTTGGTAGAACCTGTTTTCAGTTTTGAGATGACCTGTGTTATAATGAATATTAATTTATTTATAGTTGCAAAAGAAAAAGGAGATGCATAACATGTGGTCTGTGACCAGAATAGATGAAGCAGATTATGGCTGCGAGGAGCGGATGCCCGGGGAACCGCTTCTGGTGCTGGTAACAATCGAAAGTGACGATGGTAGAATGTGCCGGTTTGAGTGTGCGGAGAACTGGCTCCTGCAACAGGGCATAGATGAGGGTGATGAATGGCCGGAGGATATTGAGCAGGTGGAAGCGGACAGAGAACAAATTGACCGGATGAGCGAGTGGATGAACAAATACTATGAAGCCGTAGAGGAAATGGAAGACCTGTTTGATGCAGAGTGAATAAGTAAACGAAGAAAGACAGAAAAGAGAGGACTTACCATGCAGATAATGAATGCAACAGAAGAAGATAAAGATGAACTGCTGGCTTTATACCATGCGATGATCGGGGGACCATGTGAGTGGAGCGAGACATACCCGGATGAGAACACGATCGCATTTGACCTTAAGAATGAAGACCTGTTTGTGATGAAGAACGATGCAGGAGAGATCATTGCGACGATCTCAATCGACCATGACGATGCCGTGGAGTCACTGACCTGCTGGCATGAAGATCAGGCACCGTCGGGAGAATTGTCCAGACTCTGTGTAAGAAAGGATACGCAGGGACAGGGAATCGCAAAGCAGATGATGAATTATGCCGGTGATGTGTTGAAGAACCGGGGCATGAAAGGAATCCATATTCTGGTTCGGGAAGGCCATGTGGTAGCACTCTCGACATATGCAAAGATCGGATTTAGGACTGTCGGGGAATGTGATCTGTTTGACAAACATTTTATCTGTATGGAGAAGAAATTTTAAAGAAATAAGCTTGACTTTTATAAAATAACAGCGTTATAATAACGCTGTTATTTTATATTGCATATAAATGACGATGAGTGATCAAGGTGTGGTTTATGAGAAAAGAATCAGAAGGTGTAACAGAAAATTTATTGGATAGTGCCAGAAAGGAATTCTTACAATATGGATTCCATGATGCCAGCCTGCGGAGAATATCGGCAGACAGTGGAGTCAGCACGAATTCAATCTATACAAGATTTGGCGACAAGAGTGGCTTATTTACGGCGATTGTAAAAGAAGCCGCAGATGAGTTAATGGCGATTTATTCTGACAGCATAAAGAAAGCAGGAGAAGCGACAGATATCAGTCGGGCGGAGGATGCCGGAGATGAAGGAACGGATCTTGTACTGGAATATATTTACAGACATCAGGAAGAATTCAAACTGATCTTCTGCTGTTCGGCGGGAACAGAATATGAGACATATTTTGACAGGCTTGCGGCAAAGGAAGAATACTATTATAAACAGTTTGCGAAGCAGTTTTCGGATGGAGGACATTCGATAGATGATTTTTTTATCCATGTATATTGCAGGAACGGATGGCAGTATGTGTATGAACTTATCACACATGATAAAAGCTATGAAGAGGCAAAAGAATTTATGGCAAATGTCAGAGCATTTAACTATGCGGGCTGGCAGGCGGTGATCGGAATGAAGTTCTGATAATAGGGACTGCTGCATGAAATACAACATGCACCAGTCCTATAAAAATAAATATAGGTTAGTAAATGCTAACTTTAGTAACAGGAGGTTAACTATGAAAGAAAAGAAACAAAGTGCATTGTCCAGACTCATGGGCATAGCAGGAGGGCATAAGTATTTTACCTATGCGTCCTGTGTTCTTGCGATCCTTTCTGCTTGGATCGCATTGATACCATTTTATGATATCTGGCGTATTATGAAAGAGATCCTTGAGGTTCGGCCGGATTTCGTAGATGCGACACATATCAAAACCTATGGCTGGCAGGCTGTTGGATTTGCTCTGCTTGCAATGGTTATCTATATTGTCGCGCTGATGTGCTCCCATATTACGGCCTTTCGTGTACAGGCAAATATGAGAACCACTATGATGGAGCATATCATGAAGCTGCCGCTTGGCTACGTTGAGAAAGAAGGAACCGGAAAGCTCCGTAAGGTTGTAAATGATTCAAGTGCAGCAACAGAGACTTTCCTCGCACATAACCTTCCGGATAAAGTAGTTTCCGTTGCAACGCCGGTTGGACTGTTAGTGGTGATGTTCGTATTTGACTGGAGACTGGGAATTGCCAGTCTGATTCCTGCGGTTCTGGCATTTATCATGATGGGAACATTGATGATGGGACCAAAGATGGCAGAGGATATGAAGCAGTATCAGAATGCACTTGAGACCATGTCTTCCGAGGCAGTTGAGTATGTAAGAGGTATTCCGGTTGTTAAGACCTTTGGACAGACGGTGTACTCATTCAAGAAGTTCAAAGCGGCAATCGATGATTATGAGAAATGGACGCTTGATTACACCAAGGGGATGATGAAGCCGATGGTGCTGTTTACAATGTCAGCAAATGGAATCTTTGCAGCACTAATCATTGTTGCTTACATTCTGGGTGGTAATCATGTAAGTAATACATTTGTATTAAACCTGATCTTCTATATCCTGATCACTTCGGTTCTTACAACTACACTGATGAAGATTGCCTATGCAGGCGAATCCCAGATGCTGGTGGAGGATGCATTACAGAGAATGGATGATATTCTAAATGCAAAGCCTCTGGTAAATACAGAAAAGCAGGAGATACCAAAGGATGCATCGATCACGATGGAGCATGTTACATTTGCCTATGACGAAGCAAAGAAAAATGCAATTGACGATATATCCATGAAGATTCCGACCGGTGCACATATCGCTTTCGTTGGACCATCCGGTGGTGGTAAGACTACATTGGCATCTCTGGTTGCAAGATTTTGGGATGTAAAGGATGGCAGCATAAAGATCGGTGGTGTGGATGTTAAAAATATTGACACTAAGAAACTGATGGAAGAAGTATCGTATGTATTTCAGGACAGCAAGCTGTTAAAGATCAGCATATTGGAAAATATAAGAATGGGTAGACCGGATGCGACTGACGAAGAAGTTATGCAGGCACTTTCTGCTGCTCAGTGTATGGATATCATAGAGAAGTTCCCGGCGGGGGTACATACGATGATTGGCTCCAAGGGAATCTATGTATCCGGTGGTGAAGCACAGCGGTTATCGATCGCAAGAGCATTTCTTAAAAATGCACCGATCCTGATCCTAGACGAAGCAACAGCATTTGCCGATCCGGATAATGAGCGTCTGGTTCAGAAAGCGTTTGAGAATCTGGCAAAGGACAAGACGGTTATCATGATCGCGCATCGCCTGTCAACCATAACGGATGCGGACTGCATCTATGTGCTGAAGGATGGTAAGATCGCAGAGAACGGAACACATGAGGAACTGTCGGAAAAGAACGGAATCTATACTCATATGTGGAAGGAATATAACAAATCTGTCAACTGGCAGGTAGGAAGGAAAGGTGAAACAGCATGATAGAAAAATTAAAGCACAAATATGCCTTGTCCGAAAAGGGTGCAAATGCTATGGTTCGCGCCTTTGTGGCAGTTACGATCTCCAATTTGGTGCTGATGCTCCCGGTAGGACTGCTGTATCAATTAGCTTCCTACCTGTTGGAGAACCGTGTTCCAAAGGATAAACTGATATTCTTTATTATTGGAATCAGTGTAACTTTATTGTTAATTGTAATATCAACAAGTTTTCAATATAATTCGACTTTCTATTCGACCTACGTAGAGAGTGGAGTCCGTCGCAGAACGCTTGCAGAAAAGCTGAGAAAGCTTCCGCTTTCTTTCTTTGGCAAGAAGGATCTTGCAGATTTGACAAATACAATCATGTCCGACTGTGCATTGATCGAGACAGCAAGCTCACACTGGATTCCTGAGCTTGTAGGCGCATTTATATCTACAACATTGATCGTGATCGGGCTGTTTTTCTTCGACTGGAGAATGGCGCTGGCGGCTGTATGGGTTATGCCGGTAGCATTTGCCATCGTTGGTTATTCAAAGACAGTTATGGGTAAGGTTCATGAGAAGACGATAACCTATAAGCTTGCATGTCTGGACGGGATACAGGAAGGTCTGGAAACGATTCGTGATCTTCGTTCCAATAATATGGCTGATTCTTATATGGAGGGTCTGAATAAAAAGATCAAGGATGTCGAGCATCATGCGATAGTATCCGAATTTGCAAATGCAGCATTTGTCTGCTCCGCACAGATGATCTTAAAGCTTGGTATCGGGACAGTGGCACTTGTTGGAAGTATTCTTCTGGTTGATGGCAAGATCAGTGTACTGACGTTCTTTGCATTTCTGTTGGTTGTAACCAGAATGTATGAGCCGCTTCAGATCTCGCTTCAGAATCTGGCTGCCGTTATCAGTATCAATAAGAACTGTGAGCGTATGGATGAGATCCTGTCTCATGATGAACAGACAGGAAGAGAGAATCCGGATAATAAGGGATATGACATCGTATTTGATCATGTGGCATTCTCCTATAAGGCTGGAGAGCAGGTACTCTCCGATGTCAGCTTTACGGCAAAGCAGGGTGAGGTCACAGCCCTGATCGGACCATCCGGCGGGGGTAAGACAACGGTTTCCAGACTGGCAGCAAGATTCTGGGATAACAATGCCGGTACGATCACAGTCGGCGGCATGAATGTTCTGGAAATTGATCCGGAGCAGTTATTGTCCTTGTATTCGATCGTGTTCCAGGATGTTACATTGTTCAATAATACAATTATGGAGAACATCCGGATCGGTAAAAAGGATGCGACCGATGAAGAAGTTATGGCAGCAGCAAAGCTTGCAAACTGTACAGATTTCATCGAGAAGCTTCCGGATAAATGGGATACCATGATCGGTGAAAACGGTTCCGAGTTGTCCGGTGGCGAACGTCAGAGAATCTCGATCGCAAGAGCGTTCTTAAAGGATGCGCCGATCATTCTGATGGATGTAAAATGAGGTATAGATGGTAGGCGTGTATGGAGTGTATACAGTTTGCTTTTAGAGGAAAATAGGTACATGATACACAGATAATGGAAAAGAATGTGTATTCAGTTGAATATAGAAATAAGTAGTAGGTATGAAAGAATAAGATTCTTCCATGCCTTTTTTTATTATTTATAAAGAAAGGATAGGTTGCACAGTATCCGCCCGGTCATTTCAGTAGATCTGCTGAATAGCTTTCTCCCGGAAGTGTGGTATAGTCTTGTGCTTGGAACAGGGAAACGACACAGAAAGGAGAAAACGATATGTCAGTACAGCCAGATATCATCTGGAACGAGCAATGTCTGGGGATACGGATAGGAGAACAGGTATGTATCTATCTGAAAAAGCATAATGCGGAATACCAGAGACTGCAAAAGAAAATACTGGAACTTATAGAGAAGTATCCAGTGATAGAAACATTTATGGAAGCGGCTCAGTCAATCAGTCTGACAGCAGACGAACATCAGGCACTGCACCAATATTTCCAACTGGAGAACGGAAAGGAAATGATAGAAGAAGAATATCATTTCTATATGGGACAGGCACAGATGATTTCGTATGGTGCCATGCTTGGAAAAATCAAAAAAGCAGTGTCAGGAAAGGACGAAAGTGATACAAAGAAATTACTGGAACTGCTAATGGATACCTGGATTGATGAGGTAGAAAATGAACTGAAAGAAAATGCAGTGTACCAGAAAATGCTCGAAAAAATATCAAAATATGAAGATCAGGTTCAGGCAATGGGACTTGAAAAAGAAAAACTAAAAATGATAGATGCATACGTTACGAAAGTAAATGAGAGATGGATTCTATATGCGGAATCCTTGTATCAGGCTGGTATGCAGAAAATCCTGGAATTACTGAATCTGTAAAAGAGACGGATAAAATGGGGAAGCACGAAAGACACTTCCCCATTTGTCACTTCTATTCATCTTTGCCATCAATGAGAAATATGTATGAAACCTGAAAGATTTCAGCAATGGCTTTTAATTCAAGATCAGTGACATAACGCTTGTTTGTTTCGATTCTGGTGATTACATTTTTATCCATATCGTAACCAGCTAACTGGAGTTTATAGGCAAGATCACGCTGAGACATATTGTGGGTCTTGCGAAGTTCAATCAATCGCTGGCTAATCAGATTCTTCTCACCAGACTGTGTCCTTGGCTTTGGCATCTTAAATCTCTTCCTCTCTGGTAAAAAGATGGTTTGTCTCACTTTTTGCACCATCTGTATTGATTTTAACGATTGGACAAGGTAGAATCGGTTGTAAAAGTGAGACAAGGACAGAAGAGAAGGGAGAAATATATGGAGCAGGCAAAAATAGAACAGCTTGCATTTTTATATTTATGCAGCGAGCATGATAAAAGGCTATTACTTAAGAAAGAAAAAATGCAGTTAGCTGATTTCGACAGGTTGACTTATTTGATTTATCATTTGGGTTTTAAGGAATATCATATAAAAGTCTGGATGGAATTTACAGGAGATTTCAAAAAAGAATGGGAATGTTTGAATGCACTCCGGGAAACAGGTGGGAGTGTTGGAAATATAGGCAGTACAAAATCAGAAATCAGACTTCATGAAATATGGATTCAAGATTTTTGCAAAAATGTGTCAACAGAAGTCCGAAGATGGATTCAAGATCTAGATTATAAATAAAAAATATACAGTAGAGCATTTTTATGGTATTATTGTCAATAGAAATGAGTTTGTAAAGTAGATTAACAAGTGAAATTGAAAAGGATTACTCCCAGTAGATTTAATAGTTAATTTAGCAACGGTTCTAGTAGATATTGTGCCTGCGTTCCTTAGAAAATTTATATATAAGTTCAGAGGACGCAGTATTTAAAAAATCAGGAGTGGAATAATGAATCTTTTATCGAAACTTAGTTCTAGTACAAAAGCCAAAACAATAGAGCCTAGAGAAATTTTTATGACATTACCTTCAAAAGCACCAGGTTATGGATATCCTAGAGATGTTCAAAGCGAAGTATGGAAAAAGTGGTTTGATATAAGAAATGAGAAAAATGTAATTTTAAAAATGAATACTGGTAGCGGTAAAACAGTAGTTGGGTTGATTATGCTTCAGAGCTGCTTAAATGAAGAAAAAGGACCAGCTATATATGTTGTGCCTGATAATTATTTGGTTAAGCAGGTTATTGATGAGGCTAAGAGATTGGGAATTTCTGCAACGGAAGATAAAGATGATTATAGCTATTCAAATTCAAAAGCAATTCTTGTTACTTCTATTCAGACTATTGTAAATGGTTATAGTTATTTCGGGATGAGAGAAGGTGGTAATTACCCTATAGGAAGTATTATTATTGATGATGTACATGCGTGTATGGATAAAATCATTAGTCAGTTTATGATAAAAATTGATGCTGAATCAGATGCCTATAAGGAATTAATTGCTATATTTAGTTCTTCGTTAAAAGACTACAATCCAAAAAACTATATTGACATTGTTGAAATGAAAGATTGTCGAAAAAAAATGCTTGTGCCTTATTGGGAATGGCAGAGACAGCAAGATAACATTTATAGAATATTAACGAAATATGATAATAGTAAGAATTCTGCAATATATTTTGGGTTGCCGTTGATAGAGCGAAGCTTGGAAACATGTGATTGTATAATTACTGCTTCTGCAATTGAAATATCACCTAAAGGAATTGATTTAGATAAGATATCGAGTCTTGAAGAAGCAAGTAGACGCATATATATGAGTGCAACATTAGCTGATGACAGTGTGTTTGTTTCTGCGTTAGGATTAAATACAGAAGATATGAAGAACATTATTACGCCAGAGAATGCTAATGATATTGGCGATAGACTCATTATTTTTCCAAAGTACGTAAATAGTGATATATCAGAAATTGAGATAAAGGAAAAAATTGAGGAAATAGCTGAAAAGTATAATGTTGTAATACTTGTCCCTTCTTTTTCCAGAGCAAAATTTTGGGATGAACGTGGAATACGAACAGCGACAAAAGATAACATAGATAAAATAGTTGCAGCATTAAAAAGCGGTAAACATGTAGGAAAAATAATTTTTGTTAATAGATATGACGGAATTGATTTGCCGGGTGATGCTTGTAGAATGTTGGTTATTGACGGGCTTCCTCCTTTAAATAGCATTAAGGATAGATATATTCAAAGTGTAGCTCCTCAGAGCACTGTTTTATTAAGGGAACAAGTCCAAAGAATTGAGCAAGGCATGGGGCGTGGAATTCGTTCTAATGACGATGAGTGTTGTATTGTTCTTATGGGTGATGAGCTTACAGATGTGTTATCACGAAATAGAGGAATAGATTATTTTAGTGTAGCGACAAGATGCCAATATGATCTTTCAAAACAATTATGGGATTTATTGGTTAGTGAAACTGGTTCAAAGCCAACAATTGATCAAATATTTGAACTAGCAAATTATTCATTAGAGAAAAATGCAGAATGGGTTGCAACCTGTAAGGAAAATTTGGCTGCTGTCAAATACTCAAATGAGGCAAAGGTAGATGAAAAAATAGTTGCTCAGAGAAAAGCTTTTGAAAATGCTATAAATATGCAGTGGTCTGATGCTGCAAATACTATTAAGAGTGTTAAAGATAAAGAGAAAGACAAAAAAACTAAGGGATATTTATACCAGATTCAGGCTGAATATACCAATAAAATAGATCCGGCACTTTCTCAAGAAGTGCTAAAAGCGGGCAAAAAATTAAATGCAGCTATTCTGTCGCCTATTGCGGGAATACAATATCAAAGAACAATTAATACAATTCCGCAGGCACAAGCCATCAGTACAAATCTAGATGCTGAAAAACTTGGGTTAAATGAACTGTTAGTATATGTAGATGGAATTTTGGCAAATTTATGTATGGGAAGCGAATACGAAAAGTTTGAGGAGGCATTAAGTCAAATAGGAACAATTCTTGGCTTTGTATGTTCAAGACCTGATAAAGAAACAGGAGGATACGGACCTGATAATTTGTGGGCAATTGACACTGGCAAATATTTGGTTATTGAATGTAAAACAGAGGCCACTACTCAAACAATAAAGAAAGATTATTGTAATCAATTATCGGGATCAGTTAATTGGTTTAAGGAGAATTATGTATACCCAAATGAATGTGTACCAATAATGATTCATCCATCTAAAGTTGTTGATGAGGTTGCATCTCCTGATGAAAATATGAGAGTGATGACCGAGAAAGAACTAACATGTTTTAGAAAAAATCTTCGAGATTTCTATAGTACTCTTTGCCAGAACGGAAATCTTAGTGATGTAAATAAAATTAATGAATTGCTGCGTATATATAAACTTAGAAAAGATGATATTGTCAATAGGTATACAGTTAAGTTTGAACGGAAGGATTAAAAGGAGAAATTATAAAAATAAACAGCAATGGAATTAGTGCAAAGTTATATTATTTTACAGCACTGATTGACAAATAAAAAATGATGGAATACAGCTATGCGTGTTTATTTGCAAATATACATAGCGGTATTTTTTATTACGGGCAGGGCTCTTCGGGGTTCTGCCCTTTTTCTCTTTTTCCAGACCAAAAGACCACCTGCTGGAAAAGAACAAGAAAAACCAGAAAGGATGTGGTGACTTATCATTATAGGAATTGACCATGGATATTATGCCATAAAAACTCCCCATGTATGTTTTCCGACCGGACTGACCGGATACGATTACGAGCCGTATACCATGCAGAATGTCCTGCAGTACAATGGGAAATTTTATGTGTGTGGAACCGGGCGGCAGACGCTGGTGAGAAGTAAGACTTCCAATGACAATTATTATCTTTTGACAATGGCAGCCATTGCCCAGGAAATCCGCTATCGCCGGGGAGAGCGGAAAACAGATGTAGTTCTGGCAGCCGGCCTTCCACTGGCAAGTTTTGGCAGGGAGAAAAAAGGCTTCCGGGAATATCTGTTTCGGAAAGAGCAGCTTCTGCGTTTCCGGTACGAGGATGAGAGCTATGAGATCCGGATTCAGGATGTAAAACTGTTCCCACAGGGATACTCAGCCCTGGCTCTCCACCCGGAATGTGTTCGGGACGAGCCTTCTGTTCTTCTCGCAGATATCGGTGGCTGGACCGTAGACCTGATGCGGCTGGACAACAGTGTTCCAAATGCCGCTACCTGCCGCAGCCTGGAACTTGGTGTGATCCGGTGCGTGGATGAGATCACCGAGCAGGTACGCAGAAATACCGGACTGTCTGTAACGGACATTCAGATCGAACGTGTTCTGAACGGCCAGAGCTGCAGCATGGACCCGGCCGCAAAAGAAATTATTGTCCGGCAGGGAAGGCTCTACACGGAGAAAATACTGTCTGCAATTATGGAAGCCGGGTTCGATCTGAAAGCAATTCCGTCCGTGATCATGGGCGGCGGAGCCAGCATTCTGAAACGGCACGTGACACCGCAGGACGGGCTGTGTCGGCAGATTTACCTGACGGACGTACACGCCAACGCTTCCGGCTATGAGCGGATTGTGGGGCAGATGTGCGCGAAGTAAAGAGGCCCGTTTTCTCGTTCCGCCTGAACCTTGATAACCCAGATCACCAAAAGGCATGGGAGATCCTGCAAAGTGTTCCGGATGGACAGAAGAGCAGCTATCTGGTTCAGGTGATCTTAAAAGATCAGGAAAATAACCAGCTGGAGAAAAGCATCCGGCAGGCAATCCGGGAAGAACTGGCAGGTATTTCCATTTCAGACTCCGGGGAGAGTGTTTCAAAGAAGGAAGAAATCCCGTCCCAGATGCTGGATTTTCTCTCCGGGCTTGAGGATGCATTCTGAAAAAGTCAAGTCTTTCCCGGTGATAAAATAGCCAAATTTCAAGAAGTCAAATTAGTATAAATCGCGGATCTTTGAAAGGGGTGATGCCTATTGAGTGTTATTGGATCTGCATCCTTTGGGGGCTTTGGGGAAGCGTATATTCGTTGGGTATTGTGAATAGCTTTCTGCCTCGTTTTAGGGTATGTTGTGTATAGAAAAAAGAAAGGAGAACAAACGCATGGAGATGAAAAACATATGCGGAAAGATCCCGGTAGACTTACATGAAAAGATGAAACTGGAGATCGAAGAATTAGGAATCAGCATACCAAAATACCTTGAAATAGTAATCGAAGAACACATGACAAGAAAAGGAGAAAAGACGAACATGGCAGATTTAAGAACAGTAGCAGTACAGGTAACCGAGGATTTATTTTCCAGACTGAAAGCAGTCCTCGCCAAGAATGGCATGAAACAGAAAGACTTCTTAATCGGGCTTATCGAAGAGGCAATCGAAAAAGAGGAAGCCAAATGGAAAGCAGAGTCAGCGGAAGCCGAAGAAACAGAAGGAGAAACAACAGAATCAGAAATGGAAGATCCTGAGACTGCAGAATCAGAACCGGATGAAGAGTCAGCAGAACCTGAAGCAGAAGAGCCTGAGACAGAAGTACCGGAAGCTGAAACAGACGGAGAAATGACAGAACCGGACGAAGCTGAAGCAGATGAAGAGCCGACAGAGCCAGAAAACGAAGAGCCAGCAGAAGCAGAGCCAACAGAACTGGAAACCGAAGAAGCAGAAGAAGCAGAGCCAGAGGAAGCGGAATCAGAAGAATAGACATCACAAAACAGAAACCAAGAGACGGAAACGGTGCAGAGAAATCTGCACTGTTTTTTTCGCAGCGAAGGGAGGCTGATAGCCGGAACAATTCGATTTTTTGACCTGTTCAGTGGAATCGGAGGATTCCGAGAAGGACTGCACAGGGCAGGGGGCTTCACCTGTGTCGGACACTGTGAAGCGGATGCGTATGCAGACCACAACTACCGGGTGCTGTTTGATACGGAAGGAGAGTGGTTCTGCAATGACGCAAGAAATATTGAAACAGAACGAATGCCGGACTTTGATCTTTTATGCGCGGGATTTCCTTGCCAGGCATTCTCCATCGCTGGACGAAGGGAAGGATTTGCCGATGCAAGAGGAACCCTTTTCTTCGAAGTTGCCAGACTGGTTGCAGACAAACGACCTGCGTATTTTCTCCTTGAAAACGTACCCGGTCTGCTTTCGCATGACAAAGGCCGGACGTTTCACACCATCCTCAGTACGCTATCTGAACTGGGGTATCATGTCGAATGGAAGGTGCTTAACAGCAAGGATTTCGGAGTCCCCCAGTCGAGGAAGCGGGTGTATATTGTCGGATATCTTGATGGAAGATGTGCCGGAAAAATATTACCTTTCCCAAAAGCAAATGGAACAGCTCTTATACAAGTCCATGCTGGTAAACAGGGAGAAAGAGTCTATGCAGAAGAAGGACTGAGCTGCACCCTGACCAGTGGAGCTGGCGGTATGGGCGGCAAGACCGGATTATATGAAGTCGGTATCCCGATTAAGGAAAATACCAGAAAAGGGTACAAGATGGCCTACGAGGGAGACAGCATTGACCTTGGATATCCGGGCATCAACAGCCGCAGGGGAAGAGTCGGGCATGAGATCGCCCATACTCTGACGACCGGAAACCAGCAGGGGACACTGCATTTTGTAGATATCTCCCCTCCGCCGCTGGTAACAGACGTTGCAAGATGTCTGAATACCAGACAGGATTCCAGCATCCATAACCACAGGGGCGAAAGTTCCGGGGTGCTGGTGGAAGAACCGCCAAGGGCAGTGCTGACACCGGACAGGGAAAAAGTCCGCCAGAATGGAAGAAGGATGAAAGAACCGGAAGAGCCAATGTTCACCATTACGGCAACTGACCGTCATGGAGTGATTTACCACGGCAGAATCCGCAGGCTGACGCCAAGGGAGTGTCTGCGGCTGCAGGGATACCGGGATGGTCAGATTTCCAAGATGGAAAAAGAAACATCGGATAACCAGCTTTACAAGCAGGCCGGTAATGGTGTCACTGTCAATGTCATTGAAGCAATAGGCAGAAATTTGAAAGCAGTAGATGAAGAGATCCAAAGCGGCTCACCTGTTCCAGAAGCGAAGGGTGGGTGAAGCAGATCGACCTAAAAGACCAGTATTTTGGTACAGAGATTGAGATGACAGGTATCAGCCGCTATGATGCGGCTGTTGCGATTGGAAGAATGTTCGGAACAGAGCCATATCATATCCGTTCTTACGATTCCTGGTGTGTAAAAGATTCAGATGGAAAAACGTGGAAATTTTCAAGGGACAGCAGTATCGACTGTGAAAGGCTGGCAAATGGTACTGTAATAGATGCCGATGGAGATTATTCGACAGAAATGGTATCCCCGAAATTGGAATATTCGGAAATGGGGAAACTCCAGGAAGTGGTGCGGTGTGTCAAAAACGCAGGTGCTTTTGTCAATTCATCCTGTGGCATGCATGTCCATGTGGACGCATCCAATCATACACCAAGGAGTCTGAAAAATGCACTGACGATCATGTACTGCAAAGAGGATATTCTGTTCAAAGCCTTAAATGTACAGACGAGAAGGGAAGATGAGTATTGTCAGAAAGTCCGTCCTATGGTAGTGGAGAAGATCCGCCGGATGCCAAACAGCACCATCACGATGGAAAAATTCAAAAGGGCATGGTATGAGGGAAATGACGGAAGCTCCGAGCATTACAACTGGACAAGGTATTATGCCTTAAACTTACATGCTGTTTTTTCCAAGGGAACACTGGAATGGCGTTGTTTTGAAAGCACCCTCCATGCAGGAAAAGTCCGGTCAAACATTACGCTGGCACTTGCCATATCCGCACAGGCGGTCAACCAGTCCTGTACCCATGCCAAAAAGACGGAGATCGGGGATAACCCGGCATTTACATTCCGTACCTTTTTGCTCCGTCTCGGACTAATCGGGGACGAATACAAAAATGTGCGGAAGCATCTGCTTGCTAACCTCGACGGCGATAAAGCATGGCGGTATGACAAAAGCACCTATGCCTGTCTGCAGAAGCCAGGACGGACAGAGGACGCAAGATAACAGAATAACGAGAACAGACAGGCCGGGTGGGAACATCCGGCTGTTCTTATGAGAAATGAAGAAAAATAAGAAAGAGGTAGAAAACATGAAGAGCAAATATCGATTCAGGCGGATCCTTTCAGGGGTGATGGCGGCAGTCACCATCTTATCCACGGTCATTTCACCGTTGACCGTTTATGCTTCGGAAGAGCCGAAAACGGCAGAACCGCCAGCTTATGAATCCGTAAAGGATCTGCTGGATGAAGAGGAAGTGGTAAAAGCCAACGATCTGGAGCTGGAAGTCGGACAGGAGTTTGATGTTTCCAGTGACCGCACGAATCTGGAAATCAAGGACGAAAGCAAAGTCAAAGTGACATTCCAGAAAGCAGAGAGCGACGCCGGGGAGAGTTTCAGCACCGGCCATGCAGACACTTACCATGCCGTTTATTATGTGGAGCCAGTCAACCAGAACCACCCGGTTTATCAGATTGGGAGAAACCTGATCGTAAAAGAGCCTGTGGCAGCGTCTCAGAGTGAACCACAGACAGAACAGGCAGTTACAGAAGAGGATACAGGTTCTGATGATGAGGAAGCTGCCTCGCAGGAAGAAACTGAGACAGAGCCTGTAGAGACAGAAATTGTTGAGCCGGAGACAGCTGAATCTGAAACAGAAGAACCGGAAGAAACAGAACCCGAATTTCAGGACGGACTTTCCGAATCCGAGTTTGATGCTGCATTAGAGGAATCCGAAACGGAAAATACAACCGATGAAGAATCCGGGCTGACACTCAGCGATGTTCTGGAGCAGGCAGGGGAACAGGATATTGACCTGATGGCAATGGAAGATGGGGAAACCGTTTCATTCACCGCAGTCAATACCAGTACAAGAGCAACACAGGACGTAGATGTGACAAGAGGGGCTGCATACTATTATGCAGACTACGGTCTGGGTTCCTACGTAACTTATAAATATACCGTAAAATTTGGAAACGTGTCTGCAACTGCCTACTGTGTGCAGCCGTCCAAGGCAGGACCTGGGGATGGTGTCTATAAGATCACCAAACTGGGTGACAGCAAAGCACTGGCAAAAGTATGCTACTACGGAACCAAAGCATCCGGTGAGAATGGATTTTTTTCTGAGAAACATCCTGATTTTTCAGCCGGAAAACAGTTTATCATTGTCCATCTGGCAGCATCCTATGCAAATAACAGCGGTGACGCTTTTTCTGGTACGAATGCAACCGGACAGGCTCTGGCAATGGAACTCTACAATTACTGCATGAGCCAGCCGGAGATCCCGGAAGTGGACATGAGTTTCTCCAATGCAGATGTTACCGCATATATCAGTGGCAACAGCCAGAGAACCGAAGAGATCACCTTCAAGGCATCCGAACTGCAGACCATCACCATGAAACTGCCGTCCGGTGTCAGACTGCATAATGTGACAACCGGAAAGACCAGCAGTGTAGGTGCATCCGTGGAAATCTGCGGCGGTACCAAATTTTATTTATCCGCACCGCTGACACAGGCTGTGGATGTCAAAGGGGAATGGTCTTCCACCATGAAAGGAAGCATCATCAAAGACTACTCCGCTTATAAGATCACCACCGGAAGCGAGACACAGGACCTTGCCCTGGTATTTGGCGAGGGCGTGACCGATGAGAAATATGTGGATTTTAAAGTTTCATGGGTAAAACAGGCAACTCTAGAAATCGTAAAAAAGGACCGCAAGAGCAACAAAGCCATCGCAGGTGCAGTCTATGGCGTTTACAGTGACAAGGACGGAAAGAACCTGATCACGAAGATGCCGGCCACAGATGACAACGGAGCTTCCAGCGTTACGATCACAAAAACACAGGATACCGTATACCTGAAAGAGATCTCCGTACCAAACGGATACCTGCTGGACACTAAGGCTTACGATGTGAACCTGGTCATCGGCGGCACTGTAAAACAGACCGTTACTGATGCTGAACAGATGGCAAGCCTGACTGTTTATAAATTAGGGGAAGTTCTGACTGGGGCAAAGGTAACTGATGATGGTGTTTCCTTTGTTTATACCGAGCAGAAACAGAAAGGTGCGGTTTATAACGTTTATGCCGCGTCGGACATTGTATCCGCAGACGGAACAGTAGTCTACAAAAAAGACGCATTAGTCAAAGCCGGACTTACCACCGGAGATGACGGAAGTGCCACACTGGATAATCTATATCTGGGGGAATATGTAGTAAAAGAAATGCAGGCACCACAAAATCTGGTATGCACAGGCGAAAGCCAGGAGATCACCCTTTCCTATGCTGGAAGCAACGTAGAAAAGGTCATGGGAAGCGTGACATTCAAAAATGACCGCCAGAAAGCAAGCGTAAGTGTATACAAGCAGGATAAGGAAACCAGGAAATACCTTCCGGGCGGCACTTATGGTCTGTATGCCGGAAATGACATCAAAGCAGCGGACGGAACCATTGTGGTCAAGAAAGATACTCTCATTGAGAAAGCAGTGACCGGAACAGACGGAAAAGCCGTATATCAGGCAGACCTGCCGATAGCCAACAGCTACTACATGAAAGAGCTGGGTGCACCAGCTGGATATGTGAGAAACGGCGAGGATGTGTACTCCTTTACCTTCCAGTACACAACAGACAAAGAGGCAACGGTTTCTTTCAACCATACGTTCCAGAATGAGCGGATCAATGCGAAGATCAAACTGGTAAAAGAGGATTCCGAAACCGGAAAGACCGCACAGGGAGATGCAACCCTTGAGGGTGCTGTTTACGGATTGTATGCCCGTGAAGATATCGTACATCCAGATGGACAGACAGGTGTTCTTTACCCGGCAGGAACACAGATTGCAACCCTGACTACGGATACAGAGGGAAATGCAGAAGTCGCAGACCTCTATCTCGGAAAGTATTACGTTAAAGAACTGACTCCGCCTGTCGGATATCTGGCAGACCCGGGAGAACATGATCTGGAGTGTAATGACGAGGGAGATCTGGTTCAGACGGTAGAACGTACCGTAACTTCTCTGGAAGATGTGATCAAACAGCCGTTCCAGGTCATCAAAGCAGCCAACAACGGAAAGACCGATGCTGATCTGTTAAAAGGTGTTGGATTCAGTGCATATCTGGAGAGAAGTCTGAAGAAAAACAAGGACGGCTCCTATGACTTTGCCTCCGCAACTCCGGTCGTGCTGACCGCAGACGGACAGACAGAGATGTTCACGGATGAGCGTGGATATGCCTGCTCCATTCCGCTCCCATATGGTACCTACATTGTAAGAGAGACCACCACACCGCACAACTTCAAACCAGTCGATGATTTTAAAGTTGTGATCTCGGAAAACAATCCGGATCAGCCGCAGGTATGGCGTGTGCTTCTGGACGAAGAGTTTGAAGCAAAATTAAAGATCATCAAAAAAGACGATGAGACAAAGAAATCTGTCCTGGTTCCGAATACCGAGTTCAAGGTATACGATTTGGACAACAAAAAGTATGTGGAACAGGTAACCACTTACCCATCCACTACGGTACATAAATCTTATTTTACGGATGAGAATGGATACCTGATCTTGCCGCAGAATCTTGCTTGTGGAAATTACCGCATTGAAGAAGTGGCTGCACCGGATGGATACACCCACAGCACTAATACCGTGGAAATCAAGGTGGACAGCGATACTGCATACCAGGAAGATCCAGTCAGCGGTGACCTGATCATTGAGGTAGATTTCGAAAACCACCCGGCAAAAGGCAGACTGACCATCCGCAAGGAAGGAGAAGTAGTCAAAGGTTTTGACAAGGATTTCACCTATGAGGAAGCCAGCCTTGCAGGAGCCGTGTTTGAGGTTTATGCCGCAGAAGATATCTATACCGCAGACCATCAGAAAGATGAGAACGGCAACCGTTATCTGGAATATACCAAAGACACATTGGTAGCAACGGTGACAACCGATGAAACCGGAAGTACCGTAGTCGAGAACCTTCCGCTCGGCAAATACCGTGTAGAAGAGAAAAAAGCACCGGAGGGCTACACCTGGAATGCCAAAGGCGAAGAAATAACTTTCACCTATGCCGGACAGGATACCCCAGTCGTAGACGAAGAAGTGACCTTTACCAATGAACGCCAGAAAGTAAGCATCACCGTGGAAAAACAGGATGCAGAAACAGGAAGCACGGTAGCTGGAGCTACATTCGGTCTTTACAATAAGAACGAGATCAAATCCGGTGACAAGGTAATCGTGAAAGCGGACACTTTATTACAGGAGATCATAAGCGATGAAAAAGGACAGGCACACTTCACCCTGGACCTGCCGCTTGGAACTTATTATGTGAAAGAAATTTCTGCACCGGATGGTTTTGTATCTTCCGATGAGGTATTGGAATTTGATGTCACCTATCAGGGGCAGGACATTCCGACCATCAAGCTGAAATCTGTGAAGAAGAACCAGCCGACCACCATCGAGGTGACAAAATCCGACCTGACCACAGGCGTAGAGCTGAACGGGGCATCCCTTTCTGTTCTGGACAAGGATGGAAATGTGATCGACAGTTGGACTTCCGTAAAGGATGAGCCTCATGTGATCAAATATCTGACTGTTGGAAAAACTTATATCCTCCGTGAATCCCTTGCACCGCTTGGTTATTTAAAGACCACAGATGTGGAATTCACCGTTCAGGATACCGCAGAAATACAGAAAGTGGAAATGAAAGACGATGTGCCGAAAGCACTGCTGATCGTAAACAAGAAGGGGGAATTCCTTGATAAGATCACCCTGCTGGACAATGTCAAAGGCGTTGTAGAGCATCTGTTTGAGTACATCACAGGAAGCCTGTCAGACGTTACCTTTGAGATTTACGCTGAAGAGGATATCAAAGCAGCCGATGGCGTAAGCCCGGATTATTATGCTAAGGACGAGCTGGTGGCAACCGTGACTACTGATGCAAACGGTGTTGCAGAAGTATCTGACCTTCCGGTTGGAAAATACTATGTCAAAGAGGTGGGAACAGCATATGGTTATGTGCTGGATGAAGAACCACGATATGTAGATCTTTCCTACCGTGACCAGGATACATCGGTTGTCGTATACGATGAGGACTGGCAGAACAACCGCCAGAAGGTGAAAGTGAACGTCCTGAAGAAAGAAAAGGATACCGACCGTGTATTAAAAGGAGGCATCTTTGGACTGTACACCAGAAACGACATCCTGTCCGCATCTGGAAAGGTGCTGATGGAAGCAGATACCCTGATCGAGTTAAAAACAACAGATGCAGATGGAAAGATTTCCTTTATTGCAGACCTGCCGATCGACGGAACCTATTATGTGAAGGAGCTGTATGCACCGGATGGATTTGTCACCACCGGAGAAGAGCAGGAATTTGTTTTTGGGTATCAGGGAGACAAAGAAGCAGAAGTGTCCTATGAGTTCGTATTTGAAGATGAGCCGACAACCGTGGAACTTTCCAAAACCGATCTGACCACTGGCGAGGAACTGCCGGGAGCCAGATTACAGCTGACCGATGAAAACGGGGCTGTTGTTGAGGAATGGACCTCCACCGAGGAGCCGCACATCATCAAAGAACTGGTTGTAGGAAAATCTTACACCCTGACAGAAACCAAGCCGGCCGATGGATATGCCACTGCGGAAAGTATCACATTCACCGTGGAAAATACCGCAGAGATCCAGAAACAGGTGATGGAAGATGACGTGACCAAAGTGGAGATCAGCAAAACGGATATTACCGGAGATAATGAGATCGAAGGCGCCAAACTGACCATCACAGATGAAAATGGCAACATCGTAGAGAGCTGGACTTCCGGAAAAGAGCCTCATTATATCGAAAAACTTCCGATCGGTGAATACACCCTGAAAGAAGAGCAGGCTCCAAACGGTTATGTTGTTGCGGAAGAGATCACATTTGAAGTGGCAGATACCGCAGAGATCCAGAAGGTAGCCATGAAAGATGGTACCGCAAAGGGACGCCTGATCGTTGAGAAAACAGATAAGGATACCGGAGCTGCACTGAAAGATGCGGAATTTGAACTGAGGGATTCCGATGACAAAGTGGTAGAAACTCTGACCACTGATGAAAACGGCCATGCAACCAGCGGACTGCTTGCAATCGGAACTTATAAGGACGGCAAATTTGACAAAGCAGCTACTTACTATCTGGTTGAGACCAAAGCACCGGAAGGATACCAGCTGGACGAAACAAAGCATGAAGTGACATTTACCTATGTAGATGACAAAACCCCGGTAATCGAAGTCATCCAGAAAGTGACGAACGAGAAGCTGCCGGAGGATACCCCGTCTGTAAGCAACCCGAAAACAGGCGATGACACCAACCTCTGGATTCCAGCCCTGTGCCTGATTCTTTCCGCAGGCGGTTTGATTGGTATGGGTGTGGCATCCAGAAGAAAGAAGAAAAAAGGGGGCAGATAGGCTGAAACAATTATATTTTGCGTATGGAAGCAACATGGATCTGGACCAGATGGCATATCGGTGCCCAAAGGCGGAGGTGGTAGAAACCGTCCGCCTGGAGGGGTATCGGCTGACCTTTGCAAGTGCAGGGAGCGGTCTTGCCACCATCTTCCCGGAAGAGGGAAGCCATGTGGACGGCGTCCTCTGGTCACTGACCGGGGACTGTGAAAAGAGCCTGGATCTTTATGAAGGCTATCCTGATTTTTACGACAAACAGGAGATCACCGTCAAGAATAAAGGTGGAAGAGAGATCAAAGCCATTGTCTATATCATGACAAAAGATTACATGCAGAACTTTAATCCGCCCGGACGGTCGTACCTGACTGGGATCTTAAAGGGTTGCAGGCAGAATCAGATCCCAATAGAACCAATCCTGAAAGCAGCAAGGAAACCGCCTGTGCCGGGACAGACACAGAAGAGCCAGCCAAAGAAATCGAGGAAAGCCGGCCAGGAACGATGAAAGAAAAACCAAAGACAGGAATCTTACAGAGGTTTTTCAAGATCATCTGCCTTGCAGTGACGCTGACAAGTGTCGGGTTTTTGATTTACCACATGGTATATTTCCCAATGGAGAACAAAAAGCTGGTGGCAGAGCTGAAAGGGAATTTCCCGGAGCCGGAAGCTCCGGGAGCCTCAGGCTCTCAAAAAAAAGACCAACCAGCTGGAAGAAAATGCCCGGTGGCTGCGGTAGACCTTGTTTCTCTTCGGGAACAATATCCGGATGTGCAGGGATGGCTGACAATACCGGACACCGGGATTGATTACCCAGTGCTTCAGTCCGAACAGGAGAATGGGGAGTTTTACCTGAAACGGAATTACAAAAAGGAATATGACATCAACGGAAGCCTGTTTTTACAGGCAGACTGCAAAGTGTCTGAAAGTCGGAACCTTATCATTTACGGTCACAACATGAACAGTGGGGCAATGTTCGGAAATCTGGACTTATATGCAGATGAAACATATTATCAGGAGCATCCCTTTGCTTATCTTCAGACAGAGGATGGCATTCAGGAATACCGAATTGTCACGGTGCTAAAAGCAGACAGGGATCTGTTCCCATTCCAGCAGAAACTCGCAGATGAGGAGGCAGTGCAGGAATATTTAAAAGCAGCCAAGCAGAGGGAAGTGTTCGAAACGGGGGATGATTACCTAAAGGGTATCTGTGATAAGGTCTTAACGTTCATCTCGTGTTCGTATGAATGGAGCGGTGCCAGGAACATCGTCCTGGCGGTGCCGGTTTCCGGGGCAGTGTGGAGCCAGAAGTGTTCGTAAGTACCCCAAAAGTGCAGAAAATGAGACAAATAATGACCGCACGGAACGGAAAGTGTTCAAAACAGGAGAGTATATCAGGTATATGTGTTGAGGGTATTCAGGGTGAAAAATGTTCAAAAAAAGAAACTCTAGCCATACTCTGCAGGTTATCTGCCAATGCTCTGACGGAGAAGTGTCTGAAAGTCCCCAAAAAGTGCAGAATGTGAGACAAGCCTAATAAGTTGTAGCGGAGAAGAAAGTGGAAATCCAGTGAAATATTTTATCAAAATGTTGTTGAAGCAGTGTCCGAAAAGGAATATAATGGGGATATTCATTCAAAGGAGATAGATATGATTCCAGAAGCACAAGAATATTATAACATTGCTGCATGGCAGAAGAATAAGGTAGAGTATAACCGAATATCAAAATTTAATTCCAACAAACGCCGTCAGATTCTGCATGGACAAATCTGGTTTTGTGATATGGGATATAACATCGGAACAGAAAAAAACAAGATGCGTCCGGTTCTGGTCATGTCCAATAACAAAATCAACACTTCGGAAAAAATAGTAGTTGTCTGCATTACAGATGCAAAAGGAAAAGTAAATTCAAATAATCTTCCAGCACAGGATTCCTGGTTTCTGCTATATTCCTCTACACAGGATGAAGCTAAAATGGTTGTTCCAGGCAGAACGGTACCCGCACAAATGCATACATACGATTTTTTAGACAAAGACAGTATGGTTCAATGTGAAGAAATCCGGGCAGTCAGTAAATCAAGGCTGGACGTTTCAAGAGGCTGCATTGGAGAACTGACAGCGGAAGATTTTGCACTTGTCAAGGGAAAATTCCGAAGAGCCTATAATTTATAGTTGACTTTTGATAGGTGGTTGCATATAATAAAAGAACAAAAGGAAATACTATGATTAAGTCCCATGCTTGAGCAATCAAGATACAGTGGGTACTATATAAAATTTCAACGAAGCCGTATGACCGAAAGGTATAGCTTCTGGAGCTCCCCGGTATATCCGGGGAGTTTTCCTTTATAAAGAAAAAATAATTGCAAGGCAGGAAGTGTTCCGTAAAAAGAATGCTTCCTGCCTTTTTTGTTACGTTGGAAAGGATGGTAACGATTATGAAACGATTTTATACAGCAGAATCCGTAACAGAAGGACATCCGGATAAGCTCTGCGACCTGATCGCAGACAGCATTCTGGATGCGTGTCTGAAAGAGGACGAAAATTCCAGGGTGGCTTGCGAGGTGCTGGCAACCAAAGGTAATATCATCGTGGCAGGAGAGATCACCAGCCGATATGAGCCACAGGTGTTTGAAATCATCAAAAAGGTGCTGGAGAGCGCAGACTATGAAGCAGAAGGAATCCATATGGATGCACTCATCCACAAGCAGAGTCCTGACATTGCCGGGGCGGTGGAGCAATCCAGAGAACGCAGGGTAGGGACTGTTTCTGTTCAGAGCGGACTTGCCAGTGGTGCCGGGGATCAGGGCATCATGGTTGGATATGCCTGCGATGAGACGCCGCAGCTTATGCCGATGCCAGTGGTTCTGGCGAACCGCATCGTGAGGGAACTGTCTGCAAGCCGCAGAAGCGGTTATATCATGGGAATCCTGCCGGACGGAAAAGCACAGGTCACAGTGGAATATGAAGATGACAGGCCAGTCCGTCTGGATACCGTCATTGTGTCCTGCCAGCATGAAAAAGAAAAATCCCTTCGGAAACTGGAGCATGAGATCCGGGAGAAAGTGTTGCGCCCGGCCCTTCGAATGCTGCCGCCAGATGAGGATACCAAAATCCTGATCAATCCATCGGGCAGATTTGTGTGCGGAGGTCTGGATGCAGACACCGGACTGACCGGAAGAAAGCTGATGGTGGATACCTACGGCGGTCTGGTTCCGCATGGCGGTGGTGCATTCTCCGGGAAGGACTGTTCCAAAGTTGACCGTTCCGGGGCATACATGGCACGTTATATTGCCAAAAACATGGTGGCTGCCGGACTTGCCAGCCGATGCCAGGTATCCCTTGCCTATGCTATCGGGGTTGCCCAGCCAGTCATGGTACAGGTAGATACCTTTGGAACCGGAAAGATCTGTGCGGATGACTGCCTCGCCGCAGCAATCCCCCTGGTGTTCGGGCTTACCCCAAGCCAGATCTGTGACACCCTGCACCTGAAGCGGCCGATCTACCGACAGAGTGCCGTGTTCGGGCATTTTGGAAGAAAGGAATTCCCGTGGGAGAAAATAGATAAGGTAGAGCAGCTCCGGGACACCGTGATGTAATGCCGTGGATTCCGGAAGAAGAGATCAAACGGGCAAGGGAGATCACCGCCATTGAGTACCTGAAGAAATACCAGCCGAACCGCCTGAAAAAATCTTCTGCCAGGAATGAATGGGAGCTGACAGATCATGACAGCTTCAAGATCAACGAACTCACCAGCCAGTGGCACTGGAAATCCAGAGATATTGGGGGCACCAGTGCCCTAAATTTCCTGATTCATGTAGATGGCTGTTCGTTTCTGGAGGCGGTGCAGATGCTGAAAGATGAGTATCCCACCTACATCCCTCCGCCTGTGGAGAAAAAAACCAAGAAGCCGTTTGTCCTGCCGCCGGCCAGCCCGGACTGCCGCAGGGTGTTCCGATACCTGAAAGAGCGTGGAATCAGCGGAGAGGTCTTACAGCGGTGTGTTCATCTGGGAATCTTATATGAAAGCCTGCCTTACCACAACGCTGTGTTCGTAGGTCGGGACGAAAATCAGGTGGCAAGGTATGCTTTCCTGCGTGGGATTTACGATGCCAGCGGAAAGTCTTTTAAGATGGAACAGGCCGGAAGCGAAAAGGCATACGCTTTTTGTGTTCCGGCACAAACAGGATGCAGACGGGTTGCCGTTTATGAAGCCTGTGTGGATGTGCTGGCTCACATGACACTGGAACAGGGAAGTCGGGATAAGTACCGTCTGGAGCTTGGCGGGATCAGTGCACCAAAAGAAGGACAGAGCCAGCGGAGTATGAAAAAGCCGCAGGCACTGGAACATTTTCTATCCCAACACCCGGAGATCACCGAGATCGAAGTGTGTACCGACAATGACTTTGCCGGACGTTGGGCGTGTGAACATATCCGAAAAGCCTATGAGGGAAGCTATCGGATCATCGAGAACCTGCCAGAGATCGAAGGGGCAGACTGGGCGGACATGGCAAAGATGGCTGCCCGGACACCGGAGAAACAGCAGAGCAAGGAAGTGAGGTGATGTCTATCAAAGAAAAAATAGAAGTGGAAATGCTGTCCCCTCTGATGGCAGAGTTTATCTCTGACTATTCAGACATTGTGGATCTGGATGATGCGGAACCATTGGAAGGACCTGACCTGGTGCAGTATCAGCCAGCTATAGCAGAAAAGGTTGACGAGATCAACCGGCTCGGTATGCCTGACAACCAGCCATGCAACTTGATTGATTATTTTGAACGAAACAAGGACATTAAGGAAAAAGTGGAACGCATTACAATGGCGGTAAAAGAACAGGATGGTGTTTTATATGGCTGTGCAAACCTGACACTCCGGGAGAATCTGACACCAGAGGAATACCGTGTGGTGGGGCAGTATCTGAGAGGCCAGTACAGCGATGGCTGGGGAGAAAGTCTGGAACAACGGGAGATCAAAGTAGACGGCGGTGAATTATACTTACATTTCTATGTCGGTGCCGGATCGGATTTCCAGGTACAGGTGAAAGCACCGGAAAACGAGATGCAGGAAAAGCAGCCGGAACCAAAGCCGTCCCATCCGAAGCTGAAGCTCTTAGGGCATGACGGAAATATTTTCTCGATTCTTGGCGATGCCTCAAGATTGCTCAGACGTGCCGGGATGTCCGAACAGGCCAACGAGATGGCAGACCGTGTCCACAAGAGTGGCAATTATTATGAAGCACTGGGAATCATCAGTGAATATGTGGAAACCGAACTGTCGGATCACCGTGAACAGCCCAGAACACAGAGAAAAGAAACACCGAAAAAAGAGGATACCTGCCGATGAGCAGTTCCATAGATAGAAGCACTTCCGGAGAAATCTGGGAAATAAGCAAGAGGAAGGATGATGCCTATGGGAAATACCCTGAAACTTGAAGATCTTTTAAAACCGGACTGCCTGCCGGATGAGTCTGCCGGAGGGGAGAACTGGCGTATCCTGCATGGGGATACCTTAAAGCTGGTAAAAGGATTCCAGCCGGGAATCTTTGATGCAGTCGTGACCGATCCGCCCTATGCGTCCGGGGGAACCAAGCAAAATGAACGCAACCGCACCACCAACCAGAAGTACAGCAGCATGAAAGCAGAGAATGCCCTTCCGGACTTTGATGGGGATAACAAGGACCAGCGTTCCTGGACCCACTGGATGGCAGAATGGCTTTACGATGTGCGGAAAGCCTGCAAGAGAGGGGCTCCGATCTGCCTCTTTATTGACTGGAGACAGTACCCGTCCATCACTGATGCCCTCCAATGGGCAGGCTGGATCTGGAGAGGAACAGCCGTCTGGGACAAGGGGAACTCCCGTCCGCAGAAAGGCAGGTTCCGCCAGCAGGCAGAGTATATCGTGTGGGGAAGCAACGGCCCGATGCCGATCAACCGCCCGGTGTCCTGCCTTCCGGGTGTGTTCCGTTATGGAAATCCACAGAACCGCATCCATGTGACAGAGAAGCCGCTCCAGCTGATGAAGGATGTCATCCAGATCTGCGAGCCGGGCGGCCTGATCTTAGATCCGTTCGCCGGAGCTGGTACTACCATCCTTGCGGCGGCAGAATCAGGCTATCAGGCGGTCGGCATCGAAGTGACGGATGCATATTATAAGCTGGGAAGCGACCGTGTCCGTATCGCACTGGAAGCCGGGGCAGGAGCAGAGAATAAAGAACCACAGTAACCGGATGTCTGCCAGACATCTGAAAAAGAGAAGAAAAGAATCCAGATGTCCACAAGACATCCACAGAGCGGAATGCTTTGTGGGTGTTTCTTTTTGGAAAAACGCCGGGCAGAGGAAACCTGTCCGGCCAGGAAAGGAGATGGTCGTATTGGAACAGGCACTTGCTTATGTCTGCTGTTCTGCAGAAGAAGGAAAGACCAAAGTACAGCGGTACTGCCGGAAGATCTACGAACTGGGATATGTGCCGATCTGCCCGCAGTACAGCTTTTCCCCATTCCTTGATGACGGGGATGCAGAGGATATGCAGGCCATGCGGAGAATGTCCCACCAGATATTAAGGCGGTGCAGGATGGTGGTCGTCTGCGGAAAAGAGACCACCGGGACGATGAACACGGAGATCAGCATGGCTGACAGGCTCCATATCATCTGTACCACACTGGATGGGTTAAGCAAAATCAAGGAAAACGAGTGATTCAGAGAAATAACAGGTTCAGAGGGGACGAAGCAAAATGCGACTGGTTTTGCAAGCATAGCGTTTGGATATCCAAACGCACTTTGGGGAGAACCCCAATCCCCCATACCGAGCCGTAAACAGACGAAAGGAGAACGAAAAAATGTTGGGATTTATATTTGGCACAATGACCGGAGGAGTAATGGGCGTTTTTGCAATGTGTCTTTTCATAGCTGGAAAGCGTGAGGATGAGGCACTGGAGCGGTGCCGGATGAAACCAAAGGAGATCATTGACCACGGCGTGTGCATCTGTTTTGTAAACAGCCAGGGAGAGGAACTGTTCCGTCTGGCAGACGGGGAAAGCCTTGTGCAGAATGCCCCAAATGGAGAGCGGAACGTATCCACCTGCCACTATCTGGATGCCGATTCTGCTATGATTGATGGGAAAAAATGGAACCTCCTGGAATTCGCAAAAGAGATGGAAAAGAGAGGGATCATGTTCGCCCCGATGGAGCTGTGCCAGGTACCGGAAAGGGGGTGAGGCCTATATGAAGAAAAAGATCATTGCTGCAGCCGTAGCCATTGGCGTGCTGACAGGATTCCTGATCTGGAAAAACCGTGAAATGTAAGGAAACGATTAATAACCCGTTGGAAAGCAGGTGAAGAGATGAGAAAAAGAAACCATGTGATACCAGTCCGCCTAAATACAAAGGAGCTGCGTTTTCTGGAAGAGCAGGTAGAAAAAAGCGGCCTGTCCCGTGAGGAATACATACGTTCCCTTGTCATGGGCGGCGAAGTCCGGGCAAGACCCTGTGAGCATCATACGGAGCTTTTGCGGAAAATATCCGGTCTGTGCAACAACGCCAACCAGCTTGCCCATGTAGCCAACGGCTGTGGGATGGCCGGGGAAGAGAGTATCCGGGAAATGCTCCGCATGACGAAAGAGACATGGAGACTGGTCAAAGAGGAATGGTAGCCGATGGCATACACCAGTATCATCCCGGTCAGCCGTCTGGACAATTCCATCACGTACATCCGAAACAAGGATAAGACCACCAAGAAAGGGCAGAGTGCCGGCTCTCTGGAAGAAGCCATCGATTACGCCATGAATCGGGACAAGACGGAGCGTTCCGTTTTTGAGGATGCCATCGGCTGCGTCTGTGAGACTGCCTATCAAGATATGGTAGCTACGAAGAAACGATACCACAAGATGGACGGAGTACAGGGGTACCATCTGGTGCAGAGCTTTGTCAAAGGGGAAGTCACCCCGGAGCTTGCTCACCAGATCGGCATGGAAATGGCAGAAAGGCTCCTTCAGGGAAAATACGAAGCAGTCATCACCACCCATCTGAATACGGAGCATTACCACAACCACATCGTGTTTAATTCCGTGAGCATGGAAGATGGGAAAAAGTACCACAGCAACATCAGGAGTTACTATGAGGATGTAAGGAAAGCTTCGGATGCCTTATGTCTGAAATACGGCTTATCTGTCATCGAACCGAAAAACGGCAAAGGGAAATCCTATGCACAGTGGATGGCAGAACAGGACGGAAAGCCGACCTGGAGAACCTCGATCCGTCTGGACATCCGGGATGCTGTGGCAGAGAGCTTCACATGGAAACAGTTTCTGGAACAGATGAAGCAGAGGGGATACCAGTGGAAGCTGAACCGGAAGTACATTGCATTAAAAGCACCGGGGATGGAACGGTATATCCGTCTGCGGAGCCTTGGGAAGCATTACTCGGAAGAGAGCATCCGGCAGTGGATCTTGCAGCCCAAGAGCAGGATACCTGCTGGAAAAGAAGGAGATTCCAGATCCCCGAAAAAGAAGTTAAAAGGGATACAGGCCCTGTACTATTCCTATCTGTACCAGATGGGTGCCCTAAAGCAGAAGCCGAAAAGGATCTCCCCGGTGCTCCGGGCAGACATCCGAAAACTGGATGCCAGGATCGAGCAGATGGAATTTCTACAGAAGCATCAGATCACTACCCGTGAAGAGCTACTCACCTACCGCACATCGTTGGAAGAGAGGGTACAGGCACTCACGAAAGAGCGGAAGCGGCTCTACCGGAGCGAACCGGACAGTGTCAGGATCGGTCAGATCACCGAAGAACTGAAGCCGCTTCGAAAGGATATCCGCATTTGTATCCGGATCGAACAGCAGTCCCAGGAGATGGAAGAAAAGATGCGTCTGGCAGAGCAGATCCAGAGACAGGAAGAAGAACAGACGGAGAAAAACAGAAAACCGAGAACAGAAAGCAGGTGAACAACATGAATTATGGAGGCGATGCGGCGGACCAGATCGTCCGGTATTCCTTGGACGGCGTGGACCACGGGCTCAGGCTTTCGGGTACGCTGGCAAAGCATCTGGCGGTATTTGTTGCCGCCGTATTAAAAGACCAGAAGAAAACGAGGGGCAAGACCAGAATGGTGCGGATGTTAAAGGAGAACAAGCCATTGAAGTTCTTCACTGTGCCATCTGACCGCCTGCGTGAATTCTGCAGTGAGGGCAGGAAACGAGGACTGCTCTATGTGATCATCCGGGATAAAAAGAACCCGGAAATGAGCGAGGTCATGGTCTTTGCCGATGATGCAGCCAAAGTCAACCGTGTCATGGATAAGATGAACCTTGATTTTGTAAGGAGCGAAGTCGGGGAAGCTGTCCATGAGGTAACCGCCGGAATGGAAGCACCGGAAACCGAAGCAGTACAGGAAACTGTGCAGATGCCGGAGGGCGAGGTGCAGTTTGAAATCAGCGATCTGGACGAAGCATTCCAGGTCGGTGACATGGACTTTTCTGAAGAGGAAAAGAACCAGAATCATCCCGAAAAGGAGTTTTCCGAACCGGAAAATTTTATCCCGGTGCAGGAAGAGGGGGAAGAGAATCTGTCCGGCTCTTCCTTGCACAGCAGAAATATTTCTACCGGGCAGGAAAAAGGGACTGATGCAGGGCTGAGGGAACAGGAGCGTCCCAGTGTCCACCGGGAGCTGGAGAACATCAAACGGGAGAAAGCAGAGGAATCCCAGAAGCGGAGCCGGGAAAAGAACCGTGGACCAAGGAAAACGCAGAAGAAAGCAAGAAATAAACGAAAGGTGAAAGCGAGGTAGAAGATGGACCTGACAAAATTTTTAGGGCAGGACTCGCAGGAGCAGTCCGCCCAGCGGTTATCGAAAGAAGAATATGCCGCACAGAAAAAGCAGGAGAGGGAAGAAATCTGGGGTATGATCGATGGAAAGGCACAGGAGGTCTTCCAGAATGGGGACTCCTTAAAAGGATTCCTTGATTTTATGGGACAGTGCAAGCCGCAGAGGACAGACAACCTGTTCCTGCTTTATGCACAGAATCCGGAGATACGGCAGGTCAAGACCTTTGAAAAATGGAAGGAAGAAGGCAAGGTAGTCAAGACCGGAAGCAAGGGATACAACTTCATTGTCGGACAGGAATATGAAAAGGACGGTGTCATCCAGCAGGGGTACTCCATCCAGAAAGCCTATGACATCAGCCAGATCCGTACCAAGCAGCCGGAAGAGGCAGAGCCAAAGCCGATGGACCAGCTGATGGAAGCACTGCTGACTGACAGCGAGGTACGGATTCAGATCGCAGACAATCTGCCGGATAAGGTACAGGCACAGTACATCCCGAATAAGCGGACGATCTATGTTCGAAATGGCATGAGCGAAAATGCAACGTTCCATTCCATCAGCCGGAAGCTGGCCTGTGCATCCCTTGACCATCACGATGGAAGCTACAGCAGGGCAGGGGTATCGGCACAGGCCTATTGTGCGGCGTATGTGACAGCACAGAAATACGGCATGGATGTCTCCAGTTTTTCCTTTGACAAGGTATGCCAGATGCAGGCATTCGGACAGAAAGATCCGAAAGAACTCCGCTCCTTTATCCAGGATGTAAAGAGTGCAGCCTATTCCATTGGCAAGCAGGTAGACCGCAACCTTGGCAAAAGCGAGCAGGAATTTATGACCGATGAATTTGCCATCCCGGAGGAAAAAACGGAGAAACCTGCCAAGAGTAAAAAGTCCCCGGAACGCTGATAAAAAGGGGCTTTTCCGGCTCTTTTGCAGTAGCTTTCCGGGAGGAAGTGTGGTATGTTGTGGTTGAGAAAAAAGAGGAAAAAAGGAGGCTCGCCTATGACAAGAATGCGATATGTAAAGATGGACCGGATCATGAACCACATGCTGATCCATGCACTCCGGGAAGTGTTCCGGCAGGAAAAAGAACAGGGGCTTCCGGTGGATACCACACGGGATCTGGTTCTGAAGCTGGCAGAGCAGGAAGAGGGAAAGCTCTACCTGACAGAAGCCGAACACAGCAAATCCGTGGAAGCCTTAAACCAGCTCCGGGACACATACCTGAAAAACGGACGCTATTCCGATGGGATCGATAGCGTCCTCTTAAAGATCATGAAATCCAGATACCGCCCATACCGTGGAAGGGGAAGATGAAGAAAGGATGTGGTACAAATATACAGAAATATGACACAAGAAAGAATAGAAGCCATGCGGAGAAGATATCCGCCGGGAACCGAGGTCACGCTTAACAGCATGGAGGGGGAGAGCCACATGCCACCCGGCTTAAAAGGTAAGGTGGATATGGTAGACGATGCAGGGCAGATCCACGTAAACTGGGAGAATGGAAGCAGCCTTGCCCTCGTTCCGGGAGTGGACAGCTTCCACATCACGGATCTGCCGAGAGCAGAGAGGCCAAAACAGCAGCCATCCCGGTAACAAACAGCCGGAAGTCAGACTGGGTGATCTGGCTTGCCGGACTGCCTGTCATCTGGTGGGCAGCGATCCTGCTTGCGGATGCCATCCAGCCGGGCAGGAATCTTTTCGAGCTGATGAAGGTTCTCACAGAAAAGCTGAACCATCCCTTCCAGTTTCATTATACGGAATATACCATCAAGTCGATGCTGGTCTGCACGTTACTTTACGCAGCCGGGATCGGCATTTTTTATTCCAGTCAGAAGAACTACCGCAGAGGGGAAGAACATGGCTCTGCCAGATGGGGCGGTGCCCGGCAGATCTGTAAGAAATATAGCCAGAAGCCGTACTCCCAGAACATCCTGCTGACACAGAACTTCCGCATTAGCCTTGACACCCACAAGCACCGCAGATGTCTCAACATTCTCGTAGTGGGAGGCTCCGGTGCAGGAAAATCCAGAGGCTTTGCCCTGCCAAACATCATGCAGTGCTGCTGTTCGATGGTCATCACCGATCCGAAAGCCGAGCTGCTCCGAAAGACAGGCGGCCTGCTGGAAAAGAAAGGATATGAGGTGCGTGTCTTTGACCTCATCAATCCCGACACATCTTTTTGCTACAATCCATTCGAGTATGTCCACGATGACAAAGACGTGCTCCGTCTTATTTCCAATCTGATACAAAACACCACACCCAAAGGTTCCCAGTCTTCTGATCCCTTCTGGGAGAAGAGCGAAACCGCACTGCTTCAGGCACTGATGCTGTATCTGCTCCACGAAGCTCCGCCGGAAGAACAGAACTTCGCCATGATCATGGAGATGTTAGGCTCGGCACAGGTAAAAGAAGAGGACGAGGACTACGAGTCCCCTCTGGACATTTTGTTTGACCGTCTGGAGATGCGGGACCCGGACAGCATTGCCGTCAAGCAGTATCACATTTACAAGCAGGCGGCAGGAAAGACCGCCAAGTCCATCCTGATCAGTGTAGGTGTCCGGCTGGCAGCCTTCAATCTGCCGCAGATCGCCAAGCTGACCAATACTGATGAACTGGATCTTTCCAGCATGGGAGAAAGAAAAGTTGCCCTTTTCTGCTGTATCCCGGATGCAGACACCTCTTTGAATTATCTGGTAGGCATGATCTACAGCCAGCTTTTCCAGACGCTTTATTACATGGCAGACCGTGTGCATGGCGGTGCCCTCCCGGTTCCGGTCAACTGCATCATGGATGAGTTTCCAAACGTATCCCTGCCAAATGAGTTTGAGAAGATCCTGGCAACCTGCCGTTCCCGTTCCATTTACTGCAGCATCATCATCCAGAACATGAGCCAGCTAAAGGCTCTGTTCAAGGACTCCTGGGAAAGTCTGGTGGGCAACTGCGATGAGTTTTTGTACCTGGGCGGCAATGAAAAAGAGACACACAAATATGTATCAGAATTACTGGGGAAAGAAACCATAGACACCAACACCTACGGGCAGACCAAAGGAAAATCCGGCAGCTACTCCACCAACTTCCAGCAGAGCGGAAGGGAGCTGTTACAGCCGGATGAAGTCCGTATGCTGGATAACCAGAATGCACTTCTGTTTATCCGCGGGGAGCGGCCCATACTGGATGCCAAGTATGACCTGATGAAGCATCCCAACATCCGGTATACCGAGGACGGAGGTGCCGGCCCGTTCAATTATGCGAAAGCACCGCTGGCGCATGACGATTTTACATTTGACGAAACAAGATATGACGATTACGAACTGCTTCTGGATGAGGACATCATCGGGGAGCTTTTTTGATGGGAGGAAAGCCAATGAATTTACTGAAAAATAAGAAACACACAGAAATCAGGAAAGAGACCGCACCGCTGAAGATGAAGAGAGGGCAGAAGAAACTGTTTGCTCTGTATGTAGTCATGGTACTGTCAATCTGCATTGGGGCGACCTGCGTTTATGCCGCAGGCGATCCGCTGACCGTAGTCAATAACCTGTCCACGTTTATCTTTTCCCTGATCCGCGCCATTGGCCTGATCCTGCTGGGATTTGGTATCGTGCAGGTCGGTCTGTCCTTAAAGAGCCACGATCCAAGCCAGAGGGCAAACGGATTTCTGACACTGGCAGGCGGTATCATCATTACCTTTGCAAAAGAGATCCTGGACCTGATCATGGGATAGGAGAAGAGTCCAGAAGGGGAGCCATGCGAAATGCCGGCTCCCTGCTCACTTTTGAGGATGGGAGGTGAAACTGTTTGAGTGATAACTGGATCGTACAGAATCTAAATTCTGCCTTGCAGACCTGGAGTGACAAGCTGGCCGAGATCTGGACACTGCTGACGCAAAGCCCGGAAAATTTCAAGGGCGGTGCGATCTGGAGCGTAATGACGAACATCAACGGAGGGCTCCGAGCCATCGGGTACGGCCTGCTGGTCTTATTTTTTGCGGCAGGGCTGGTGAAAACCTGTGGGAGCTTCACGGATATGAAAAAGCCGGAACATGTAGTAAAAGCCTTTATCCGTTTCGCACTGGCACAGGGAGCCGTCATGTCCGGCATGGAACTTCTGACGGCAATTTTTTCCATTGTGCAGGGGATCATCTCCAGCATTATGTCTCATTCCGGGATGGCAGGTGGAACGGTAACGGAACTGCCCTCAGAGATCGTGGACAAGATCGAAGCAGTCGGGATGCTGGAATCCATCCCTTTGTGGATCGTAACCCTATTGGGCAGCCTGCTGATTACGGTATTGTCATTTGTCATGATTCTGACTGTATACGGAAGAATGTTCAAGCTGTATATGTACACAGCCATCGCACCGATCCCGCTGGCAACCTTTGCCGGGGAGCCAACTCAGTCCGTAGGAAAGAATTTTATCCGTTCCTATGCCGGGGTATGTCTGGAAGGAGCCATCATCGCACTGGCCTGCATCATCTTTTCGGTGTTTGCGGCGAGTCCGCCGGCCGTCGAGGATACCAGCCTGTCTGCTGTGACGATTGTCTGGAATTACATCGGGGAGCTGGTATTTAACTTACTGGTACTGGTCGGGGCAGTGAAAGCATCTGACCGGATTGTAAAAGAGATCATGGGATTATAGGAGGCAAAAAAATGGAAGAACCAAAGACACTGAGCTACGACTGGCAGTATGGCCGGGAGAAATTATTTCTCCGGGTAGACAGTTACATGAACGATGACAATCTCTATATCGGGCTTTACCACATGGAAGATGGATGCCCGGAAAGCTTTGCAGACCTTACGGTAAACCTGCCCTTTGCTCCGCTGGGCGGTATCAATGAAGCCTATATCGACCACAATTTCAGTAAAGAAAAGCTTCGTTTTATAAAGCAGTATAAGCTGGGAACGATCCAGCCGGATACCGCATCATCCGGTTACTGCATTTTCCAGAGGGTTGCATTCGACCTGAAAAAACTGGCAGAGCTTGATCCGGAAGGAACAAAAAGATTTATGGAAAGAAATGGCACCCAGCAAGGGGATGCATCCAAACAGAAACCAAAGAAAAAACAGAGATCACAAAGAGAAAGGTAGAAAACAACATGGAAGTGAAAATGAATAAAGAAATCCGAGACTATCAGGAGTCAATGTTCTGGGGGTTAAGTTTCCGGCAGTGCTTATTTTCGGTACTGGCAATCCTGGCAGCCCTTGGGATTTATTTCCTCACCCGGAAATATGCCGGGGAACAGGTAACTGGATGGCTGTGCATCCTTGGGGCGGCTCCCTTTGCGGCCTGCGGCTTTTTCCGTTACCACGGCATGACGGCAGAACAGTTTGCATGGACAGTCATCAAATCCGAACTGCTGTATCCGAAACGGCTGGTATTTAAGTCGGAAAACCTGTACTTTTCCTGTCTGGAAGAGAGCCTGCGGCTGGGTGAAAAAATGATGGGAAACGGAGCGGAGCTTCTGGAGAAGAAGCGGACGAAACAGAAGAAACCAAAGAAGCGAAAAGGAAGGGGTGATGCCTTTGATTAAAACCCTGAGTCAGACACTGAAACAGGACAAAGAAAAATTTAAAGTACCGAGGTCTGTCCAGCAGGCAATCCCCATCCGCAAGATCTGGCCGGATGGTATTTTTCAGGTGGAGAGCAAGTATTCCCGGACATTCCGGTTTACGGATATCAACTATTCCATTGCCAGCAAAGCGGACAAGACAGAAATGTTTCTGGATTATTCCGAGCTTTTAAATGCACTGGATTCCGGCTGTACGGCGAAGATTACCCTGAACAACCGCAAGATCAACAAGGAAGAGTTTGAGCAGTCCTTGCTGATTCCGATGAAAGGGGACGGGCTTGATGCATACCGGAAGGAGTACAACGACATGCTCCTGTCCAAAATCTCCGGTACCAACAACAGCATCTATCAGGAACGCTATCTGACCGTCAGCGTTCACAAGAAAAATATCGATGAAGCCAGAACCTATTTCGCCCGTGTGGGAACAGATATCATCACCCATCTGGCCAAGCTGTCCTCCATCGGGGAAGAACTGGATGCAGAACAGAGGCTCCAGATCTTCCGAGACTTTTTCAAGGCAGACGTTCCGCAGAGTTTCACGTTTGACATGAAAGCCTTTGCGAAAAAAGGACACAGCTTCAAAGACTGGATCTGCCCGGACACGATGGAATTCCACAATGATCATTTTAAACTGGGTGAGCAATATGGCAGAGTCCTTTTTATGGAAGATTACGCCAGCTATGTAAAAGACGAGATGGTATCGGAGCTGTGCGGACTTGGCAGAAACCTGATGCTATCCATTGACATCATCCCGGTACCGACAGACGAAGCAGTGAGGGAGATCCAGAACCGACTGCTGGGCGTAGAGACAAATGTCACCAACTGGCAGAGGCGCCAGAATGCAAACAATAACTTTTCTGCCGTGGTTCCTTACGATATGGAGCTGCAGCGAAAAGAAACCAAGGAGATGCTGGATGACCTGACCACCAGGGATCAGAGAATGATGTTCGGTATCTTGACGATGGTACATATGGCAGACAGCAAGAAGCAGTTAGATTCTGATACGGAAACCCTGTATTCCATTGCCAGAAAACATCTCTGCCAGATGGCAACCCTGAAATGGCAACAGGTCGATGGGCTGAATACCGTCCTGCCGTATGGCCTGCGGAAAATCGATGCCGTGCGAACCCTTACCACAGAGTCCACTGCCGTATTGATTCCATTCCATACGCAGGAGATCATGCAGCCGGGCGGCATCTATTATGGGCAGAATGCAGTCAGCAAAAATATGCTGGTGGCAGACCGAAGGAAACTGTTAAATGGCAACTCTTTCCGACTGGGTGTCAGCGGTTCGGGAAAGAGCTTCTCAGCAAAAGAGGAGATCGTAGACCTTGCCCTTTCCACGGAAGATGACATCCTCATCCTTGATCCAGAGTCGGAGTTTGCTTCTCTGGTGGAAGCCTTAAACGGAGAGGTTATCCGGATCTCGGCAACCTCGGATACTCATCTGAATGCACTGGACATGGATTCCGCCTATGGCAATGACCGCAACCCGCTCATTGAGAAGTCAGAATTTATCCTGTCCTTGTTTGAGCAACTTGTCGGAGCCGGAAACCTTTCGGCAAAGGAGAAATCCATCCTCGACCGCTGCACCGCAGATGTGTACCGGGATTATATGAGGGGCGGTTACAAAGGGCAGGTGCCGACTTTGAAAGACCTGTACCGACAGCTCATGCTCCAGCCGGAGGAAGAAGCCAGAGGACTGGCCTTGTCTTCGGAATTGTTTATCAACGGAAGTCTGAACACCTTTGCCCAGGAAACCAATGTCAACACGAAGAGCCGTATCATCGACTATGATATTCGGGAGCTGGGCGAACAGCTGATGCCCCTTGGCATGCTGGTCACACTGGATTCTATTTTCAACCGTGTGATCCAGAACTGGAAGAAGGGAAAAACGACATGGATCTTTGCGGATGAGTTTTATCTGCTGTTCCGCTACGAATACAGTGCGGACTTTTTCTACCGCCTGTACAAGCGTATCCGTAAGTATTCCGGATTTGTCACCGGGCTTACCCAGAACGTAGAGGAACTTCTGAAATCCGATACCGCCCGCCTGATGCTGGCGAACAGTGAGTTCCTGATCCTTTTGAATCAGGCCACCACCGACCGGGACGAGCTGGCGGCACTTCTGAATATTTCAGACAACCAGTTATCCTACATCACCAATGTGGGTGCCGGCCATGGTCTGATCCGCTGTTCCGGAAATCTGGTGCCATTTGAAAATTCGTTTCCAAGAAATACAAAACTGTACCGCCTGATGACGACCAAGCCGGGCGAAGCGTAAGAGCGGGACAAGCCGAGACTGGAGGTGAGAGATGAAGGATATCAAAACCAAAGAAGTTACAACAAAACCAAAGACCAAAAATCCTGCCTCCAGAATCCCCAAGGAGCTGATGCGGACGGCCATACTGGAGAGCAAGGAAAAATCCCAGACCATCGCAAATGCCAGGGACAATGACATGGGAGAACAGTCCCCATCCGAATATGCCAGTGGGAAAGTCACATCCGCAGAGGAATGGGCTGCAAGAAAGACAGGCAGAACTGTAACCAGAGCCGGAAAGACAGCCGCACAGACTTCCTACGAGAAGATCAAACAGAGAGCCGCTGGCAAAAAAGAAGCGGAGAAAGAAACCGCCAGAGGAACAGGGGACACACAGACCGCCAATCCTGCCAGCCGGGAAGCTCAGGAAGCACAGATCCGGGAGGTACAGATCCAGGAAGCCCAGCGGCAAAAGGTGGTTTCAGATGCCGTCAAAACGAAAGAGCAGAAGATCCGGGCTGCCAGGGAGACACCAAGAATCCAGAACAGACAGGAAATAGCAGAAATGAAGCAGCTCTCCATCCGAGAACAGAGCCGGAAGAAGGAAGCAAAAGATACAGTAAGGCAGACCACCATCCGACAGAAACAGCCGGAAACCATTCGGATTAAAGAAAAACCAAGGAAACAGCCGGAGCCGAAAACCATACAGAAGCGTATCATCAAGACGGCTCCCCAGTCTGCGAAGATCAGCGTCCAGCCAGAGCAGAAGCTCCGTGCGGCCAGCTCCAACGCCCTGACAGCCCGGATGCAGAAGCAGATGGAACGAAGGGCAGCGAAGCAGGCGGCGAAGAAAGCTGCCATGCAGACGTCCAACAACGTCCGCCGGATGCAGAAAACGGCAAGGGCAGGGCAGAATACCTTCAAGGCAGCCAAAGCCGCCGTGGAAGCGGCAGCGAAAACCGTGCAGTCCATGATGGCTGCACTGGGAGCCGCCGGAGCAGTTATCGTTCTTTTATTGGTTATCATGGTCGGAATCATTGGCGGTGCGGCATTTTCAGGAAGCTCAGAGAGCAACGAAGCATTGAGTCAGGAAGTCCTTTCCTATACAACAGCTATCCAGAAATATGCCAACCAGTACGGAATCCCCGAATACGTTTCCGTGATACAGGCGATCATGATGCAGGAATCCGGCGGCCGGGGAACCGATCCCATGCAGAGCAGTGAGTGCCCATACAACACCAGGTACTCCAACAGTCCCAATGCCATCCAGGACGCAGATTACTCCATACAGGTAGGAATCCAGTATTATGCAGACTGCCTGAAGGAAGCCGGATGCACCAGTCCACAGGATATGGATAAGCTGAAACTGTCCCTGCAAGGATATAACTACGGCAACGGATACATAACGTGGGCGATACGGAAGTATGGCGGTTACAGTGCCGAAAATGCCCTGCAGTTTTCCAACGAGCAGGCGGCTTCGCATGGATGGAGTGCCTATGGCGACCCAGAGTACGTCCCACATGTCCTGCGGTATTATTCCAGCGGCGGATTGTTTGCCGGCCTGTTTGGAGGCAACGGCCAGATCGTATCGGTGGCACTTACCCAGCTTGGAAATGAGGGAGGCCAGAAGTTCTGGTCGTGGTATGGCTTTGACAGCCATGTGGCATGGTGTGCCTGCTTTGCCAGCTGGTGTGGGGATCAGGCAGGACTCATCAAGAGCGGCAAGATGCCAAAATTCTCCCTGTGCGATGATGGAATCGCATGGTTCCAGAGCAAGGGAAAGTGGAAAAGCCGGGGATATTCCCCAGCACCCGGAACCCTGATCTTTTTTGACTGGAACGGGGACGGAACCTCAGACCATGTGGGAATCGTGGAGAAAACCGAAGGCAGTACCGTATACACCGTGGAAGGAAACTCCAGTAATGCCGTGAACCAGAGAAGCTATGATATCAATAACGGAACGATCATGGGATATGGTATACTTTGAAAATTAAAATAGAATATAAGTTATAACCTATGAAAATAAATTTGATATGTGTAAGTTGATAATGAAAGTCGATGCAAGTATGGATTCTTATGCAAAGATTATTTAAAGAACCATAAAAATACGCTGTATCAGTTTATGCTTCTGTAGGACACTATTAGAGAGCATGTGATATATTATCTGTAAATAAAAAATCAGAGATCAGTAATGGACACACTGATTTTCTGGTTTTTTTATGATAACTGTATTACTGTATTGATAAATATATCACAGTGCGATATAATGCAAGTATCGAAGTACGATATATCGCACTGAAAGGAAAGGTTTATGGATGCACATATAAAAAAGGTTTACGTTCCCATGACGGAGACAAGTTTTTACATATTGTTATGTCTTCGTACTCCAAATCATGGATACGGGATTGTACAAAAAGTAAGAGAACTGACAGAAAATGAAGTGGTACTTGGTCCTGGAACCATGTATGGAAGTCTTTCAAAAATGGAAAAAGATGGCCTAATCCATTTTATCAGGGAAGAAGATAAAAGGAAAATTTATGAGATCACAGAACTCGGTACGGAAGTTCTGGAGCTTGAGCTAAAAAGAATCCGCAGATTGTATCGTAATGCACAGGAGGTAACGCAATGAAGAAACTCAAAAAAGAAATTCGCTGGTTTAGTATTATGGAGTACGAAAAAGAAGAAAATTACCTGAGCAAAAGGCACTTGGAAGGTTGGAAATTCAAGAGCGTAACATTTCCTGGACTATATACATTTGAGAGATGTGAGCCTGAGAAGGTAATTTACCAGCTAGATTACAATAAAGAAGGAATCAAACATCAGAGTGAATATATACGAATGTTTGAAGATTGCGGATGGGAATACCTGACAGAATTTGATGGATACAATTATTTCAGGAAACCAGCAGACAAGATGCAACAGAAAGAGGAAATATTCTGTGACGACATCTCCCGTCTGGATATGATGAATCGGATTTTTCGTGGAAGAGTAATTCCGTTAATATTGATGATTCTTTGTATCCTGATTGATACTATTGTAACAGATCCCAGTGAACCAGGCTGGATACCAGTATTTTTTAGGGTAATGTTAGTTGTATATGTTATTACTTTTCTACAGTTTGCTGTAAAATATTTTGTATTTTGGAAAAAAGTAAAAAAATAGTATACAGTTGACAACTCATCAACGTAAAGAGTTCATTGTCTAAATGAGTAGGGAACTTCTTTTCTGACTTTAAAAGAATTTTAAATTTTTTGTTACCACCTGGAATTATTTACGATATATAGTATGAATAGATAATAACGGAAATGTAAAAGGGACAGTAGATGTAAAAAATCAGCTTTGTCCCTTTTGTAACCTAAATTTGATATGTATAAGTTAACTTTCTTATTTGATTAAATTTATATGAAATGAAAAGAACCAGTGAGAGAATCGTTAAATTTCACTCACTGGCTCAATTCGTTTCAAATTTTTCGGACAACTCTGTCAGTTCTTTCACCGTTTCCTGGGTGTGATGCAGCAGGGTGTCACGCATTTCTGGCGGACAGCTGGAATAAAGCATTTTCATCTGATTGACACCCTCATCCTCCAGAGAAACATCTGGATTTATAAGTGTATCTAAAGAGATGTGCAGGACCTTTGCCAATGCTCTCAAAATCAAATAGGAAGGATTCATTTTCCCTTTTTCGATATTGGCGATTTGCTTTACAGAAACATGGCTCAGATCAGAAAGTTCCTGTTGTGTCAGTTCTTTATTCTTTCGGGCTTCCCGCATTTTTTGCCCTAAAGCAGTTAAATCATCAATCGGCATAATCGTTCACCTCAATAATATCGTATCGTTCCGGTTTATGTGATGGAATGACCTTATTATGCCGGTTAATGGGCTTGATTATACCGATTATAAAACTGAGAATACAAATTCCATTAAAGAGTAATGAAGGATGCAAACTTACCTGTATCCGTGACAGCATCCGGCGTGGTCTGAAGCAGCTGGCAAAGTATTTTTAGGGTAGAATAACAGAGGGCGCAAGGTCTCAAAGTGCTTCTGCATAAGACCTTGCGCCCTACCTATTGTAGTAGCCTTAGAGGTGTATTTTGTAAAGCTATCTTTGAGTGAAGAAACATGATCTTTATCAAGAAAATTTGTTTCTTTCGGATATGTTTATATAGTTCCACTTGATAGCCAAAATAATTCATAACTATTACCTTGAAGCGGGCAAGCACATCGGATAGAATAAATATAAAGAAAAGCAGCGGCGATCTGGCACAAACGTCACATCGCCGCCCTTTAGCATTTAGCATAGAAACCTTACATCAACTGTAAGTGGTTTATCTTCCTGCCATGCAGTAAAATATAATCAACAACTAATCAAAAAGCGAAAAGGCAAAAGGTGATAATATGAATTGCAAAGAAAAACTTTTGGAAGTCCGAGATATACACAAGGTATATACGAAAGAGGGTGTTCCTACAAAAGCTCTTAATGGCATTACCTTTGATGTTCTTGATGGCGAATTTTTGGGGATCATGGGCGCAAGCGGATCAGGAAAAACGACCCTACTAAATTGCATTGCTACGGTTATTAAACCGACCTCCGGGCAAGTCCTGCTTTCCGGCGCAAATGTGAGTTCCTTTGATAGCGAAAAACTGGCTGAGTATCGGGGCAATAAAATAGGCTATCTGTTTCAGGATTTTGCTTTGCTTGACAACTTGACTGGCAGAGAAAATATCCTGCTGCCGCTTTCTATCCATAATGTAGATATATCTGCTGCGGAGAAGAAGTTGAATGACATTGCAGGACTTTTTGGAATCACGGATGTGCTCTCCAAATTTCCGGTGCAGATGTCAGGTGGTCAAAAACAGCGCGTCGCTGCCGCCCGCAGTTTGATTTCCGACCCCGATATTATTTTGGCAGATGAGCCAACTGGGGCATTGGATACAAAGGCAGCGCGGTTGCTTATGGAAAAACTGTGCGAGATCAATCACGGTCGCGGACGCACAATTTTGATGGTAACACACGACCCGAACGCTGCAAGTTTTTGTTCCAGAATCCTATTCATACAGGACGGTGTGATTTTCCATGAGCTGCGCCGGAAAATTCCGACTGAAACACGGGAGGAATTTTATGCGCGTATCTTACAGGTAATGGCACAGATGGGAGGAGGGAGTGCAAATGTTCTTTAACCTTGCGTGGCGAAACTCCAAACGAAACCGTAGTGAGAACCTGATTTATTTTCTTACTATGGTTACAGCTATAGCCACATTTTATATCGTCCTCTCCCTTGGAAGCCAGGACGTGATGCGCTTCTTGGAGGAAATCGAAAGTGACGCTGTTAATCGACTTCTGACAATGCTAATGCCGACGGTTTATCTTTTTTCGCTGCTGTTTGTATTTTTCCTTGTCATTTTTGCGAACAAATATCAGCTTGAATGTAGGAGCCGGGAATTAGGGCTTTACCTGATGTTTGGAATGACAAAGCGACACTTGTTTATTCAAATCATGGCAGAGGGGCTAATCACATCACTGCTGGCTCTTTTGGGCGGACTGATCTGCGGCGGCTTTTTATCAGAGGTAATCAGCCTTGCTACGGCACGGCTTGTAGGTCGCGGCATAATTGCACATCAGTCAAGTTTTTCTGTGAGCGCTGTTCTCTTGACAACGCTTGGATTTCTAATGATTCAAGTTGTCGCGTTGTTCATCCTTTGTGGAAAACTATTCAACAAAGAAATCCACCAACTCCTTTATGGAGAAATGGCGAAGAAACAGCAAGTTGGAAAAATGAGTGGGAACTTATTTTCCCTCATTCTCGGAGCGGTAGTTTTGACGCTTGCATATTGGGTAATCCTAAAGTATTTCATGGTTGCTGGCGGTATGATGATAATTGTTGCCGTGATATTAGGTATTGTGGGAACAATGCTTTTTATCCGTGGGCTTGCAGGCTTGCTGAGCGCAGCGGCGGCTTCTGTGAAACGCAACACAACACACGGTCTATATATTTTCACTCTGCGGCAGTTACACGAAAATATAGTCCACAAGTATATTTCAATCGGTGTTGCATCTATTTTGATTATGCTCACTATCATGCTCATTGCGGACGGATCAACCCGCATTATGTCGTATGGGAACCAAATGACGCGGGGATCTTCTGTTTACGATTTTACCGTCACGGGCAATGAAGCGACTGTTGAAAAATACCTTTCGGGTAAGCAAATGCAGCCCTATGTGGCTGATTTGAGCCGCATGGAAACAGGAACAATGAAACGCCCAGCTTCCGTGAAAGCGAACTCTTTTATAGATTGGTCCGGGCTGCGTGAACAGGTTGTTTTGAATCTGCCGCCAGAAGTAGAGGATCCCGTCACACAAGGAGCTACAAGCTATGAGTTCAGTCCCAATCAACCAGCCGCGCTTAACCTTTTAGGGTGTATTGATACTACGGGAGCTTCGCCATTTTTAATTCCCGTATCTTCATATAACGAATTGCTGGAAGCAGCTGGAGAAAAAACTATCGTTCTTGGAATCGACGAAGCTGTATTCTATCTTAACCCGGATTTTCAGGGGAGTACAAAAGAAGAAACCACCACCATGTTGAACCAGATTGCGGAGGACGCACGGGCTAATGGTAAAGTCTTGATTTCTATTGACGGACTGCCAATTACGCTTATCCCGTTTGTGCCGATGAAAGGCTTGACTGCGGATGAAAACGTAAAAATCATAACCGCATTGATTGTTTCCGATGAAGTATATTCTGAATATGTAAATCCAGGCACCGTTACCGTTTATCACAATTTCTGTATTCCGAGCGAAACTGTGGAAGCTGATGGCCTGATGGTGTCGATTATGGAAGCCCGTGACCTGTTAAAGCCCTCTGGCCTGTACTGCGAAAGCTATTTGGACAATTTCGGACGGCAACTATTTTATGTCATTTCCGGCAGCTACACGACCTTATACATGGGTTTTATGCTTCTAATTATCGCTTGCGCCCTACTTGCCCTGCAATTCCTAACCCAAATGCGAGAAACAAAGGCAAGGTATGCGACACTTTCTATTCTGGGCGCACGACGCGAACAAATGAAGCGTTCCATAAACCAACAGGTGCTATGGTATTTTCTGCTCCCGCTGTTTCCTGCGTGTATCAGCGGTACAGTCGGAATTTGCGCAATGCAGCATTACCTATACTCTAATATGGCAAAACTGCAACAGTCTTATCCTATGCTGCTCGTTATGGCGCTTGTCGTTGTTTGTATGCTTGCATTGTACGGTGTGGCTATTGCGCGGACAGCAAACCGTGAAATCAGCAAATTAAATTGGAAGCCAAATGCTTAATGGGCTTATTCGGGAAGGAGGTGTTCATATTGGCGCAAATTATTGTGGTTGAAGATGATGTATATATGCGGGAAGAATTGATTGATGTGTTGGAAAAAGCGGGATATGACGCTGTTCCTTTGCTTGACTTTGAAAATGCCGTATCACAGATAATGTCTCTTTCCCCGGACTTGATTTTGCTCGACATCAATCTTCCTTTTCACTCCGGCTTTGAAATCTGCAAAGAGGTAAAGGCCAAACAGCTTGGGACTGTGCTGATATTAACTGCAAGAGATAAATTACAGGACGAGCTTCACGCTTTGGGATTAGGGGCGGACGATTACCTAACAAAGCCATGCAACACGGAACGGCTTCTTGCCCGCATTAAAAACCTCTTGCGCCGCAAAGAAGAACAGATGCAGCAGGGATTGCTTAACGGGGGCGGCTTCCTGCTTGATCCAAACACTTTTACGCTCTATGCAGGAAAGAAATCTTATGTTCTTCCGCAGAATGAGGGGAAAATACTTCTCACCCTTTTGAAAAGCAGCCCGAACCTTGTATCAAAGAGCGACCTGTTTCATGTGCTTTGGGGAACAGCGGAGTTTATAGACGAAAATGCGCTGCAAGTCAATTTTACACGACTGCGGAAAACGCTGCGTGAAGTTGGACTTGATGATCGCATTGAAACGGTGCGCGGGCAAGGCTACCGTTTGAAAGAGCAGGTGGAAGTATGAAGAAATTTAATACTCTCTTGACCTATGTATCGTCCAATCGTATTTGGTTGATTACTCTTGGCTGCTTGGATTTGTTCTTTGCGTTTCTGGCATGGGTGGCTTATCCGGGGGATTTTTTGAGCCTTGTGGGGCTAATGATATTTGTATCACTTGCCGCGTTTGTCATCCCCTTTGTCATCTCAATTCATAAACGCAGTAAAATTGATGCCGCTTTTCGGCGCTTTCTGTTAGAGCCGGACGACACAAACGAATACCTGTTGTGTGAAAGTGCCCCCGCGTCAATGCGCCCATATATCCATGAATTAGCCCATCATCTGAGAATGCAAGAGGGGTATGTGAACGAACAGCAGTTAAAGGTTGCCAACTACGAAAGTTATATTGAAAATTGGGTGCATGAAATCAAGAAACCTCTGTCCCTTATGACGCTTCTTTTAGATAATCGAAAGGTTGAGATGTCACCGTTGGTGCATACTCGTATGCTATATGTACGCGACCATGTGCGGCAGAACGTAGAACAGATTTTGTACTTTTCACGTCTTGGGGCGGCTCACAAAGATTGCTATTTTGAACCAATTCTGATCTTAGAGACTTGTCGGGAAGCGGTTGAGGACAATTTATCCTTGCTTGAAGAAGCCCAATTTTCTGTCACATATTCCGGGAACGACTGTAACGTAATTTCTAACAAAAAAGGCTTTATGTTCATTTTGGGACAGATTATTAGCAACAGTGTAAAGTATGCTGTGAAGGACACCGCCCCCACTATTCAATTTTCAGTAACGGATAATCCAGAAAGCGGGCAGATTACTCTATCCGTCAGCGATAACGGAACAGGTATACCCGCGTCTGATCTGCCGTTTGTTTTTGATAAGGGCTTCACTGGGGACGCAGGAAGCTTTTTAAGCCGCTCCACAGGTATGGGATTATATTTAGTGCAGAAAATGGCAAAAGATTTAGCGATAGATTTACAAATCACATCACAGTTGTCATGCGGAACAACCATTATTCTGATGTTCCCCAAGGTGCAATATCCAGTCAGGAGGTTTGATGATGCAACAGCAGATTCGTACGCAAACACCAAAGAAAAATAAGCCTGCGGCTTCTCTGATTATAAGTTGGCTGATTATCTTGGGCGTATATTTACTTTTGCGCCTTGTCTTTGTTATCTTCGGATTTCATTTGGCACCAGTTGTTTTAGGTGGATGTTTAGCTGTTCTACCTTACATTGCGGGAGCGTTTTATCTTTTTAATACACCAGCGGCACATCGGGTGGGAGGTTGTGTGTTAGGAATTTTACTGCCGTCCATTGTAGAAAAACTCGTTCTTTATTTTTTTGGTGCGTCCCTTTACGGAATACCTCTGGCAGATGTCAGCGGAGTAATGAGCAGAATTGCAGTGAATGAGCCGTTCACACACATTTTTTCTAATCCGGCAGCACGCTATATTCTTAATCTATCATTTTTTGGATGGCAGTACATTGTCGGCAGTATTGTCGTATGTGCAATTCTGATTTTAGGCATGATGGGTATTCAAAAAAGAAAATCATGTTCTCGAACGTAAGGAAAACTGAGGGGATTTGTAAATGAGCAGAAAAATAGTGATGACACTCGTGTGCATCCTTGTATTGGGTCTATCTGGGTGTGGAGATACACTCACTCTTAATCAATACAATACGAGTGAAATTTGGTATATAGCATATACAGACATTGATACAGTTTGTGGGAGCAATGAATTAACCGCAGATGGCTCCAGCATTTTACATTCTGAGGAAAATTATCTTCTGCTTTCATATGTAGTTGACAGCAATATTGAAATTACAAAAGAGCTAAAGGATGGGGGGTGGGACCATTTGATCCTGACAAACCCTCAATGGATAGATCGCTTTGGTGATCCCAGCAAGTTAAAACCTGTGGAATATGGCAGTTTGGCAAATAGCATGCAGGAATTTTTAGATGTTCAAATGCCTATATTGACTGCTGATGGAAATGTATTGCCTGATGGAGTGGGACTATATCAATATGATGGAGAGACATTATTGGCATTTCCGGTGCATGTGGCGTTGGGCGCAGCAGAGCCGATAGAAGCAAAAAATCCATTGATTATCCTTGTGGATAAACCGGCACAAAGTCTTAAAGCGAGTAGCTGTATGTTGCCGCTGACTTCAAGCGGAAATGTCCTGTTTGCAGAAGGAGAGAAACTTCAAGAGTCATTTGACGAGAGCAAACTAATTGACTATGGATCGATTGAAGAGTTTCAGATGAATCATTAAAGTGAATCTGAAATGTGGAAAACAGTAGCTTAGTATAACAGAAATAGCTGCCGCACGACGGCAAAAGAAAAAAAGCCGTCGTACAGCAGCTAGAATCCGTGCTTATACTTCAAAAGAAACTCGGTATGGTGCGTTCCGTGGATGTTGCCCGGTACATGGAAGTTTCAAAACCCAGCGTATGTTACGCAGTAGGAACTTTACGAGAGGGCGGTTTTTTGACAACAGACGAAAACCATTATATACACCTGACCGACCTTGGCCGGGATGTGGCCGAAAAAATTTACGAACGCCATTGCTTTTTTACTTATCAACTTATAGCCGTTGGAGTTAATCCACAAACTGCAGAAGTGGATGCTTGTCGCATGGAACATGCAGTCAGTGATGAAAGTTTTCAAAAACTGAAAGAGCATGCGATGAGAGGGATTGCTGCACAAAAAATTGACAATACATTTGATAATTTTCCTGTGAAGAAATAGAAAATGTTGCTTTGCTAAAATAGATTAAATATGAAAGACACAAAATACAAGATATTAGCATATTTTGACAATCAATCATATCGAAAACTATTCAATGAGGTAAACTCAGATTATGCAGAAAATCTACAAATTTTACTGCATAATTTGAGTTTATTTTCTTATGATGTGCTTATAATAGGAGTGATCCTTTATAAAGAGAACATAAGTAATATTATATCTGCTATTAGAAAAATAACGCAGATACCAATTATTATTTTGACGGATGCTTCCTCTTTATTGTGTATGTCATGGAAAAAAGAATTAATATACGCTGGTGCAGATTGTGTAATGGATATAAATAGCACTATAGAAGAAGTAGATCTGCAGATTTTTTCATTGGCACGACGAAATAATAAACAAAAAATAACTCAAAAGCAATCCGAAACGATGATTGATAAGGGAAAACTTGTAATGGATCATAAGAAACATAAAGTATTTTGGAATAATGTAGCGTTACATTTAACACGACAAGAATATAATTTTTTATACTTATTAGCGGTGACACCGATGAGAGTATACACATTTGAACAGATTTACCAGCTTGTATGGAAAGATTATTCTGTTGGTGATATTAAAAATATCATCTGGTGTCTGGTAAAGCGATTGAGAAAAAAGTTGAATGTCGTTGAAGACGGTGCCGGGAATTGCATTGTCAGTGTCAGGGATATAGGTTACAAATTTGAATTGAATAATGAAAACGAACAGCAGTAAGGCGAATAATCCGTAAAAAGATTGTTCGTCTTATTTTATTTGTGCTGGAAAGAAGGTGATAAAAATTGACCGTCAATTGACAGGTTTCTGACCGTTAACTGACAGGTGCATCCGATACACTGTGCCTTTGTAAAGATATGATTACAAAGGAGATCCGTGTTTGCAGGGAAACAGCAGAGATGCCGGACATTCCTGTGGACAGGAAGAACGAGCCAGATCACCGCCACACTCCGATTTGATTTCACAAAAATTCAGATCGGAGGAAAAGATAAGTGGCTTATAACAAAGCAAAAGAAGAATATAGATGGAACCAGTGGAAAACAGAGGAAGAGAAGATCCTGCGTGAGCAGGGTGTGGATGAAGAGACGATCCAGAAGCTCCGGGAGTATGACTGGAACGATTTTAACGCAGAGCGGAGATTCCGGGAACATCAGACCTCACTTCTGGACTGTATGGAACTGCTTCTGGAAGAAAAAGAATTAGGAGAGTCTCAGCCAGAGAGTGTGGAAGCCCTGCTCGATACCGTGGAGAATGAGGAATTGCTCCAGATCCTGTTATCGACTGACAAGAAAACTCTTCAGATGGTTGTTCTGAAGATGATGGGATATGCACCAAAGGAGATCAGCCATCACATGGAACTGCCGGAGCAGACTGTTTATACAAGACTGCGGAGGTTACGGGAGAAAATCAAAAAGTCCATGAAATTTGAATAAAACAAAAGGCTCTCATCGGCTGATTATCAGAACGAATAGACAGGAGGATTGATACGATGGATGAGAAAGAAGTGTCCGAAATGCAGGAAGAAATGATGACGGTACTGGTAGTCGAGCCGATGAAAGCACCCTATGTCAAAAGCATCCCCAATGAGCTGGAAGATCTGCAGCAGGCAGTAGGCGGTGATATTGAGATGACTTATCCGTTTGAGGATGAGGTTGGAATTCTTTTAAACGGCAATGGAAAATTTGAGGGGTTGCCGTTAAATCGGGCATTGTACGATGACCGAGGACAGGTCTATGATGCCATTGCCGGAACATTCCTTGTGGTAGGACTGACAGAAGATGATTTTACTTCGCTGACACCGGAGCAGATTGAAAAGTTTAAAGAAAAATATCAGTCACCGGAAGTTTTCACCCTGTTTAACGGGGAACTTCATGTGATGAAGATGCCACCGCAGGAACAAAAAGAGCAGAAGGAAAGTCGGAAGAAGGATGCACAGCAGAAGAATCCGGCAAAAGGAAAAAAGAAAAACAGATCCGGGGAAGCACGATAAAAAATTTTTCTGTGAAGTGAATAAAAAAATACACTGCCATCGGCTAGTAAGCAGAGGGACATCTCTCGGCTGTTCTTTGGCAAGTGAATATCGGCACTACAGGTACGTTCCCAACCGTAGAAGCGTGACAGTATGAGCGCCATGATTAAGTATAGGGTAAAGATTCTTAGACTTGGAGCGAGAAAGCATAGCTGTGAATAAGGCGGTGGCAGCCTTTCGCCAGGATCACGGATGGGGGATAATGATACACGTTACCAGCCAGAGAGCGGAAGATGGACTCCGGGTTGTAATCAGAAAGACCCCCAGGACATCTGTGAGCGGCGGCAGGCCAACCGCCCGCCTGTAGTGTCCCCTTTCCCAGAAGAAAAACAGGGATGGTTCCGGGGGTGCGAGGTCAAATGCGGAACAGCAAGATAAAAAAGAAATCAATGAAGAAGTGTGTCGTTGATATCAGATACCATGCGGCTGTGGGAGACTACAGCCGTATTCTTGTGGTATTAACGTCACATCAAGGGGAGAGAACAGATGGAAGAAACAAAAAGAAGTGGAATGAGCAAGGATCAATTCTGGAATCTGATTGAAAAAGCAAAGGAAGTGTGCGGCACCGATCTGGATGCTTCGGCAGTGTGGATCAAGCAGCAGCTCTTCTATATGACACCGGAGGATGTCCTCCAATTCCACAATCTTGTTTACAGTTACCGGGATGCGGCTTATAAGTACGGCTTATGGACAGCGGCAGGTATTATGATGGAAGCAGGGTGCAGTGATGACAGTTTTTCCGATTTTCGGATGTGGCTGATCGCCCAGGGAAAAGAAGTTTATCTGAATGCCTTAAAAGATCCGGATTCCCTTTCCGGCGTGACTCTGTATGGGTACTGTAGTTTTGAAGCGTTGGGATACATCTCATCGCAGGTCTACAGTGCCATGAAAGGGAAAAATATCTATCAGGACAGTACGGCAAGAATGCAGATGGAATGTTATGAGCAGGTGATCCGGGATATTGTGTACCATCCCATGATCGAGTATCCGCTGGAATTACCGGAAGCAATGGTGGTATATCCGAAACTCTGTGAATGCCATTTGTCCGAGCAGGTAAGGAAAGCTCCTCAGAAAGTAAGGACATGGAATGTTTCCCGGACGGATATCCGAAGGATGATGGCAAGAGGGAATGCTGCCATAAAGAAAATGCAGGAACAGGGACAGAATACACCGGAAGCGACCAGACCCGTCCGTAAGGGTACGGTAAGATAAGCTTTCTGGCAAGGAGAAGTAATGTGTTATAAAAATGAATATCAGAAAAGGGCACATGGCGAAGTGGAACAGATCTTTCGGGAGCTTCTCCCGGAAGCCGGGCTTCATGTAAGGGAAGAACAGATCCGTCTCTGCCATGAAATGCTGGATGCCCTTATGAAAAATGAAATCACGCTCTGTGATGCAGGCGTCGGCATCGGAAAGACCTATGCCTATCTGACAGCCTGCATCCTGATGCGGAAATATAGTGTACTGCATTCCGGTTATTCGGGATGTGACAGGCGGTCTGTAGTGGTATCCACTTCCAGTATCGCCTTACAGAAAGCCATCATAGAGGAATATGTTCCTTTCTTATCGGATGTACTGTTAAAAGCAGATCTGCTTCAGGAAGAATTAAAGGCAGTTGTCCGCAAGGGAAAGGAACATTTTGTATGTGATTACAGGCTGGCCCAAAGACTGGAGTCAGTCCGGGACAAGAATAAAAATCAGGTACAGATGGAGGCATTGAAGTCCCTCCGGCATAACTTTGATTTAGATTCCGTACATAACCTGAGCGGTTTTGACCGCAGGCTGGTGTGCGTACCGAAATTCTGCCCCAGGGAGTGTCCGGGGAAAGCCGGGTGCCGTTATCAGAAGCATCTGGACACTTCCAGGAAAGAGGACATTTTTTTACAGATCTGCAATCACAATTATCTTCTGGCAGATGCCATGCACCGAGCAAATGGGTACCGGCCGCTTCTGGCAGATTACAGGGCACTGGTCGTGGATGAGGCCCACAAGCTCCCGGAAGCTGCCAGCCAGATGTATGGAAGAAGCATTGGAAAGGAAGATGTGCAGGAAATTTCCTATTTTCTTTCCAGGGAGCATAAAGGGACCGAAGGAAAACGGCTGCAGGAATGGTTTGCCGCTCTTCAGGAAGAGATCCGAAAACATCGGAAAGATGGCATAGAGGACATGGTTGGAAAAGAAAGTTTTTATTTTCCGCCGGGGGCTGGCAGCCTTCTGGATCAGACGAAAGAAAGGCTTCAGCTTATGATTCGGCGGCTCGCCGGGAACATTCCTTACTGGATCTTTCGGCGGCTGGAAGAGATGGATGAGCTGTTCGGGTGGTTCTTAAAGAACGATAAGCGGTATATTTTGTTTTTACAGCAGGACAGCCGGGAACATTTAACCTTCATGGCCGTCAACCGGGAGATCCCGAAATATCTGGACGCCACCTTATGGAGCCGGGGATTTCCGGCGATCTTAACCAGCGGGACCTTAAAAGCCGGGAACGGTTTTGCAAGGACCAGACAAATGACTGGGCTGGAAAAAGAAACTGGTGTCCGGGAGTGCGTGGCAGAATCCCCATTCTGCTACAAAGAGAACTGTCTGCTCTATATCCCGGAGAACCTGAAGCCCATGAAAAAGGGAAGCAGGGAGGAGGCTGAGCAGCTTGCCGGACAGATCCGCAATCTGGTGTGTTCCACTTACGGGCATACGCTGGTACTGTTCACATCTTATACCCTGATGGGAAGTGTGCAGCAGCTCCTGCGTGACCAGATCCCGTTTCCGATGGTGCAGGTATGGAGAAATTCCCAGGAAGAGATTGCACGGTTTAAGAAGATGGAGAATGCGGTGCTGTTCGCAGCCGGCTCCTGCTGGGAGGGCGTGGATTTTCCGGGAGACATGGTCTCGTCCCTGATCATCGTAAAACTGCCGTTTTCTGTTCCGGACCCCATCCATGAAGCCCAGAGGGAGCAGTATCGATCGTTGGAATCCTACATCCAGACTATCGTGGTGCCGGATATGCAGAAAAAGCTGCGTCAGGGATTTGGACGGGCGATCCGCACGGAGCAGGATACCTGCGTTGTGTCCATTTTGGATCACCGGGCATCGAAGAAAGGCAGGTACCGGGGAGATGTTCTGGACGCCCTTCCGAAGTGCCAGATGGTAGAGCGGATCGAAGAAGTAGAAGATTTTATCCGAAGCCGGAAAGTGGAACGTTACTACAGCTGAGAGCATTCGAAGCGTTGTTGGTTCTGCCCAGATCCGGACAGAAGATAGGACAAAAAGTTTAGTGGTATTTCAGGGGTGGTTTGGAGCGAATTGGTGGTATTGGTGATAGCTTTATCAGCATGAGTTGGGTATACTGTGTATAGCGTTAGAGGAAAGGAGGCAGACAACATGAAGCGTTATAAAGTGGAAATGCAGCGAGAAGGTTCCGTAAAATATTTCTTTATACGGGATATGGAAACACTGGAAATCGTGTTGCCGCCAAGCAAGTATCTAATGCATCAGGTCAGGGCAAACCGTTCCCCGAATACCATACGGAGAAATGCATTTGCCCTTGCCTATTACTGGGAATATCTGCTGGAAGAAGAACATGAAGCAGAAGATGTCTACGGAATGGATTACGAAACGCAATATGATTTTTTCGCAGAATATCTGAAATGGCTGAAAGCCGGGAAACATACCGACAATTTGGATAAAGAACCACAGAATAAAACCTGCAACGCTTACTTAAAAGAAGTGTTCAGGTTTTATTCTTTTTTAGAAGTAGTCAGAAATAACGGTTCCAGCCTGTCGGTATTATCCTATAATCAGCCGATCACAAAGGCAAATGCCATCGGGGTCAGAAGAACCATCCGCTCCCGGTCATTTAAAGGATACTTAAAAGAAGAGGAACGAAACGTCCGGGCAGCCGAACGGAACGAAATCGTAACGATTTTAGAAGCCTGTACAAACTGCAGGGATCAGGTGTTGATCTTACTGACATCGGAACTGGGATTCCGCATCGGTGAAATTTTGGGAATTGATTATACCAAAGACATCGATTACGAAAACCATGAGATCCGGGTAGACTTCCGGGATGACAATGAGAACGATGCAAGAGCAAAAAATGCGGAAGAACGAAGAGGACGGGTAAGCGATGACACCTTTGAATTCCTGCTTTATTATATCGGGGAATACTGGGACATCCTGCAAAAACAGGAATACCTGTTTATTAACATCAAAGGAGATACCATAGGGAAGCCGTTAAGAGTAGACAGCGTCTACGATATGTTTGAACGCATGGAGAAAAAGACTGGGATCAAGATCACACCGCACATGCTTCGAAGATATTATGCAAATACGAGATGGGAAGCAGACTGGCCTCTGGAAATGATCAGCCAGGCACTGGGACACAAGCATCTCGATACAACCATACGATATCTGAATGTTTTAGACGACAAGCTGAAAACAGCAAGTCAGGAATTTTACCGCCGATATTCCAAACTTTACGGAGTAGAACAGTTTTTGGAAAGCAGGAGGTGAAGATGAATGCCGGCAAGTATATATGCCTGGCTGCCGGAAGAACGGGAAGATGAAGAACGGAAACAACTGTTGGAAGGGTTGTACCGGGAACTGGACGAATGCACGGAAGTAAAAATAACAACCAGAAACCGTTTGAAAATATTTCTGCCGGAAAGAGGGATATGGCATATTTGGGATATTGATTATGCAGTAAGGCAGGAATATGAAAAAAGCCTTCATGGTACGATAGCACCCAATTGTTATCCAACCTATATGAATGAATTTGACTGGATAAAGCGCCACTCAGTTCTGGAAAGGCTGCAGACCCTGGCAGGAGAAAAGGCTGAAAAAACAGATCTGGATAAAAAAATTTTATATCTTTGTTATTATCCAGATCCGGCGGTGATAAATGCCGTATGGAAAGCATCAAAAAAGAATGCCCTGGTTTGGGATTTTAAGAGAAAAGCACCGGAAACATTAAAACAGCAGATATTTGCTACGTTTCAGTATATTTTAAAAGAATATGTGAACACACGGAGCCTGACAAATTATCTGGAGAAACTGAATAAATTTTATGACTTTGCCATTCAGGAACAGATACCGGATATCAATAAGCTGGAGCAAGAACAGATTGACCAGTTTTCGGAACAGGAGAAAGGCAAACCGAATTTTGGGTTTGTATATCGTACAATCAATCTTTGCAGACAGGTAACATTTATACAGGCTTCGGAAATACTGTGGGATGCGAATATCTGGTATTTAGAGCGGTTTCAATTTGCAGACAGCAGAAAAAATCCTGCCCGCTCCATCAAGACCATTTCTTTTATAGAAATTTTACATAAAGAAAACCGGCATTTGTGTCAGAGGTATATGAAATACTGTCTTGGAATTACACATCTGGCAGTTAAAAACATTGCAGCAGAATACACGATACTAAAAAATTTCTTGATATGGTTACAGCAGGAGAAAGCGATTTCTGTAAAAAATGCAGACAGTAACATTATGGAAAAGTATTTCCGGTTATTGGATTCGAAGAATATAAAAGAGGGAACCTTTAATAATATGCTGCAGGCAATCACCCATTTTTTCGATTATCTGAAGGTGCAGGACATTATTCAAAAGGTGCCTTATCATGTAGAATATTATCTGAAAAAAGAGATTTATACGCATCATAACCGCAGTGTAAATGAAGATGTCTATATGGAAATGATTCATAAATTACCACTGTTTCCAGAAAAGCCGCGCCTGGTTTTCCTGCACCTGTGGGCACTGGGCTTGCGATGCAACGAGGTATGCACCCTGAAGGGAAACGCTTATTATATGCAGGGAAGGGATGCATGGATTCAGGTATATCAATATAAGATGAAAAATTATAAGAAAGTACCGATTCCGCTTGCTCTTTACAAATTGATGAAGGTCTACATCAGAAAAAATGGGATTTTACCGGAAGAATATGTATTTCAGAACAGCACAGGTGGTGCGTATTTATATGGAACTTTCCGAAAACAGATGATGAAATACTGTGAAAAGTATGGAATCGGAGATGGAACATACCAGTTTAAATCGCATGATTACAGGCATACACTGGCAACGATGTTCTATGATAATGGCACTTCCATACAAAGCGTGCGAGATTATCTGGGACATGATTTTGAGGAAATGACACAGCAATACATTGATTACATGCCGAAGAAGATTTCCAAAGCAAACAAAGAATATCTGTCAAAAGAGGAAAATAGTCTTGCGGCTGGAATTAAGAGGTGTAAACGTGGAAAATAAAATATATTTGAATCAATATGCTGCCTACTGGAAGGCATCAGAAAAGCACAAAAAGCTCATGGGAAGCAACCCGGCGTATGATCTCTCTAAGCTGCCTGCAGAAAAGATGCAGGAAGAAGCAAGAAAGTTTATCGTAAAAAGGCTGGAAGAAAAAAGCATTATGACGGTATACGGTGAACGCACGGAGTATCATCAAATCTGTGATATGCTGCAGGAACGCCGGGGAAAAGAAAAGAGCTTCACGGATTTAGAAAAATCAAAATGGTTATTGGTTTTAAAAGCGTGGATGCTAAAACATAATATTCCGTTAACCCAAACAGTCCATTTAGCGGGAAAACCAGAACGATATGGAAAGTCAAAACTGGTTCGGTATTTTGAACTTTTACTGGAGGATGTTCAGCCAGAAGATGTTCGAGATGAGGTATTAAAGGATATATGGGAACTGGATAAACTGAACATAGAATTAAAGACAACTCCAACAAAGAACTATCGGACAATTCGGTTTACGGAAATTTATCAGGCAGATATCAAAGAGGAACTGAAAAAAGCAATTTATGTTCAGTTAAAACAGGAAAATGTAAGTAGTGTGGTGAGAGAAATGACAGCAATGCGTAGACTGTCCAGATACTTGAAAGAAAAACATCCGGAGATAGAAAGCTGCCAGGATATCAGCAGGGCAATTGTAGAGGATTACCTGACTTACCTGAATACAGAGAGTCTGCAGACGAAGGAATTTCGCTCAGAATTAAACAGACTGCGTAGTGTTCTGGAGATGGTTGGAAAGCTGTATCACTACGAACAACTGGACAACATTATTTTGAACAGGGACATTCCACCATCCACAAGAGCTGAATTTAAAACCTATTCCGATGCAGAGCTGAAACGAATAAATTCTTTTCTGGTGAAAGTGGATGAACAGACAGCAAGGTTGATGATTATTCATCAAATGCTTGGAACAAGAATATCGGATACCCTGACCTTACGGACAGACTGCCTGATAGAAAAAGGAAATGAAGTCATCATTCGAATCAACCAGCCAAAGTCCCATTATTACGAAAAACCAATCAGTATGGAACTGGCATCTCTGATAAAGGCAGCTATTAAATACACAAAAGAAAAAATCGGAGATACGGAATACATTTTTGCGAACGAAAACAATCCGAAAGTTCCCTGGACATACGGACGGATCTGTGACAGAATCCTGCGTCTTATTTACAAAGAAGATATACGGGATGACAACGGACAGCTATTTGGTTTTAACTCCCATATGTACAGACACTACTACGGAGTAAAACTTACAGAAATGCATCTGGATGACTGGACGATTGCCAGATTGTTGGGACACAGCAGTTTAAGAAACGTAAGGTATTACCGAAGGATGAGCAACCAGATCCTGGCAGATGAGACCAGGGCAGTCAGGAATAAATTATCACAGATCATATTAGATAATCTGGATGGATGGGGTGAAGAGTATGAACAAATACGATACGATGATAGCCTGCAATAAAAAGACAAGCGAAGAAAAAATAAACCGGGCAGTTACAGAAATCCGGCAAATGCTGGCAGAGGAAGAAAAAGTCACAGTTCCAAAACTGGTAAAAAGGACAGGCTTGTCCAGAGGATTCTTCTATAAGAATGAGACGGTCAGAAAAGAAATGGACCGGGCACTGGAACGGCAAATGGGAATGATTGATCCGAAAAGGTACATCGGAGATATTGTGTTGAAAAACCGGATCGACTTACTGGAGAAACAAATCCGGGAACTGAAACGTGAGAAAGAGCAAATGGAAAAAGAAAATATAAGATTGAGAAAAGCCTTAAACAAAAAAGACTTGAACGTATTAAAAACTTTATAATGTGAATTAGAAAATAATCTGCAATGGCCGGGAAGAATTTCCCGGTTGTTGTGGTTGGAATATAAAAGTGTGGTCAACAAAAGGTGTGCATAAATTGTATTTATGATATACTTATCCATAAATTAAATTCGAAGAAAGGATGATAGAAAATGGAAAATCCGTTTGAATTTCACGAAGAAGATGCAATTATTGCATGCGTAGGCGACAATGGGGGAACCACCGATGAAGATATAAGAAATGGGTTCAAGCGTACAGTTGAACTTTTGACGGAATCATTGAAAACTGGTTCCGAATTTGAAGATCTGTTAGTATATCCTATCGTTTATAATGCCAGACATAGTATTGAACTATCTTTAAAAATTATTATAAAAATGTTATGGAGAATAGAAGAAAAGAAAGGGATGCATTATTCTGATGAAATCGTAAAGGAAAGAAAAAAGGAATTACACACGCATAGTATTGAAATCCTATATAAATTAGCGTGTGATAAGAAGAATATTGACAGAAGAATTCCTGCATATTTTGAGAACATGGAAGATATGATTCACTTTTATTATTTCGATGAAGAGGGGGATGCCTTCAAATATGAACTAAATAAAGAAGATGAACCACATATGATAAAAAACAAAATTTCTCATGTAAGTATTGAATTATTAGAAACAGAATTTAAAGAAGTAATGAAAAATTTTGATGATTTGATATATTTTCTGGATAATTGTATCTTTGAATATTCGCTTGGGACATTTACCAAGAGCTTGTCGAGAGCAGATATATGGGGGATTTCGAAGCGGCTTCCGGTATATGAAGAGTGGCGGACAGAGAAATTTAAAGAAATCAAAGATGAGATTAAGCAAGAATATCATCTCGGAAGTAAAGAGTTTTCAGATGCTGTAAATCTAATTAAGCAAAACAGGGCGTTTTCAGTAAATATTGGATGCGAGAAAGTATTTGGGGCAATTACAGAAGATGAATTAAAAGAATATGCATCATTAGTTAAATACTATTCCGAGAAAAATAAATTTGATAATGGGGATGAAAAGGGCGTAGTTGATCTACACAAGATACAAAAAAATGGAGAAATTTTGAAAAAATATTTATCCAGTATTTCGCTAAGTACATTAAATACATTATTTTGTTTTTATGAAATGAGTAATGTTTTCTCGGCGGTTGAACGCTTAGAGGATACTTATAATAATATAGTTGCTAATTCATTTGATGGAATGTATCTCATAAAAAAGCTAAAACAGAGAACTACATGTTTAAGGATCTTATATGGAATGAAAAAGTGTGGGCAAGTGACTTATGCAAAACAGCTAAGTGCTGCACTGGAGCAAGAAGGGATAGAGCTGACGCTTTGATACCAAAAGTGAACACGATACACTCGTGTCTCTGCCGTTAAAGCCAGTGTTTTAAAGGGATGGGAGAGGGCTACCCAATTTTATCGACGAAGCAACTGCATCTCTGGATGTAGATAACGAGTCTGTTATTCAGGAATCTATCTCCAAGCTGATCCGGAATAAGACGGTACTTATCATTGCACATAGAATGCGTACGGTAGATGGTGTTGATAAGATCGTTGTGTTGAAGGATGGCGTAGTTGCGGAGCAGGGGACACCTGCGGACCTGAAAGCCGGGAACGGCATCTACAAGCATATGGTTGACCTCCAGCTGCAGTCTGAGCAGTGGAAATACAATTAAGGCTGTGAAAAATTTGGAGCCGGTGGGATATATATTTATTACGCAGAGCACTTTCGTTCGATTATTACGTAGCGGTACTAAACTCATCACCAGATGGTGATTCGTTAAGGACCGACGTAATAATAGGTCTGCTTCATAAAATATATATCCCTCCGGCTTCAAATTTTTTAGGCGTTAGTTCATCATACCAATCGTTTGTATTTCCACTGCTCTATGTTAGTGTTGGTCTGAATGGAATAAGTTGCAGTTTGGGTTAAAATAGAGTATGTTGAGTATATAATTATGTAGAATATAGAATAGTGTAAAATATAGAGTAGTGCAAAATACAGAGTAGTGCAGAATATAGAGTAATGCAGAAATTTTGAATAAGAGAATGTATAATAAATTACAGGGCTACAGGAGGTTGGCGATTATGGCGAAGATTGATACCAGGGAGATACAGATACCATCGATATTAAAGGTGGAGAAAGATCTGCTCAGACGGATCGGGGGTTATCTTGCAGATGAGGGAATCTACAAGGTTGTGATCCTGTTTGGCAATGGGTTGATCGATATGTTTGGACATACGGTGATGGAGGGTATGTCAGACAGCGGTGTTGAGGTGCTCCAATATATGGAGATGGATACCGTTCGGATCGACTATCTGGTGCAGCTTGCGTTTTCATTCCCGAATACTGCACAGGCGGTACTTGGTATCGGAGGCGGTAAGGTGGTTGATGCGGCCAAATATTGTGGCTTCTTAAGAAAACTGCCATTTATCAGTGTGCCGACGTCGGCATCCAGTGATGGATTTTCCAGTGCCAGCGCATCTCTGATCGTGGAGGGACGACGCAAATCCGTACCGGCAGGGATCGCATATGGAATCTTTGCAGATATCGATGTGATAAAGGGGGCACCGGAGGCATTTCTGTTTTCCGGTATCGGTGATATGGTATCGAAGATCACGGCACTTTATGACTGGAATTTTGAAGAAGCACATGGACATGGTTCAGTAAATGACTTTGCGATGATGATATCGAAGAAGGCGGTTAACAGCTTTGTGCGGACGCCGTTTAAAGACATTCACGATGAACGGTTTATCAAAGAACTATTAGATTCTCTTGCCATGAGCGGTGTGGCAAATGAGATTGCAGGAGACAGTGCGCCGACCAGTGGAAGTGAGCATCTGATATCACATGCATTGGATCAGATATTGGAACGTCCGCAGCTTCATGGTATTCAGGTCGGAGTTGCAACATACCTGATGAGTGTTGTTCAGGATCACAGATATGAGCGGATCAATACGGTATTTACAGATACCGGATTCTGGGATTATGTGAAGACAGTCGGCATGAAGCGGGAAGATTTCATCCGTGCGATTGAAAAAGCACCGGCTATAAAACCATTCCGGTATACTTATCTTCACGAAGAACAGTACCGAAAGAAAGCGATAGAAGTATTGCAGTCAGACACGAAGCTGTCAGAGGTTTTACAGGCATAATTTGTGTCAGGGACGGATAAGCGAAGGAGGGAACAGTATGACATACGAACATTTTTTAGAGGAATACAGACGAAAACTCCGCACACCGGAGGAAGCGGTTTCCGTTGTAAAAGATGGTGACTGGGTGGATTATACCTGTTCACTTGGAAAGCCGGAGATCCTGGATCGTGCATTGGCGAAACGTAGAGACGAGCTGTTTGATGTTAAGATCCGTGGTAATCTGATCTCAGGGCCGATCGCAGTTGCAGAATGTGATGAGAGTCAGGAGCATTTTACTTATCACAGCTGGCATTGTTCAGCATATGAGCGGTCGTTATGTGATCGTGGACTCTGCTATTATATTCCGATGGTATTTCACAATAATGCAGCATATTATGAGTATTTTCTTAAGGTAAATGTAGTTATGCTCAGTGTATCACCGATGGATCGGCATGGATATTTTAATTATTCGGTCAATACCGGAGTGGCAGCACCGATCGTGCGTGCGGCAGATATCGTGATCGTAGAGATCAATGAGAATCTTCCGAAGGTTCGCGGCGGTTATGATGAGTGTATCCATATTTCGGATATTGATTATATCGTGGAAGGAGAGCATGAACCGTATCCGGATATGCTGATGCCGGAGCCGACTGCAGTTGATCGTAAGATTGCGGAACTGATCATTCCTTATATCGTGGATGGAGCAACCCTGCAGATCGGTATTGGAAGTATGCCGAATGCACTGGGTGATATCATTGCTGAGTCTGATCTGAAGGATCTTGGTATGCATACGGAGCTTTGCAGCGATGCATATCTGAAAATGTATCTGGCGGGAAAACTCACGAACAAATACAAGCAGATCGATCGCGGAAAAGGAGTATTTGGTTGTGCGGTCGGAAGCAAGAACCTATATGATTGGATTGACGATAATCCGGGAGTTGCGGCATATCCGTTAGAGTACGTGAATCGTCCCGGAGTGATCGGTGAGATTGATAACATGGTTTCCATCAATAGCTGTGTTGCTGTTGATCTGTATGGTCAGGTGGCAGCGGAGAGTGCAGGTGTCAGACAGATATCCGGAACCGGTGGACAGCTGGATTTCCTCGTTGGTGCATCTGCATCTAAGGGAGGTAAAGCATTTATCTGCATGAGTTCTGTTTACAAGGACAGTAAAGGGGTGGTTCATTCAAGAATTCATCCACAGTTTAATGGAGATATCGTTACTTCTCCAAGAAGTCAGGTTTATTTTCTGGCAACGGAATATGGGGTTGTGAATCTGGAAGGCCGTTCAACATGGGAGCGGGCAGAAGCTCTGGTATCGATCGCACACCCTGATTTCAGAGATGAATTGATCAGGGAAGCAGAAGCGAGAAAGATTTGGCGGAGATCCAATCGGAGATAGACAATGGATGGTGCAATTGATATATGTCATATATCAGATGGTTGATAACAGGGGGGCTAACTTAGAAGAAAGGCGAAGATAATGGTTGTGCATAGCTTCACTTTTCTTTTATAATGGCAGTATAATAATATACAGATATAAGAGGCAGAGATGAAGATAACATTAGCGGCTACATTACGTCATTATGATAAGAAAAATTTCATAAAGGATCTTCTTGCAGGTATTATTATCATGGCAGTATCCATTCCGATCTCCATGGGATATGCGCAGATTGCCGGACTTCCTGCGGTCTATGGACTGTATGGTTCGGTATTTCCGATCTTGATATTTGCTCTGTCCTCGACATCGCCTCAGTTTATTTTTGGAGTGGATGCAGCTCCGGCAGCCCTTATTGGGTCGGCATTGTTAAGCCTTCATATAGAGAGTGGATCAGAGGAGGCAATGGCGGTTGTTCCGGTACTGACATTCTTTGTGGCATTGTGGCTTCTGGCGTTTTATATTATGAAAGCAGGAAAACTGGTCAACTATATATCGGCACCGGTTATGGGCGGATTCATTACCGGAATCTGTACGACTATTATACTAATGCAGGTACCGAAGCTGATGGGAGGATCGGCAGGAACCGGAGAGTTTTTTGAGCTGGCAGAACATATGATAAGGACAGCCAAAGATATCAATTGGCAGTCGGTGGTACTGGGACTTGCGGCTCTTGTGCTATTGCTGGTATGTAAGAAGCTGATCCCCAAATTCCCGATGGCGGTTCTTTTGATGATAGCCGGGGCAGGCATGACATATCTGCTTCCTATAGAGGACAGGGGTGTGCAGACACTTGCATCTGTTGATACCGGACTCCCACACTGGGCGGTTCCGGATTTTAGTGTGATATCGATCCGCGAGGCTGTAACGATCAGCCTGTCGGTAGCAGTCGTTATAATGGCAGAGACACTTCTGGCGGAGAATAATTTTGCGCAGAAGAATGGTTACCGGATCAATGATAACCAGGAGATTCTGGCATTTTCAATGGGGAATTTCCTTGCGGCATTTACCGGTTGTTGTCCGATCAATGGCTCGGTATCAAGAACGGCAATGGGAGAACAGTATCAGGCAAAGACACAGCTTACCGGTATCATAGCAGGTCTTTCCATGATTGTTGTTCTGGTCTGTGCAACCGGATTTATCGGTTATCTTCCGGTTCCTGTGCTTACAGCCATTGTGATATCAGCGTTGCTTGGAGCAACGGAATTTGATCTTGCGGTAAGACTCTTTAAAGTCAGCCGTACAGAATGCCTGATCTTTTTCGGGGCATTTTTTGGTGTGCTGTTACTTGGCACGATCAACGGTGTATTGATCGGTATTCTTCTTTCCTTTACAGAGATGATCATACGGACAGCCAAGCCTGCAAGATGTTTCCTTGGAATTCAGCCGGGGCATAAGCATTTCCGGGATCTGAAGGAGAGCAGTCAGATCCATGCAATCTCCGGTGTACTGATCTATCGGTTCAGCAGCAATCTGTTCTTTGCGAATATACAGATTCTCCAGAGAGATATTGAAGATCATATCACGCCTGAGACAAAGGCGGTTATCATAGATGCCAGTGGAATCGGCAGTATCGATATAACAGCGGCTGACAGGATCGCCATGTTATATCAGTCGTTAAAGGATAAGGGAATCCGTTTCTACATGACAGAGCATATCGCAGATGTGAATGAACAGCTGCGTAAGTTGGGACTTGGTTATCTGATTGAGGAAGGCTGTGTCAGACGAACAGTACATATTGCCTTAAAGGATATGGGAATTAAGCGACCATATCCATTAGAGGGTGATGTAGACAATCAGCCGAGAAGTGCGTCCAGAAAGCGTGCAGATAACAGGGTTCAGGAATTTGTCTGGGCGTTTGGAGCGGAGAGTGAAGATGAGATAGAGAAGCAGATCAGACTTCAGATCGAGCATTTGAAACAGACCGGAGATGTTGATGAGCTTTTGCATGGAAGCTGGTCACATATGGAAGCTATGGATGAGGATGAGTGGTTAGAGCATCTGGAAGAGCATCTGAAGGAGATCGTTCATATATCAGGTAAGGAAGAGGAAACGATTGCCAGACGCTTCGAGGAGCATCGTAGAGAGATCCATGACCGTATTGCAAAGGAACATCCGGAGCTTGCGGAGAAGTTTAAAGAACGAAGACATTTGCTGGATGAGCATTTGAAAGAAAAACATCCTGAGGTTTATGAGTTGGTCGTAAAACTCCGGGAGAAAGATAATTAATAAAAATAACAAAATAAAAATTCTGTCATATATTGTACTATACCTGAATATAAGAAAGGAAGAGAGCAATTTATGGCACAGTTTACAAATCAGGCACAGCTTCGCTATGGTAATTCCATAGCAAATTCCAATATAGCAGTCGGAGAACTGCTGGAGGTACTGTCAGCAAGTAAGACCGCAGTCAGAAAGACATATGGTCAGAATGATACAGTGACATATGTTATCACGATCGTAAATGCAGGAGCCACAGCACTTAGCGGTATCACGATCACAGATAATCTGGGAGCATATACATTCGGGGAGGGAACGCTGGTTCCACTCACATATATTGCAGATACTGTAAAATATTATGTGAATGGTGTTCTTCAGACTGCACCTGTTGTAACAGGAGCACCATCGCTTGTAATCTCGGGGCTTACAGTTCCTGCAAATGGAGATATTACAGTTGTATATGAGGCAGAGGTGAATGCATTGGCACCGATGGATGCAGCAGGAACGATCACAAATACAGCAGTTGTGACAGGTGGTGGCATTACTCCAATCACGGTAACAGAGACAATCGGTACAGAGAGTGAACCTATCCTTACGATCACAAAGTCGGTAAGTCCGGTTCCTGTAACAGAGAACGGAACACTGACCTATACATTCCTGATCCAGAATGCAGGAAGTGCACCGGCAGATATCGGAACCGATGCGGTGATAGTGGATACCTTTAATCCGCTTTTGTCAAACCTTGCAGTATCCTTTAATGGAACGGCATGGGCAGAGACAACAAACTATACCTATGATGAGACAACAGGAGTGTTTACAACGATTGCGGGTCAGATCACAGTCCCGGCTGCAACCTATACACAGAATCCGGTTACCGGTGTATGGACGGCGGATCCCGGTGTCAGCACATTGGTTGTAAAAGGCACGATCTAGGGATTTTCTATATGCAGAATTGTGCAGAGCAGACAGACGAAGTCTGTAGTGACATTATATAATAATCTGGTAAGACTACAAAGGCGGGGGCTTCTTTGACTTGTAAGAAG
>NZ_QTWY01000004.1:188109-367214 GCF_003461365.1 Clostridium sp. AF17-21AC
CCGCCTGTCTATAAATTACCCCTCATATGAATAAAGTGAACATCAAATGATGTAGCTATAAAAACAATTAAATATTATCATGCTGATGTGTAAAAAACCAGAAGTGGCATTTATAAAGTTGAATCTGCCACTCTGCTTTGATTTTCAGAAATCAGCTTTTGTATCTCATTTCTGACAACGGTATTATCTAAAACATAATCTTCAAAATCTACCGAGTGAAAGGTATAGGTTAATGCCTGTATAATATCCGGATCAGATACACAAATGATAAAATCTAGTTCTTTATTTGGAACAAGCAGGGCATACTGATCCGTATATAAAAGAAATGCCCAGTTATCCGATACCGGAATTTTTTCGGTATCAAGGACAAAGAGGTTCCGGTCAAGCCGTGCTTTTAACTGTTCCAGAGCATTGATAATATCCGGCGTATCTGCTTCCACATAGAAACCGGATTCGGAAATCACATGATTCCTTGCAAATTCCCGGATGCCGTCCAATGTGATGCCCTCACTGGCATTCATTTGCTGCATGAAATGAAAATGCTGTTTTAGGGTTTCCGTGAATTCTTCCGGAACATATTTATCAACCAGATCGTCCGTTACCATCAGGCAGGCACCGGGATGCTTCTGGATAAAGATCACTTCTTCTGCAGGAATGGATCTTGCCTGAAACTGTGGAAGCTCCTTCTGGCTGAAGCTGGACAGAAATGGTTCCGCATGGTCAAATACGGAAACGAATTCTTCCCGCATTAATCTGATAAGGCTTGAATCGGTCAACAAGCAACCTTTGTTGGCATCGGCATTTAGCAGGAGACAGGCATCATCCGTTATGATATAGAAAGGAAAAAGTACACCGGAGTTCTTGCTGACTTTTTGTTCATTGGAATAATAGTAAATGTTATAGGTGATGTTGGTTTCTTTTGTAAGAATTGATTCTAACAGAGTAGCAAATCCGTCCAGTTTTTCAGTGATGTCATCCGGTTTCTTTGTTTGAAAATGCAGTATCTGGGAAATTGCTGCATTTTGAAATTTTCCGGAAGCGATAAGTGAGCGAATGCTGGAAAACAGTTTGATCCGTGATGACAGGTCGAACGGAAGTGATACCTGTAAATGATTGTTTTCTTTTTTGCTGGCGTGTATTAAGAATTTAGTCAGACCACAGATGATCTCATCCGTGGAGTGATAAAGTATAGTTCCTGTGGCAGCCTGTGACTGATCTGTATCAATCGGATTGTCAGGTAGTTTATTTTGTAATTCCTGTGAGCGGGAAGGTGTCTGGTTGTTAGATGCATTGGCGTCTATATATGGAGAACCGATCACCCTCAGACATTTCTCTGTGAATTTCAGGTAATGATAATTGGTCTCGCCCAGCCGTTCCAGATAAAAGGCATCATATAAAGCCATCTCATCGGCAGCAGATATATTAAGCTGGCGGATAATACTTGTAATCTGATCTTTTGTGGGAATACGTTTGCCGCTCAAGATCTGATAGAAGCTTGAACGGTCGATCCCGGTTTCATTGATCAGAGAATTTTTCGTTACGGATTGCGAATCGATGATTGAATTTAATAATGAATGAAATGACATGCAGTTATACCGGCAATAACTTTAGATTAGTAAAACATGGAAGTAAATATGTAATGTTAAGCCGATCTTCCTCCTAACAATAGTATTTACATCTGTATAGTTTAACTGAAAACGTAATATGTGTCAACATCATTGCGTGTAACAAGAGAAGACAAGTGTAGTTTTCTACTGATTCAACAAGAACTGGGAGTATAAATCATACTGCATATTTGTTGGCTATAAGAAAAACTTATAACCAGTCAAATATATATCCTATAACTTAAATAGGATATAATGGTTGACAACCGGAAAAACGGACGCTATAATCATGAAACATGGAAGGAACAAAACAGATAAAACATATCAACATAGTATGAAAAAGTTCCTGAGAATAAATCACAGAGAATTTACAAGGAGGATAAGCATATGGGCTCAGAAAGAATCATGACAACTGCAAAGAACAATATGTGTTGCTGCCGGATGATGTGTGATTGTATGGCGTTTATTTCATATGCTTTGAACACCTGATTTGTTAGATATATAGTATTGTTTATCATATAACAAAGGGCAGTTGTCATAAGCATATGATGACTGCCTTTTGTTATGCGGCAGCATGGTATCTATTACATGGATAAAGTAGAAGACTGTCTGATTTATAATAGGAAAAGAACTTGAAAGGGGAGAACAATATGGCAATTATTCAGATTGAGCATGTGTCGAAGACGTTTCAGACCAAAGACGGAACGATTGATGCTTTAAAGGATGTATCACTGAATATTGAAGCCGGCGACATTTATGGAATCATCGGAATGTCCGGTGCAGGAAAAAGTACCCTGGTACGATGTATCAATCATATAGAAGTACCGACATTGGGAACGGTCGTGGTACAGGATAAGGAGCTTGGTGGTCTGTCAGATAAAGAGCTTCGTAAACAGAGAGAACATATCGGTATGATCTTCCAGCATTTTAATCTGCTGATGCAGAAATCGGTTCTTGATAATGTATGTTTTCCACTGTTCATTCAGGGAAAATCAAAGGCAGAGGCGAGAAAAAAGGCATATGAGCTGTTAGAGATCGTTGGTTTGCGGGATCGTGCAAAAGCATATCCTTCACAGTTGTCCGGTGGACAGAAGCAGAGAGTTGCGATCGCAAGAGCACTTGCATCCGATCCACAGATCCTGCTTTGTGATGAGGCAACCAGTGCACTTGATCCACAGACAACATCGTCGATTCTGGAACTGTTAAAGGATATCAACCAGAGATTTGGAATTACGATCGTTGTGATCACTCACCAGATGGCAGTTGTCCGTGAGATCTGTAATCAGGTAGCGATCATGAAGGATGGTCAGGTCGTTGAGTATGGCAGAACGATTGATATCTTTAATCATCCAAAGTCCGAAGTAGCCAGAGAGCTGTTACAGAAGGACGAAGGAAATGCTACAGAGCCGAAGTCATTAAAGACGACTGACCGCATAAAGAATGGAACCAGAATTCGAATCGTATACACGGAGAATTCAGCATTTGAACCGGTAATTGCAAATATGATCCTGACATTTAAGGAGCCGGTCAATATCTTAAAAGCAGCGACAAAGAATGTCGGAGGAGTGGCAAAGGGTGAAATGATACTTGAGCTTCCGAAGGGTTCGACAAATGTTGCAGCGATGGAACAGTACCTGAAAGAACGGGGACTGGAGCTTGAAGAATTAAGTAACAATGTGGATGGAGGTGAGGAACATGTGGACAGAGCAAATTAGAGAAATGATCTTAAATGGTATCTTAGAGACACTTTATATGACAGTTGTTTCTACATTGTTTGGATATGTATTCGGACTTCCGATGGGCGTGCTCCTCTGTATCAGCGATAAAGACGGACTGAAACCGCATCCGGTTTTGTATAAGATTCTTGATTTTATCGCAAATATCGTTCGAAGCGTACCATTCCTGATCCTGTTGATCTTATTGATCCCATTTACCAGATTTCTTCTTGGTAAGAGTTACGGATCGACAGCAACGATCGTACCGCTTACGGTAGCAGCTATTCCGTTTATCGCAAGAATGGTAGAGTCATCCTTGAAGGAAGTTGACAACGGAGTTGTTGAGGCTGCCCGCGCGATGGGTGCTGGAACGATGCGGATCATCCTTCGTGTGCTCCTTGTAGAAGCAAGAACATCGCTGATCACCGGAGCAACGATCGCGATCGGAACCATCCTTGGTTATTCTGCGATGGCAGGTGCAGTCGGAGGTGGTGGACTTGGTGATATCGCAGTCCGCTATGGATATTACAGATACCAGACAGATATCATGATCGTGACAGTTATCTTACTGATCGTGATCGTTCAGATCTTCCAGTCAGTCGGAATGCTGATCGCAAACCGATTAGACCGGAGAAAATCATAATCAGATAAACCCTGACCATGACAGCCGGATCAGTACCGGAACGTTATTGGCGGTTTACAAACAGATGTCAGGAAAGTGCACACCGGGCATCCGATATATAAAAATGAAAATAAAAAAGGAAAAATAAAGAAAGAGAGGAATCTTCCATGAAAAAGACATTTAAAAAATTATTAGCACTTACATTAACAGGCGTATTAGTAGCAGGAGCCCTTTCAGGCTGCGGCAAGAAAGAAGATAAAGACAGCAAAACAAATTCAAAGACAATTACGATTGCAGCATCTGCAACACCACATGCTGAGATTCTTGAGTATGCAAAGACAGCATTAAAGGAAAAAGGATATGATCTTCAGGTTACAGTATTTGATGATTATGTAAAGCCAAATGAAGTTGTAGAAAGCGGCGAGTTCGATGCAAACTACTTCCAGCATGTTCCATATCTTGAGAGCTTCAATAAAGAAAAAGGTACACATCTTGTAGTTGCAGGCAAGATCCACTATGAGCCATTCGGTATCTATCCGGGTACAAAGAAAAGCTTAGATGAGATCGCTGACGGTGATTCTATCGCAGTCCCGAATGATACAACAAATGAAGCAAGAGCCCTTCTGTTATTACAGGACAACGGAATCATCAAGTTAAAGGATGGCGCAGGTATCAATGCAACTGTTAATGATATCGAAGAAAACCCACACAATGTAGAAATCGTTGAACTTGAGGCAGCACAGGTTGCCAGAGTTGTAAACGAGACAGCGTATGTCGTTTTAAATGGTAACTATGCACTTGCAGCAGGCTTCTCAGTAGGAAAAGATGCTCTTGCATATGAGCAGAATGATTCAGAAGCAGCTAAGACCTATGTAAACGTTATCGCTGTTAAGGAAGGTAACGAAAACAACGAAGCAATCAAGGCACTCGTAGACGTATTAAAGTCTGACGATGTAAAGAACTACATCAAAGAAACTTACGATGGAGCAGTTCTTCCTTACGAAGAGTAAGCCGCTCGCATCCCGTAATAAAATACCCTGAGACAGATATGGTGAAAAACTCATTTCGTATTCTATAAAGTTCGTGCACTGATTTGTCAGCAGTCGCCCTAACTCACCCTGATGGGTTCAGACAAGGGCTTGGTGCTGACAGTTAGCACAAACTTTATCACGAATACTACATGAATGTTTTTCACCATATCTGTTTCAGGGCTTTTTTATTACGGGACGCTAGTTGCATTTCAGTCATGTGAGCTGAATAGAATATGTAATGTTTTCTTCTTAGCTGCCTAATGGCTTTTTTGTATCATAAATTGTTGTGCTACATTTCTACTTCCTGTAAGGAAGAGCTGCAGTTAGTAATAATAGACATAGGCAAAGCTTTACGGTGTTAGTTGGTATATACTTTAGAGCACAGACTTTAAGGAATGTATTTGCGATATTCACTTCAATTTCGTGGTTGTGAGATGCTGGTCCGTTGGTCTTTCTTGCGAGAAACAGAAAACTATAATAACAATCCAAACAAGAAAAAGGAATTAGGCAAATAAGAAGAAAAATATTCATAGTATTTTTGTAATGAAGCTTGCGCTAACTGTCAGCACCAAGCCCTTGTCTGAACCCTTTAGGGTGAGTTAGGGCGACTGCTGACAAATCAGTGCGCAAGCTGAATAAAAAATACATGAATTTTTCTCTTATTGCTCTAATGGCTTTTTATAGTTTGGATTGTTAATAGTAATTATTCCTCGCAAAAAAGACCAACGGGCTAGCATCTTGTAATAAAATACCCTGAAACAAATATGGTGAAAAATTTTGGGGGTATGCTATAATGATGCCGACAGGCAGCTGGGCAGTGTGGCTGCCTGTTGGGTAAATATAGGCGATAAAAGGAGCCGGTAGAGAGCGTTATGAAAAAGATTTTTATTGTGGAAGATGATAAGAGCATATGCATGGAGCTTGTTGAGATTTTGGAGAACGAAGGCTATGCAGCATCCTATCTGACTGATTTTGAACATTCAAAAGAGAAGATTCTGGCAGCGAGGGCAGATCTGATTTTGATGGATATTAATATTCCGGGCATAAATGGCAGAAATCTATTAAAGGAGATTCGGAAGGAATCGGATATCCCGGTTATCATGGTGACTAGTCGTACATCAGAGATGGACGAGGTTCTGTCGATGAGCTATGGGGCAGATGATTTTATCACGAAGCCGTATAATCCGACGATCCTGTTGCTGCGGATCGCAGCAGTGCTGAAACGGATGGAGGGAAGCCAGAATGCAGCATCCTATCGTGGAGCAGAGGTGAATTTCAGCAAAGGGACAATCCGGCTTGGTGAGAAAGAACAGGTTCTGACGAAGAATGAGATGATCATTTTCCAACGGTTGTTAAGCAGTAAGGACAAGATCGTATCCAGAGATGAGATCATGACAGATCTCTGGGATAATGAAGAATATGTAAATGATAATGCACTTACGGTTAATATCAGCAGGCTTCGGACAAAGCTTGCGGAGCTTGGACTGCCGGATGCGATCGAGACAAGAAAGAAACAGGGGTATCGTCTGATATGAGAATTTGGGAATATATAAAAGATAAAGCGGGTATTCTGATCGGTTATCTGTTATTTATAGCGATCATGTTAATTGCTTTTCGTGCGATGCGGACACCAGGGGAGCTGACGGTGATCTTTCTTGTGCTGACAGTTTTGCTTCTGGTAACTGTCATATTAACAGACTATATAAAACGCAGACATTTCTATAATTCCCTTTATGCACATATGGAGCAGTTGGATCAGAAATATCTGGTCATGGATACGTTAGAGGAGCCGGGTTTCTATGAGGGAAAGCTGGTCTATGAGGCGTTATATGAGATCAACAAATCCATGACAGAGCATGTGAAGGAGTACCGGCAGAGTGTAGATGATTTCAAGGATTTTATCGAAATATGGGTGCATGAGATCAAACTGCCGATTGCAAGTCTGGTATTGATGTGTCACAATAATCAGGATAAGATACCGAAGAAATACGAAGATCAGGTGAACCGTCTGGATGCATATGCCGATCAGGTGCTGTATTATGTCCGGGCAGAGCATGCGAGCAAAGATTATCGGTTTGATTCAGTACGAATCAAGTCGGTTGTGAATAAAGTGGCGTTGAAGAATAAAGATATGTTGCTGGAGAGTGACATTTGTCTGGATGTGCATGACGTTGATGTCAGCGTTACGACAGATGCCAAATGGCTGGAATTCATGATAAACCAGATCATGAGCAACAGCATCAAATATATGAAGCCGGGTGAGAATCGGCAGATCCAGATCTGGACGACAAAAGCAGGTGATGATATCACACTCCATATCAGAGATAATGGAATCGGAATTTCCGAAGCAGACCTTCCTCGCGTTTGCGAAAAATCGTTCACCGGTGAGAACGGACGCCGTTTTGCCAAGTCAACAGGTATGGGCTTATATATCGTAAAAGGTCTGTGCGACCAGCTAGGACATCATCTTACGATCACTTCCAAAGAAAATATCGGAACAGACGTCGCTGTAACCTTTGGCGGAAACGACTATTATCTGGTGGATGAATAAAACTATACTTTACCATGTGCCCCTTATCTGACAGACAGATAAAGAATGCCCAATGTCTTAACCTTACAAAACTGTAACCTTCTGTAACATAAGAAAAACGACACTCTCCCTTGAAAACGATATACTCACACTTGTAAACAGGAGATGAGGTGTTGACAGGATCAACAGCTCTTAACTCAGTTATTAATAGAAAATGGTGTGTGGGTAAATCGTTTTAGTATTTCGTGGATGTTTTTATGGGGCTGTTGTTCTGACAGTGAGCAATACCTAAAATCCATAGAGCAGCCGACTGAGTGTTCTGCTATCCTGTGCCATGTCGTCGGAGCAATGGTCACAAAAAACATGTAAGTGTTACCTGAACGATTTAGTCACACACCGAATAGCAAGGAGAGATAAAAGTGGAAACAATTTTAAAGATTGAGAATATCGAAAAGTATTACGGCAACAAATCCAACATTACAAAAGCCATTGATAACATTTCATTTAGTGTAGAAAAAGGTGAGTACGTTGCGATCATGGGAGCATCCGGAAGTGGAAAGACGACACTGCTTAACTGCATTTCCACCATAGACCGTGTCAGCAGCGGTCATATCTATGTAGGAAGAGATGATATCACAAAGCTTCGCGGCAACCAGTTGAACCGCTTCCGCCGGGAAGAACTGGGATTTATCTTTCAGGATTTCAACCTGTTAGATACACTGACAGCATATGAGAACATTGCACTGGCGTTATCGATACAGAACACGCCTGCGAAGAAGATTGACGAAAAGATAAAGAAGATCGCAAAGGACCTTGCAATCGAAGAAGTTCTGAATAAATATCCATATCAGATGTCCGGGGGACAGAAACAGAGAGTGGCATCTGCGAGAGCGATCATTACGAACCCGAAGCTGATCCTTGCCGATGAACCGACCGGAGCACTGGATTCCAAATCCGCAAAGCTGTTGCTTGAAAGTCTGAAACATCTGAATGAAGAACTGTCAGCTACGATCCTGATGGTAACACATGATTCCTTTACCGCAAGTTATGCCAGTCGCATCCTGTTCATCAAGGACGGTAAAATATTCCATGAGCTTCGCCGTGGAGCAGACAGCCGAAAAGAATTCTTCAACAAGATCATAGATGTCGTAACTTTGCTTGGAGGTGACTTAAATGACGCTCTTTAAGTTATCCCTTAGTAATATGAAGAAAAGCCTGAAGGACTATGCAATCTATTTCTTTACATTGGTTCTTGGCGTAGCAATCTTCTATATTTTTAATGCGATCGAGACACAGACGGCGATGATGAGGATCTCCAAAGATACCAGAGAAATTGTAGAGCTGATGGCAAATATCATTTCCGGTGTCAGCGTATTCATTGCATTTGTGCTTGGTTTCCTGATCATATATGCCAGCCGATTCCTGATGAAACGGCGTAACAAAGAATTTGGATTGTATCTGCTGCTTGGAATGGGCAAATGGAAGGTGTCAAAGATGCTGTTTATCGAGACACTGATCATCGGTCTGGTTTCACTTGGCGTTGGGCTTCTTTCCGGTATCGGGATTTCCCAGCTTACCAGTCTGTTAGTTGCAAATATGTTTGAAGCGGATATGTCTTCTTATAATTTTGTATTTTCAAGTTCTGCATTTGTAAAGACCTGTTTCTATTTTGCTATCATCTATGTGGTTGTGATCCTGTTTAATACGATCGCGATCGGACGCTGCAAATTGATCGACCTGTTCCAGAGGGGAAGAAAATCAGAGACTGTTAAGATGAAAAATCCGTGGATATCGGTATTTGTATTTCTTCTTTCCGTAGCAGGACTTGGATATGCATATTACTATATTAATTCAAATACAACAGATCTCTATATGAAAGATATCTATTTCTGTATCGGACTTGGATGTGTCTGCACATTTTTGTTTTTCTGGTCGATTTCCGGTATGTTGTTCCGGTTAGTTTCTTCCGTGAAGCGTGTTTATTATAAAGGACTGAATTCATTTGTCATCCGTCAGATGAGCAGTCGTGTAAATACAAATGTACTGTCAATCTCGATCATTTGTATTATGTTATTTGTTACGATCTGCGTGCTGACTTCGGCGCTTACGATCCGAAATGGTTTGAATGAGGGGTTAAGAAGGTATGCTACCGTTGATGTAAATATTACCAGACAGGTAAGAAGTTCTGATTATGATGTTGCAGCCGGTAAGGGTGCGGATGAGGATGCTTACTATGATCCGACGTGGGATAAACGCGATATTTGCGATATATATAAGGAACATGGAATTGATTTGCCGTCTATGTTTTCAGCCTATGAAGATGTGTATATATATTCACTGCCGGATTGCACATACGGGGATACATTCAGTGAACAGGCAAAGGATGCGTTCCTTGGTGACCAGCCGATGTATGGCATGATGGATATCATGGAAAATGTCATGACAGTGTCCGATTATAATCGTGTGGCAAAGCTGTGTGGTTTTGAAACTGTGTCGATCAAAGATGATGAATATGGAATCGTGGCGAATTATAAGCAGATGGTGACATACAGAGATATGTCATTGCAGGCCGGTATGCTGATTCAGGTAAATGGTTATGAACTGAAGCCGGGAATGAGCAAATGTCAAGCCGGTGATATTCAGATTTCTACACAGGCCATTAATATCGGTATCATTATTGTGCCGGATGGGGTGCTTGCCGGAGTAACTCCGATCTCTGAAAGCTTGCTTGCAATCTATAATACGACCGATACGGATAAGATCATGGCGAGAAATGAACATATCAATCTGGATGATGACCCGGATGTCAGGCTGAGTCTGAATACAAAAGAAAAGGTAAAAGCTGCCAGTATTGGACTGGGTGCGATCGCATCCTTTATCGGCTTATATATTGGAATGATCTTCCTGATCTCCGGCGCAGCTATCCTCGCATTAAAGGAATTGTCAGAAAGCACCGATAATGTGGAACGATATAAGATGCTTCGAAAACTAGGGGTGGATCAGAAGATGATCAATCATGCGTTATTTGCACAGATGGGTCTGTTCTTCCTGTTCCCGCTTGCACTTGCAGTCATTCATTCGATATTTGGATTGAAATTCAGCAGACAGATTCTTTCACTGATGGGAACCGATGACATGGGAGCAGCCATGCTTATGACCGTTGTTGTTCTGGTTGTGATCTATGGCGGATATTTCCTGATCACCTATTTCAGTGGCAGAAAGATCATCAGTGAGCAGTAGGGTTTCCTTGACGGTAACAGTATCTCGCGGTATAATTGGGGGCAGGATTATCGAACGAAGAAATGAAGGAGACTTTTTAAGATGAGTAGAATTATTTTAACCGGTGACCGCCCTACAGGACGACTTCACGTTGGACATTATGTTGGTTCCCTTTCTGAGCGTGTAAAGCTTCAGAATTCAGGAAACTATGACGAGATATATATAATGATCGCAGATGCACAGGCACTTACAGATAATGCCGAGCATCCGGAGAAGGTGAGACAGAACATTATCCAGGTTGCACTTGATTATCTGGCATGTGGGATCGATCCTGAGAAATCAACGATCTTCATTCAGTCCATGGTTCCGGAACTGACAGAATTATCTTTCTATTATATGAATCTCGTTACAGTATCTCGTGTACAGAGAAATCCTACTGTAAAATCCGAGATCAAGATGCGTAATTTTGAAGCAAGTATTCCGGTTGGATTCTTCTGCTATCCGATCAGTCAGGCAGCAGATATCACGGCTTTCCGTGCAACAGAAGTGCCGGTTGGTGAAGATCAGCTTCCTATGCTGGAACAGTGCAAGGAGATCGTTCACAAATTCAATTCCGTATATGGCGAAACCCTGACAGATCCTGAGATTGTATTACCGTCTAACAAAGCATGTCTCAGACTTCCGGGTATCGATGGAAAAGCAAAGATGAGCAAATCTCTTGGCAACTGCATCTATCTTTCCGATGAAGCAGATGAAGTAAAGAAGAAGGTTATGTCCATGTATACAGATCCAAATCATATCCGTGTGGAGGATCCGGGACAGATCGAGGGAAATTCCGTATTTACATATCTGGATGCGTTCTGTCGTCCGGAGCATTTTGAACAGTTCCTGCCGGATTATAAGAATCTGGATGAACTGAAGGAGCATTATAGCCGTGGTGGTCTTGGTGATGTTAAGGTGAAAAAGTTCCTGAACAATGTATTACAGTCAGAGCTTACACCGATCCGTGAACGTCGTAAGATGTGGGAGAGCCGTATTCCGGATGTCCTTGACATCTTAAAGGCAGGAAGCGAGGCTGCACAGAAGAAAGCAGCAGCAACTCTTCATGATGTACGTTCTGCTATGAAGATCAATTACTTTGATGCAGACGGGCTGGAGAATGATTATAAATAAAATTGACAGACATAAGAGGACGGTCGTGAAAACGGCCGTCCTTTTGTTGTACAGCAAAAAGTTGGAAAAGTTGCAAAAAACATGTACAATAAGGATGGAAAAGTTACAGAATATATGGGGAGACACCGGATATGAAAAAGACGATTTTATTATTAGGGGCAGTTGGAGTGCTTATGATGACAGGGTGTGCCGATGAAGGTATCACGACAGATTATGGAGAATGGGTAGCTACATCCGAATACAGTATGGATGGAACAACTGAGAATTACCGGACAATAGAAGTAGATGCGACAGCGGAGAAGACAGAAGCGGCATCAGAAAAAGAAATGGAGGGAAGTTCAGATCATATGAATACACAGAAAAAAGACAGCACAACAGAAAAGACAGATGGGACAGAGGAAGCGAGATATTCGTGCGAGAATTATACATTTTATAGAGTAAATGATGATGTGGACCTGGCAGGCAGTTATTTGTTGTTAAATGTATATGAGGACGAAGCACTTGCAGAATATCATGGTCTGTTTATTGGTCAGATCGTTACATTATTTGGCGATAAGGAGACAACCGAGAATAATGAGGAGTTACTGGACTATACGATCGCGGCAGAAGATAAGGATGGTAAGGTGATCTATCTGACTTTATATTATGGGGCGTCAGGACCGGCAATCGGTGGCTTTGATGGTGACGAATATATGGCGGCTGCAGAAGAGCTGGAGAAGCTTGTCAGAACGACAGAACCGATTGACTATGAGTGCACCAGTGTCTATGAGGATCTCGGCATGACAATTCGAATGGGCACCAGAAATGGACGGGGCTTTTATGAAACCGAGATGCCGGAAGGTATGGAAGACTTTTATAATGATATGTATTAATGAAAGACAATCGGATAAAAAGAAAACTGTATGAAACACATACAATAAGGTATAATGAATACAGACAGATTAATGCATATATAAGACAGTGGATTGATAATGGAAAAGAAATAAAAAATAATTTTGAAAGCGAAAGGACAAAGAAATATGTACAAGAATATTGAAAAAAAGACAAAATTATTATTAAAGGATCAGGTAGAATATCAGGAGGGACAGGTAGTTAGCAAGACACTCGTTCAGAATGACTATGTAAGCGTGACTGTTTTCTCATTTGACAAAGGCGAGGAAATCTCTACACATGCATCCGGCGGAGATGCAATGGTAACTGTCCTTGATGGTACAGGACGTTTTACCGTAGGCGGTGAGATATTCATCTTAACAGAGGGTGAGACACTCATTATGCCAAAGGATGTTCCACATGCTGTATATGGCGAAGAACAGTTCAAGATGTTATTGACTGTATCTTTCTAAGCCTGAATTATTTGGGAGATTTTGTTGTTATGGATATTGAAATCTACAATCGTTGGGAAAAGATGTTGAAATTAAGAGAGGAACTGCTTGCTGTTGATGAAGACAGAATGGCTGGAAGAAAAGGCTATATGCTTGATGAACTGGATGTATACCTTGATAATGTGATTGGAGAAGTATAGTATATGTGGACTATATGACTAAACTATAAATTTGTCGAAATGTTCGGGGATGAGAAAAGATATCCTTCAAAATCTATAGCTGAGGTAGCTAATATTTGTAGAGGGGCTTCTCCAAGACCAATATCAGATTATTTGACTGAAGATGTAAATGGAGTAAATTGGATAAAAATTGGTGATATATCAATTGATGATATATATGTCACACATACGGCTGAAAAAATCACTAAGGAAGGAGCCAAAAAATCAAGGTATGTTACACCAGGGGATTTTATTCTTTCAAATTCCATGTCATTTGGTAGACCATATATTCTAGGTATTGAAGGATGCGTTCATGATGGTTGGTTGATAATATCTGATTATCAAGAATCATTAAACACATTATTCTTTTATTATGAGTTGAGAGCAAATCAAGTGCAGTCTCAGTTTAATGCTTTAGCAAATGGTACAACTGTGGAAAATCTTAATACAGATCTTGTTAAGGGTGTTAATATAATTGTTCCATCTATTGAATTACAAAATGAGTTTGCTGATTATGCTCAGTTTTGCGACAAATTGAAATTTGAAGTACAAAAATTAGTAAAAAATCACTTGAAATATATATATATATAAAATTTCCACTAGAGTAAATCGATACTCTAGTGGAACCATTATACTTTTGAGTTTTGCTTGAAGACATTCAAAAGCGGGTTTTCTTATAATCTCTAAGTGAAGGCTTCCTTAAGCATCCTCTTTTGTGTATTCCACAGTTCCAAACGGATGATGTGGTGGGGCGTAAATGGTAGACAGCCTGAACGGACATTTGCCTGTGTTCTTGATGTTGTGCCATGTTCTGGCAGGAACGAATACGGCATCACCTTTACACATACGCTGCTCACAGTTCAGATTGTGTGGGCAGTTTCCTGTCATGACCATAGCATTTCCTTTTTCAACACGGATGAGCTGATCCATGTCCGGATGAAGTTTTGCACCGATATCGCGGCAAGGCGGAATGCTCATTAAGGTCATTTGCAAATGACAGCCGGTCCAGAGTGCCGTACGATAGCACTTATTCTGCTCTGCCATTTCCTGAATATTTGTTACCTGTCTCCCCTGCTGCCTCCCACGCCCCCCCTGCTGTAAGTACATTGCGAGTATTTCGTCGTGAGCTGCACATTGCCAGTAAATACGGGTGCGTGTCTGAGCCGAAGGCGAGTTCGCACAGGAGTATTTACGAATAAGGCATGTGAAGCGAACAGAAAACGCAGCAAGTACTTACAGCAGGGGGGCGTGGGAGGCGGCAGGGGAGACAGGCAGGAGGGCAGAATTGCCCCGTGTAAAAATTGTTAGAAAATTTTTCTAATTTCAAGAAAATTCTGTGAAATGGCTTGTATTTCATACTTCCTGCGGTAAAATATAGATAGGAACAACGGAAAAGTTGTGCCGAGTTAAAAGTGGGAAGGAGACTGATATGAAAAAAAGAAGTCATTTATTTGTAACCAGAGAAATCATAGAACAGGTTCCACAGAACAAAAGGAAGTGGTTATTGTTAGGCAGTATTCTGCCGGATATATTGGTTCATACCTATATTAAGAAGCATACCTGGAAAAGTTCATTTGATAATACAGTCAACCGGATACAGAAGCTGGAAGAAAAGGGGAAGAACAGCAGATATTCTTTCCTGAAACTCGGATATGTACTTCATTATGTGGAGGATTTCTTCACATATGCGCACAACTCCATTTTTGAAGGCGGTTTTTCTGAACATGTTGCATATGAAAGTGGATTTCAGAAGTTTTTATTTGGACATGGACATGTAGAACAGGAAGAAACGAGTCGGATCGGTGAAATGGTTCATTCTGTGGAGGAAGCGGTCGAGTATCTGAAGAAAAACCATGCACTGTATATGACGGAGGCCGGAGATAATGAAACGGATGCACGCTATATTCGGAATGCATCAAAAACCATCGGTACGTTTCTGGTACGGGCATTTGCCATGAACAGTGTGGCAGCAGAGGAGTATGTTCCGGCATACGCACTTGCTCCATCCTATCGAAAATAAAAGGCAGAGCAATCTGATATAAAAGGATAATTATGACTGCCAATGAAAAATATGAAGTCACCTGATACTTTGCATTGTATCAGGTGACTTTTTATCTGATGTGTTCGGCAATCACGGATACCACGATCCCCAGAACCGCGGAAAGCAGGATCAGGGAGATCGCTGACAGCTTTTGCTTCCATTTGCGCCGGATGAAGAAATAGATTCCTGCAAGCAGGCACAGAATAATGATAGCAGGGATATTCACATCATATTCGGATAAGCTGACATATCCGGTAGACTTTAACAGCATGTTGATTCCGGTTGCAAGGATCAGGGCCAGGATAACCGGTTTGATGCCATACAGGAAGCCCTGCACGTAGGTATTTTTCGTCAGATTTTTTAAAACTGCGGCAATTAATAATATAATGAAAAAGGACGGCGTGATGACACCGAGAGTAGCGACGATACCGCCCGGAAGTCCTGCCTGCGTCGATCCGACATAGGTCGCCATGTTGACTGCAATCGGACCCGGTGTAGATTCGCAGACACCGATGAAATTGTAAAAGGCATCTTCACTCATCCAGTTATGGCGGATGACAGCATCCTGGATCAGCGGTATCATGCCGAAGCCGCCTCCGAAGCTGAACAGTCCTACTTTAAAGAATTCAATAAACAATGTCAGATATATCATTTGTCTGCATCCTCCTTTCGGATTCTTTTAAAAGAGGTACAGAAAATTCCGATGATGCCGCCTGCGAGGATCAGAAGAATTGCATTAACGGATTTGGAAAGCAGTTCTCCGATCACCATGATTATAAAAGTAACTACAAATACAAGAACCGGTATTTTTTTTCGGTCGAGTGTTTTCATCATGCTGATTCCGGTTGTAAGGATCAGAAAAGCAACAGCACATTTAATGCCAACGAAGGCATACGCTACATATTTATTTGCAATGAAAGCATCAAAAAACAGAGAAATGACAAATATAATAATAACGGATGGGATACAGACACCGAGGGTGGCTGCCAGACTTCCGCGGAAGCCTCTTTGTTTATAACCGACAAAAGTAGCGAGGTTGATCGCCAGTGGCCCGGGCGTTGATTCAGCGATCGCAATCACTTCGATCAGTTCGTCTTCCGTGAGCCAGTTCCGTTTTGCAACCACTTCTTCCCGGATCTGTGCGATCATCGCATAACCGCCGCCAAATGTAAATAATCCGATTTTGAAAAAATTAATAAATAAAGAAAATAACATATCAAATCCTCCAGACAGGAGTATAGCACAGAATCAAACTAAACTTTAGATAAAATTTTCAAATATCACTGTACATATAGAAAAAAGATGTTACAATCAAGATTGACGCTATAATAAAGTGAGTATTTTATGCACAAAAGTATGTATAATATATAGCCGAAGTCGGTGGAGGTAAGTGATGTTTAAGCAACGAGGCGCGAAGAAAACGGGTCTTAATATATTGATTATAGGATGCGGTAAGGTCGGAACGGCACTGACCAGACAGTTATGCAAGGAAGGGCATGATATAACAGTCATTGATAAAAATGCGGATAAGGTTGAGATGAACGTCAATCAGTATGACGTTATGGGAATCTGCGGAAATGGTGCAAGCTACAGCGTGCTGATGGAAGCCGGTGTGGAGAATGCCGATCTTGTGATCGCAGTAACAAATTCTGACGAGCTGAACCTGCTTTGTTGTACGATCGCAAAACAGGGACGTGACTGCGCAACGGTAGCGCGTGTCAGAAATCCGGACTACAGCAAGGAGATAAAATATCTGAAAAAGAGTCTGGGACTTACCATGGTCATCAATCCGGAGCTTGAAACAGCAACGGAGGTTGCACGTGTACTTTATATGCCGACGGCTTTGGAGATCAATTCCTTTGCACATGGTCAGGCAGAGATGACGAAGATCAAGATTCCGGAGCATAATATGTTAGACGGACTGTCTGTGGCACATCTTGGTCAGCAGCTTATGGATCGAGCGAAGAATATCAATATTTTGATTTGTGCGGTTGAAAGAGATGGAGAAGTCTATATTCCATCCGGTCATTTTAAACTGCATGCAGGAGATGTTCTTTCGTTTGTAGGATCCCGTCCGATGAGCCGTGCATTTCTTGATTTTATCGGATTCAAGACAAATCGTGTCAGTGATGCGATGATCGTCGGCGGTGGTGACGTTGCATATTATCTTGCAAGTCAGTTGATCAATATGGGAATCAATGTAAAGATCATTGAGAAAGAGAAGGATCGTTGTGAGCGACTCAGTATTCTGCTTCCGAAAGCAGTTATTATCAATGCAGACGGAACCGATCAGGACGTATTAAAGGAAGAAGGCTTAAGCAATGCAGAATCCTTTGTTGCTTTAACCGGGATTGACGAGGAAAATATCCTCCTGACACTGCACGCCAGACATGTTTCAGATGCAAAGACCATCACGAAGATCAACCGTAGTAATTTCAAGGAAATAATTAATAATTTGAACCTTGGAAGTGTATTTTATCCGAGTTTTATTACAGCGGAGACTATTACTGCTTATGTTCGTGCGAAATCAAATACACGTTCCATGAACAGCAGTGTGCAGACGTTATATCATATGTTTGATTTCCGGGTAGAGGCGATCGAGTTCCGTGTGGATGAAGCATCCGAGGTAACGGGTAAGCCACTGATGGATCTGAAGTTAAAGAAGGATGTGCTGATCGCATTTATCAATCGAAACGGTACGATCATTACACCATCCGGTCATGATACGATCGAAGTCGGGGATACCGCTATGGTAGTAACGACCCATACAGGATTTAATGATATCAGGGATATTCTGGTATAAGTAATGAGTATTTTTGTAAAAGGGAAAACAGGAAGCTATGAATCGGTCAATGATTTTATACGTAGTCGGACATGTGATCATGCTGGAGGGGGTTATGCTTCTTCTGCCATGTCTGGTTTCGTTGATTTATCAGGAAAGTGAAGGAATTGATTATCTGGTGATGGCAGTCATCTGTATGCTGCTTGGAGCCATCATTGTAAAACATAAACCTAAAGTAAATGTATTCTATCTGAAAGAGGGTTGTATCGCTACAGCATTGAGTTGGATAGCACTGAGTATATTTGGTGCACTTCCAATGTGCATATCAGGAGATATCCCATCTTTCACAGATGCGTTATTTGAGACGATCTCCGGTTTTACAACCACAGGAGCCAGTATCTTAAACGATGTGGAAGCATTATCCCGGACGACGTTGTTCTGGCGAAGCTTTACACACTGGATCGGTGGCATGGGTGTGCTGGTGTTTCTGCTTGCGGTATTGCCGCTTAGTGGCGGATCAAATATCAATCTGATGAAAGCAGAGAGCCCGGGACCTTCTGTTGGTAAGCTTGTACCGAAGATCAAGTATACGGCGCGAATATTATATGTTATCTATATTGTATTAACGGCTATAGAGATCATCTTGTTAATAGCCGGGAAAATGCCGGTATTCCATGCATTCTGTACCGGATTCGGAACAGCGGGTACAGGTGGATTCGGAACAAAGAATGATAGCTTTGCCAGCTTTTCGCCATATCTGCAGTGGGTGGTAACGATCTTTATGATCTTATTCGGTGTGAATTTTAATGCATACTATCTGATTTTATTTGGCAATATCAAAAAGGCATTGAAGATGGATGAGGTGCGAACCTATTTCCTCATTATTGTGGCGGCGATCGCAGTTCTTGTATTGAATCTGATTCATACAATGGATGGATTCTGGACAGTACTCCGTCATGCATCGTTCCAGGTCGCTTCGATCATAACAACAACCGGATTCTCCAGTGTGGATTTTGACCTGTGGAACCAGACATGTAGGACGATACTGGTTATTCTGATGTTCATTGGTGCATGTGCAGGCAGTACCGGTGGTGGTATCAAGGTATCCCGATTTATCATCGTGGTAAAAAGTGTGATAAAAGAGTTGAATTCCTATCTGCATCCAAAAAGTATCAAGAAGATCAAAATGGACGGCAAGCCGGTAGAGCATGAAGTGGTACGTGCGGTAAATGTATATTTTATAACATTTATCATCCTGTTTACAACATCCGTACTGCTGATCTCCTTTGAGGGAAAAGATATGACATCAAACTTTACTGCGGTTGCGGCAACGATCAATAACATCGGACCGGGACTGGAGCTGGTAGGACCAACGAAGAATTTTAATGTATATGGTACATTTTCCAAATATGTGTTGATGTTCGATATGCTTGCCGGAAGACTGGAGCTGTTCCCATTGCTCTTGTTGTTCTATCCGCCGGCATGGAAAGAATTACTGGCGGTCAGACGCAGAAAATAACAGGCCAATTAATGACCGGATATATGATGTACATGATATTAAAATGTGTTGCAGCAGATTCAGGGAAACAAATCCAGATAACTATGAACTTGAAATGCGGTCATCAGTTCAAAACGAGTGGACGGATCATCTAAAGCAAGATGTAAGTCCTCCCTTAATATACGGACACGATAATTGACGGTGTTCCTGTGACAGAACAGGGCACCGGCAATTTTTTGTATACTGCCATCACAGAGCAGATACTGATAGAGTGTTTCCAGATAATTCGTATGGTGCTGCTCATCGTATGTAATGATGGATCCCAGGGTATCGTTTACATATTCTCTAAGAACATCCATATCACTTACAGATAAAAGAAGCTTATAGAATCCCATATCATCGAAGAAGAACAGGCTACTGTTCTTTTTTTGTGCCATCAGGGCGGCGCACCGTCCCTGTAAAAATGCCTGACTTAATCCAATCAGATCTTTGGTTGGCGCACTGATTCCGATATACATGGAAGTTGTTCCGGCAGATTCTCCCATATAATACAGAAGCCGTGTAAGCTCCTGTTCAAGCCGTTCATTTGACCGTGCGGGGCTGATCAGCAGAGTATAGTTGGTGCCGTTGACAAATGTATATGGCAGATTATAGATTCTGACCAGACGTGTCAACAGATTCTGAAGAAAACTTCCGGCGGTATTTGCATAACCGGATGAGATGGTGGAATGCTCAGACTGCTGGATAGAGGTATTTGTCTGTGCAGCGGTTGGTTTCATGGATGCTGTATCACGCAGATCTGATATATATACGAGATGGTATTGTGCATCCGCCTGAAAACCATGTTCATATAAGACAGGCAGGCTGATTTCCATCAGAGCTTTGTCATTTGGGTGAAGGATCACGCGCGAAAGGGCTGTTGAGATTGCCTGACTGGTCTGGGTATCATCAAATATCCGATTGTAATAATCGTGTGTGATATCGAAGATCCGCGTTTCCCATGGCATAAGAAAGAGCGGGTAATGCTTCCGATCGCACAGCATACGGATACGGTCGGAGATATCGGAACGGTTCAGATGTCCGCCGATATTGATAATAAGGCCGCAGGTTTTATGCTCGATCAGCCCTTTGATGAAGTTATATAACCAGTATTCATTTCCGCATAGAACGCCGGTCGTAATGATCAGTTCACCGCCATGCAGGAATTCCAATGTACCGGGATCTTCTGATATATAGACCCAGTTCATGAGGTTATCCAGCCCTTCTTCTCCTGCGATCAGATCCAGACCATAGGTGTTTTTTGTCTCTTTATATAAATCTCTTAATAGTATTGCCATGTTCAGGATTCCTTTCTTGGCAGCGTTTGATAATTATTATTCGTCTATGGATAAGACGTCAGTTCAATCAAAATATGATCTGCGCGTATCGGCTTGGCGGTGGCTTATTGATTTGAAGCAGTTTGAACATGATTGCCTAATATTTGCTTAATTATATAAGGTTTATATTAGCTGCTGCTTAATATAATAAACCACTGATTTGTGCTATGAATTACAATAACCCAACAATATCATAGAAAATATGTGTCTGTCAAACATATACTTGTGCTATCAGCACAAAACAGGGCGGAAGTTTTTGTGCTGATGGGATATGGTGATCGGCTTTTATGAATGGCATACTGTAGAAAATTTACAAGAGCAAATAAATGAGCGGCACAGATATAAAGGCCGTCCGTATAAGAAGATGGAGGATGATACATATATTAAGAACAGATTTACCGGAAATAATAACAGAGACTTTACCCGGTCCTAAGGCACAGGCAATTATAGACAGAAGAGCACAGGCAGTTCCAAATGCGATCCGTTGCGGATATCCGGTCGTTATAGAACGTGGTGAAGGCGCCATGATCGAGGATGTTGATGGCAACAAGTTCTTGGACTGGATCGGTGGTGTCGGTGTATTGAATATCGGATTTTCCCAGCCGGAGGTTGTTGAAGCAGTAAAAGCACAGGCAGATAAATATTTCCACGGCATGTTCAATGTCGTAACACATGAAGGCTATGTAGCACTCGCAGAGAAGTTATCCGGTATTGCACCTGTAAAGGGCGACAGCAAGAAAGCATTCTTTGCAAATAGTGGTGCAGAAGCAGATGAGAATGCAGTTAAGGTAGCAAAGGCATATACAAAGCGTCCAAATATCATCGTATTCTCCGGTGCATTCCATGGTAGAACACATTTTACAATGGCGATGACATCCAAGAAAGCATATGCAAAAGATATGGGACCGTTAGCAGCCGGTGTGTTCCGTGCACAGTTCCCATATTATTATAGAAATCCGGAAGGAATGCCTGAGAATAAGGCAGTTGATTACTATATCAAATCTATCTACGATGTATTTGAACAGTGTGCGGCAGCGGACACGATCGCAGCGATCGTTGTTGAGCCGCTTCAGGGCGAAGGTGGTTTCATCCCTGCACCGATCGAATGGGTAAAAGCAGTCCGTAAGATCTGTGATGAAAATGGTATCCTGTTGATCGCAGATGAGGTACAGAGCGGTTTCTGCAGAACCGGTCGTATGTTTGCTTCTGTTTACTGGCAGGAGGCCGGTGTAGAGCCAGATATCATCGCAACAGCAAAATCCATCGCAGCCGGCGTGCCATTATCAGCCATTATTGCAAGAACTGAGGTTATGGATGCAGTTCCGGCAGGAACGATCGGTGGAACCTATTGTGGAAATCCACTGGCATGTGCCGCATCCTTAAAGACGATCGAGATTATGGAGAGAGATCATCTGGCAGAGCGTTCCTGTGAGATCGGTAAGAAAGTAACAGAGCGTTATCTGGAAATGCAGAAGAAATATCCGGTTATCGGTGATGTCAGAGGACTTGGCGGTATGATCGGTATCGAATTCGTAAAAGATCAGGAAACAAAAGAACCGGATGCAGCATTTACATCTGACCTGATCCAGACTTGTGCGAAGAAAGGTCTGTTAGTAGAAGGTGCAGGAACCTACAACAATGTAATCCGTTTCCTTGCACCACTTGTAATGACAGATGAGCAGCTTGCAGCCGGTCTTGATATTTTTGAAGCATCTATTAAGGAATGCCTGAAACATTAATAATCATTAGAAATTATAAGAAATAATATTTAATGGTTTAAAATCATTTTAAATTAGCGTAAATACAGTCATTTTGGATAATGAATTGTTCCAAATGGAGCAATCCGTTGCCTGAAATGGCTGTTTTTTGTTAAAAACAGTATATAATTATGTTTAAATATAATGTAACCGGATCATTTATAAATCTTAACCGCTCCGCAATAGAGATGATGGCATTTTGATGCATTTGGATGCTATAAACATGGAGTGAACTCCAGAAAAGGGAGAATTATATAAAAAGACGGGAGGTATGCAGGGAAAATTGAAGAAATTATGGCTTAGAATAGTATTATTCATAGCAGGATTTGCAGGAGTATTCATATTTCTGTATCCATTTGTTACGAAGGGGATTAAAAACATAGGAAATCTTACGGGAGTTGTTCTTGGCATCTGCCTGATCTTATATGCGGCATGGTTCCACAGAGTGAATCGCTGGGTGAAAAAATGGATGACCCGGACTGCCGGAAAAGTAATATGCGGGATCGTTTTGCTGATTGTATTAGTTGCAGTTGGATTTGCGGCAGCAGGTACGATATGCATGATACGGGCATCGAAGAGCACTCCGAAGGATGAAACGGTTATGATCGTGCTTGGCTGTGGTGTAAATGGCGACCGCCCAAGCCTAATGCTGACGGAACGCTTAGATGCGGCATATGATTATCTGAACACACATGAAGAGGTTGTGTGTATTCTGTCCGGTGGACAGGGAAAAGGTGAGAATATCAGCGAAGCGGAATGCATGTACCGGTATCTGACAGAAAAAGGCATTGCGCAGGACCGTTTATATAAGGAAGACCGGTCAACCTCGACCAGAGAGAATCTTCTATATTCAAAGAAGATCATAGAGGAGAAGAATCTGGATCCGCAGGTTATTATCGTAACAAATGAATTTCATGAATACCGTGCATCTGTTATTGCAGAACATACAGGTATAAAACCATCGGCGGTGTGCGGGAAAACAGCGTGGTGGTTATTGCCAACTTATTATCTGAGGGAACTTTACGGAATCGTCTTTGAATGGATTTTTTAGATAGCTTAAACAAAAAACTTAAGAATCTTAAAAATTTAGATACAAAAAGGATGTAATTTTCTGGTATAACCTGACTTAACAAATCTTAACAACACCTGACGCATACTTGAATTATAGATGCAAATGCTATAATGTTGGGGTGGTTATTGAAAGTTAAAATCAAGGCATATTAGAAAAAGAGAGGATATGGTTATGATTTTAGAAAATAACAAAACAATAGATGGAGAGAAGCAAAAGGGATTGCTGTCCGAACAGGAAGCGAAAATTCTGATCGTAGATGATGAAAAGGATATTCGGAAGCTTGTAGGTATTTACCTGAAAAAGCAGGGATATAAAACACTGGAAGCAGAGAATGGACAGATGGCGATCAATGTTATGAAAGAACATTCGGATATTGATCTGGTTATTATGGATATTATGATGCCTGGAATGTCGGGAACCGAAAGCTGTGCGGCTATCCGGGAATTCTCATCGGTTCCGGTGCTGTTCTTAACAGCCAAGACACAGGAGCCGGACAAAAATGAGGCATATGATATTGGTGGAGATGATTTCTTAAGCAAGCCTTTTGAACAGGGTGAGCTGATCCGGAAGGTGAAAGCACTGATCCGACGTTATAATGTTTATAAAGGAAGAGAAGATAATGCGGATGGAATACTTCGTGTCGGAACAATATCAATCGATCCGTATAAGCGTGTGGTAACGAAAGAAGATGAAGTCATCCATCTGACGGATAAAGAATTTGCACTGCTGTTTTTCCTTGTGAAGAATCGTGGTAGATCCTGGAATCTGGATGAACTATATGAGAATATCTGGCAGGAAAAATATCTTCCTTCATCGTCAAATACGGTCATGGTGCATGTGCTCAGGCTTCGACAGAAGATCGAGGAGAATCCGGCACAGCCTGAGATTATAAGAACGATTTATGGAAAAGGATATCAGGTGGATTAAAGCCTGAAAAGGTCAGACAGAATGAAAGACAGAGAAACGAGACAAAAGAATAGACGGGAAAAAAGAACAGACGAGAAGCTTACCTTAAATACGAAGCTGATTCTGGTTATTGCAGGAAGTCTGTTACTTGCAGTCGGTTTGTTCTTCGTCTGGCTGAAAACTACAGTATATATAATTGACAAAAACTATCTGAATGAGACAGCCACAGCCCGGCGGACAGAAGAGAAGATCGACCGCTTTTCCGATTATGTCAGGGATAATAAGGTGAAATCAACAGATATGAATGCTATTCTCAGATGGCAGCAGGAAGAGGGAAGTGTATATCTTCTTGTATATCAGAATGAGAATGTAATATATGATTCAACAAAACAGAAAAGACGTACCGCGATGGAGCGTTTTTTTAATAAGATAACAAATGGAAACAAGAAGGGCAGAAAGCTTGCAGAGTCTGAAGAAGACAAGAAGCAGATGCTGAATAATATTAAAAACAAACGGCTGGTTGAGATTTACAGGAAGAAAAAAGAATATAAGAGACAGACAGAAAAGACAAATGAAAATGTTGGCAATGATATAGCATCTTCTGAGTCAGAATATAAAGAAACAAATCCGGTCGATACTTCAGATGTAGAAGAATTAGCATCTCAGTATGGAAATTATGCATTTTATTCTGTGCGGTTCGAGGATGGTCTGTATGATGTCTGTATCGTGGATTACTCAGAGAAAAGAGTTTACTATTTCTGGATGACAATTGGTTTTCTGGTGTGCTCGTTTATCTTTATGATGTTTGTTATGATCTATAACGGTCGTGTGGTAAAGCGCGTAAGACGTCTGACACGGGAGGTATCCTGTATTAAAAAGAAAGATATCAATGCTGCTATCACGAAGTCCGGGCATGATGAGATCTATGTGCTGGCGGATAATATTGACAGTATGAGAAATTCAATCATTCAGCAGATGAGCAAAGAAAAAGAAGCCTGGCAGGCGAACCGGGATCTGGTCACAGCAATGGCACATGATATCCGGACACCGCTTACGGTATTGAATGGGTATCTGGATCTTCTGGAAACAAGTGAATTTGATTCGGAAGAAGAGTATAAGCAGTACGTTGATATCTGCGTGGATAAGGCAGGGCAGTTAAAAGATCTGTCAGACAAGCTGTTCCGTTACTTCTTCGTATATTCCGGACATACGGATGAACTGAAGATGGAAAAGTTTCCCGCAAAAGAATTTTTCCAGCAGATGATCGGTGAATATATGTGTCTGTTAGAAGAAAAAGGAATCACATTCCAGGTCAAGACGGAGAATAATTCACCGAAGATACAGATTGATGCACCGCATCTGAAACGGTTGTTTGATAATATATTTACGAATATAAGAAAATATTCGGATTACAGCAAACCGGTAGAGATTCAGTATAGTACCTCTGATACGAAGGTAACATTGGTGATCAGTAATCATATAAGCAAAAACAGAAATGAAGCAGAAAGCACAAGGATAGGAATTAAGACCTGTGAGAAAATTGCACAGGAAATGAACATAGACTTTTCAGTAAAAGAGAAGAAAGGGCAATATACAGTAACACTTGTATTTGCAATCGTGGAATAAAGGAGGTCCGGACAGGTTCCGGTAAAGAAAGATATGAAGAATGTACTTGAATTTATTGAAGGCTCAGTAGCTAAATATCCAGACAAATTAGCAGTTGCCGATGTTAACGGAGGACTCACTTATAAAGAACTGGAGAAAGCTGCAAAACAGGTTGGAGCATGGTTATATCAGGGACTTGGCGGATGCAAGAATCGTCCGGTTGTTGTACTTCTTGATAAGGAGCCGAAGAGTGTGGCAGCATTCATGGGTGCTGTATATAGCGGAAACTTTTATGTGGTCATAGATGCGGAGATGCCGGTTGACAGAGTGAATAAGATCTTAAAGGCATTGAAACCGGAGGCTGCCATAACCGATGATAAGCATCTCGATAAAGCAAAAGAACTGCATGTTGAAACAGAGGACGGCAAGGGCTATGCACCAAAGATTTTCAATCTGGATGAGATGGATCAGGAAGCAGACCAGAGTTGTCTGTCAAAGGTAAGAGCCAATATGATCGATACGGATCCGGTGTATGCATTATTTACTTCCGGTTCGACAGGTGTTCCAAAGGGTGCGGTTATATCACATGCAAATATTCTTTCTTATATTACATGGTATACAGAAGCCTTTGATATCAACGAGACAACAATATTTGGAAATCAGACCCCATTTTATTTTAGTATGTCTGTTTCAGATTTATATAGCACATTGAAAAATGGCGCAACATTGTATATAATACCAAAAGCATATTTTTCATTCCCAATCAAGCTCATGGAATTCCTGAATGAGAAAAAGGTTAATACGATCTACTGGGTTCCATCGGCGCTTTCGATCATTGCAAATTATAAGATGTTCCAGTATGCTAAGCTTCCGGATCTGAAAAAAGTGTTATTTGCAGGCGAGGTTATGCCGACAAGACCATTGAATTACTGGATCGAGAATCTGCCGGATGCCATGTATGCAAACCTGTTTGGCCCGACAGAGACAACCGATATTTGTACCTACTATGTGGTAAACAGAAAGTTTCGTGACGATGAGCCCCTTCCAATGGGAAATGCATGTAACAACTGTGATGTATTTGTACTTGGAGAAGATGGCAAGGTGGTTTCGCCGGAGATCAATCCGGAGACAGGCTTCAGTGCAGAAGGTGAATTATATGCCAGAGGTTCCTTTGTCGCTCTTGGATATTATGGAAATGAAGAAAAGACAAAAGAAGCCTTTGTCCAGAATCCGTTAAACCCGAATTATCCGGAACTGATCTACAAGACAGGTGATCTTGTAAAATATAATAAATATGGCGAACTGGTCTATATATCAAGAAAAGATTATCAGATCAAACATATGGGTTACCGTATCGAGCTCGGCGAGATCGAAGCGGCTGCCGGTGCAATCGAAGGTATCCGAAGCTATGCATGTATCTACGATGATGCAGAGGATAAGATCGTATTTATATATGAAGGTAAGAAACTGGATGATGCATTCCTGCTTGGGGAATTCAAGAAAAAAGTTCCACATTATATGGAACCGAACCAGTTTGTAAGAGTGAAGAGTATGCCACACAATCAAAATGGAAAAATTGATCGTAAGTGGTTGAAAAATAACTATAAATTATAAGAAATGAGGAAAAAGAAATGGATGAATTATTAGAAATTTTAAACGAAGTAAAACCAGGTGTTGATTTTGAAAATGATACAGACCTGATCGGCCATGGCGTCTTAGATTCCATCACAATGGTAACACTTGTTATGGAATTAAATGATGCATTTGATATCGAGATCACACCTGTAGATATCGTTCCAGAGAACTTCAAAACAGTTCAGACGATCTATGATATGATCCAGAGACTCAGTGATGATTAATTAGTTTACAGACTGAGGAAAAAAGGAATACTGGGAATAAACCGGACGGCCTTTTGTAATACGTACAGAAAATGGCTGCCCGGTAGATTTTCGGTATCAGTGATAGGGAGAAAAAAATGTCTTATACATCTATAGCTTATTTGGGATTTATATTGATGGGATCCTTCTTTTTCTACTCGATCGTGCCATTAAAGCACAAATGGAAGGTTCTGCTGATATTCAGTTATCTGTTCTATTTTATTAATTCCGGAAAATATATTGTATTTATATTGTTTAGTACCTTGTCGATCTATTTTGGCGGTCTGCTGCTGAATAAGATTGATGATGGTTTCAGTATGGCGAAGAAAGCCTTGCCAAAGGAAAATAAAAAGGAATTCAAGTCGATCATCGGATGGCAGAAAAAATGTGTCTGTGTATCCATTGTATTATTAAATCTTGGTATTCTGGTATATCTGAAATATTCCGTATTCTTCGGACAGGTGTTCTGTGATTTATTAAGTATTTTCCATATTAAGATATCCAATCCAATGCAGAATATGATGCTGCCGCTTGGTATCTCGTTCTACACTTTATCGGCGATCAGCTACATTGTAGATGTATACCGTGGTAAATACAAAGCCTCCGATAATCTTGGAAAGGTTGCTTTGTTTCTGGTATTCTTCCCACATATCGTGGAAGGCCCAATCGGACGTTTTGATCTGCTGGGAGATCAGGTATATGAAGGACATCCGTTTGATTATAAAAATGCAACAATGGGACTTCAGCTTGTGTTCTGGGGTCTGTTTAAGAAAATCGTAATTGCTGACCGTGCAAATATGTATGTAAATCAGATTTTTAATTTCCACGATCAGTATGATGGACTGTATGTCATCATAGGAATGCTGTTGTACACCTTACAGTTGTATGCAGAGTTCTCCGGTTGTATGGATATCGTCCGCGGTAGTGCGCAGATGTTTGGCATCGAGATGTCAGAAAACTTTGCAAGACCGTTTATATCAAAGACAGTCAGCGAGTTCTGGAGAAGATGGCACATGACACTTGGTGCATGGTTTAAGGATTATGTATTCTATACCATCTCTCTATCCAAGGCATTTATGAAGCTGAGCAAGAAGACAAGAGAGAAGTTCAATGCGTTCTTTGCAACGCTGATCCCGACCTCTATTGCCATGCTTGCAGTATGGTTTGGAACCGGTATCTGGCATGGAGCAAGCTGGAAGTATGTTATGTACGGTATTTATTACTGTCTGATCATGATCCTCGGACTTCTGACAGAACCATTATTCAGAAAATTATTTGAAAAAATGCATGTGAACCGCGAAGGTAAGATATATAAGGCTCTTCAGGTTGTGAGAACCTTTATCTTTGTTAATATCGGTATGCTGATGTTCCGTGCAGATGATCTGAAGATCTTCGGACAGATGTTTATATCGATGTTCCGGAATCTGTCATGGGATCCAATCCGCTATGGTGAATTGTTTGATGTCCGGATTGGTATGAGTGATTTCTTGTTACTGCTTTTTGGAGCAATTGTGTTGCTGTTGGTTGGCTTGTATCAGGAACAGGGACGTCATATCAGAGAAGATATTGCAACAAAGAATATTGTATTCCGTTGGGTATTATATTATGGACTGATCTTTTCCGTGATCATCCTTGGAGCATATGGAAGCGGATATGAAGTCGCAGGCTTTATATACGCACAATTTTAGGATAGATGGTGAACGATATGAAAAAAGACAAAACAAAAAATATAATAAAATGTATCCTGTTTTTCATCATTTTCTGTGTACTGATGGGAGTTCTGTCGGTTGTATTCTATCCGAAGACCAGTGACCCGGAAGGTGGTTTGTCAAATCCAAATGCCAGAGGCTTCTATGGAGAACCGAGAAATTCGCTGGATGTTGTTGTCATGGGAAACAGTAACGCATACAGTGCCTACTCTCCAATGATGATGTGGAAGAACTATGGAATTCCAACCTATGTTGCGGCGGAGGGAGCGCAGAATATTGCAGAGACAGTCAATGTCCTTCAGGAAGTACTGACCTGCCAGAAACCGAAGCTGGTTGTTTTGGATGTGGATCTGTTGTGGCAAGGTAAGACACAGGTATCCAGAGTAGAGGGAAATGTCAAATCCCTGATCTATAAATATATTCCGATCATGAAGTATCATGACAGGTGGAAAACACTGGCACTTAAGGACAGCTTTAAGAAAAAATCATATACTTATCGTTCCAGTACAAGAGGTCAGTATCTGAGCAGAACGGTTATGGCTTATACAGGTGAAGATAAGATGGTAGAGACAAAGGATATTGAACCGGTACCGAAGTCTTCCAGAATTTTTCTTAAGATGTTCCTGGATATCTGCAAAGAAAACAATGTTGAAGTTATGTTTGTTGAGATGCCGACAGCAAGCTCATGGAATTATAAAAAACATAATGGTATGACACAGTATGCGAAGAAATTAGGAATCCCATTCCTTGATCTGAATACGGTAAAGGGCAAAAATAAGATCAACTGGGGAACAGATACCAGAGATGGCGGAAAACATCTGAACTGTTACGGTGCAAGAAAAGTAACAAGAGAGATAGGAAAATATATTTCAAAACATTATTCATTTGAAAATAAGAAAAAAGATTCCCGGTATACTGACTGGAATAAACAGTATAAGGTATACAAAAAGTATATGAAGAATCCTGCAACTGTTATTACGGTAGATGAGAATGGCGAACAGACTCAGACAACCGTTGAGGCCGAAAAAATAAATAAACAATCGGCCGGGAAAAAGGATAAAAAGAAGGACAAAAAGAAAACGAAAAAAAGCAGTGACAAGAAAATTACGACAACTACAAAAAACAATAAGTAATAAATAATATGAACAGGAATGATCAGAAGGATTGAAAGAATCAGAAGACAATTCCTGTGAGAAAAGAGATTGTTTTGTATCGGTAAAAGATACAGGATGATCTCTTTTTATCTGTAAAGAGTGTTGGGTGATGAGAAACGATTTGTAATAGATAATTTTATTTGTGTAAATACATGGATGTTGTGATAAAATGGCAATGAAATGTAAATAATAGTTGCAGAAATATAGAATAGTACAGGCATACCGAAAAATAAGCGAAAATATGGCAGTATACGATGCTTTTACTGATGTCTGGCAGCAGGATATGATAGGAGGATATGGAATATGAAGATTTTATTTTATGATACGAAGAAATATGACAGAGATTCATTTGAAAAGATATTACCGGAATATTCAGATCTGGAGGTAGAGTTTTTAGAAGCAGACCTTTCGCCGAGAACAGCAGCTCTTGCAAAAGGATATGATGCGATCTGTGCATTTGTAAGTTCCGATGTCAGTGAAAAAGTAGTTGAGTGTCTGGCTGTAAATGGTGTAAAATTAGTGTTAATGCGCTGTGCCGGATTCAATAATGTAGATCTGGATGCAGCAAACCGTTGTGGTATTACGGTGCTCCGTGTTCCGGGTTATTCACCGGAGGCGGTTGCAGAGCATGCGATGGCATTGGCACTTGCGGTTACCAGAAGAATCCATAAGAGCTATATCAAGGTTCGTGAGAATAATTTCAGTCTGGTAGGTCTTACAGGTATGAACTTCTATGGCAAGACCGCGGGTATCATCGGAACCGGTAAGATCGGAGCGGCTATGTGCCGGATTTGTCATGGATTTGGTATGAAGGTTCAGGCATATGATATGTACCGGAATCCATCCCTGGATTTTGTAGAGTATGTGGATCTGGATACGCTGTTATCGACCAGTGATCTGATCTCCCTTCACTGTCCGCTGACAGATGATTCGTACCATATGATCTGCACAGAGACGATCAATAAGATGAAGGATAATGTGATCCTTGTAAATACATCGAGAGGCGCCCTGATCAAGACGGAGGATCTGATCACGGGAAATCGAAATAAGAAATTCTTCGGTATCGGTCTGGATGTGTATGAGGAAGAAACAAATAATGTATTTGAGAATCGTGAGGATGATATTCTGGAATCCTCGATCACGGCAAGACTGCTGTCATTCCCGAATGTCATCGTAACCTCCCATCAGGGCTTCCTGACGGAAGAAGCACTGGAAGCAATCAGCCGTACCACACTGGACAATGCGAGAGATTATGAGAATGGCACGATCAAGGATATAAACGCCGTGTAGAAAAGGAAACGATTATGCAGAATTACAGATTTCTGATCGCCTATGATGGAACGAGATATCATGGGTGGGAACATAAAAAAGACGTTGTGACCGTACAGGGAAAGATCGAATCAGTGCTTTCCCTGATGGCAGGCGAAGAAGTACGGATCAACGGAGCGGGAAGAACCGATGCAGGTGTGCATGCAAGGGCAATGGTCGCAAGCGGCCCGGTTCCGACAGATAAGACACCGGAGGAGATCCGAGATTATATGAATCATTATCTGCCGGATGATATCTGCATTTTGGAGGTTACTCCGGCAGCAGAACGGTTTCATGCAAGATTTAATGCAAAGGGCAAGCACTACCGTTACACGATCTATTGTGGCAGGCTGAAGCCGGTATTTGACCGGAAATACGTCTGGACTCTGGATGAGGGTGAGACGATCGACTGTGAACGGATGCGAAAGGCAGCAGCTTATCTGGTCGGTGAACATGATTTCAAGAGCTTCTGTGGCAATAAGCAGATGAAGAAATCGACGGTTCGGAAGTTATTTGCGATCGATATTAAGGAAGATGGCGATTATGTGATTCTTGATTTCCACGGAGCCGGATTCTTACAGAATATGGTTCGTATCCTGACCGGTACTCTGGTAGAGGTCGGGGCAGGCAGAATGGAACCGGCATACATGGAAGAGGTGCTTACAGGCCGGTGCAGACAGCTCGCAGGGCCGACCGCACCACCACAGGGCTTGTGCCTGATGCAGGTTGATTATGAAAAAAAGTAATATGGAGTAAGTAGTACAAATGAATGAATTTAGAAACGGGCTGAAGGATGGAATCCCGATCGCCCTGGGGTATTTTGCAGTTAGTTTTAGTTTTGGTATTCTTGCGATCAAAGGCGGACTCAGTGTCTTTCAGGCAGTTCTTACCAGCGTTACAAATGTTACAAGTGCCGGTCAGTTTGCCGGACTTCAGATCATCATTGCCGGGGGAACGATCCTTGAGGTGATCCTTACCCAGCTTATTATCAATCTGAGATATGGTCTGATGAGTCTTTCACTTACGCAGAAGTTAGCTGACGATGTAGGCATCTGGAAGCGTCTGATCATCGCATTTGCAAATACAGATGAGATCTTTGCAGTTGCAATGGGATATTTCAAAGAAGTGACCTTTCCGTATATGTTAGGACTTCAGATCCTTCCGATCCTTGGCTGGGGCGGTGGTACATTTGCCGGAGCAGTAGCCAGCGGGCTGCTTCCAAAGTCTGTGTGCAGCGCACTCAGTCTTGCACTTTATGGCATGTTCGTGGCAATCGTTGTTCCGGTTGCCAAGAAGTCAAAATCTGTGTTATTTGTGGTATGCGTTGCAGCTTTGTTCAGTATCCTTTTATATTATGTTCCGATATTCCACTTTATCTCGACCGGAATATCGATCGTTATATGTACAGTAGCGGCAGCAGCAATCGGTGCGATCGTTGCACCGGTTAAGAAAAAAGGAGAAGAATAGAGATGAGTATATATACATATATTATCGCAATGGCGGTTGTCACATATCTGATCCGTGCAGTGCCATTGGTGTTATTCAGAAAAAAGATAGAGAATCGGTTTTTAAGTTCGTTTTTATACTATGTGCCATATGCCTGCCTGACGGCACTTACCCTTCCGGCGATTTTCTACAGTACGGAAAGTGTTATCAGTGCGATTGCAGGATTTGTCGTAGCGGTTATCCTTGGTATCCGTGAAAAAGGGCTGGTAGTTGTAGCGGCTGCCGCCTGTGTGACAGTGTTTGTAGTGGAGAGAATATTGGCGTTTTTATAGGGGGTTGTGAATCCGAAAAGTGAGGACAAAGAACTTGCTATATCGCCGACCTGGAATGTAAAAGACTTTTGACACGCTAAAAACCTTGATGTCAATGTCCTTTGATAGCGAAAATATGACTTTTTGATTAGTATGAGTATACCAGGAGGTGAAGAGATGGAACTCGGAAAACAAATAAAAAAACATCGTCAGGAAGTACAATTATCCCAAGAGAAGTTAGCCGATCGAGTTTATGTTTCAAGACAAACAATCTCAAATTGGGAAAATGAACCGCTATGGAAAAATCTACACTAAAATGCTGATTGTCACTGCAGTTTCGGCAGTTCCGCTATTTATGTGGCTTGGCGTTTGGGCATTCATCCCTTGGGGAATCATTTGGGCACTCTCTATGTACTTTGCCTTTCAGGTTGAAAAGGTAAAAAAAGATAATGATGTTCAAACCTATAAAGAAATTGTTGCATTTTCTGAGGGGAAACTATTGGATGATATACAAAAGCAGAGAGAAATAGGTAAACGCCCATATCAGAAGATTTTTTTAGTTATAGGTAGTGCACTGATAACATTTGTTGTTTGCGTATTAATCGGATTTCTGATGCATATTTTTATGAACTAATAGTGGTAGACCGTAAACTTCCGGTTTAGAGAGAACGTAGAAATGATTCGATTTTGTCCAAAGGATGAGATACAAAATACAATATACGAATAAATAAAGATGATTGGTTTTATGATAAGACTGGTCGTCTTTATTTTTTCGGAGTTTGATATGCAACTATAAGGAATTAAAACTTAGTGAAAAAGTGCAGTAAGTTTTAAGTTGTAGGAGTATGCTCCATGTATGACTGTTGAAGATGCGATTAATTATTTGATGTTAAGCGTGCTACAGTGAGTGAGCATATTTCCAATATTCTTTCTTCAGGAGAATTAGATGAGACTTCTGTCGGTTTTTCCAATAAAAGTTCTGGAGGAAGAAAACCCAAGATATATAATCTTAACATGATACTTTCAGTAGGATATCGTGTTAATTCAAATTTTTAGCTGGAAATAATGCACTTTATAAAAAGGGACAGAAAAGGATAAGTGATGGTGCATTGGTAGCGATAACATTGATGATTGCTGAGTCTAATCCAGAGGAAAAAATATCATGGTAGACTTGATAAAGTCTACCTTTTATTGCAAATAAAACTTGACAAAAACTTGACAAGTGTACTTGGCAATGTTATGCTTTTGTTGCAAATAAAACTTGGCAAAGGAGATTGGATTATGGAAAGAAAAGAAATTTTAAAAAGAGCACAGGATGAAAAATTGGATGAAAGAGAACTTCAAGTAAAAGATAAGTCTATGATGTGGTCATATATTGTTATGGTGATTATGGCATCTGTATTTTCCTTTATTCGATCAGAACAAGGTTTACCTATGATGGACTTATGTGCAACTGTTAGTGGTTCGGTGTGTGCAGCAATGACATATCGATTTATTAAAACACGGAATAAAGAACATTTGGTTATATCAGTTATTATGTTTGCAACAGCGATTATGGCAATTGTTAGATTTTGCATGGGGCATTAATTATGAATGATTCACTTGAATTGAAAAATAATATTAAAGAAGCTCGAACTGAAAAAAAATTATCACAGGCTGCATTGGCTGATTTGGTAGGTGTATCTCGTAATACAATTAGTTCGATTGAGACGGGACAATTTAACCCTACTGCAAAGCTAGCATTATTATTGTGTTTTGCTTTGGAAAAGAAATTTGAAGATTTGTTTTATTTTTAGAAAAATTTTGTCAGATTATGAAATGGTTGTTTTTTTACAATAAAGAGAGCAATAACTTCAAGTTTATGGAGAGCCACCGTTATGATTAGAGAATTTCAAAGGGATGATATAAATAAAGTTGCGGATATATGGTTGGGTACAAATATAAAGGCACATAATTTTATCCCCGCCGAATACTGGAAAGGCAATTTCAAATCAGTAAAAGAAGCACTGTCACAAGCAGAGATTTATGTGTATGAGTATGATACAGAAATACAGGGCTTTATAGGGTTAAATGATGAATATGTTGAGGGCATTTTTGTTTCTGGTGAAATGCAATCGCAGGGTATAGGTAAAATTCTGCTGAATTATGCAAAGGATAAAAGAAATAAGTTGTTCTTGAACGTATACCAAAAGAACGCACGGGCAATATCCTTTTATAAGAGAGAAGGATTTGAGATTCAGCATAGTGGCTTAGATGAGGCTACCGGAGAAAAAGATTATGTAATGACATGGCAACACAAATAGAAATTCCAGAAGGGAGAAACAAAACAATGATTTTACAATCGGAGTATATAAGACAGATGAGAAGAAATATTACTCAAACAGTTTTAAAGGGTATTATGAAATTACATCACTGACAGGTACGATCAATACAATGGATGGAGAATATTATGCGCATCTTCATATGAGTGTCGGAAATGAGAAAGGTGAAGTGTTTGGAGGGCATCTGAACAGAGCTGTCGTGAGTGCAACCTGTGAGATGGTAATTACGGTCATTGATGGAAAAGTTGACAGAGTTTATGATGAAGAAACAGGGCTTAATGTATTTAAGTTTGATTAGATGCGTTCTTATGATATTATATTTCATGTATTCAAACAAAGTAGGAAAGAGGTAAATACACCATGAATTTGAAAAAAGTTCATCATATTGCCATTATTGGGAGCAACTATGAGCAATCAAAGCATTTTTATGTGGATCTATTAGGTTTTTCTATTATTCGAGAAAATTACAGACCAGAACGTGATGATTACAAAATTGATCTTCAACTCGATGAGATGGAATTAGAACTTTTTATTATTAAAAATTGTCCGAAGCGCCCCAGTTATCCAGAAGCTTACGGTCTCCGGCATCTTGCCTTTGCTGTAGACTCGGTCGATAATACCGTAAGAGAATTGAATAAAAGGGGCATCATAACTGAGCCGATTAGACTTGATATTTACACAGGTAAAAGAATGACATTCTTTTATGACCCTGACAATCTACCATTGGAAATTCACGAATAAAGTATTGCAGTTAAAAGATGTGCCCTGTTTTGGACTGTGATTTTATAACTTCAAGTTTGCAGAACTGACCCAAAAGAGCTCGAAGGAGCTCTTTTTGCTTTTTTATAATAGTATCATTATGGTATAATAGAGACATTAAAATCGGGATTTATAAAGGAGAATATTGATGAAACTATTTTTATGTTCGCACTTTTCAAGTGTAGGAAGTCTGATAAAGGAAGAAATTGAAAATAAGAAAGTCGCATTTATTCCAACAGCTTCGTTGCGTGAAGGCTACACCGGTTATGTCGGCTCGGCTCGAAAATTATTCAAAAAGTTGGGAGCAATCGTAACTGAAATTGATATTTCAACGGAGGCTTATTCAACGATACAGTCTGTTTTTGAAGATGCAGATGTGATATATTTTACCGGCGGAAATTCTTTCTTTCTTATGGACCAACTCCGTAAAACAAGAACTGATGGGTTGCTAAAAAAGGAATTGGCAAATGGAAAATTGATGATCGGCGAGTCGGCAGGCGCAATTATATGCGCTCCAAGCATCCAATATATCGAGCAAATGGATGAAAAGCCGGAGGACTACTCACAAGAAGATGATGCAGGGCTTGATTTGATTGATTTCTATGTTCTTCCGCATTATCTTACAGCACCATTTAAGAAAGTTACCGAGAAAATAATGACTGAGTTTTCGGATTTGAATCTATGCCCTATTAACAACCATCAGGGAATTGTAATTGATGGTGAAGGTTCAAAGGTTATTTGCAAAGACTAATTTGAAAAATCCTTTTTGGAAACTGGAAAATCGGAATTTTCTTGATGGTGGAGGATGCGTATGGAACATAAGGGCACAATTAGAATAGAAACAGATAGATTAGTTCTTAAACGACATGTATTAGATGATGCAGAAATCATGTTTAAAAACTGGGTAACAGAAAAAGATGTAACAAAGTTTTTAAGTTGGCAACCGCATAAAAATGTCGACGAGACAAAGCAATTACTAATTGATTGGATAGAATCGTATGATAAGCAGGATTTCTATTTTTGGACAATTGAGTTAAAAGATTCGCATGAACTGGTTGGAGATATATCAGTAGTAAGTCTCGATGAGGCAACAGAAAGTGTGGAGCTCGGGTATGGTATTGGAAGCAGATGGTGGGGAAAAGGTATAACTGCAGAAGCAGGAAGGGCATTGGTAAAATTCTTTTTTGAAGAAGTAAAAGTCAAATGTGTATATGCAAAGCATGCTGCAGGTAATCCAAACTCAGGAAGTGTAATGCAGAAAATGGGAATGAAAAAAGAAGGAATAATTAGGCAGTCGGGAACCTGTAATCAAGGTATTGTGGATGAAGTTTATTATTCCATACTTAGAAATGAGTATTTTAGTAATGATAATTGATGAAAAAATCTAATTTAGCGACACACTCGAAAATTTCAGTTTGTAGGGAACAAATCAGACAATTTTATAATAAAACAGCGTTAGAGCATTTATGTGTGAGAGAAAAATCAAGTGTAGGAGAATACATGACATGAAATATACGAATAAGCATATAAAAGAAGAATACAAATTCAATCAAATGTGGCGGACGATCGGAATGATTCTCTTATTGATAGGAATATTTTTGGTGGCATTTGGATTGATTCAGACAAAGAGAAAGATGGATTGTGTTCGACCATTTGAACAGGTATTACAGGAAGAAGCCAATCCTGCGAATCAGACAGCATATATTGATATTATCCAGGTACCGGAGAAACTGGCAGAAAATAAATATGAAGGATATTACCTTGTAACAACGGCAGAGGAAAGCTATATTGTAGGGATGCAACCGGAACAGTTTGCAGATTTGAAGCAGAGAGTTGAAGAGAATGGTACGGCAAGAGTGGAAGGCATGACGAAAGTTGTGACTGACGAGAACGTAAAAAAAATAATAAGTGAGTATATCAATTACAAATTTATTTATATATGTATGACGAAGCTTACCTATGGAAAAATACTCAAGGAAGGATATTTTGTGAATCTGGATATCGGAGGCATCTTAATATTGATTGGAATTTCGATGGTATTAACCCAGGTGCGTGCGATTAAAAAATACAGACATCCATTGGCAGAGCAGATTGACGAAGAATGTAATCAGCCGGAAGCTCTCTGGTTTAATGATTTTAGGATATATTTGACAAAGAACTTTCTTGTATCTGTATATGGTGGAAAGCTGACTGCACTGGATCTGGCAAAGGTACGATTGACAAGACTGTTTGAAACAGTGAAGGGAAGCATGAACGTTATCACTTTGGAGGTAACGACAACAGAACAGGAGAAAATAACTGTCAGCGAGAATGAATGGTCATTTTTTACAATGAATGAAGAAGAGATTACTTATCTGACAGATGTATTCGGTAAAAGAAATATTGAATTTGTTTGTGAGATTCAACCAGATGAAGAAATCGATGAAGACGAAGAGTTTTGAAACGGAAATATTCAAAGGATGGAATTGGGATATTGCATACAATATAATAAAAAAGGTACAGATTTGAGTGAAGAAGATGTGGCTTTACATTTAAATGGGATGATTATAAAGAATTTAAGAAACTTTTAGATAAAGAATATAAAGATTATTTAAGTGTATAACCAGTATTATGAGCAAATTATATGAAGGGACAGATTTGATATATGGGTTTATTTAATAAAATGAAAAATTTTTTTTCGGGCTTTAAGTATAAGCTGGACAGAGAGATTTTAAGGGAATATCTCCAGCATACAATTGATTTTGCTGTCGAGAATAAGTTGCCATTTTGTGATGAATTTTATATTGCCGACAGTCTTGATGCAAAGGATAGATTACATGTCACTATCCTAAATTATGATGTACCGGGAGATGCTGTTTATGAGATTGAGAAGAGTTTTGAGGGAATAGTTATTTTTGCAAATCATGAGAAATGTTATGATCCGGAAAATGATCATAAGTATATTGATGCGGAAGATTTTATAAGCCAAGAGCTTTGCACGTTGCCAGAAGAGTTTTTTGTAGCCATGGATATCGCACCGACTATGCTTGAACAGTATATGATAAAATGAGCATTAGAAGACCGATGGTGTGGAGATTGTTTTGTTCACATAAAATGGAAAAGGTAGGATGGATTGTCGTGATTGTTATCGTGACTATCTTATATTAATTGGAGTAAAAAAGAAATTGAGGGGATATAAGTATCATACGGAAAAATAACTATATTATTTTGAAGAAAAGTACATAGTTTATCCCATTTCTAATATGATTTAATTATGTTACACGTTGATAAATCGGAATTTTAAGAATTGTCTAGGAGATATGATTTATGAAAAAAACACATTTAATAATTGTAAATATAATTCTTTTACTGTGGTATTTTCTTTCAATGATAGGATTGAAGATTGGAGACAAATACTTGGTAACAGGTGCATTTGAGGAAGAATGGCTATTTATGCTTATTCCGACAATTACATTCGTTTTAATGTTAGTTACAAAAAATGTTGGAAGGAATATACATTTGATATGGTTGGCAGGGTGGTTTGTCACTCAGTTCTTAAGTCATGAATGGTATACTTTATTTGGAAGAGGATTTATGGGAGAAATGGACAAGAAGATTGCCTATTTTTCAGAATGCATTCAATTAATAAATGTGGATGGAAGATATGTTCCTGATGTATATCATATTGTATTACATATTTTGATAATTATTGCATTTGTTGTGACCTTGCTTTATAGAGAAGAAAAAACATTAGTTGACGAAGTGTGAAAATTCCAGTTTTTGAAACTGAGAAATCGGAATTTGTGAGGGAAAGAAATGAAGAAAAATACTCCAAGCGATGATGAAATAAAGAATTATAGCCATAAGAAGATGACATTGCCATTGATGGAACATGCTTCTGAAGAAATGAAGGAACCTGTATGGAAGCTTGTTAAAAAGTTAGCGTCTTATGCTCGTGTACCGGGCGCTATGTCAGATTTTAAGAAAATGGCGGTGTTCGCTGAGGATGATGCAATTGTCGATGTAGTTCTGGATACATTACAGGATATGAAATATCCTTTTAAAAACACAGATTTTATACCGGATATCATGGGCTATTATTACTCGATTGCATTGATTTCGCAAAGCATGCATAGAAGGGAAGAAACGATTAAGCTGTTCAATGAGCTTGTTGATTATGCAATCAGTATTAAATCTAACAGCGCATTGCCACTTGCGAGAAATATGGATGTTTTGTCAAAGGAATATCCCGATCTGTCAGATTTATTTGAAAAAGCAAAGACTATCTATAGATTTGATGCAATAGATAGTATAAAAGAAAGGGTGCCTATACAGGTCAATAAGCTTTATCACGATTATACAAATGCAGATAAAATAGAAGCAGAATACATTAATGTTGAAAATCCTGAGGATGGTAAGGTTTTTGTCGAAGTGGATGAAAATGGATATGTCGTAAGAATAGTAGAAAAGGGGAAAAACATTTATACAAAGATATTTAAACATTATAGCTATGACATGATTAATTATGCGATAGTCAGAGATGTTTTGCTGAGAAAACACATGGAAGAAATGCGAATCAATGATATTGCGGATGCAAGAGTTGTCGAAGCTACGAGAACGGATCTTAAGAAACTGTATAGTGATATTGAGATATCTGTAAATAATAAGGAGTTTGCATATATATTAGATGGGCATGAAAAATTCAATAATACTGATTTACCGAAGGATGTCCAAGACTTTCTGGAAGAAATATATAATGATGAAGACTTGAAAGATGCATTTTTCGATTGTGATATTGAAATCTATGATGAGGCATGGGTTAAGGATCTTGAGGAGGATGATTCGTGGTTTGAAGATCTTATGGGATCGGGAGAATCCAGTTATAAGAATATTAAACCGTTTGCACGTGACGGCTTAGGTGGATTATGGGTAGTGTTAGATGATGAAATGATCGGATATATCGGTACAGAGGGCGAATGTGGAATCATAGCCCGCAATATAAATGAGTTCATGAATATTGTTGCGGTACAGAGAGGATATATAGATGATTTCTGTAATGCTGATATATTAAAATCTGTGGATGCATTTATAGAGGAATATGAAGAACCTCGTGATTCAGATTATAATAGGGAATTTAATAGATTTATAAAGAAGCATGGTTTTACTAAAGATTTAAAGAAAATATATGAATATATTATAAAAGGAGTCACAATAAAACCGTTTTTCCAAGTCGTCGCTACAGATGATGAATATGAAGATTCCTACTCAATACTTGGAAGCGATGATGGACAAGAAGCATTGGAGTCTCTTATAGAGATGCTTGAATAAGTTTGGATTATTTCCTGTTTTAGGTGGAAAGTTGTAAAAGAACTCGATAACTTCCAGTTTATGAGGATAAAAGGAGGAGAAAAATGAGATATCCGAAATTTTTAGAAAAAGGTGGAACGATTGGTTTTGTTGCGCCATCTTTTGGTTGTAATATAGAACCATATCGGACAGCATTTGGTCATGCACTTGATACATTCCATGCTAAGGGCTATCAGACGGAGCTTGGTCCGAATTGTTATGAAGGCTGTGGTATCGGTATCAGTAACACGCCGGAGAAATGCGGTCAGGAGATTAATGAAATGTACACATCAAAGAAAAATGATGTTCTGATATCCTGCGGCGGTGGAGAGCTGATGTGTGAGACTCTTGATCATATTGATTTTGAACGCTTAAAGAAAGCAGATCCGAAATGGTTTGTGGGATATTCGGATAATACGAATCTAACCTATCTGCTGACAACGATCTGTGATACAGCTTCTGTTTATGGCCCATGTGCGGCAGCGTTTGGCATGGAGCCGTGGCATGCATCGATAGAAGATACATTTGCGCTGCTTTGTGGTGAGAAGAAAAGCCTGCAGGGATATCGTGGATATGAGAAGGAATCCCTGAAGGATGAAGAACATCCGCTTGCACCGTATAATATCACTGAACAGAAGGAACTTCACCTGTATGAAACAGATGCGACGCATGGATCGACTGCTGTCGATGAAGTATTCATGGCAGGCAGACTGATCGGCGGATGTATGGATTGTCTGGTGAATCTGCTTGGAACGAAATTTGATAAAACAACAGATTTTCTGGAACACTATAAAGAGGATGGCTTCATCTGGTTCTTAGAAGCCTGTGATCTGAATGTGATGGCGATCCGCCGTGCTATGTGGCAGATGGAGCATGCGGGATGGTTCCGATATGTGAAGGGATTCCTGATCGGACGCCCGCTGGTGCATGGACAGGAGATGATGGGGCTTGACCAGTATCATGCGGTACTGGATATTATCGCCCACCACAATGTGCCGGTTATCATGGATGCCGATCTTGGACATATCGCACCGATGCTGCCATTGATCTCCGGCAGCTATGCGAACATCACCGCCACCGGAAACAACCTTGTGGTTGACATGAAGTTGAAGTAGAATGCTCCCTTCAGGGAAGTATTTTTATTGATAAGAATATCTTTTAAGCGCACGACAGCCCATCGTTTAAAAATCAATAGTGCAGTCGACTGAGTTTCCTATGATTTTGTGCCATGTCGTCGCCGCAGATGATTTTATTGCGGCAGAGACATGTGCATATAACCATATTGTCTCTTATGATATTACAAAACGGCTGAATTGGTTATACTCTGGCACTAACAAAACAATAGCATAGATTTCGTTATATAATGCATATTGCCAGCGAATGCGGGTGCATGTCTGAGCCCGTAGGGCGAGTTTGCACAGGAGCATGAGCGGATAAGGCATATGCATTAAATAGAAATCTATGCTAGTTTTTTATGTGTCAGAGTATAAGCAATCCAGCCACTTGGAAAATCAAGGCTAAATGCAGTATTCGTCGCCGGCTTCAGGTCGGCTGTTGCAGAGGTCTGCGATGGTGGTTGTGTCAACAACGCTGCAGATCGCACTGTAGAGCTGCTTCCACAGATTGTAAGTGGAGCAGATGGATTCACGCTCACATTCAGGCGCATCCTCTTCGACACAGGCAACAGGGGCAAGCGTTCCTTCTGTCAGACGAAGAACTGCACCGACTGTAATGTCTTCCGGTGCTTTTCGTAACAGGTAGCCACCCTGTGGACCACGGACGCTTCGGACAAGTCCGCCGGAATTTAATATAGAAATGATCTGTTCCAGATATTTATCAGAGATATCCTCGTTTTTTGCTACATCCTTTATGCTGACCGGCTTACCATTAGAGTTGGCTGCTATATAGATCATAAGCCGTAATGCATATCTTCCTTTTGTTGATATTTTCAATGTAATACACCTCCAAATTACACGATCATAATTCATACTAATTTTCTATGAATTGATTATACACCAGTTTAAAAGAAAAAGCTACAGAAATATTTCTATTTTCCTATTGATAAAGTAGGAATATAAAAAGTAAGAATTAAAAAATGAGTTTTCATCAATAATTTGGTATATTGATTTTGTAAAAGGTGGTATATGGGGAATTGGTACTGACTGTTTCTATAAGAAGTAGGATAGGATATAGTCAGACCAAACGACAATATAACGAGGGTATGGCAATCAGACAATTTATTGTCAAAGAGCACGTTTTTCAATGGGGTATTAGGAAAATCGTTCAGGATACAGGCAATAGAATACTGCCGTCATCTCGATATTGACGTTTCACATCCAACCGGTCAAGGTCTTCGACCGGATTCAATCCATTAAGAAAAAATTTCTAAGCCTTCTGTTAGTGTTGTGCTTTGTTATGGCATTTGGTTCAATAACAGCACTGGCAGCAGAGGGACAAACAACAGACATATGGGATGGTACAGCAGATACAAGCTGGTACACGGGTCATGAGACAGAGAGTGAGTACCATATAACGACGGCAGAACAGCTTGCCGGACTTGCGCAGCTTATTAACACAGGTACTATAACCTTTGAGGGAAAGACTGTTTATTTGGATAATGATCTTGATCTGGATAAACGTGAATGGATATCCATTGGCAAAGGTAAAGGTGGAAGACAGGCAGCATATAGTTTTTGTGGTATATTTGACGGACAGGGACATGTAATTTCTAATTTGTATTCCCGTGATTCGCTGATGCCAAAAACGAATGTGGGGGATGATAAGGAAAATTGTTATAGACAGGGCTTATTTGGAAATGTCTATGATGGTGAGGTCAAGAATCTTGGTATTGAAAATGCTGATATTATAGTTGATCTCAATGATGCATCTACATATGGAAAAGGTATATTAGTAGACTGGCTTTGTAATTCCAAAATTACAAATTGCTGGACATCCGGTTCTATTTCGGGTGGTGCATATCTGGAGCATTATGTTGGAGGCATTGCAGGATGTACCTTGAGAAATAGTACTCTTACAGGATGTTATTCGACTGCAACTATTACAGGAAATTATAAGGGAACTTGTTATAAAGAAGAAGATGTAATGACGTATTTTGACTGTCTGGGTGGTATTGCAGGAGGAATGCTAGACGGAAGCCTTACAGTCGAAGATTGTTGGTTTTCTGGAAAAATCAATGTTAATTCTATACAGGCAACAGTTGGTGGAATGGTTGGATATTCAGACAATGCAAGTGTTACTAATTGTATGGTAACTTCTGCAGACCTTGCTGCAGATGAAGGTGGCAATACCTGCTGGGTTGTCTATAGTGGACTTAGTCTTGGTACGGCAGAAAACAATTACTGGCCGGCAGATGACCGGTATCAGGCAACGCTTCTTAAAGAGCAGGATGGAACCGCTGTGTCAGATTTCACATCTGCGGATGTGCTTTCCGGACTTCAGGCAAAGCAGGGAGCAGGCATTGAATGGGTAGCAGGAATCGATCATCCTACATTTGCATGGGATGACAGAAATATTCCGGCAGATTATACAGCAGTTGATGCGGCTATTGCAAAAGCGGACAAGATAGATGGAACACTGTATTCTAATTATGAAGATGTAAAGGCTGCCATTAATGCTGTTGACCGTAAAAAGAGCAAGTATGAGCAGAAGATAGTAGATGCAATGGCAAAATCTATTGAGGATGCTGTTGCAGGTCTGAAAGAGAAAGACAACGGTAAAGACAACAATAAAGATAATAATACCCCGGTTACCCCACAGATAAAGACATATACAGTAACATTTAAAGCAGCAGGTGGAAGCGCAGTTAAGGCGCAGAAGGTAAAAGAAGGTAAGTCAGTAAGTAAGCCGAAAAATCCAACAAGAAAAGGTTATAAATTTGCAGGCTGGTATACAGGAAAAACTGCATATAAGTTTGATACTCCGGTTAAAGCCAATCTGACATTAACTGCAAAGTGGACAAAGATCAAGGTGAAGAAGATCAAGATCACAGGAATGTCCAAGCAGATTGCAGCAGGTAAGAAGATTAAGCTGAAAGTAACCGTAACTCCAAAGACTGCAGCAAATCGTACAGTAAAATGGAAGAGCAGCAATAAGAAATATGCAACTGTAAATTCCAAGGGCGTTGTAACTGTAAAGAAAGCAGGAATAGGCAAGAAGGTAACGATAACAGCGATTGCAAAGGATGGAAGCGGAAAGAAAGCAACCTACCGTATAAAGATCATGAAGAAAGCTGTTAAGAAAATTACCTTAAAAGCATCAAAAACAAAAGTAACTGCCGGTAAAAAGGTAACAATAAAAGCAACTGTCACTCCTGGAAAGGAAGTAAACAAAAAGCTGACATATAAGAGCAGTAACAAGAAGTATGCAACTGTAAATTCCAAGGGTGTTGTTACTACCAGGAAAGCAGGAAAAGGGAAGACTGTAAAGATCATAGCAACTGCAACAGATGGAAGCGGTAAGAAAGCTACTATTAAGATCAAAATTAAATAATGCCTAAAGCAGTTAGATGTAACAAATAAATATAAACCGATAAATTAAAATAAAGGATGCTGAGCCACGGGATAAAACCTGTGGTTTAGCATTTTTTTCTATTTTCTGAAAAATATTTCTATTATCCTATTGACAAAGTAGGAATAGAGGTGTAATATACATGCATAAGATAAATCATAGTTTGTTGATAGGAATAAGCGGAAACGAGGTAAAAGGCATGTTGAACAAGTATTATCAACCACAATATTTGAATGAAGACAATCGAATGTGTACTACCAGACAAACGTTATCAGCAGGCGGAATTTACAGATGTTGTCGCTAGAGTAAGCCCGGATAAGAATATCCATGAATGACGAAATGATAAGCTCCGGCATAGGGAGCAAATAACGAATACAGAATAAAATGACAGATAATAAAACGGCAGTACACAATGATAGAAGAAACGGATACGTACATCAGCCGGGAGAAAAGAACAGGAGATTAAAAATTATGGCAAAGAAATCATACAGCGAAAGAAATTTAAAATTTGAAACATTACAGTTACACGTAGGACAGGAAACACCGGATCCTGTAACAGATGCAAGAGCAGTTCCGATCTATCTTACATCATCATATGTATTCCATAACAGCCAGCATGCGGCAGACAGATTTGGTCTCAGAGATGCAGGTAACATTTACGGAAGACTTACAAATCCTACAGAAGACATTTTCGAAAAGAGAATCGCAGCATTAGAGGGTGGCGTAGCAGCACTTGCAGTTGGTTCGGGAGCAGCAGCTCTGACATATGCACTTCAGGCAGTTGCACATAAGGGTGACCACATCGTAGCAGCAAAGAACATCTACGGTGGAACATATAACCTTCTTGCACATACACTTCCGGATTTTGGAATCGAGACAACATTCGTTGATCCATTTGACTATGATGCAATCGAAGCTGCTATTCAGGACAATACAACCGGTATCGAGATCGAGACACTCGGAAATCCTAACTCAGAGGTTGTAGATATCGAGAGAATCGCAAAGATCGCACATGCACATAATATTCCATTGATCGTAGATAATACATTTGCAACACCTTATCTCGTTCGCCCGATCGAGTACGGCGCAGATATCGTTGTACATTCCGCTACCAAGTTCATCGGTGGACACGGAACAACGATCGGTGGTGTCATTATCGACAGTGGTAACTTCGACTGGACATCCAGTGACAAATACCCATGGTTAACAGAGCCGAACGTATCTTACCATGGAGTAAGCTTTGCAAAGGATACAGCACCTGCTGCATTTGTTACTTACATCAGAGCGATCCTGTTAAGAGATATGGGCGCAACTATCTCACCGGTACATTCATTCATCTTCCTTCAGGGACTTGAGACATTATCCTTACGTGTAGAACGTCATGTTGAAAATGCACTTAAGGTTGTACAGTATCTGAAAGATCAGCCACTGGTTGAGAAGGTAAATCATCCATCCATCTCAGAGGATCCTGAACAGCAGGCATTATATAAGAAATATTTCCCAAATGGCGGCGGATCAATCTTCACATTTGAGATCAAGGGCGGAGCAAAAGAGGCACAGGCATTTATCGATCAGCTTGAGTTATTCTCGCTCCTTGCAAATGTTGCAGATGTAAAATCCCTTGCTATCCATCCGGCATCAACCACTCATTCAGAGTGCAACGAGGCTGAGTTATTAGATCAGGGTATCAAGCCGAATACAATTCGTCTGTCCATCGGAACAGAGAACATCGACGATATTATCGAAGATCTGGATGAAGCATTTAAGGCAATCGCAGAATAATCAATAATAAAAACAGTAGATAATTGAACATAAAAATAATAAAAAAATATGGGTGATCGAAGATCATCGGTCACCTGCAAAACGAAAAAATAGAATCAGAATAGGAGATTAAAGTTATGAGTAAAATTTATAAAGACGCAACAGAGTTAATCGGAAATACACCATTAGTAGAGTTCAATCACATTGAGAAAAAGGAAGGCTTAAATGCAAAGATCCTTGCAAAGTTAGAGTATTTTAATCCGGCAGGAAGCGTAAAAGACAGAATCGCAAAAGAGATGATCGAAGATGCTGAGAGAAAGGGCACATTAAAGCCGGGCGCTACGATCATTGAGCCTACATCCGGAAATACAGGTATCGGTCTTGCATCTATTGCTACAGCAAAGGGTTATAAGGCAATCATCGTTATGCCGGAGACCATGAGCGTTGAAAGAAGAAATATCATCAAAGCATACGGCGCAGAGATCGTTCTGACTGAAGGTGCAAAGGGTATGAAGGGTGCGATCGCAAAGGCTGAGGAGCTTTCTAAGGAGATCCCTGACAGCTTCGTTGCAGGTCAGTTCGTAAATCCTGCAAATCCGGAAGCACACAGAAAGACAACAGGCCCGGAGATCTGGAATGATACAGATGGAAAGGTTGATATCTTTGTAGCAGGTGTTGGTACAGGCGGAACGGTAACAGGTGTCGGTGAATATCTGAAGCAGCAGAATCCGGATGTTAAGGTTGTAGCAGTAGAGCCGGCTACATCACCGGTTCTTTCAAAGGGAACTGCAGGAGCACATAAGATTCAGGGTATCGGTGCAGGATTTGTACCGGATACATTAAATACAAAAATCTACGATGAGATCATCACAATCGACAATGATGCAGCATTTGAAGGCGGCAAAGAGATCGCAAGTATAGAAGGTATTCTCGTTGGTATCTCATCCGGTGCAGCTTTCGTAGCAGCAAAGGAACTTGCAAAGCGTCCTGAAAATGCAGGAAAGACAATCGTAGTTCTCCTTCCGGACAGTGGTGACAGATATTACTCAACTCCGCTCTTTGGATAAAACCAATAAGATTTACATGTGAATATAATATCCTTTCAAAATAATCATTTATCTCAAAACAGACACGCTTCACCATACAGCAATGTGGTGGGGCGTGTTTGTTGTTGTCGGTGAGCGTGTGGATATGGTATAGTGTAATTGTGCGGAAAGTAACGGTTTAGAATAAAGCAGAAAAGAGGCAATATGAAATTTATTTACAATGCTTTTGTTTTAAACCATATTGAATATGCGAAGATTTATAGTGAAATAAATACGAATTACAGTAAATATAAAAATAAACCTTTTGCAGTTCATGCATCATATGGAATTGATAACAGACCATATTGGCATTATTTTGAGAACCATGGCTATAATGAATACAATATTTATATGCGTATTGAGATGTAAGGAGGATGAATATGGAGGAATTAACAGCTTTATTAAATGCTATTGATGATTCTTATTATGATTTTGTTTCAGCAATGATAAATTATGCAGCGAAAAAACCAACAAGACAAAAATTATTAGTTGATTATATTAAAAATACTCCAAATTTAAAATCTTCTGATGTCGTAAGATTCGTTTCGGAGCAAAATGATTTTTTTGAGGATGCTGCATATATGGAAGTTGAGTAACAATAGATAAAAGATACGGAGTAATAAGTTGAGTATGAAGAAATTAACAGAAACACAGAAAAGTATTATAAAATGGGCATTTGTGCTGGTGCTTCTCGGCTTGATCGTATATGTGTTCCGGGATATGGCAGGACCGATCGCAAAGCAGCTTGTGAAGACAAGCCCTTGGATCGTCGTGCTGATCCTTGTGGCGACATTGCTGTATGGTGTGTTTGAGAGTACGATCACGATGTTATTTGCCAGACAGTATAATCCGACGTTTACATTCAGACAGGCGTTTGGAATGACATATTTTGTGTCATTTTACAGAACGGCGACGCTTGGAAGCGGAGCGGGTGTGTCGGCTCTGGTTTACCTGAATGAGTATGGAGTGAAGACCTCAGAAGCATTTGGTATGTATATGATTGAATATGCAGTGCACAAATTAAGCATCGGAATCATGGCGGTGATCCTGTATCTGCTGCATTTCCATTATATGAATGAAACCTTTGCGGAATATGAAGCATATATTGGAATTGGATTTGTGGCTACAGTTATTATTACGATATGTTTACTGTTGTTTGTATGTGCCGGATGGTTCCATCAGATCTTAAAGAAGCTGATGGATCTGGTGAATTACAAAGGACGATTTACAGAAAAGTTTGCTAAAATCAAGGAACAGTGTGATATCATGGAAACGGAATCAAAGAAACTGCTGCGCCATTGGAAGCTGCTGCTTGGCGTTCTGCTGATCAACATTTGTAAATTTTCCTGCTGGTTTATGATTCCGTATATCGTACTGTACAAGAACGGTGCATTTTCGCCGGATGTGGCACTGGCGATCACGACGGTATCAGTCATGCTGGCGGCAGTTATTCCTACGCCTGCAGGAATCGGTTCCAGTGAGTTTGTAATGATCGCAATGTTTGGTGCGATCGTGGGAAGTGCGAAAGCAGGAGCTATGGCACTGCTATACCGTTTTGCAACATTTGTATTTCCATGTGCACTGGGCGCGGTCTATGCAGCGAAGTTTGCAGTTATAAAACAGAGAAAGAATAAGAAGAAGGAAGTCTGACCCGTATGAAATGTGGGACGGATGGAAAAATATCCATCAGCTATATGCTCGATATGATATATGATGGACAGAAACAGGGTAAATACAGATATGAAAAAGTTGGTGGTGGGTATTCTTGCCCATGTTGATTCGGGAAAAACTACATTATCGGAAGCCATGTTATATACGGCAGGCAAGATCCGTAAGCTTGGACGGGTGGATCATAAGGATGCTTACCTGGATACGGATGCACAGGAGCGGGAGCGTGGGATCACGATATTTTCCAAGCAGGCGGTATTTACATATGATGGCATGGAGATTACACTGCTTGATACGCCGGGGCATGTTGATTTCTCGGCGGAAATGGAACGAACCTTACAGGTGCTTGACTATGCGATTCTTGTCATTAATGGTGTGGACGGGGTACAGAGCCATACCGATACATTATGGAAGCTGTTGAAGCGGTACGAGATCCCGACATTTATATTTGTAAATAAGATGGACATGGATGGGGCAGATAAAGATGCTGTTTTCCAAAATATACGAAAAAAGCTGGATGGGGATTGCGTTGATTTCTCATCCGGGGACAGAGATGAACAGATCGCGATGGCAGACGAGAGACTGTTAGATACCTATCTGGATAGTGGTATGGTTGAGGTAGAGGATATCATCGAAGCAATTCTTGACAGAAAGATATTTCCTTGTTTCTGGGGATCGGCACTCAAACTCTCCGGTGTGCAGGAATTGTTGGATGCGATGAATACCTATATGGTGATGCCTGCATATAATGCAGAATTTGGCGGACGGATCTTCAAGATATCGAGAGATGCAAAAGGGGAACGTCTTACCTATATGAAGGTGACCGGAGGAAGCTTAAAGTGCAGAGAGCAGATCGAGGGAACCGAAGGAAAAGTCAACCAGATACGGATTTATTCCGGTGCGCGTTACGAGACGGTAGAGGAGGCTTCTGCCGGAACGGTATGTGCGGTCACCGGGCTTGGTGAGACATCCGCAGGTCAGGGCGTTGGATGTGAACAGGAAAATGTATTTGCCGGACTGGAACCTGTGTTATCTTATAAAGTCAGCTATCCGGAGGACAAGGATGCAGTTGTCGTGCTCCGGGATATCAGGCAGTTAGAGGAAGAAGAACCTGAGTTACATGTGGAGTTTGCACAGGAGACCGGAGAGATCTTTGTGAAGGTTATGGGACAGGTGCAGCTTCAGGTGCTGACGCAGATCGTAAAAGACAGATTTGGCTATCTCATATCATTTGGTATGGGAAGGATCATATATAAAGAGACACTTGCAGAACCGGTAATGGGAGTCGGACATTTTGAGCCGCTTCGTCACTATGCCGAAGTGCATTTACTGATGGAACCGTTGGAGCCGGGAAGTGGCATGCAGTTTGATACGATATGCAGTGAGGATGTACTCGATAAGAACTGGCAGAGACTGATCCTGACACATCTGGAAGAAAAGGAATACCGGGGCGTGCTGACAGGCGCACCGATCACAGATATGAAGATCACAGTGACCGCAGGACGGGCACATCAGAAGCACACAGAGGGCGGTGATTTCCGTCAGGCAACATATCGTGCAGTAAGGCAGGGGCTTATGATGGGGGAATGCAGACTGTTAGAACCCGTGTATGCATTCCGGCTGGAGATCCCTACAGAGATGACCGGGCGGGCGATGAATGATATCACGCGGATGCATGGACGATTTGCACAGCCGGAGATTGAAGGCGAAATGAGTATCCTGACAGGAACTGCACCGGTTGCTACGATGCAGGAGTACCAGCAGGATGTAACGGCATATACCAGAGGGCAGGGAAAGTTATCCTGTACCCTGCAGGGATATGAGCCATGCCACAATGAAGATGAAGTGCTGGCGGCAAGTACCTATGATCCGGAGCTTGATTTGGCAAATCCGGCATCATCGGTATTCTGTGCACATGGAGCCGGATATATCGTGGACTGGTACGATGTGTATGATATGATGCATGTAAAAGAAGATCCGGGATTTGCACTTGCAGGAATGGAAGATGTCCTGCGGAATATAACGTCAGAGCCTACTGAGGCAGACGAGGATAACCGGAAGCGGATGGCGCGTGAGCGGCAGGACGCAGGTGTGCCGGTGTATGATGAGAAAGAGTTAGAGGATATATTTGTCCGTACCTATGGTTCAAACAGCCGGGAAAATGCAGCTTATAATAAAGCGGGTTTCAATCGGTATAATAAGGGTGTATCGGAAGCGGACTGGTATGTAAAAAAGGCGGCAGGACATGGTAAAAGCAAAACTGCCGGTGCGCAGACACTGTCTGCCGGATCAAAGACGGCGGATACCGGAATTGCCAGACCTGGGGCATACAGGAAGCAAAAGGGCGAGAAAGAATATCTGTTAGTTGATGGGTATAACGTGATATTTGCATGGGATGATCTGAAAGCACTGGCGGCGGTGAACATTGACAGTGCCAGAGATAAGCTGATCGATATTATGTCGAATTATCAGGGGTATGTCGGCTGTGAATTGATCCTTGTATTTGATGCTTATAAGGTGAAGCAGAATCCGGGCAGCATTACAAAGCATGGAAATATCCATGTGGTTTATACGAAGGAAGCCGAGACTGCCGATATGTATATAGAAAAGACGACACATGAGCTTGGCAGAAAGTATAAAGTGACGGTTGCATCCTCAGATGGACTGGAACAGTTGATCATCATGGGGCAGGGCGCACTTCGGATGTCCTCCCGCGGGCTTCGGGAAGAAGTAGAACGTGTGAACCAGATTTTGAGAAATGATTATCTCAAATAAAACGGACATGTTTCTGGTATGATCCTGAAAAGATATCAGAGGGAATCAATTCCAAAACAGCTATATGTATGAAATTTGTTAAAAATAGAATGTAAAAGTGAGTATTCTTTTCACAAAATTATATTATATAGATAAAAATATTTGGAATGTTTAAATAAATTTGGAAAAAATAACCAAAGAAAACCATATATTCCTTGAAGTTAATAACAAAATCTGCTAAAGTGAATAGTATGAGCGTACGAATTCAGATGAGATATGGAGGAGGAAGTATGGGAAATAAATTATTTGTAAGACAGATGAAGAGAACCGTTGCCTGCGTTGCGGCAGCAGCTACTGTTTTCTCAATGAATCCGGCAGGGCTTCCGTATGCAGGGGGACAGGCTGGGGCATTTGTTGTAGATGCAGCGACTGAGAGTACGGCAGTGGAGATCAGTACATATGAACAGTTTGCAGCTTTTGCAAAAGCGGTAAATGCAGGTACGGCAGAGGCATATGCAAGTGTAAAGCTGACAGCGGATATTACGATACCGGCAGGAACCACATGGATACCAATCGGTAGTGCTGCTAATCCATATACGGGAGTATTTGACGGGGCGGGACATACAGTGTCAGGACTTACGGCAAGTATAACGGCTGCAGAATATAGTCCTGAAGCTCCGTTTGGTTTATTTGGAAAGACACAGGGAGCAACGATCAAGAATCTGAAGATGAGCAATGTAGTACTTTCCGGAGAATCGAGTTCGGGCAGTGGTATTTTATGCGGTCTGGCTGAGAAGACCGAGATCAGCGGATGTACGATTGATAGCAGTTGTTCAATCGTAAGTGATGGTGCATTGATCGGTGGTCTGGCATGTATGCTTACAGGAAGTACGGTTAAGGATTGTGTGGTTGCTGCGGACATTCAGTTGAATGGACAGGCACCGTCTGGTGGTTATGTTTATCAGGCAAATGGTTCCCAAATTATTAACAGTGTATTTAAGGGAACGATCAAGGGCACTGGTGCAATTGTATATACGGGTGGATTTGCTGGAATTAATAATGGTCTGATTGCAAACTGTATCTATTCAGGTTCAATGACTGCGGTTGCTTTTACAACCTGTAGTGCTTTTGCAGGAGAGGCATCGACTTCAGGAACGATAGTTAACTGCTTTGCAAATGGTAAGTTTTCATTAACAGATGGTTCAACAGGTACTACAACAGGTATTTTCAGAGGAAATGGTAACGGTAATAAAGTTGCAAACTGTATTGCAAATACTGCTATGGAACCGATGAATCTGATAGCTGTAGCAGGCAATGTTACCGATTGTGCATTCATGGAGTCGTCAGAGATCGCAGCCGGTAATGCTTCTTACAAATTGAATGGATATGCAGCTTCTTTGACAGATGCTGAGAAGAAAGAATACCATACATCCGAATGGAAATCTTTTGTAGAAACAGACAATGGTTCACTGACATTCAGTTCAGAAACCAAGGTTACAAGAAAAGTAACATTTTATGATACAGACAATAATGTGATCAGCGGCGGTTCAAACTTCATGGAGGAGGGCGCAAAACTCGTATATCCGGAGGCAGCAGATCCTTCCTATATTGCATGGGTAGACAGCAAGGGAAGAATATATGATAAGAATTCAGTTGTTGGTTCTGAGGATCTGGAGCTGTATCCATTGACAGAAGGTTATGTGGATTCACTGTTGAATATAAAACAGGTATCGATCACACTGGATAGTGATATTTCTCTGGTATATCTGGTAGATCCGGCTGTTCTGGAACGTTATCAGAATGCGACAATTGTGTACCGGGATGCATCCGGAACAGTACAGGGAGCATCGGGCTTGTCAAAAGAACTTACAAAGACTGTAAATGGCAAGACATATCTGTATGGAGAGTTTACAGGAATTGCAGCAAAGGAAATGACGAAAGATATAACAGCAACGCTTGAAGGTACCAGTGATGGTGGAATGACAAATTGCTACAGCAAGGCTTATACAACCAGTGTTGCTGATTATGCAAAACGGCTGATCGCAATGGATGGCACAAGTAAAGTATTAAAGACACTGTTGGTTGATCTGGTAAACTATGGTGCATCCGCTCAGACCTATTTTGGATATAACACTTCAGATCTGGCAAATGCAGATTTTGATGATTATCAGACCTATGCGAGTGCAAAGCATTCATTAACAGGATTTACGAATTCCGGAAGCTCAGTTACAAATTCCGGTGTTGTAAAGATCAGTGGACGAACATTGGTGCTTGAGAACCGTGTTGGTATTGCAGTGATCATTGATACATCTGAATATGAAGGGAATATTGCTGATATTACGATCAATGTCAACGGAACAGGAGTTTCAGATGTTATAGCAGGTCAGAATCTAAAGCCATATGGCACAAACAAATATTATGGTGTTACATATGAGATCCTTCCGACAAAGATGGATGAAACTTATACATTTACAGTTCAGGTAAATGGTGAAGCGTCAGCACGTATGACCTATGGTATATCTGCTTATGCCTATAATATGAGAAACAACAGCAATACAAAGCTGGTTGCATTACTGCAGGATATCATGGAATACGGTAATTCCGCATTAAACTACTGGCTTGCGAATTAAGAACGATAAGATATTAATATAAAGATATTGAAAATATAAGGAGGGTAACTAAAAATGAAAAAACAGTATGAGGCACCGGTTATGGAGATTGTGGAATTTGAGACAGAGGATATTATTACAACTTCAGGTGAAATAAACAATGGACTTATTATAGATCCAACAGGTGAAAATTAGAGTTATAAAAATATCAGAAATTGAATGAATATATAAAACCGGAGGAGTCTCGTATTCAAGGCGCTTTTCCGGTTATGGAGGCAATCATCAGAGATATGTGTATGCAAGGATACTGGCTGGTTGCCGGTACAAATAAAATACGGGGACAGGGGACGTTTTATACCAAATCCTGCCTCCGTATTTTGTTCATTTGTTATGGGAACGAGGAAAACGCAGCATAAGACAGGCAGAAGTTAGATCAGCCTGAAAAATTGTTATTTATAAAGAGGATATACAATGCAGAAATACATAATGGCGCTGGATCAGGGTACGACCAGTTCAAGAGCAATTTTATTTGGAAAAAATGGAGAGATGGCTGCTGTATCACAGAAGGAATTTACACAGTATTTTCCGGAAAATGGCTGGGTAGAGCAGGATCCGAAGGAAATATGGGCATCTCAGATGAGCGTAATGATGGAAGCAAGAGAGACACTTGGTATTCCAGTAGAAGAGATTGCAGCGATCGGAATTACGAATCAGAGAGAGACAACGATTGTCTGGAATAAAGAAACAGGAGAACCGATTTATCCGGCTATTGTATGGCAGTGCAGAAGAACCGCTGACCGGATCGATGCATTAAAGGCAGAAGGGTATGATACTGTGATCCGGGAAAAGACCGGACTGATCGCAGATCCGTATTTTTCCGCTACGAAGATCGAGTGGATCCTCGATCATGTTGACGGAGCAAGAGAGATGGCAGAGCAGGGCAAGCTGTATTTCGGTACAGTGGACACCTGGCTGATCTATAAGCTTACCGGCGGCAGGGTTCATGCAACGGATTATACAAATGCATCCAGAACGATGCTGTTTAATATTCACACATTAGAGTGGGATAAGGAATTGCTGGAGAAATTCCGGATACCGGAAAGTATGCTGCCGGAGGTGCATAATTCCAGTGAGATCTATGGATACACGGATGAACGGTTATTCGGCGGTTCGATACCGGTTGCAGGTGTTGCCGGAGATCAGCAGGCAGCTTTATTTGGACAGTGCTGCTTTGAACCGGGAGATACGAAGAACACATATGGTACCGGCTGTTTCCTGTTGATGAATACGGGAGACAGGGCTGTTTATTCCGAACATGGACTGCTTACTACGATAGCGATCGGACTGAACGGCAAGGTACAGTATGCACTGGAAGGCAGCGTATTTGTCGCAGGAGCGGCGATCAAATGGCTGCGCGATGAAATGAAGCTGATCGAGAAAGCCGGTGATACAGAGAGAATAGCATTATCCGTTAAGGACAGCAATGGTGTCTATGTGGTTCCGGCATTTACAGGACTTGGCGCACCATATTGGGATGCATATGCCAGAGGTGCGATCCTGGGACTAACCAGAGGCACCACAAGGGAACATATTGTTCGGGCGACCGTGGAATCACTGGCATATGAAACCTACGATGTGTTAAAGGCAATGGAGAATGATTCCGGCATGGAGCTGAAACGGCTGCGTGTAGATGGCGGTGCGAGTGCAAATAATTTCCTGATGCAGTTCCAGGCTGACCTGTTAGCAGGGGAAATTGTGCGCCCGGTCGTAACAGAAACGACAGCACTTGGTGCGGCATATCTGGCAGGACTGGCTGTTGGATATTATGACAGTATAGAAGAGATAAAGCAGAACTGGCAGGTGGAGCGGATATTTGAGCCGCAGATCGATGAAGAGATGCGGAGGATGCTGCTTTCCGGCTGGGAAAACGCAGTAAAGCGGGTGCTTTTATAAAATCAGAATTTAGTAGATAGAATTTGTGAGCTGTTTTCAGATGAACAGAAAATAGTTACAAATAGCAGGAGATAAAAATATGACAGATAAGATCAAGACAATACTGGAACAAATGACAATAGAAGAAAAGGCTGACATGGTATGCGGTGCAAGTAATTTCTGCACAGCGGATGCTTCCAGATATGGGGTGCCTGCGATCCGTATGCTGGATGGAGGAACCGGGATCAATTATGAACAGTTGATCGCAGATCTGATCCTTTCCTGGCGTACAAATCCGCGCGATGAGGAAGAAGCATGGCTGATGAAGGATTTTAGTGCAACGGAAGAAAGAAATGTTATATTTGACTATTTTCGTCCGGACAAGCTGACAGAAAAAGAGACAAAGGTCTGGAAAAAAGTCCGGGAATATCTGAAGGAACAATTTATAAAGAATACAACCAATAATGATACGACGCTTGCATTTGTTGAAATGGCAGGCGATGCGGCGGCTGATATTATGTCTCCGGCATGTTTTCCGTGTGGCATGATGCTGGGAGCAACCTTTAACCCCGATGTTGTCAATCAGACAGGACATGCACTTGGAAGAGAAGCGAGAGCATATGGCGTGAGTATGCTTCTTGGAACACCGAACATCAATATCCACAGAGATCCATTGGGCGGAAGACTGTTTGAGGGATTCTCTGAGGATCCGTGTCTGGTAGCGAAGCTTGCTCCGGAATATGTAAAGGGTGTGCAGGCGGAAGGCGTTGCAGCAAATATCAAGCATTTTGCTGCCAATAATCAGGAGAAGAACCGTCAGGGAATAAATGAAACGATATCAGAACGGGCATTGCAGGAGATTTATTTTCCTGGTTTCCGTGCCTGTGTAGAGCAGGCACAGCCTGCGACAGTTATGGCAGCCTATAATAAGATCAATGGAACAGCCTGCACCGCAAATGAATGGCTGTTAGACGGTATTCTGCGTAAATACTGGGGCTTTGAAGGTATGGTCGTATCAGACTGGGGGGCAGTATATGATCCGATCGCAGCGTTAAAGGCAGGCAATGATCTGAATATGCCGGGAATCACAGCAGATCCGGAGAAGGTTGTTCAGGCAGTAGAAGCCGGGGAGCTGATAGAAGAGGAGCTTGACCGGAATGTGGCGAGAGTGCTGGAGCTGATGGACACCTATGGTTCACCGGAATGCTATGATATGTCAGCACAGTATATTATGGATATGTCGAAGCAGTCAGCATATAAGGCAGCCTGTGAGGGAATTGTATTATTGAAAAATGAAAATGGAATCTTCCCGATCCGGTCGAAAGGAAAGGCGGGCAATGATTCTGTATTTGAAACTGTATCAGACGAGGAGGTAATGTCCGGGGTTGTCCTATGTGGAAGCGGAGCTATCCGTTTATATGACTGTGGTACCGGAAGTGCAGGTATTACGACAGATAAGGACAGCAGCATCTACGAGGGGCTGATCCAGAATGGCGTCGAGGTGAGTATCGGAATACCGGCAGTAGGGAAGCGTGCAGGCATTTCCACCTATATCTGCGTTGCCAGAATACCGGGCATGGAAGGAAATGACCGGAAGAATATGAAGCTGTCCGTGGAGGATGCACAGATTTTGAATCAGATGTTAGATCTGAAACGGGAAAATCCTATGGTCAAATTAGGATTGATCTTAAATGTAAGCGGCCCGGTTGATCTGGCACTCTGGGAGCATGAGCTGGATGGTATTTTCTGTATGTTCCTTCCGGGAATGGAGGGCGGACATGCGATGGCAGATATTTTAACCGGACGTGTTAATCCATCCGGAAAGCTGCCGCTGACCTTCCCGAAGAAGCATAAGGATACACCGACGTATCTGAATTTCCCCGGGGATGGATATCAGGTCAATTATGGAGAAGGGATTTACGTCGGATACAGATATTATGATAAGAAAATGGTAGAGCCGTTGTATCCATTTGGACATGGCTTATCCTATAGTCATTTTGAGATCAGCAATGAGCGTGCAATCGCAGATTCTGTTCCGGTGGAACTGGTTTATCCGGATGGCAAAGTGGATAATAAGAAGATGCCGGTGCTGACGGATTCTCTTCGGATTGCTGTGGATGTGATCAATCAGGGACCGGAAGAGTTTTCAGAGGGTATGGAAGTTGTTCAGCTTTATATCAGTGATCCGTATGCGACGATATCAAAGCCTGTAAAGGAACTGAAAGCTTTTAAGAAGATCCGGCTGGCATATGGTGAGCGTGAAAAGGTGACATTTACATTGACGAAGGAGGATTTTGCATCCTTTGACAGTGACCTGCATCAGTGGGTAGCAGAGGAAGGCGTCTATAATATTCTGATCGGCAACAGCTCCCGAAATATCGTGTGCAGTATGCCTGTTTATCTGGATGCGAAGACAGAGTACAGCTACAGTCTGCAGACACCGATCAAGGTGCTGTATGAGAATTCTGTGACGAAAGCGCATATGAATCATCTGTGGTTCAGACTGGGACTTGATCCGGCGGACATTGATAATAAATACGAATATGAACCACATACCAGACTGATCAATCTGGTTCATCTGAAATGTGAGAATCCGGAGCAGGAAGCATTGGATGAATTCGAGCTTCGGGTTGGTAGCCTGAAGCGGGCGTAATGATATATTATTATTAAAAGCTTCCGGGCACTCCATCCCTGCTGCATACTGCCTATACGAAATAACTTGCTGCGATTTCTGCTCATTGCACATGTCTGATTCGTAAATGCTCCTGCGCAAACTCACCTTCGGTGAGAACCTGCGCCCGCATTTACTGACAATGTGCAGTGAACAACGAAATTCTCGCAATGTTATTTCGTATAGGCAGTATGCAGCAGGGGTGGGATGTCCGGGAGCTTTTTCTATGATAGGACAGTCATCGCGGAACTTTAAAGTGAAAAAGTTTATTGCGTTGAAGTAAAAAAGTGCTTGCATTATTTCAAAAAGCTGTTATACTATACTCACGCCAACGCGTTAAAGTGAGAAAATAAATAGAAAGAGCGTTGGATACCCCTGAGCGTTTGAGCGGCTCATCAGGTGATAAAAAAGATTTAGGAGGAAACAGCGATGATAGGCGGAGATATGATCACGTACAGACCTGATATTCAGGTGCTTGATGCTACAATTCGAGATGGAGGACTTGTCAACGATTTTTATTTTACAGATGAATTTGTAAAAGCACTTTATGAAGCAAATTTGAAGGCTGGTGTTGATTATATGGAATTCGGCTACAAGGCTTCCAAGGAGATGTTCGATGTAGAGAAGTTCGGAAAGTGGAAGTTCTGTGACGAAGAAGCCATTCGCAGTATAGTCGGAGAGAATAATACAGAGATGAAGATATCTGTTATGGCGGATGTCGGAAGATGCGATTACAAGACAGATATTATTGACAGAGCAGACAGTGTTATTGACATGATACGTGTGGCTACATACATCAACACCATGCCTGCTGCGATCGAGATGATAGAGGATGCACATGCAAAGGGATATGAGACGACCTGTAACATTATGGCTATCTCAAAGGATCAGGAGTCAGAGATCGATATCGCCCTTGAGATGTTAGGCAAATCAAATGTAGACGGAATCTACATTGTAGACAGCTACGGCTCTTTATACCCGGAGCAGATCCAGAGACTGACACAGAAATATGTGGCAGTTGGAGAGAAATACGGTAAGAAGATTGGTATTCATGCACATGACAACATGAAGATGGCATATGCAAATACTGTTGAGGCAATGAGACATGGAGCAAGCATGTTAGATGGAACGGTAAGCTCTATGGGACGAGGTGCAGGAAATTGCGCGATGGAATTGCTGCTTGGCTTCCTTCGTAATCCAAAGTACAATCTGTACCATATCCTGAAGTTCATTGAGCGTTACATGGTTCCGTTAAAGGAAAAGGGTGATGCTGTATGGGGCTATGATGTACCTTACATGCTGACCGGTATGCTGAACCAGCATCCAAGAGATGCCATTGATTTCATCAAACAGGGCAAACACGAATACGCTGACATGTACAGCTACTTACTTTATCGTGAGTAAGAAATAAGTCGAAAAGAGATCCGGGAAAAATCCCGGGTCTTTTTTGTCCACCTGAGTGCAAACGGGAGAAAAGACCTGTACAAAGCCGGGGGTTTGTGGTATTTTTTACTATATGTGTTTTGACAGTCGATTAGGTGCTGTCAGGCGGTAAGAAACGAAAAATAGATTTGATATAAGAGGTGGCAGATAAGATGGATTATAACAAATTAGCAGAATTAATATTCCCGGATATAACAGGAACGGTAGACGATCTCGAAGCAAGATTTCCAAAGAGAGACTTGCCGGAGTGTGCGAAGGTAACGAGATTTGCGCCAAGCCCAACCGGATATATGCATATCGGTGGTTTATATGCTGCTATGATATCAAGAAAACTTGCAAAGCAGAGCGGTGGTGTGTTCTATCTTAGAATAGAAGATACAGATAGAAAGAGAGAGCTTGAAAATGGCGTGGAGGAGATCATCAATTCCTTAAACAAGTTTGATCTTGGATTTGACGAGGGACCATTTGAAGGAAGCCCTGTCACATATGCACCATATAAGCAGAGCGAGAGAAAAGAGATCTATCAGATCTGCGTTAAGAAGCTGATGCAGGAGGGATATGCATATCCTGATTTTACAACTGCGGAAGAACTGGATGCGATAAGAGCAAAGCAGGAGGCTGCAAAGGTAGATATCGGATATTATGGAGAGTATGCGGTTGGAAGAAATCTGACATACGAGCAGATCGAGGAGAAATTGGCAGCCGGAGAGCCTTATGTTGTCAGACTTAAGAGCCCGGGCGAGGCAGGCAAGACAGTTGTTTACAGTGACCCGATCCGTGGTAAGATCGAGATGCCTGAGAACATGATGGATGTTGTACTGTTAAAATCTGACGGAATCCCAACCTATCATTTTGCACATGCAGTAGACGATCATTTTATGAGAACAAATATGGTCATTCGTGGTGATGAATGGCTTGCATCCTATCCGCTTCATAAGCAGTTATTTGAACTGTGCGGATTTGAACTTCCTGAGTATGCACATATTTCACCAATTATGAAGATGGAAATATCTGTGGATGAGGATGGAAATGAACATCAGCACAAGAGAAAACTCAGTAAGAGAAAAGACCCGGAGGCAGCCGTTGGCTTCTATCAGGAGCAGGGCTATCCATCCGAGAGTGTACTGGAATATCTGATGACGATCGCCAATTCCAATTATGAGGAATGGCATGCAGCAAATCCTGATAAGACGATCGATGATTTCACATTGTCACTTGCGAAGATGCCGGCATCCGGTGCATTATTTGACATGGTGAAGTTAAATGATGTCAGCAAAGAGATGATCTCCACATTTTCAGAAGAAAAGTGCTATGAGAAGATCATGGCATGGGCAAAAGAATTTGATGAGAAGCTGTATGAATTTGGCACAAATGATAAAGAGAGCTTCTTAAAGACGATTAGCCTTTGGAAGATGTCAGGAAATAAAGTCCGTAAGGATGTTGGTAAGTGGTCGGATCTGGCAGAGATGTTCGGCTATCTCTATGTGCCGGAGGATGAACTGAAGCTTTCCTACGAGATCGACGAGAAGTATAATGCAGATCAGATGGCAGAGATCATCAATGAATATAAGAAGGATCTGTTCTTAGATGCTGAGAACTGGTTTGCCGAGATGAAGGTTATGGGTGATAAGCTTGGCTATTGCCCGAATGTCAAGGAATATAAGAAGAATCCGGATGCTTATAAGGGATCGATCACAGATGTCTGCACGATCGTTCGTGTGGCAGTAACCGGTAAGAAGAATTCACCGGATCTTGCTACGATCATGAACGTAATCGGCAAGAATCGTACGATCGGAAGACTGGACAAGTTTCTGGCAGCAATCGGCAAGTAAGATAATAGAAATACAGGCAGAGTTTTATATATCTTAAAAAGGAGGCAGTGGCGAATCACTGATCGGCAGTAGTGGAATGAAACGTGGAAGTCGACAGGATTTGGCTACGGATGATTATGAAGAAGAAAACATACGAAGGATACACATATGTAGACGGTGGTGTCTGTGCAGCAAAGGGATTTGTGGCAAATGGTATAAACTGCGGACTGAATTCCGATAAGAATAAGAATGATCTGGGTATGGTTTACAGCAGTACAGTCTGTAATGCAGCAGCCGTATATACACAGAACAAGGTAAAAGGTGCGCCAATCCTTGTAACTAAGGAGCATCTGAAGGCAACAGGCGGCAAAGCCATGGCAGTTGTCGTTAATTCAAAGAATGCAAATACCTGTAATGCGGATGGCGTGGAAAAGGCAGAGCGGATCTGTGAGCTGGCAGCAGATGCACTGGGAATCGATGCAGATATGATCATCAATGCATCGACCGGTGTGATTGGTCAGATCATTCCGATCGAACCATTTGAAGAGCACATGAAAGAGCTTGCTGGCGGTTTAAGTGCCGATGGCAATGATAAGGCTGCAAATGCGATCATGACGACAGATACAGTTGATAAGCAGGTTGCAGTAGAATTCATACTTGGTGGCAAGACCTGTCGTCTTGGTGGAATGGCAAAGGGAAGCGGTATGATCCATCCGAATATGGCAACCACTCTGAACTTTATCACAACGGATGTTGCAATCTCAGCCGATATGATCCAGAAGGCTCTGAGTGAGATCGTAAAGATAACTTATAACTGTCTGTCCATAGATGGTGATACATCGACAAATGATACTTTAAGTGTCATGGCAAATGGACTTGCAGGAAATGAAGAGATCGTAACAGAAAATGACGACTATGCAATTTTCAAGAAAGCACTGTACATCGTTATGGAGTGTATGACGATGATGCTCGCAAGTGATGGAGAGGGCGCAAGCAAGATGCTGGAATGTACAGTATCAGGAGCACCGGATCAGGACACAGCGATCATCGTTGCAAAGAGCATTATCCGTTCCCCACTGACCAAATGTGCGATGTTTGGTGAAGATGCAAACTGGGGACGTATTCTCTGTGCGATCGGATATGCAGAAGCAGATTTCGATATCGATAAAGTAGATGTAGATCTTGAATCTGAGAAGGGTATCGTAGAGGTGTGCAGAGATGGTTCCGGTATTCCATTTTCTGAGGAAAAAGCCTCTGAGGTATTATCCGAGGATGATATCTACATCAATGTCAATCTGAATCAGGGTGAAGCATCCGCCAAGGCGTGGGGCTGTGACCTGACTTATGATTACGTTAAGATCAACGGTGATTATCGTTCATAAATAAAAAGTGCCACCGATAGACGGTTAGCCTTGATATGATGAGTTAAAAATAGCCCCTTTTATTAGACCTTTTTTGTCTAATAAAAGGGGTTCACTTCAAGGCTGGGAGGTTATTTTTTATACTTATAGTGCGCTGATTAGCGTGTTCCAAATGAATCTGTCCAGAGTGGCATATAGCCGCTTCGGATGGCTACTGCTTGGGAAGCCAGTTCTTTTTTACATCAATTCCAACTTCCATCAGTTTACCGGTGGGAGCAGCACCCGCAATTGCTATTATTTCGTTATCTTTTATTGCACATAAAACGATGGTTGTATTTGTATTTCCTTCTGCATCAAAAGTCAGTGAATTTTCAAAGCCCTCGATATCACATAATGTTTTAAGGTTGTTACCTTCATATGATTCGTCTCGAGTTTTACCTGATAACAGTTGTTTTCCAAGTTCATATTTTTCTTCAGACAGAGAAATGATATTTGTATCTCTGATGCTGAGAATTTTAACATAATTTTTAGCAGCCTTTTTGTTCTTTACGAAATGTGTGCCTTCTTCTTTTAATTGATCTGTTGAACAATTTATGTAGCCGGCAATGTAGTCATATATTTTATTATTTATCTCATCTTTATTAATATAAGAATTATTCATGATTTTCTCCATAAGTATAGTCAAACAGGGAGATAAAAACTTATCTCCCTGAAATGAATGATTTGCATTTGAACTGTGCTTAATACCGTGTATCTACTGAAAAGCCTGTTTGCTGCAAGGAAGATTTCGTTATGGTTCGGAACCAGTGAATGGAGGAGTTGTAGTTTCCCTCTACTACTGTTACCGTTCCCTTTACATTTTTTGTTTTTAACTGGTAAGTTTTGCCCTTCTTCAGCTTTAAAGATGTTTTATTCAGCGCAGCTTTCTTGGCCGTGGTCTTGCTTGCGGTAAGGGTGGCATCATTTGTGGTTGTATTTGTAGTAGAAGTGGCAGTGTTTATAGCTGCGGTCTTACTTGTGGCAAGGGCAGCATTGGTGCCTGTGTATGTACTGACAGCGGAAACTGTGTGCTCATTTAAAGTTGCTGCCTGAACTGCTGCCTGTGCTGGCAATGCAGTTACGATAACCATACCGAGCAGGCTGCATCCGATGATTGTACGTTTCCAGAAAGAATTGGAATGATATGGTGACGTCCCATTTTATATTTTAGAATTTCGTACGCAAAAAAGAACTCTATAATGAGATCCTTTTTGGAAGAGGCGCAGCTATGACCCTTTGGCTGATGTCATATATCGACCGGCAGGTGGTCTTATAACGAGACTGTCTGCTTTCTTTAATTCCGTTTCTCTCATATTTGTTCAAAAAACTTCAAAAAAATGCAAATTAATGATTGATTATGAACAAAATGTGTGTTAATATAAATCCAAGTTGAACGAATATGATTGATTTTGAACGAAAAATCGGTTATAATGCATATATATGAATTGAATTGCAAATAATAAAATGACTTGATAATAAGGAGACCTATATATATGCTTACGGAAGAAAGATATAACAAGATACTGGAAGCTCTGAAGAACAAAGGAACGATCACAGTTGCAGAAATGACAGAGTGCACAGGAGCATCAGAATCAACCATAAGGCGGGATCTTATCGCTCTCGATGAAATGGGAAAACTGAATAAGGTACACGGAGGAGCTACAGCAGTTGCACACCAGTTTATTGCAGATGAGATTGCGGTCAGTGTAAAAGAGCAGCTCTGTGTGGAAGAAAAGAAAGCAATTGCACGGTATGCGGTGAATATGATCAATGATGACGATTTTATTTTCATAGATGCAGGAACAAGTACCGGATGGATGATCGAGTATCTGGAATCAACCAGAGCGACATTTGTCACAAACGGAATTGCACATATCAAACGGCTGATGAACAAAGGACTTCGGGCATACATGATCGGAGGACTCGGAAAGCCGGTCACAGAATCTACGGTAGGTGCAGATGCTGTAAATAATATGAAGATGTTCAATTTCTCAAAATGCTTCCTTGGAACCAACGGTGTACATACAGATTACGGTTTCACGACAGTCGATGTAGAAGAAGCACTTGTAAAGATGGAAGCGGTCAACCGATCTTATGCGAGTGTTGTCCTTGCCGATCACACGAAGTTTGACAAGGTTACAGCGGTTACATTTGCAGGAATCAAGAAGGCGTGTATTATCACCGACCGACTTGTAAATGATAAGTATGCAGATGCAACAGTCATAAAGGAGGTAATGAAGGAATGATCTACACAGTAACTTTCAATCCGGCAATCGATTATGTTGTCAGAATGGAAAAACTGGAAATCGGTTCGGTAAACAGAAGCAGAGAAGAAGCCCTGTTCTACGGTGGAAAGGGAATCAATGTTTCGACAGTCCTTAAGAATCTGGGCGTAGATTCTGTAGCACTTGGATTTGTTGCAGGCTTTACCGGAAAAGCGATTGAAGAAGGAGTCGCTGCCCTTGGTGTAAAAGCTGATTTCATCACGGTTTCAGATGGCGTTAGCAGAATCAATGTTAAGCTGAAAGCCGGAGAAGAAACAGAGATTAATGGAAAAGGCCCTAATATCAGCGATGCAGAACTGGAAGAACTTTATAAGAAATTAGATGGTTTAACAGACGGTGACTGTCTGGTTCTGGCAGGAGCGATCCCACCATCTTTACCATCTGATGTGTACGAGAAGATCATGGCAAGACTTGCAGGCAAGAAGGTTGATATCGTAGTCGATGCTACGAAGGATCTCCTGTTAAATGTTCTCAAGTATCATCCGTTTCTTATCAAGCCGAATAACTTCGAGCTTGGAGAAATGTTTGGCGTAACACTTCATTCTGATGAGGAGATTGAAGAATATGCAAAGAGATTACAGGCACTTGGAGCAAGAAACGTAGCGATCTCCATGGCAGGAGACGGATCTATGCTGCTCACAGAGACCGGAGAGACATACAGAATGGGCGTTCCAAAAGGAAAAGTTGTTAATTCTGTAGGAGCCGGAGATTCCATGGTGGCAGGATTTATCGCAAGCTATTTTGCAGAGCATGATTACAAGAAAGCATTAAAGTACGGCGCAGCAACAGGCAGTGCAACTGCATTTTCAGAAGGACTTGCAACAAAAGACCAGGTTGAGAAACTTTTAGGACAATTTTAACAGTTGGGGAAAAGGGAGAAGAACCGACTGGCCTGACCAGATCCTGATAAACCGGTATTTGAGTAAAGGAGAATGAGTATGAGAATAAGGGAGTTATTAAAAAAAGAAGGAATTGCCCTTGGTGTAAAAGTAGATTCTAAAGACGCAGCGATTGATTATCTGATCGATCTTCATGCAAAATCGGGCAATATAACAGATAAGGCAGAATTCAAGAAAGGAATTCTTGCAAGAGAAGAATCCGGTTCGACCGGAGTTGGAGAGGGAATCGCGATTCCTCATTCCAAGAATGCAGCAGTTAAGCAGCCGGGACTTGCAGCTATGACAGTACCGGACGGTGTAGATTATGATTCATTAGATGGACAGCCTGCAAACCTGTTCTTCATGATCGCAGCACCGGAAAAGGGCGCAGATGTACATCTGGAAGTATTATCAAGACTCAGTATGTTGCTGATGGATGAGAACTTCAGAGCAGAACTTCTTGCAGCCAAGAATGCAGATCAGTTCTTAGATATCTGCAGCAAATATGAGATGGAAAAGTTCGCGGATGAACTTGGAGAAGCAACAGAAGATAAGAAAGAAAACGCACCGGAAAAGACAGGATACAGAGTCCTTGCAGTTACAGCATGTCCGACCGGTATCGCACATACATTTATGGCAGCGGAAGCCCTTGAGAAAAAAGGAAATGAAATGGGCATTACGATCAAGGTTGAAACAAATGGATCCGGCGGTGTTAAGAATCGTCTGACAGCAAAGGAGATTGAAGAATGTGACGGTATTATCGTAGCAGCCGATAAGAATGTGGAGACTGCAAGATTTGACGGCAAGCCAGTTCTTTTTACAAAGGTAGCTGATGGTATCCACAAACCGGAAGAGCTTATCAATAAAGTGATCGATGGCAAGGTTTCGGTACATCATGAGAGTGGAAAGAAAGCAGAGGAAGAAAGCGCAGGCGGTGTTGGAAGTCAGATCTACAAGCATCTGATGAGCGGTGTATCCCATATGCTTCCATTCGTTATCGGTGGCGGTATCATGATCGCACTGGCATTCCTGATCGATACAATCTGTGGATATGGTTCAACCGGTGGTTCAAACTTCGGTACCTGTACACCACTTTCCGCATTCTTTAAATATGTCGGAGATCTGTCCATGGGACTGATGGTTCCGGTACTTGCAGGTTATATCGCATATTCGATCGCAGATCGTCCGGGTCTTGCAGTTGGATTTACCGGCGGACTTCTTGCTTCATCCGGTAATGCAGCGATCGCAAAATATATATGGGCAGGTGCAAGCCTTTCCCCATTCCAGAATTTTATCTCAAAATTCGGTTTTGTAGGCGAAGGCTCCGGTAATACAGTATCCGGTTTCTTAGGTGGTATTCTTGCAGGTTTCCTTGCAGGTTATATCGTACTTTTATTAAAGAAGATGTGTTCAAAGTTCCCTCAGTCATTAGAGGGTATCAAGCCAACATTGATCTATCCGTTAGTTGGTATTTTCCTTGTAGGCGTATTGATGGTATTTATCTTTAATCCATTGATCGGCCTTGTAAATACAGGACTTTCCAATATGCTTACATCACTTGCAGATAAGAATCTGTTAGCTCTCCTTGGTCTGATCCTCGGAGCAATGATGGCGATCGACATGGGCGGTCCTATCAACAAGGCAGCTTATGTATTCGGCTCGGGAATGCTTTCTACAGCAGCAGACCTTGTATCAGCCGGTGCATCCCAGAGTGATGCAGCCGTTCAGGCATGCTACATTTCCATGGCAGCCGTAATGATCGGCGGTATGGTTCCACCAATGGGAATTGCACTTGCATGTAAGCTGTTCCCTAAGAAATTCACAAAGGCAGAAAGAGGCTCAGCCGTTTCTAACTTTGTAATGGGTTGTTCCTTCATCACAGAGGGTGCGATTCCATTTGCAGCAGCAGATCCGCTTCATGTTATCCCATGTACCCTGGTTGGTGCAGGTGTAGCAGGAGCATTATCAGCAGCATTCAAATGTACACTGATGGCACCACACGGAGGAATCTTCGTATTTGCAACAGTAGGACATCCATTATTCTACATTCTTTCATGGGTGATCGGTTCTGTAGTAACCTGTTTACTGCTCGGTCTGATCAAGAAAAATGTAGCAGAAGAATAAAAACAAAAACCCTATCCTTTTTAACAACGGTGGGAACAGAAAGAATCTGTTCCTGCCGGATATAAATAAAACAGGGATATTTCAAATATTAAATCAAAAGTAACAATGTTGATCATGCGTTTGTCCGAATCGGACAAATGATAAAAGAGATATAAAAAGGAGAAGATGATTATGGTATCACAGACAGTTAAAGTTATTAATGAGCAGGGATTACACATGAGACCGGCAGGAGTATTTGCAAAGGAAATGACAAAGTTCAAATGTAACGTAACAATCGATATTGCCGGTAAGAGAATCAACGCAAAGAGCGTTATGCTGATCATTGCAGCATGTATTAAGTGTGGAACAGAGATGACAATTGAGTGTGACGGTGAAGACGAGCAGGCAGCTCTCGCAAAGGCAGTAGAGTTGGTTGAATCCGGTCTTGGCGAATAGTCAGACAGCATTCTTTCATCTGGAAAGCGGGGTAGAAGATATGTTAAAAGGAATAGGCGGCTCAGCCGGTTATGGCATCGGAAAGGTTGTCATCATCAGTGATGGCAAACCGGAATATAAGCAGCATACAGTAACAGATACAGATGCTGAACTTCAGAGATTTGAGAATGCTATGGAAGTTTTTGTTGAAAAGACTCAGAAAATGGCAGATGCAATGAAAGAAAAGGTTGGAGAACATAATGCAGAGATCCTGGAAGGACATATCGTTTTGATAAGTGATCCATTTATGCAGGATCAGGTCAAGGAGTTGATCGGTAATGGCGAATGTGCAGAAGCAGCCGTTGACAGTGTATGTGATATGTTCGTATCCATGTTCTCCCAGGTAGATGATGAACTGACCAGACAGAGAGCAACTGACGTAGGAGATATCCGTGTCCGTATGCTTAAGATCCTTACCGGTACGCCGGATATTAATATCGGAGATGTTCCGGCAGGTACAGTGATCGTCGCAAAGGATCTGACACCATCCATGACAGCAGGAATCGTAAAGGAAAATGTAGCAGGTATTATCACCGAGATTGGCGGTAAGACTTCTCATTCAGCTATTCTTGCAAGAGCACTTGAGATCCCTGCTGTACTTAGTGTAGATGGTATCGTAGATCAGGTGTCCGATGGTATGATGGCAGTTGTAGACGGATGCGAAGGCGTTTGCATCTTAGAACCTGCGATGGATGAGATCGCAGAATATGAGACAAAGCGTGCAGATTACCTGAAAGAGAAGGAACTGCTTCAGATCTACAGAGGAAAAGATACAGTAACTGCTGATGGAACAAAGGTAGCTTTATATGGCAATATCGGCAATCCAGAGGATGCCAAGGGTGTTGTAGCTGCTGATGGTGAAGGCGTAGGCTTATTCCGTACTGAGTTCCTGTTCATGGGAACAGACAGTTTGCCAACAGAGGACGAGCAGTTTGAAGCATATAAGGCAGCAGCCGAGACGATGCAGGGCAAAGAAGTTATTATCCGTACACTGGATGTCGGCGGAGACAAGGATATCCCATATCTGGGACTGGAGAAAGAAGACAATCCGTTCCTCGGTTTCCGTGCAGTCAGATATTGTCTGAAGAATGAGGACAGCTACAAGGTACAGCTTCGTGCATTGCTTCGTGCGAGTGCATTTGGCGATATCAAGATCATGGTTCCACTTGTTACCTGCGTGGATGAGATCCGACGGGTAAAAGAACTGGTAGCGGAGCTTAAGAAGGAGTTAGATGCAGAGGGAATCGCATATAACAAGGACATTCAGGTCGGCGTTATGATCGAGACTCCTGCAGCCAGTCTGATAGCAGATCTTCTGGCAAAGGAAGCCGATTTCTTCAGTATCGGTACAAATGATCTGACTCAGTACACAATGGCAGTTGACAGAGGAAATGCCAAGGTTGCATATCTGTATTCCGCATACAATCCTGCTGTTCTTCGTTCCATGAAGAATGTTATTGAAGCAGGAAATGCAGCAGGCATCATGGTAGGTATGTGTGGTGAAGCAGCAGCTGATCCATTACTGATCCCACTTCTGATCTCCTTTGGACTGGGAGAGTTCAGTGTATCGGCAACTTCTGTTTTAAGAACCAGAGGCACGATCGCCAAATGGTCAAAGGCAGATGCAGATGCGCTTGCAGCAAAAGCATTGTCCTTATCCACAGAAGCTGAGGTGGCTGAACTGTTAAAAGCCTCCGCAAGATAAGCGAAAATTCCATATTTGTTTTGTTTGGAACAGAATGAAAGATATTAAAAGCAACTAGTACTATAATTACACCTATTATTCCGCAAGTCGTTTGCACTCTATTTCAACGCAGCGGTACTAAGCCCCTTGCCTATGGCAACTCGCTAAGGACCGGCGTTGAAAAAGGCTTGCTACATAATAGTGTAATATATAGTAACTGTTGCTTTTGTAATATATCGGATTGTTCCAAACAAACCAGATATGAAAGTTTCTGCAATTAGCGCAGGCGAGGCTTAAAAAGTGCATTGTTTTCTGAGACGGTTTTCTGCATATTTGAATAGCCGGGTAAATGTCAAGAATAAATTTTTTACAAAATTTGAAAGATTGAGTGTGGGTTTTCACGAATTTCTTACGAAAATAAATTTGCACTGGAATTTTATGGAAAATATTTGGTAATATTAATATAGAAACTTGAAATAAAAAGTTATTTTTCAGCCGTAGCGGCAAGACGAAACAGGGCACATATTGGCAGTTGGAGATGTTTTCAATAGGTAGAGAGGAAGATAGGTTATGTTTGAAAACGAAAAAGTGAAACATGTAAAATTTGGTGAGGGAAACGTAGTTGAATGTGATGGTACACACATCCGTATTTTATTTCAGTGTGAGAATATAGAAAAGACTTTCACTTATCCGACCGTATTTGAGAACTTTGTAAGATTTGACAGTCAGGACGCACAGGACAAGGTCACAGATGATCTGAATACCGCAAAAGAGGAAGCTGCAAAGCTGGAAAATCTCAGAAAATTATTCATGGCTGAGCAGGCAAAGAAGCGAAAGTTGGAGAAAGCAGCCAAAGCAGCAAAGAAAAGATAAAGCAAGAGCACCCGGTCGGGTGCTTTTTCAATTGCCTTGTGTTCTTCTCTGGTATCCGTTACTATCCATGCATAGTGGAGATAATAGCTATGAAAAGGGTTAATCACTATGTATGGCTTTTTTTTACATTTGTTTATAGGCGTTACCCCATTCGACCATAGAGTCAAGGATTGGCTTTAAGGTCTGTCCGAGGTCGCTTAACGCATATTCTACGCGTGGCGGAACCTCCGGGTATACGGTTCGGGTGATCAGCCCGTCTTCTTCCATTGAGCGAAGGCTGTCGGTCAGAACCTTCTGGCTGATACCGGTCAGATCGCGTTTGAGTTCGTTGAATCGCCATGGACGCTGTAACAGATTTCTTATAATAAGCAGCTTCCATTTACTTCCGATCAGAGCAACGGTCGTTGCAACCGGACATTCTGGTAATTCTTCTTTTGTTAACATAACATTACCTCCATGTATTTGTTTTATATCTAACATTTATTTTGTACCCAATATTCTTTTTTCTTGTTACATCCAATTATAATCTAACATCCTATGTGTGGTCAATTAGTTACAAAAAGGTAACCGGGGTTACTTTTTTGTGACCAGGTAATAAAAAAGTGCGTACTTTTTTCGAAAATCAGAATTTGTTATGTTGATAATGCAAGAGGGCAACAGCCCAAAAATAAAATTATCAGGAGGTAACAGAAGATGGCATTATCAAATATTGCAGATTGGGAAGACGATAAGGACAAGCAGGCAGGTGCAGCATGTGGAGCATCCGACAAACCGGCAGCGTGCGGAACAGCATGTGGAGCGTCTGACAAGCCGGAGCAGAAATAAGATGAAGAAATAAGGAGGCATGGACAGGATGAGTCAGTATTTTGCATTTCAATGGCATATCACAGATGAGTGTGATCAGCGGTGTAAGCACTGTTATATATTTTCAGGGACAGGATGTAAGGAATTAAAGAGCATGACCTGGGAGCAGATGCAGGAGGTTGTGGCGAACTGTGAAGATTTCTGTAAGGTCTATCACAGAGTACCGTACTTCTATATTACTGGCGGCGATCCTATCCTGCATCCTGATTTCTGGAAATTGATGGTTCTGTTAAAGAGCAAAAATATTCCATTTACAATCATGGGAAATCCATTCCATCTGAACGATGAGATCTGTAAAATGTTAGCCGTTTGTGGCTGTGAAAAATACCAGATGTCGTTAGATGGAATGAGAGAGACCCATGACTGGTTTCGGAAACCGGGCAGCTTCGATCTGACGCTGGAAAAAGTCGGCTGTCTGAATCGGGCAGGAATCCGGAGCATTATCATGAGTACGGTTTCAAAGACAAATATGCATGAGATACCGGATATTATCGATGCAGTTGTTCAGGCTGGCGTGGATGTGTATGCATTTTCAAGATATGTACCGACCGGTGGAGAGGTCGATACCAGCATGACACCGGAGGAGTACCGGGAGCTTTTGTCTGTCTGTGATGCGAAGTATAAGGCATATGAAGCGGCAGGCTGCAAGACGTATTTTAATAAAAAGGATCATCTGTGGACGTTATATGAGTATGAAACAGGAGCGTTTACGCTGCCGGAAAATGCACAGGTAGGCATGATCTATGCGGGTTGTAATTGTGGTAACTGCCATATCACGATCTCATCAAATGGTGACGTGATGGCATGCAGGCGTGTTATGGACAGCAAGGTGGCAAGTGTATTCGAAGACCGGCTGGCAGATGTGTGGATCTGTCAGATGGAGAAATACAGAGATTATGAGAAATTCAGCAAATGCAGCAAGTGTGAATTAAAGGCATGGTGCAGAGGGTGTCCGGCTGTTGCAAATGGAACGACCGGGAGCTTTTACGGAGCAGATCCTCAGTGCTGGAAGACAAGAAATGAGATTACTGGGGAGGTGCTTCCATGTTAACAAGAAAACAGGGAAGAATTAAAATTGTAGAGTAAACAAACGCGAACAGGAATGCGGATGTCTGGTTATTTTGTATTGGAGGAACGATAGATGGATTTAAAAACATGCTTAAAGAAGATGCAATTGGTAGGAGTTCTTGCATTTGCAACAGTGGATAAGGATGGTGCGCCGCAGATACGGAATATCAGTGCGATCCATTATGAATCGGATGCCCTGTATTTTTATACGGCAAGGGGGAAGAATTTCTGTCAGGAACTTCTGGAAGATGGACGGGTTCAGATCCTTTGCTATACAAAATATAAAGAGATGATACGACTGTCGGGAAAGGCATATGCGGTGCGCGAGGAAGAACAGGAGAAATGGCGTGATACCATCTTTGAGGAGCAGCCTTATCTGGCAAATGTCTATCCGGGTAATACCAGAAGTATAGGTATTATATTCTGTATTGATCAGGGTGAGGTAGAATATTTTAATCTGGGCGTGAATCCGATATTTCGTGAGACATACAGCCTTGGAAATGCTATAATCCGGGAAAAGGGGTATGTGATAACAGATGCCTGTATCGGCTGTGGTAAATGTGAGAAACTCTGTCCCCAGAGGTGTATCGAGAGAGGAACACCATATAAGATTAATCAGCAGCATTGTCTGCATTGTGGAAATTGTTATGAGAACTGCCCTGTTCAGGCAATCATACGAAAGTGACATGCGATAATATAAATAAAAAATAAAAACGGATAGTAATAACTAACGGATAGAAATAATGAAATGGATATACAGACAGAAACAGAGCGACAGATTATGAAAAAGATTAAGTATAGAAATGATAAAATAACATTTGAAACATTTTTGTCCGGGACACCTGCCAGAGATTATGTGTTCCAGAAGATGCCATATGTGGAACAGATCCGGCTGGCTTCCCGGATGCTGCAGGATGCAGAGTATGTTCTGGTTGGAGCAGGTGCGGGAATGAGTGCAGCCGCAGGTGCACAGTATGGTGGAAGTTTTTTTGAGGAGAATTTTGGAGAGTTCCAGAAGAAATATGGAAAAGGTCCATATATGCAGGATATGTATTCTGCAGGCTTTTACCCGTATCCGGATGAAGAAAGCTACTGGGGCTACTGGTCGAAACAGGCGATCTTTGGCGGTATTGATCTGGATGTGACACCGCTTCATAAAACGTTTTTAAGTATGCTTTCCGGTAAGAAGATATTTGTCTTAAGCACAAATGCAGATGGTCAGTTTGTCAAAGCAGGGTTGCCGGAAGATCAGATCTTCTGCACACAGGGAGATTATTTCCATATTCAGTGCGGAAAAGGCTGTCATGATAAGCTTTACGATGCGGTAGATATGTTCCGGCAGATGGATCAGGCACGGAGGGATTGCAGGATACCGACATATATGGTTCCGAAATGTCCGGTGTGCGGCGGGGCTATGGACATGAATCTGCGAAAAGATCAGCATTTCGTTCAGGATGTAGCATGGTATGATGCGGAGCAGAGATTTGGAGATTTCCTGTCTGAGGCAGAGAAAGGCAGATTGGTGCTGCTGGAACTTGGCGTTGGATTTAACACACCAATGATAATTAGATTTCCATTTGAAAAACTGGTCAGAGAGAATAAAAATATCTCGATAATCCGTCTGAATCTGAATGAAGCAGTTGTGCCGGAGAGTCTTGGTGACCGCGCGGTCGGAATTAATGCAGATATGAAAGAAAGCATTACGGATATAGAGCGTTGTGTGGCTGGGATGTAACGGACATTTGGCGCTATGCGGCAGAAAAATAACGGATGAAGGATTTCCAGAGATAGTGTAATAAATAGTAAAACAGAAAGTCTAAATATGGAAGGAAGCAGAGATTGATGAATCACGAGGAACAGAGAAAATGGCTGATCCGGAATTTGCTGGATGAAGATACATATTATAAGAATTACAGAATTCCGGAAGATGAACAGGAACAGAAGGATCTTCTGCGCTCCCTGATGAATGTACGGATGCCGAAGAAGATCAGTCAGGAATTTTTAAGGATTCAGGACGAATATCTGACGGAGGAAAATGAAAAGGCAGGAGTCATAGATCTTACAAAGTTGTTTCCGACAAAATCAGATGACCGGATCTATCTCTGGCAGGGAGATATAACAGCACTAAAGGTGGACGCAATCGTGAATGCCGCAAACAGTCAGATGTGCGGTTGCTTTCGTCCAATGCATAATTGTGTGGACAATATCATTCACTCAAAGGCAGGAATAGAGCTCAGGCTGCGCTGTAATGATATCATGCAGGCGCAGGGACATGAGGAGCCGACCGGACAGGCAAAGATCACACCGGCATTTAACCTTCCATGTAAATATGTACTTCATACAGTAGGTCCGATCGTGCAGGAACGGCTGCGGAAGGAACACGAAGAATTGCTGGCATCCTGTTATCGTTCCTGTCTGGAACTTGCAGAAGAAAATGGAGTATCAAGTATTGCCTTTTGCTGCATTTCGACAGGCGTATTCATGTTCCCGAATAAACGGGCAGCGGAGATCGCAGTAGAAACCGTGCAGAAGTATCTGGAAGAAACAGGAAGCCGGATGCAGGTGGTATTTAACGTGTTCAAGGATGAGGATTTACATATATACAAAAGGTTACTTGAATACTGAGAATACTTACTTCATAAAAACTTCATACAAAAAAGTTCTTGACTTGGAGTAAAGTTCAAAGAGTATGATAGGAGTGTACGAAAAAGGTATACTCCTTTTTAGTATATAAATACGGAAAGCATCAGAGCATAGGCGCATAAGCGCTGAAACAAGTTTAAGTAAGATGGAGAGTGATAGTATGAAGACTACAAACAGAGAAGAATTTGAGAAGCAGAACGTATTTGGAACAGGAAATGCAAATACAGCATTTGCACAATATTTTATTGGGGATTCCTTTTTGAATCCGCTGACAGACACGAAAACAGGATTGTTTCTTGCAAATGTAACCTTTGAGCCGGGATGCCGGAATAACTGGCATATCCATCACGCAACAAAGGGCGGCGGACAGCTCCTGATCTGCACAGCCGGAGAGGGCTGGTATCAGGAAGAAGGAAAAGAGGCAGTCAGTCTTGTACCGGGAACTGTAATCACGATTCCGGCAGAGGTAAAGCACTGGCATGGTGCAAAGAAGGATAGCTGGTTTTCCCATATCGCAGTAGAAGTACCGGGTGAGAACTGCAGTAATGAATGGTGCGAACCGGTCACGGATGAAGAATATAATAAGTTAGCATAGGAAAGGTGGATCTATCATGGCAGTAAAACAGACAGCAGGAAGAACACAGCTTGGAGAATTTGCTCCAAAGTTTGCAGAATTAAATGATGATGTATTATTTGGCGAGGTATGGAGCAGAGAGGATAAGCTGTCCCTCAGAGACCGGTCACTGGTAACTGTAGTTGCATTAATGGCACAGGGGCTTACCGATGAATCCTTCCGTTATCATCTGATGAGTGCAAAGGCAAACGGAATCACACAGGAGGAAATTGCAGAGATCGTTACACATGCAGCATTTTACTGTGGATGGCCGAAGGCATGGGCAGTATTTCGTATGGCAAAAGAAGTCTGGGCAGAAGAAGATAAGTAGTATTGAGTCTCTTGCATTTCTTCTAATCCTGTGGTAGTGTGAAACGAGATATACAGACAGGAGACAGCATGGAAAAGTTAGTATTAATACATGTAACAGACAGCGAATACCGTAAAATACAGAATATTGCAAGCCGGATGAAGATCACCGTAGATCGGATACCGGATGAGATAGTGACAACGAATTATAAGCTGGGTGAGCTTGTAAATGGAACCTATAAAAAAGCAGCAGAAATGGCAGATGCAACGGATCAGACTGGGAAAAACGCAGCTAAACATTCTTCGAGTGCAGTGACTGCGGGTATGCAGATAAAGAGCCGGGCAGACAGCCTGATTCTTTTATGTAATTTGAAGGAAAAACGTCTGGACAAGATGCTATTCGAGCTTCGGCATGGTGATGTGAAAGTGGATTACAAGGCGATCCTGACACCGAGCAATCAGAACTGGACAGTGAAGCTTCTTATGCAGGAGCTTCGCAAGGAGCGGTTTGTAATGATGCGAAAGTAGAAAATGGAGCGTACAGAGAGAACTCTGTATGCTCCATTTTTTGTAGTGAATTTCGGTGATGCAATAGCAGATTTGCTATGATAAAGATGGCAGACATCATGTCAGGCTTTCGGCTGCTGTTGGGTGATACAGTGGATATTGCCGCCGCCGTAAGCAATTTCTTCGGTACGGACACCGACAACCTTACGTTCCGGGAACATGGACTGTACCTGACGGATTGCAAGAGCGTCATTTTCATCACCGTACTGTGGCAGGATGATGCCGCCATTTACGATCAGGAAATTCAGATAAGAGGCGATCGCAAGGTCGCCGTTTTTTCTTGGAGTGCTTCCGGGGACTGCATCGACTGTTTCCATGCCCTTCAGATAAACCGGAGCTTTGGTTGTACAGAGCTTATGGACGATCAGCTTCCTGCCTTTGGCATCTACAGCATTTGACAGGGTGTGGTAAGCGACCTGTGCTTCTTTATAGAATGGGTCAGTCGGATCATCCGTATAGATGCAGGCAACTTCACCGGGACGGACGAAGCAGGCGACATCATCGATATGTCCATTTGTCTCGTCGGGATCGATGCCGTCCTTGATCCAGATGATCGTATCGACATTCAGATAATCTTTTAATTTCTGCTCGATCTGAGCTTTTGTGAGATGAGGATTTCTTCCCTTTGACAGCAGGCACATCTCGGTGGTGATCAGTGTACCTTCCCCATCGACATGAAAAGAGCCGCCCTCTAATACGAAATCATCAGTTCGGTAAGAATCAATCTGTTCCAGTTCGCAGATCTTGGATGCGATCTGATCATCCTTATCCCATGGAAAATACAATCCGTCGACCAGTCCGCCCCAGGCATTAAAGGTCCAGTCACAGGCACGGGTTTTGCCTTTATCATTTATCAGAAAAGTTGGTCCCATATCTCTGCACCATGCATCGTTACTGCTCATTTCAACGATCCGTACGCCGGCAGGCAGCATGGTTTTTGCATGTTCATATTGTGCGGCAGATACGCACATTGTAACAGGTTCGAATTCTGAGATCGCAGCAGCTACATTTGCAAATGTTTTTTGTGCCGGTTTCGCACCGGCTCTCCAGTTGTCGGTTCGTTCCGGCCAGATCATAAAGATCTGCTTTTGTTCTTCAAATTCTCCCGGCATACGGAAACCGTCAGCCTTTGGGGTCGAGTTTGTAATAAGTTTCGCCATTCCTGTATCCTCCTTGTATCGCAAATAAAATATCCATATCGTGTTTGAAAAATCATCTCTTGCAGGAAGGAGATTTTTCAGTCTTATATTTGATAAAACAAAAAAAGGAGCAACTCATTTTCTGAATTGCTCCGTTGCATGTGTCTGTATTTATTTCTTATTACGATAGCACAGAGATTATTGAAAATCAATATGGAATTGGATCTTACAGATCATTTACCCGTCCCATGAACAGGATCATTCCGGTATCCTGATCTTCAATGACATAGACAAATGGCTGGTCAACGATGAAGTTATAGGTTTCTTCCGGTGGCATCATAGCAGTTTCCTTTATTATGATATCCGTCTCCGCGGCAGCCTTTGTTCCGTTTTCATCAACGATCACTTTTGCTTTGTGAGAAACGGAAGATACCGCGATGCCATCTGCGATCTTTGAGAAATCAGCAGAAGCATATGCAGACCGGATTCCAAGTCTGTTCAGGATATCATCCAGACCGTTGATACTCTGTTCATCTGTGAATTTTGGAAGCTGAATGGTCTCTATCTCAGGAGAATCAGCATTATCCAGAGAGTCGATAAGTGCCTGTTTCTCATCACTGCTTAAAGCATCGAACAGGTTGGTGATCGTATCGCCTTCTTTAGATGGAAGGAATACTTTCATTACAACAGAATCACCATCGTAAGGAAGTACGATTCCTTTTATCGATCCGCTATCCGCATAAGAGAATCGTTCATCGTACAGATGCATCATTGGTACGGTAGAATCTCCGTTTGTTCCGTGAAAAGTATCATCGTATGTGTTACCCTCTGTAAATGGTGTCTGCCATTTTCCTTCAAAGTAAACCGCATTAATGAGCATCATAACAGTATTTGTCGAAAGTTCATTCATGATGGATGGGATCATCTGATTTGTATGTTCATTTACCCAGTTGTTTACATCCTTCACAACCTGATCGGCATGATCCGTAAAATCGGCTTCATATATCTCACCATGGTAATAGGTCTTGGCCGGAAGCAGAAAATCATCTGAGATATTAGCCGCCCAGTCTTTTCCGGTGGTCATCCAGATGGAATTTGCAGTATTTACATATGTCTGCTTGGACCAGTCTTTGTTCAGATAGCTTTGCATTTCCGTATTCCAGGTTGAAAGATCTTTGATGCCAAGTGTTGATTCCAGTTCCGTTTTCGTTTCGCCCCCGGCACCCTGATCGAGCATGGACAGTGCACTGGAAATACTGTAAGGGGAATAAAAACAGTTGCTGTCTTTTGGAAGTGCATCATACAGGTCAAATGCAAAATTGTTGACACCGTTTTTAAGTTCCTCATAGGAATCGACGGGCGCCGGTTTTGCTCCGACTGCGATGTCACTTCCGAGTTCCTTTGATGCTAAAAGTTTTTGTTTGGTGACGCTGCCGCCATTATTATCTGCGTTTCTGCATCCTGCAAGACTTGTGCACAGACATGCACCAAGTAATAAGCTGATTATCTTTTTATTCATAAATAATCCTCCATTTCTTTCGTGGTCAGATATGAATAATACTAACATATATCAGTGAATAAGAATATTCAAAAAAATATATAGTCTTATCAATGTCCGGTTTATTTGCTTCTTTAATTTACATACGAAAGAAAATGGAGGATTTATGGAATTATTTTAAAAATTTTTATTCTTCGGTCACGGAATAGGTGGCAGCTTCATCTGATAAGGATTCCGCATCTACACCGAGATCTTTTTCCGCATTTACAAACCATGCCGGAGTATCGGAAGATACATTCATGTTGTTGAAGATATAAGTACCATCTGCATCAAACAGATATTCGGCATAGCCATAATCATCGGCAGTTCCGCCTATGACGATCACATGTGTGATATGATCGGCATCCGTGTAATCATATCGGAAGTAGGTATCTGTACTGCATTTGTCTGTGATATCGGTCTGCTGTCCGTTCAGGGTGAAATACAGTCTTCCGGCTTTCGTGGTGACATAGGTTTGATCGGTTGATTCGATACGGAAAGACATGGTAGCGTCTTCTGCATCGTATTCGACCTTCGTACCATTTGCAGTAGAGAATACCTTATGCATCCAGGTGCTTCCGGTTGCTGCCAGACAGATGCCATTTGACAGACAGAAGATGGCTGCCAGTCCGGCAACTGCGTAGGAAAGTCTGCGTGTGATCGTGTGGATCCGCAGCTTCTTTGAGCGTTCCGGGGTGATGTTGATGACTGCATCTGAGTGGATCATGTCAAATGTTTTCTTATAGCGTTCTTTATTCTGATTGTTCATAGTCCCAAGCCTCCTTTAGGGTGTCACGAAGCACGGTACGTCCGCGGTTTAACCGGACCTTTACGTTGCTTTCGCTGATCTTTAGAATGTCTGCAATTTCCTTAATGGAATAGTCTTCATAATAAAACAGATGTCAACCATAAGAGCGATTTTAAGCAGACAGGAATATCTCGGTCATACTGTTTTGCGTAAATCGGTCAGCACCAATTTCAAACTGCACAAAAGAAAGAATACCGATGAAGATGAACAGTATGTATTTTATAATACGCACGAGCCTATCATCTCGCAGGAACTTTGGGACAGCGTTCAGAAGCGAAAGAAACGAGCGAACAGGACAGCGGCAAGAGGAACGCATAGCAACCGTTTAAGCGGTTATCTGTACTGTGCGGATTGTGGCAGAAGAATGACCCTGCAAACGCATTACAGTAAAAAAGACCGTTCGGTGCAGTATTCTTACCGTTGCGGCGGATATGCAAGCAAAGTAAACTCCTGCTCTGCCCATTCAATTAGTGCTGATAATGTTGAAGCCTTGATATTATCGGCTGTCAAACGATTATCAAGATTTGTTCTGAATGACGAAGAAGCCTTTGCAAAGGAACTTCAAGCACTTTGGAATGAAAAGCAGACAGAAAAGCCAAAGCACAATAAATCGGAATTGCACCGTTTTCAGAAGCGATACGATGAATTGTCTAAACTTATTCGTGGCTTGTATGAAAATCTTGTTTCGGGATTACTGCCCGAAAGACAGTATAAGCAACTGATGAAGCAGTACGATGACGAACAGGCTGAGCTGGAAACGAAGATTGAGGAAATGGAAAAGGAACTTACCGAAGAAAAAGTAAATGCTGTTGATATTAAGCATTTCATTTCTTTAATTCGCAAGTGCAAAGAGCCGACAGAAATTTCCGATTTGATGTTTGCTGAACTCATTGACAAGATTGTGGTTTATGAAGCAGAGGGTGTGGGAAAAGCAAGGACACAAAAGGTTGATATTTACTTCAACTATGTCGGGCAGGTCGATATTGCCTATACAGAAGAAGAACTTGCTGAAATAAAGGCACAGGAAGAACAGATTGAGATGGAACGCTTGGCAAAACAGCGTGAGCGTGAAAAAGCCTACCGAGAGAAGCGAAAGGCGAAAAAACTCGCTGAAAACGATGGAGAAATCGTCAAGACAAAGATATGTCCTCACTGTCAAAAAGAGTTTGTGCCTACAAGTAACCGACAGATATTCTGTTCAAAAGATTGTTGCTATCAGGCAAGGCAGGACAAGACAAAAGCCGACAGAGAAGCTGAAAAAGGAAATCATTATTATCGTCAGCGTGTCTGTGCTGTGTGTGGCAGTACCTACTGGCCTACACACAGTCAGCAGAAATTCTGTTCCGAAGAATGTCAAAAGATAAACCATAACGAGAAGTCTTTGGAATTTTATCACAAGAAGCAGAAGGAGAAATCAGAATGCAAAGATTTATTACAGACGAAAGAACTGGTATCCAGTACGAACTCATCGGAGATTATTACTATCCCTGCTTGACGATAGAAAACGAAGAACCGCCTACGCTCACAAAATACGGAAGAATGAGGGAAAGATATTTGAGGGAGCATAGGAAAGTCTTATATTGCAATCTGCTTACAAGCGGAAAGTTATATGAACACCTTGCTGAAATTGATACTTCGGCGTGTAATATGGCGGAGTATCTGATAAAGGAAATGGCAAGAAAACAAGGTGTGACGGAACAACTGAAAGCGGAGGATATGATGAGATGGGTCGGATTGATGAATAATATCCGAGCCTGTGCAGATGAGATTGTATTGAACGATATTGTGTATTCCTAATAGCATACCAGCCGAAAAGGAACTGCTGTCTTTACTGATGGCAGTTTTCTTTTTCGGGAAGTATTCAAGAAGTCATTAAGTCGTGAGTGTAATGGAAGTGGTTAAATTGAAAGTTCATAAAGATGGTATGATGTGTTAAAATGAGAGTGATGAATTGTAATTTTCCGCATTGAATATTAAGAGACTTGTAGGTGTAAGCCTTTTGCTGTTTTATTATATTCTTTCAAAAAATGAAAGCTAATCTTTGAATAAATATTTTTTGAATTTAAGTGACGCTTGACACATTTTTCCCGTTTATTAGGGTGAAAGGCCTTAATACAAGGGAAAGGAGGAGAAGCCTATGGATGATAAGCAGATATTAGATTTATATTGGGAGCACTCCGAAGCTGCTATATCCGAAACTTCAAAAAAATACGGAAAGTATTGCAGATACATAGCCTTTAATATTCTTCACAATGACGAAGATAGCGAGGAATGTGTAAATGATACTTATTTAAGAGCTTGGAACAGCATACCGCCTAACCGTCCATCTGTCCTAAAAACTTTTTTAGGGAAGATTACTCGCAACCTATCTTTGGACAGGTACGAACTGCTTAATGCAAAGAAACGTAATGGTGGGCAAATGCCATTGGTTTTTGATGAAATACAAGAGTGCATACCATCGTTGGATAGTACAGAAAACATTGTTGAAGAAATCGCTCTAACGGATATTCTCAACCGCTTTCTTTCTTCCCTGTCATTAGAACAGCGAAAAATCTTTATGAGAAGATATTGGTATTTATCGCCCATTAAAGAAATTGCAACGGAATATGGTATGAGCGAGAGCAAAATCAAGATGTCATTATTTCGTTCAAGGAACGAACTCAAAAAATTGTTAGAGAAAGAAGGTATCTCTGTATGAAAGAAAAGAAACTTTTAAGGGCATTGGGAAATGTCGATAATCAGTATATTAAGGAGGCTGAACCTATGAAAAAAACAAGTAAAATAACTAATCGGCAAAAATGGGTGTCTGTTGCAGCTTGCTTCGTACTCGTTGCTGTGATTGGAGTGGGAGTTTTTCAAAGCAATCTGTTTGGTACAAAAAACGATATTGCCACGCTGAATGATGGAGAAACAATTACTTTTGTTAAAAATGACTTATCACAATCTTCAATTAACTTAAATGTAACAACAAGACCTTTGAGCGATGCTGAAATTGAAATGCTTTTTGCAGACTTGCCTGTTACCGCAGATGCTTATTTTGATGCTGACAATCATAATATTCTGGGTTTTGAGGGAAAAATTGATGATACAAGAATGGTAGTTTCTAAACAGGGTGTAAATCTATTAGATACTATCATTGATGGAAATACAATCACTTCAAGTGTAGACGGCGTTGATATCAACGCAGGATATTTCGTAACAAAGTCAAATAGTCAAGGTGTCAAAACCGTAATATATTATGCAACCTTTGATATGGGAGAGAACACTATTTATGTAGAGTATTCTGGCGTTGAAAATGAAAGTGAAACTGTAAAAAACAACTTGGCAGACACAATTTTGAAGTTGATTGAGAACGGTGCATTTGATTTGAGCCAAATCCAAGAATAATCTGCAAATTTCATATACTAAGAACTTGATGTAACACCCTATACCCTTAAAAAATAGGGAAAGTAATATAAAGCCCCAAAAAACAAGTCTAAAAAGCTCTATTAGAACGGTATCTTCGCTTTTTGCCTGTTCTTATGATTATAATTTTAGTGGTCACGTTTTTTGCTACTTGAATGACAGAAAACATCGTAGAAATACGGTGTTTTTTGTTGCCCCAAACCCTACAATTTCATACATAACCACAGGTTAGTACAAATACCTTGCGTGATTTTTTTGAAAGGCTTAGAAAGGCAATTTTGCCCGATTTTCGCCCCGAAAAATGACAGAAACAAGGCTCTGAGTATCTTTCCTGTGGTTTTTTTATTTTCAGACGGAAAGGAGGATTGATATGCCGAGAATGAGTAAGAAACGGAAACAAGATTGGGCATTGTTTCTGAACGAAAGAAATCGCATTACCTACAACGAACTTTGCAGAAAATGCAGTAATGACTGCAAGCAGAGTTTCCGTTGTATCGTGGTGCTTTGCCCTAAGTATTTATCGAAAAGGAGAACGAAGAAAAATGAAGCAAATGGAAAATGAAATGAATGTAAATGTCCCTCTCGAAGTTATTAAGGCAAGTGAGATTGAGCCGAAGGAAGTGAAATGGCTGTGGTATCCGTATATTCCGTACGGCAAGGTTACGCTGTTGCAGGGCGATCCGGGCGATGGAAAAAGCAAGTTAATGCTGTCAATCGCCGCACTGCTCTCTAAGGGCGAACCTCTGCCTTTTACTGAAACGGAAGAAAATGAGCCTATGACTATCATCTATCAGACAACGGAAGATGATGCAGACGATACGGTAGTACCCCGATTTAACTCTGCCGGTGGGAACGGAGAAAACCTTATCTTCATCAAGGAAGATGAAAAGTCTTTATCCTTTGGAGATAACCGTATTGCTGAAGCAATCGAAAAGTATCACGCAAAACTTTTAATTCTTGACCCGATGAGTTCCTATATCGGAGAGAACTGTTCAATGAACAATGCCAACGAAACAAGGGCAGAGTTTAATCACTTGATTGCAGTTGCAAAAAATACTGGCTGTGCCATCGTGATTATCGCCCATATGAACAAGATGAGAGATATAAATCCTCTTTATCGCACCAACGGTTCGATTGATATTGCGGGTGCTGCAAGAAGTATTCTTGCAATCACACGCACACCGAACAAAGAAGCACCAGCGGAACGATATATGGTGCAAGTGAAATCTAACCTTGCCCCGACAGGCTCGGCAATTCTTTTTGAGGTGGCAGAAAAGGGAGTGGACTTTATCTCTGAAATGGAAATGACAGCAGAAGAAGCGTTCCAATCCCTCGCACCCAAAATGGGCAGACCGAACGAAAAGGAAATCAAGGCGAAAGAATTTCTTTTGGAAATGCTGAAAGACGGAGAAATGCTTTCTTCGGATTGCGAAGAAAGACTTGAAGCCGCTGGGTTCAAAAAATCGACCATCAAAAAGGCAAAGAAGAAAGCAGGAGTTATCTCCCGAAAACAAGGCTTTCTGTGGTACTGGTCTTTGCCGATGGGCGATATACCGAGAGAATAAAAGCAGGCTGTCTGATGGCGGGACAGTCTGTTTTTATGATGGAGGTATCAAAAGGAGGTCAAGGGGGAACACCCTTGCCCACGACATCTTTGCAGACGAAGTCTGAAAGTGTCATAGTGGGTTACACACATTCAGAGAATGTTGTGTAATGGCTTCGCCCTGTCTGGAAAGGAGAGAAAAATGGCAAAAACCAATAAGGCGGATATGAGTTGTGCAAGGGTAAAACAGTACACCGCTTTTGATGTGAGCAAGGCGGAAAGGCACAATGAACGCAAGAATGAAACCTATGAAAATATGAATGTGATTACGGAACGCATAGCCCTTAATGTGCATTTCAAAAAACCGACTGTCCCAACCTATATGGAGCAGTTAAAGCAGATGGAAACAGACGGGTTAGTATCGCTTAAGTCGTGAGTATAATGGAAATGGTTATCTTTCCATACCACGCTTGTTTCTTCGTGCCTTAATACGCTCTTGTCTTTCTTTTTCCCTCGCTTCTTTTTCGGCTCGTTCCTGTGCTTCCTTAAAAGAAAAAAGTTGCTTCACTTTTTCGGTAAAAAGTTTAGCAACTTCGGGGAAATGCTCCAACGCTTCAAGAAAAGGTCTGCACTTTTCTTTCAGTTCGTTGTATTTGGTTTTCATTCTCTCCAATGCGTTTGCACTGTCAAAATATTTCTGTCGGTAATAATTTGCACTCTGCTCCAACTTATTGATTTCCGCACGACTGGTAATTCCCTCTTTTGCAAGGGCAGTCAGTTGTGAGTAGTCCTCTTTGGATATTGCCATCTTGCCCGTAAAGGTTTTCTGTCCCATACCGTCAATCTCGTTTAAGGTCTTTGAGATATGACGGGCAGGCTCATATTTAACCTGTTCCTTTTGAATACGCTTCTGCAACTTCTCCAATCGTTCTTTGTCCTGTTGGATTTGATATTGCAGGGAAGTTAAATGCTCTGCTGTACTTCCGTATTCGCCACGCTGAAAGCCTTTGAACCCTCGTTCCGTCATATAATTAAACAGTTCATCTTGCAGTATGCTGTACGAAGCTCGAAACATCGGCTTGCCGTTCTTCTTTAACAATGGATTTCCTTTTTCATCGGTCATTGGAATATCCGATTTCCATTTCTTTGAATGGCTTATCTGATTAACCACTTCCTTGACCGTTCCTCGCAGTTCGGGGTTTTTACAACGCTTACTCCATAAGATTTCTTTCTCCACAACAGGCAGAACCATTGCGTGAAGATGATAATGGTAAACCTCTTTTCCCAGTTCCTCGGTTGCGGCTACATTGATTTCATCAGCGTGCATTACTGCCGATATAACATTATCAGCACCGAATTTTTCTTCGATGAAATGATAGGCTTCTTCATAAAACTGCTTTGCATATTCATAACCACCGTTACGCTCGAAGTACATCGTATTCACATCAATCACAATCTCATTGAAAAGGGTAGCGTCTTTCCTCAGTCCACGAATGACTTCTTGATATGTTCCGATGAAACAGGCTGTATTTGTGGGGTGTTCCAAACGGAATGCCCCACAGTCAATTTATGAAAAGGAGAAACGGACTATATGAAAGAAAACACTTTATCTTATACAACGCGAATAGGCAAAACAACTTTTATTGTCAATGTGAAGCAATCGGAAAGTGCGAAGAAGCCTTTGAATACGGTGTTTCAAGAAATATGCCGACACGAGATGTTAGGCGTTTTTTCAGCAGATAAATATTTGAATTTAGAAAACTTACAAAAATCATCTTGACAAACTCGTTCCCGAAGGTGCGAAGCATATTTTTTGACTGATTGATCGTAACCCGGATCAGCCATGCCCGGATATGCATTTCATCGTTAAAATCCACGGCACCTGAATGATAGCGTAGAAATGTTTCCTGAACAACATCTTCGGCATCCTCCCGGTTCTGACAAATGGAAAATGCAATGCGGAACAGATTGTCCTGATACATTTGTATAACAGTTTGTGTTGGTAATCGCATAGTCACATCCTCTTTTCTTGTGTTAAAAGGCCTTTCAATAATAACACAATTCATCCGGTTTAAAGGTTACAAAAATACAAATTATACTTGCATAAAATTTGTATTGTTTTATCATTTGATAGTGTAGGTATGAAATGACAGAAAGAGAGAAAAGATAAAATGGTAAAATGTTTGTTAGTTGGCGTTGGAGGCGGCATAGGTGCAATTCTTCGATATTTGATTGGTTTAATACCGGTGGGAGCACAAAACAACTTTCCGATAAAAACATTATTGATTAATGTAATAGGAGCATTTGTTATTGGCTTAATTTCTGTGTCGGCAGAAAAGTATCAGGTATCACCACTTCTGGTTTTGACATTAAAGACGGGAGTGTGTGGTGGATTTACGACGTTTTCTACATTTGCGTTGGAAACAGATCAATTAATACAGAGCGGGAATTACGGATTTGCGATACTTTATATAGGATTAAGTGTGATATTAAGTGTTGCTGCGGTGTTTGCTGCACAAATACTTATGAAGTAACGATGAAACGATGAAGATTTATGGGAATAGAGGGCTGACGATATGGATAAGAGAGAGCAATATATAGATAAACAGATTATAGAGCAAATAATGGAACTGCGAAAGCAGCTCCACCGGATCCCGGAGCATTCCATGCAGGAAGTAAAGACAAAACAGTTGCTGATGGATTTCTTAAAATCGCATACAGCATTAGAGATCGTAGATTGTGGGGCGTGGTTTTATGCGGTGAAAAGAGCAGATGATCGGGTAACCACAGAAAATGATAAAACATTCCATGTGAGTGAAGTGGCTGCGGAAATACCAGAGCAAATGGAGGAGTATAAGCAGCCGATTGCATTCCGGGCAGATATGGATGCGGTATGTGGCAAAGATGGAAAGCCGGGGCATTTCTGTGGACATGATGGACACAGCAGTGTGCTATGTGGACTTGGCTTGTATCTGGACAGCAGAAAAGATCCGTTGGCACAGGATGTATATCTGATCTTCCAGCCGGCAGAGGAGATTGGAAAGGGTGCAGAGCTTTGCAGAAGCCTGATCAAAGAAAAGCATATCGGAGAAATCTATGGCTTTCATAATATACCGGGGAAGCCGCTTGGAACGGTACTTGTGAAGGATGGAACATTTGCATGTGCTTCAACGGGCTTAGAGATCCACATGACAGGAACGCCGAGCCACGCAGCATATCCGGAAGCTGGCAGAAATCCCGGATATGCACTTGCCGGACTTCTGCTTCAGATTGAAGAACTGACAAAGCAGTTTAATGAGACGAAGGGATTTGTCCGCATGACTTTGATCGGGATGAAACTTGGAAGTGAGAACTACGGTGTAGCGGCATCGGACGGGTATCTGAGACTTACCGTTCGAAGCGAAGGCGAACAGGTATTTCGTGAGTATCTGGCAGAGATCCGTAAGCTGGCAGAGGTTATGGCACAGAAGGAAGCTCTGGAACTTTCGATAAAGGAGATTGAACGGTTTCCATCTACGGATAATCATGCGGAACAGGTGCAGAAGATCCGGGCATGTGCGGCTTCTCACCAGATTCCATATATAGAGCTGCCTGAGCCGATGCACTGGTCGGAGGACTTTGGCTGGTACTTGCAGGAGACAAAGGGCGCATTTTTCGGCATTGGTGATGGAGAGGATTATGCCCAGCTTCATACAGAGCATTTCGAATTTCCCGATTCCATACTTGAAACCGCAGTTACTATGTTTGCCGGGTTGTGTGTTGACATAAAAGAGGGGGAATGTTAATATAATATCAAAAGATGCTACCGATAGACGGTTAGCCTTGATAATGTTTTGGTCACAAAAAGGACCGCTCACAGTTTACCGGGCTGGGCGGTTTTTTTGTGCCTATTTATTGCTCTTAGAACCAACGGTATAACCAAGAGCAAAGCAAGTAATGCATAAGCTGATAATGGCTATAAAAAGCTCCGTTGTAAGCATAAGCACCGACCTCCTCAACAGATTTCCATAAATGGATTTCTATGTAAACACAGGCTATAACTCCTGTGGAGAAGACTGACCGCCTACCGAATAGGGTAGCACCGTGATTATTATATCAAACAAATGTTCTGCATGCAACTTTAAATAATTATAAATGTTCACTTGTCAGATAACACAAATCTGGTATATAATAAAAAAGAACAGAGAGGTTCGACGATGTGCGAATTCTCTGTTTTTTTTACTTTATAGGAAAGTACGCCCTATTCATAAGTTTATTGTTGATGATTGAGGGATGGAAAATAAGTCTTTAATAATAATTTAAGCCCAATGTGGCTAAAAGGAGAACATAATGAACAGACCAATGAGAAGACAAAAATGTGAAGTTACAGATCCGGTGAAGATTGAGCAGATCATAAAGAAAGCAGGCGTGGTTCACCTTGGTATGGTGGATGAGGGAAAGGCATACATTGTTCCATTACATTATGGATATATTTATAAGGATGGTGGACTTACGTTATATATGCATGGCGCAACGGAAGGACGCAAATATGACGTGATCGCAGCCAATCCAAATGTATTTATCGAGATTGATACAGATATGGTACTGACCAGTGGTGGTGAAGTTCCATGTGAATATGGGGCAAATTATGCTTGCGTGATGGGAGAAGGAACTGCCAGCATTCTGACCGATGTTGATGAGAAGGTTATGGGACTGGAGCTTATAATAAAGAGTCAGCTGGGAAGAGATTTTATCATTACAGAACCAATGACAAAATTGGTGAATGTGATCAAGGTTGTTGTTCCGGAATTATCGGTAAAAATGAACCAAGAAAAATAAATAGTTGGCAGTAGTTGAATGATGTAAGAGACAGAGATTAGGAAATTTAGGAGAATCCAAAATGGAAGCGAATCGTATCGAAGAAAAAATATATAAATATGGTGCGGATATCCTGGCATCAGAGGGTATGCAGAAAGAAAAAACATTTGTGCAACATGGTTCAATAACCTGTTACGATCATTCCCTGCGGGTGGCGGAGAAAAGTCTGGAGCTTGCAGAGAAATGTTCCGCATATATTGATGAACGGTCGCTGGTGCGTGGAGCACTGCTTCATGATTATTTCTTGTATGACTGGCATGAGAAGGATGGCGGACATCGGCTGCATGGTTTTTTTCATGCAGAACGAGCCTTGCATAATGCCAGACGGGATTTCAATTTGAACTTCATTGAGCGGGATATCATCCGAAAGCATATGTTCCCACTCAACATAACACCTCCAAAGTTCCGGGAGAGCTGGATCGTAACATGGGCGGATAAGTTGTGCGCCGCCGAAGAAACCACCAGAGTCCTCCGCCTTGCCGTCACAAAAACCGTCAGAGGCTGATCATAATGCAGCATGCTGCATATAGCTAAAGAATAATATTGACATCTATAGAAAAAGAACAACATTATACATATTTTCGCAAGCTGTTTGCAGCCCGATAAGTGTATGATCTTGTTCTTTTTTTATTACGTTTTTTGATAGAAATTATTGATTTATGTAAGTACATCCTATAAAATAAAAAAGGTTTCTATTAAAAACACAATAAAAATCTGATTATCCGCTAAAACACAGTATCTATCAGCATTTTCAAGGAAACAAACACATCAATTTACTACTTATTTACTACCATTGAATGAGCCTTGATACGCAAGTTTTCCTAGATATGCAAAGATATGGTACAGCACATCAGTATTGAAACAAGAAAAATTGAATAACTCATAGACTATGGAACGCCTAAAATGACGTTCCTTTTCTATTTTCAGCCGTTCATTATGGACGGTTATTTTATTACCAAAAATGAAAGGAGCATTAGATTTATGAAAAAGATGTTAAAACGATTGTGTACGGGCTTCTTAGCTCTTGCAACTGTCGTTACTGCTTTGCCGACTACACCCGTTCATGCAGAAAGTAAGCAATACTGGACGGAGTCAAAAGAGCGTGTCGGTATCGTTGAAAAAGTAATGAATGACGGTTCGATTGGTTCTACCTTTAATGAGGGACATTTGACCGTTGAGGGCGAGGACGCTTACTGTATCGACATTAACACAGACTTTAAGAATGGCTACAAGACCAGAGCTGACGCAAGCACCCGTATGAGTGCCGACCAGATAAGCGACGTTGCCTTATCTATCGAATATGTAAAACAGTACACAGACAGCCACAACGGAATAAGCAAAAACCACGCCTACCTTTTAAGACAGCTTGTTGTCTGGCAGAGATTAAGCGTACATCTTGGCTGGCAATGCGATAACGTGCGAGCTTCTTATGATGAAATTCCAAAGGCAACGCAGGACGAAGTTTTCGCTGGTGCAAAAGCCTTTGTCAAAGAGAATAAAGGACGCTATGAATGTGGCGGTTATATCTACTCTGGCGAGGGGCAGGAATTGGGACAATTCTGGGCGAAACTCAATGTTGGAAATGCGAAACTTCAAAAGACTTCCAGTAATACCAGCATTACAGACGGTAACGGGAATTACTCTATCGCTGGTGCGACATACGGTGTCTTTGCTGATAAGGACTGCACGAAACAGCTTGCCACCCTTACGACTGATGAAAACGGAAATACAGATGTCGTAGAGGTAACGGCTGACACAGTCTATATCAAGGAATTATCCGCACCAGCAGGATATAAGGTTGATACAAATATATATTCCTTAAAGGTTGAAGCTGGAAAGACAGCGACCTTGAACGTATCAGATACACCAAAGGTAACAGACACTTTGATTGAACTCTTCAAGATTGATATGGAAACACAGAAAGACAATCCGCAGGGGAACGCTTCTTTAGCAGGTGCGGAATTTACATGGAAGTATTATACTGGCTTCTACAATAAAGACAATCTCCCTGCCGAAGCTACAAGAACATGGGTTACAAAGACAATCGCCGAAACAGACAGCGACGGTACAATCCACTATGTTACAAAATTAGCGGACGCATACAAGGTATCTGGCGACAGTTTCTATATGCAGGACGGCAAAGCCGTTCTTCCACTTGGAACACTAACCGTAGAAGAAACAAAAGCTCCAAACGGTTACTTGCTGGACGGTGCATATATGCAGGCTGGCGATAAGTCCGAACAGATTAAGGGCTTATATGTAACACAGATTACCGAGGACGGCGACCTTGCCGTATTGACTGGAAGTAACCAGTTTTCTGTATCAGACAAGGTTATCCGTGGCGGTGTGAAAATTCAGAAACGAGATTTAGAAACGGGCGATACAAAACCACAAGGAAGTGCCACTTTGAAAGATACTGCCTTTGACATCATTTCCTTAAATGATAATGCGGTACTGGTTGAGGGCAAGCTATACAAGAAAAATGAAGTGGTAAAGACAATCCATACAGACATTGAGGGTGTCGCTTCTACGTCTGCTGACCTTTTACCTTATGGAAAATTCCGTATCGTTGAGAGTGAAGCTCCAAACGGATATTTGACAGACGGTGCAAAACCGATTGATTTTGCAATCACAGAGAATGGAAAAATCGTTGATTTAACCGACGAAGCCCATTCTATCTACAATCAGATTAAGCGTGGAGATATTGAGGGCGTAAAAATCGGAGCAGGCACACACAAGCGTCTTGCTGATGTTCCCTTTAGGATCACAAGCAAGACAACGGGCGAAAGTCATGTTGTGGTAACTGATGATAACGGGCAATTCTCCACTTCTTCTGACTGGGCTTCTCATAAGCATAATACCAACGCAGGAAAGACCAGCGAGGACGGTGTATGGTTTGGAACTTCTAAACCAGACGACAGCAAAGGGGCGTTGCCTTATGATACCTACATCATTGAAGAAATGCGTTGCGATAGTAACAAAGGCTTTGAGCTTATCCCACCTTTTGAAATCGTGGTATCAAGAAATAACCTTGTGATTGATTTAGGTACTTTGACTGATGAATACGAAAAAGAAATCTCTATCCATACCACAGCGACCAGTAAGGACGGCGAAAAGACAATCCTTGCAGGAAAAGAGGTAACAATCGTTGATACCGTCAAATTAGACGGACTTACAAAAGGCACAAAATATCAGCTCAAAGGCTGGCAGATGTTAAAGGAAGAAAACACCGAGCTTCTTATCAATGGAAAGCGTGTAGAAAATGACTATACCTTTATCGCTGATGATGAAGCTATGAAAGTGGAAATTACTTATACATTCAATGCGTCCGAGCTTGGCGGTAAAAATCTGGTAACATTCGAGGAATTATACGATTTGAGCAATCCAGAAGAACCCGTAAAAGTTGCGGAACATAAAGACATTGAGGACGACGGACAGACGGTACTTATCACAGAGCGTATCATCAAAATTCATACGACTGCTACCGATAAGGACGGCAACAAAGAGCTTGAAGCTGGAAAAGAGGTAACAATCATTGATACCATAACCTTAGAGGGCTTAGAAGTCGGCACACAGTACAAACTTGTAGGCTGGCAGATGTTGAAAGAAGAAAATGCAGAGCTTCTGCCAATTCATCATCAAGGACACGAATATCAATGCCACATACTGAAAAGATTGTATAATCTGTTTCGTAGTCGTCCCAAACAGCCATTTTATCAACAAGGACATCTGGCAATTCGCTGAAAGATATTTCTTTATTCTTACGACGGTTTAATTCCTTGTAATAATCTTTCACGACACTACGGACAACTTTCTTTAAACAACTTTCAAAACGACATTGAACTGTTTTCTGGAAGTCAGACGGTTTCATCAATCTCACCTCCTTTCCTTTATGATTTGAAAAGTGTTTATCCCTCTTTCCGCACCATATAAGGACAGCTAGGTGTGATTTAATGACCTCTTTTGAAAAATTTTTTAAATTTTTTCGGGTATGAAAAAAGCCCGCACAAAACATATAGTCTGTACGAGCCTTTAAAGCTAAAACATAGTAATATTGTATCATTAAGAATCACAAATCACAAGTGATTTGTGATTAATCACTTGTGATTTGTGATAAGTGATTTGTGATTAATATATAAAAGCCCTCTTTAAAGGGCTTTTATGTTTATTTTGAAAAAGAGATAAAATCAATATATCCCTTTTCCCCAATTTTTACAACGGCATTGTAGGGCTTTTTCTCTTTGTTTTTGATTCCTTTTACCAGGGTTTCTTTTCCCTCCAGTAATTCTTTTACATTCGTTTTGGTTAGTTTTTTCTTTCTAAAATGTTCAGCTAAAGTAAACTTACATTCAGGATAATTTGAACAACCATAAAACGATTTTTTTAATACAATATTGTTGCCACACTTAGGACATTTTCCTACAAGGGGTCCCGAGCGCTTAGTGGGAATTTGTACCCCTTATCGATACAAATTCCCCGTAGGCGCTAGGGACCTCTTTAGCTTCTTGGAAGCTGTCAGTAGTATATCTAATAATTTATCTCCATTCCCTTTAGTAACGTGTAACTTTCCAAATTTAAAAAAGCGACTCATAGAATTATTTCCTCCCGTTAAATAATAGATAACTATTAAAAATAGACAATACTTGCTCATAAGTAATGGTACTTAAATTGTTTACTTTGGCGTGTTTCATTGCTTGATGAAACTGATTTTTAGTAAACAGTTGACGATATTCTCGATTGACCCATTTTGAAACAAAGTACGTATATAGCTTCCAATATTTATCTGGAACATCTGTGGTATGGCGGGTAAGTTTTATTAAGACACTGTTTACTTTTGGTTTAGGATGAAAGCATTCCGCTGGCAGCTTAAGCAATTGCTGAATCGAGACTTGAGTGTGCAAGAGCAACCCTAGTGTTCGGTGAATATCCAAGGTACGCTTGTAGAATCCTTCTTCAACAATCAGATAGATGTCAGACGCACGGCTTTCAAAAACCACTTTTTTAATAATTTGTGTGCTTAAATGGTAAGGAATATTCCCAACAATTTTATACCTCTGTTTGTTAGGGAATTGAAACTGTAGAATATCTTGGTGAATTAAAGTGACACGAGTGTTCAGTTTTAATTTTTCTGACGATAAGTTGAATAGATGACTGTCTAATTCAATAGACGTTACCTGTTTACTTATTTTAGCCAGTTTCGTCGTTAAATGCCCTTTACCTGTTCCAATTTCGTAAACGGTATCGGTTTCTTTTAAATTCAATTGTTTTATTATTTGGTTGAGTACTTTTTCACTCGTTAAAAAGTTTTGAGAATATTTTATATTTTTGTTCATGTAATCACTCCTGAAGTGATTACATCTGTAAATAAATACAGAAGTTAAACGATTTGTTTGTAATTTTAGTTATCTGTTTAAAAAGTCATAAGATTAGTCACTGGTAGGAATTAATCTAACGTATTTATTTATCTGCGTAATCACTGTTTTTAGTCTGTTTCAAAACAGTAGATGTTTTATCTACATTACGCATTTGGAATACCAACATGACGAATCCCTCCTTCTTAATTACAAATTTTTAGCATCTAATTTAACTTCAATTCCTATTATACAAAATTTTAAGATAACAGTCAAGAACATATCTGCACAAGTTGTAGATATACCATAAATGCTGATAATCAACATGATTACGCTTACCATCAAATAAGTAAGTGTTTCTTGCTTATTAAAATTATCCATAGTACAACGTGAATTCCAGAGAAAAAGAGAAATCGCACCAAGAATAATACTTAAAACAAAAATGACATTTCTTTTTTTACTGTCACGGAACATTTTCTTTTCATTTTGTTTGTCAAAATAAAGAAAATCACGTATCGTCATTTTACTTATTCTTCTTAATAGATTAAGCAAAACCAAAACATAAATAGTTAAAAAATAAATTATCAATAGTCCAATAGAAACGAAATTCAAAGAAATAAAGAGAGTTTTTGGAATACCCAGTAAGTTTACAATTACTAACGACACAAACTGGCTGAATAAAAAGCCAATAGGAATAGCTAATACAAATGCTAAAATTCCCAACAGTATATTTTCAATTACAACTAAGTGGGCAATTTCTTTTTTCTTAATGCCAAGAAGCATATATGTTCCTAATTCTTTACTTCTTTTTTCAAACATAAATTTCGTTGTATAGTTGATCAAAAAGCATATCACAAAAATAATAAGAATATTTACAGCGAACAATGAATTCTTAAATGCATCCATACTGGAACATAACTTTACAATTTCATCAGAATTTGCCACCAAATTAAAAGCAAATATAAGAGAAAAGGATGCAGTAACGGTTATCAGATAAATCAAATAATCTTTAATATTTCTTTTTGTATTTCTATACGCTAACTTACCTAACATTTCCCACTTCACCTCCGAGCAAGGTTAATATATCCAGTATTTCATTGAAGAAATCTTTTCTGCTTTTTTCCCCTCTGAAAATTTCATTGAATATTTTACCGTCTTTCAAGAACAAAATACGTTCACAGAAAGACGCACTAAACGGGTCATGTGTTACCATTAAAATAGTAGCCTGCATTTTCTTGTTGATTTCAGACATTGTTTCCAGTAATAATCTGGAAGCTTTTGAGTCCAAAGCTCCCGTCGGTTCATCAGCTAAAATCAGTTTCGGTTCATTGATTAAGGCTCTAGCACAAGCACAACGCTGTTTTTGTCCGCCAGAAACTTCATAAGGAAATTTCGATAAAATATCACGAATACCCAATTTATCGGCGATAGCATGAACTCTTTTCTCAATATCAGTAGGGTTCTGTTTGTTGATAACCAATGATAAAGAAATGTTTTCTCCAATCGTTAAAGTATCTAAAAGGTTGAAATCTTGAAAAATGAACCCTAAATTTTCACGTCTGAAATCAGCAAAATCTTTATCCTTGATTTTGGTAATATCTTGATTATTGACTGTAATGTGTCCGCTGGTTACAGTATCAATCGTAGAGATACAGTTTAATAGGGTAGTCTTTCCAGAACCACTAGCTCCCATGATTGCGACAAATTCGCCCTTATCTACATACATAGAAATACCGTCTACTGCCTTTGTGATATTTCCAGAGTTACCCCCGTAGTATTTTTTTACTTGCTCTAAATTTAAAATGTGTTCCATTAAAAATCGCTCCTTTCTTCCTGCCACATTTATTTGTTTTGGAATACAATTAAATTATAGCAAGGGCAGTATTCAATTACACTTACAGTTTTGAAAGTAAACAGAGAGTAAAAGAGCCGTGATAATGCAGATCACAATTTTGTGAAGCATTTCCACGACCCTTTTATTATAATTTTGCCTTTGTCTTTTTCGTAATGATATAAATATATTCTTCTGGTGTAGGGCGTTTATTCCCAAAATACTTTTTGAAATTTGCCTGCACCTCTGGGTCGGTGCTATTCATAGCTTCATCAATCGTAGCTTCAATATCCGCCCGAACATCAGCCAATGATACACCGCCAGCTTTTGCACCAGCTTTCAATGCCTTTTTTATATCTCTTTTGTTCAGTCCTATCATATTCATACCTCAATTCTACTTTTTAAAGCTAATAAGTTTTCCATTGTATTTTACAATGATGAATATGATATAAAACACTCCTACAACAATCAAAATAAGACCTATGTAATAGCCTAATTCAGAATGAGAGATTAAATTGATAATCGGCATAACAAGAATACCAATACTAACCAGTAAAGTGCCTATTCCTATTTTTTTTGTAAACACCTTTTTATCTTTAGGGTCAAGTTGTGTATAATGATAACCATGTAATAAAGTAATATTCTCTTTTATACCTATTTGATAAGATGTAAAAAGTAAAAACAATCCTATAACTATTTCAACAATCAATTCCTCTAATTCCATAATCGTTCTCTCCTTTAATCAAAATAAAATAATTCTTCAAATTTTTTATCTAAAGCTATACAAAGCACTAATGCCAATTTTGCTGTTGGATTAAATTGTCCAGTTTCAATAGAACTAACTGTATTCCGAGAAACCCCGACTAGTTCAGCTAATTCTGTTTGTGATAATTTTTTTTCTTTTCGTACAGTTTTTAATCTGTTTCGCAAAATTAAATGTTCGTCCATTCTATAAACCTACCATTAAAAATTTATAAAAGTAATACCCCATAAATAGAAAAAAGAATAAAGCAATAACAAATTTGGATTTATTTTTTGAAATATGTGCTTCATAACCCATAGAGCCAAATGCCACAGACCCAATAATTGTCATTATGTCATAGTAAGGTTCTTTACAAACTGCTTTAATGAAAAGAATTAAAATGCAGATAAATAAAACAAACATTAAGCCAAAAGATTTCCCTTGAAGTTTAATATGTTTTTCGTATTCATCAAGATATAGATTCTCTTTTTTGTTTTGTGATAGTATTTTTTCTTTATCCATTATATAACGCTCCCTTCAAATAATACCAAGTACACTTGTCATTTATATTATAGCATTCGGTCATTACAAGTCAATATTTTTGCACAGTTTTCTTGTCGTTTTGTAAAAGCGTGCAAATCTGATAGGAAATGCACGCTATATCATTTATCCTACAATCTTCCAGTTACTATCCTTATGTAGCACAAGCTCATACTGCGATACCTGCGTCGCTTTTGTCTGATTATCAATGAATTTTACCGCAACCTTGACTTTCACATTGTCGCCGTCCTTTATAAAGATAGGGTTTACCAGTTCAGAATAAAGGTAGTCCCTGCCGATAGGTTCAATCACATTTCCCAATACATAGTAAGCAAGCTCTTTTTCCGTCGCTGTTGGGTACAGCTTAAAGAATGTTTCCAGAAAAGCGGTAGCGTCATTTACCGTATCAGCGTCCACGCTTGCGTCTGCTTCTGGTGTCTTAGGCTCATAGTCTGATTTTTCAACTGCTGGTGCAAGGGTAGGGTTTTGAACGATTACCATATCCCCGTCTGCGTCCACATAGACTTTTACAGTATAGGTTGCTTTCACATTGCTTGTCTGTTCTCCCTCTTTTATCTGCTGATCTACTTCGTAGGTAGCAGAAAAAGTGTCCGCTCCCGATTGCTCGATATGCCATACAATCACATCTGTAACCGTGGAGCTGGTCGGTATATCGGTTCTAATGGTGTCTACATTTAAGTCCTGCAATTCCTTTGTCAGATAACCGCTGATTGCCTGCGTCCTTGCTTCGATAGCTTCTTTGCTGTTATCCCATGTGTAATAGGACTTCGCAAAGTTTTTCACGAAATTTTCTATCCCGTTGGTGTCCTGCAAGCAAAGTTCAATGATTTCTTTTTCATGGGTGGTGTGCTGGTCGATAGCCGTAAAATTCTTATACACCCCAAAGCTCACGCTTGCGACAAGCACCACCCACAACGCAATCACGGTTTTCTTATGTGTGCCTACCTTGACAGTACGCACCTTTTTTTCTTTTGGTTCTTTGATAGTTTCTGTCTGTTTCTTATTCTTCTTAAACATATTTTTCAAGTCCTTTCTATTGTTTTACTCGTCCTGCACCGATTAAGTGCTGTTGCCAGTAACTACTACTTAGGTCTGCATATCCTATCGGGTCGCCTGCGTGGTACATCTGTGTCGGCGAAACAAGAATACCGACGTGTGTTACATACGAACCAGCGTTATAGGTGGAATGGAAAAACACCAAATCGCCTGCTTTTGCCTGCGAGAGTGGCAGATGTTGGGTTGCGTCATACTGTGCTTGTGCTGTTCTCGGTAAGGAGATACCAGCTTTTCCATAGCACCATTGCGTCAATCCCGAACAATCAAAGGAAGTATTCGGGTTACTGCCACCATACACATACTTCCAGCCTTGATATTTCAACGCTTCATTCATTACCTTTTGTGCCAGTTCTCCCGATACCTGCGGAACTGCTAAATACTGATTGACTACTTCCACATAGAACATATTTCCATAGCCATACCGCCAGCCCCCATTCTTAGCAACGGCTATCGGGTTGGTGTAGGTTACTTTCTTTCCACCCGATTTCTCACGGGCGAAGCTCTCTGCAAGATTAAAAGTGTGTTTTTTTCCTTTTCCTGCCACATATCCCACATAGCCACCGCCATAGTTATAAGACTGTATCGCTACATTCAAGTCGTCGATACCTTGATTTTTGCAGGAAGAAAGCAGGGACGCAAAATACTTACACCCCTGCTTGATTGAGCTTTCCGTATCTAAGGAATTAGGCGGTAAACCAAGACTTTCCGAACTCTGCATAACATCTTCTGCCGTACCGCCACTTTCTACTTGAATGATAGCAAGTAACACATTGACATACTCGGAGATACCGTTTTCTCTGGCGTATTTTTCTACCATAGGCTGATGTTTCAAGACTTCTGCGGATAGGTTCATACCCGTAATGCCAGAAGAAAAATTGCTGTTCTCGTCGTCGCTGTCCGCACTAATGAGGACGCCAAAGAAAAGCACCAGAGAAAAGAGGATAGGAAACAGACTGCCAATGATAGCGATATGTTTCAGTTTCATTTTTTCTTCTGTCCTTTCTTCGTTACAAGGTTACGGGTTTTCTCTATGGTCTGCTGGTTCTTCTGGACGCTCTGGGTCTGCTGAACCTTTATCCTGCGGTCTTTGGTGTCATTCTGGCGTGTTTCCTGCGATACCACTTTTTCTACATTCTGCCTATGTACTGTCTGTGTAGGCTGGGGTGCTTTCTTATCAGAAGCACCAGAAGATAACGGACGCTCTTTGATAACATTTGTCTTGACTGGCTCACTTGCTTTCGGAGTTGGAGCTGTGGCTGGGCGTTTGACTTCCTGCATTTTTTCAACACTCGGCTTTGGAATGGTTGAAGCTGTGACTGGTCGCTCATGGGGACGGGTAGCTCCCGTTGTCGCTGATCCGTCAGCCTTTCGCTGTACCTGCCTTGCTTCTTGTGCCTTTTGAAGCTCCATACGTTTGTCAGCGATATTTTTCTTACGCTGTTCCTGCTTTTCCAAGCGTCCCGTCTGTCTGGACTGCTGTTCCTGCACCATGCCACGCTTGAAGTCGGACACGCTGGACTTTGCCTTTTCCTTTGCGGAATACACCGCATAAGCGGTCTGTGTCGGCATATCCTTGATATTCTCTTTGACAGCGTTTGCCTTGTCTTTCACTTTATTTTTCGTATCTAAAACAGCACCGACTTTTGAACCTGCACGCTGTCCCATGCTGGAAGTGGTATTGCCCCGATTTTCTTTAGAAGCCGTATTTTTTCTTTCGGCTCTCTTGCCAGCAACGGCACTTCCAGCCACCGCACCAGCTACACCGCCCGAAATACCGCCAGCACTTACCGCCCTTGCAATACGGTGTTCCATACGCCTAGCCCGATGTCGCATAAACAGATACGGTCTGCGGAATATGCGTCGTCCCATGCTTTGACTGTCGCCAGCATTAAGTGAGAACATACTCATTAAGTCGCCCAGCTTCATGTAGATACCAGCGAAACATACTATCTGCAAGAACGCCACCATAAAGAATGGGTAGTCTGTGGAAATGTTGTAAAACATACTGGAAATACTAAATGCCACCGTTACAATGAGCGTTATTCCTGCCCGTGTCATTATGGTATTAAATACTCTCACGATTGCCTGCTTTGCCATGCTTTCATAGCTCGGTATCATGGAAAGTAAAAAACTGATAGGTAAAAACATTGCAAAGATAATAAAAAGTATCTGGCTGAACAACATCATGCCCGTAAGCAAGAATACAAATATCGTGATACCCAAGTTAAAGAACAAGAGGAAGAACACCATACCCAAACGGTTCACGACCTGCGGTATTGTCAGATTGTTATTGTCGTTGTCCTCGATTTCTGTTTTCACGACTTCCTCTCTGGTTTTCCCGTCCTCGTCCTCTGGACTTGCCGATACGAGAGCTTCTACACGGTCTGTCCCGATTTCTTCTGCGTTGCTGTTCCCGAATTGAAGCAAGAGCCACGGCTGTTCCACTTGAATAGAAAATAGGCTGTCCCGTATCAAGTCCACGCTGTCCTTACCCTCGCTGTCGGAGTTAGGGAGCATGATTTTTGTTCCCAAATCCAAAGAAGCGGTACTGATGTCTGATGAAAATTCATTTATCTTCTTGATATAGTCGGGAGCATAAGCAATAAATGAAGCGGACAGCACGAACACCACCACAAAGTTGATAACAGCGTGAAGTGCTTTGCTGGTTTCCCGTTTTATCAGTCCCGTATAAGCAACGTACATTCCCACCACTAAGATAATGAGAAGCAGGAAACCAACATAGAAGCCCGTAGAAGAAAAGCCGTTCTCGGTAACGCCTGCAAGGGTCTGTATGCTCTTTCCGATACTGTCTGCCATATCATTGATGAAGTCCAGCTTATAGGCTTCCTGCACCACATAGCCCGTTGCATTACTCAAATACAAACTGATAGTCCAGACAAAGTTGGTAATGCAGTACAGCCCGTATTGTACCGATTTTCCGATACCGTCGAGCCAGTTCCACGGAAGCCACGACCAGCTATTATCGACGAAAAAATCAAGCTGGTAGTTGGAAAGGGGATATTTTGAATAAAGATTTTCTGCGTTTATGGTATCGTCTACAAGCCCCGTCGCATGAGCCACCGTCCCCAAAAGTGAAAGCAGGATAAGGGAGAGTGCCACCACGAACAGAGCCATTTTGAGAAAGTGGAAAATCTTCTTTTTTGTGAACACACCTTTTATCCTTTCTTTCATCACTCCACCTCATTTCTCTGTACGGGCGGTCTGGTATCAAAGGCGTGTAGCAGTTCTTCAAAGACTGGGTGTATCTGCACCACACCGACACGCCCGTATAAGTCCTGCAATAAGCATTGTCCGTTCTCCAAATCACGCAAGCGTTTCTGGTTGTTCTCATCGTCCTTGTCGATACCGAAAAACTCTAAGGTCTGCTTTATCTCGTTTATATCCGTGCTTCTAAATGCAAACTTTAAGCCGATATTGTTTTTCAGACTTTGACAACTGAATAAAGCAGACAGATACGTTTGTGAGATGGCGAGCCACGGGGACTGTACGCCACGACCTTTTCAAAAGAAAGCGAGCGACCCACGCAGTGATCCGAGAGCGACTGTTGGAAAAGTTGTTTTGCCACGACCTATCCTCACAGAATAATGATACGTCCGCATGGTGCGGTTCTGCCCACAAGAATGGGAATAGTTGAGATACTAATGGAGCTTTCCAAAGCCGTCTGCCTGCTTGTAAAAAACGACACACAGTAAAGGGGGGTGCATAGATTATGAACAATACTGATGTGCCTATTTGGGAAAAATATACGCTGACGGTTGAAGAAGCGTCCAAATACTTCCGCATTGGCGAAAAGAAATTGCGTAAATTAGCCGAAGAAAATCTTGACGCTGGCTGGGTTATCGTGAACGGCAACCGTATTCAGATTAAGCGAAAACAATTTGAAAAAATCATAGATACATTGGACGAAATCTAATGTCATTGAGCCGTAGATATGGTATAATAAATATAGCGTATCACGGCTCGTTCCATGACGGAAAGGAGCTTTACACTATGTCTAATGTAAAACGAAAAGACAGTAAAAATCGCAATTTGCGTAATGGAGAGAGCCAGCGAAAAGACGGAAGATACGTTTATAAATATACCGATATATACGGAAAGCCACAATTTATCTATTCTTGGAAACTTGTACCGACAGACAAGACACCTGCTGGAAAGCGTGATGATATATCGTTGAGGGAAAAAGAAACACAGATTAAAAAAGACCTTAACGACGGTATCGATACAGCAGGCGGTAAAATGACAGTCTGCCAGCTCTACGACAAGAAGAACAGCCAAAGAAAGAACATCAAGAGGGCTACTGAAAAAGGACGACAGTATCTTATGAACGCTCTGAAAAATGACCCATTGGGTATGAGGGCGATTGATACTGTTAAGCAGTCGGACGCTAAAGAATGGGCTATCAGAATGAGCGAAAAAGGATACGCCTATAAAACGATTGATAACTACAAGCGTTCCTTGAAAGCGTCATTTTACATGGCGATACAAGACGACTGTATCAGAAAGAACCCGTTTGAATTTAAGCTAAGTGATGTTCTGGAAGATGATACGGAGCAGAAAGTTATCCTTACACCAGAGCAGGAAGAACGCCTGCTTGCCTTTATGGAAAAGGATAAGATTTACAGCAAGTATTATGATGAGGTTGTGCTTCTGCTGGAAACGGGACTTCGTATTTCTGAATTTTGCGGACTAACGACGCATATTGATATGCAGAACAGAATACTCAATATAGACCACCAGTTATTGAAAGACAGCGAAATCGGCTACTATATTGAAACGCCAAAGACCAAAAACGGAAAACGAGAACTTCCATTGACAGAACGGGCTTATCAAGCAATCCAAAGAATACTAAAGAACAGAGGAAAGGCACAACCGTTGATTGTAGGTGGTTATAGCAATTTCCTATTCTTGAACCGTGAGGGCTTACCTAAAGTTGCAGGAAACTATGAGGGCATGGTGCGAGGACTAATTAAGAAGTATAACAAGTATCACACGGACAAGTTACCGAACATCACACCACATTCATTCCGACATACTTACTGTACGAATATGGCAAACAGAGGAATGAACCCAAACACCCTGCAATATCTTATGGGACACGCTAACATAACCATGACACTTGGCTATTATGCACACGGTACATTTCAATCTGCAAAAGCAGAACTGGAAAGACTGGCTTGTTAATATCGGAGCTTATATTTACTACTCATTTACTACTTTTGGTTGCATTTTCATGCTGGTAAATGCCAGCTTATGCAAGGTATCTTCCAAAAAGAAAATACCGATAAAGCCCTAAAATACGGGATATATCGGCATTTACCAACTTATGAAAAGATAATCAGAAATTTAGTAAGTTTTTCTATTAAAAACGAAGAATTATCACTGAAGAAAATATTGATATGAATTGACAAAGAGATATGAGATTGTACTAGAAAACAGAGATGTAGACATATATATTTTTATGTAACAGACCTCTTTTTACGCCGGTCCTTAGCGATCTGCGATTAGCAGAGAGCTTAGTACCGTTGCGTAAAAATAGAACGCAAGTGTTCTGTGAAATAAAGAATATATATGGATACATCTCGTTATGGAAGCATTTGTTGAGGAATGTCATGAGAGTTTTAGAAAAGAGAGGAAAAGGCAATGGGCGGATTTTTTGGCGTAGCATCAAAGCAGGATTGTGTATTTGATTTGTTCTTTGGTATCGACTACCATTCACATCTGGGAACAAGACGAGGCGGAATGGCAGTATACGGAGAAGACGGATTTAATCGTGCGATCCACAATATTGAGAATGCACCATTTCGTACAAAATTTGACAAAGATGTTCAGGAAATGAGTGGTCATATGGGAATCGGATGTATCTCCGATTACGAACCGCAGCCATTGATCGTACGTTCTCATCATGGCACTTATGCACTTACAACAGTCAGTAAGATTAATAACATAGGTGAACTTACAAAGAAGCTGTTCGAGAATGGACATTCTCACTTCTTAGAAATGAGCGGCGGCGATATCAATGCAACGGAGTTGATCGCAGCACTGATCAATCAGAAGGAAAATCTGATCGAAGGAATTCAGTTTGCGCTTGATTCTATCGATGGTTCTGTATCCATTCTGTTGATGAATCAGGCGGGAATCTATGCAGCCCGTGACAAATACGGCAGAACACCGGTTGTTATCGGTAAGAAAGAAGATGCCTATTGTATAACCTTTGAGAATTTTGCATATAAAAATCTTGGATATAAGGACTATAAGGAACTTGGACCGGGAGAGATCGCTGTCGTGACAGACAAGAACTGTATCACGCTGGTCAATCCGAATAAAGAAATGAAGATCTGTACCTTCCTCTGGGTATATTATGGTTATCCATCCAGTTCCTATGAGGGCACAAGTGTAGAGCAGATGCGGTATAATTGTGGTAAGGCAATGGCGAAGCGTGATAACGTAAAGCCGGATATTGTAGCCGGGGTACCGGATTCCGGTATTGCTCATGCAATCGGCTATGCAAATGAATCCGGAATCCCATTTTCCAGACCATTTATCAAATATACACCGACCTGGCCACGTTCCTTCATGCCAACGATCCAGAGTAAGAGAAATCTGATCGCTAAGATGAAGCTGTTAGCAGTGGATGAACTGATCCGTGATAAGAGCCTTCTTCTGATCGATGACTCGATCGTACGAGGAACCCAGCTTCGTGAAACAACTGAATTCTTATATGAGAGTGGTGCGAAGGAAGTACATATCCGTCCGGCATGCCCTCCGTTATTATATGGATGTAAATATCTGAATTTCTCTCGTTCATCATCAGAAATGGATCTGATCACCCGTCGTGTGATCGATCGTCTGGAGAATGGAAATGTAACCGATGAGGTATTACAGGAGTATGCAGATCCGGAATCTGAGAAATACGAAACAATGGTTGAGGAGATCCGTAAGGAACTGAACTTTACATCATTGCGTTTCAATCGCTTGGACGATATGCTGGAATCCGTTGGAATCGATAAGTGCAAGCTGTGTACTTATTGTTGGGATGGTAAAGAATAGGGAAAAATCATTCAGAAAAAGTCAAAAAAATTTAAAATCGCTCTTGACAACAAAAAAACAGAGTGCTAAATTAGCAGTTAACAAAGAGCAAATGCAACGAACAGAATACGATCATTAAAAAAGGAGTATTTCAGAGAGCCGCCGGGTGGTGTGAGACGGTGTATGTTTTTAGTGATTATCCTCTGCGAGCAGTGCACTGAATTCCAGATATGGACATTAGGTGTCACCGGTTTTCTACCGTTACAAAGAAACTTATTTCTACAGTGTGAGCTTATGAGATGAGGTTGAGTGGTCATTTTTTTGAATGGCAAATAAAGTGGTAACGCGGAAGTTTAAAGGCTTTCGTCTTTATGAAATTACATGAAGACGAAAGCTTTTTTTAATTTATAGGAAAGGTTGTCCTATAAAAGATATGTTTTTGTATAAACTCTTTGTGAACATACTATAATCAAGTATCTGCCACATGGCGGAAGGAAGGAGAATGATATGAATAGTTTGGTAATTATTCTTATCGCAGTAGTAGTTTTAGGAGCTGGCTATTTAGGTTACGGAAGATGGCTTGCTAAGAAATGGGGCATAGATGCAAATGCAAAGACCCCGGCCGTTGCAAATGAAGATGGAAAGGATTATGTACCATCATCAAAGCTTACAGTATTTGCACATCAGTTTTCATCCATCGCAGGTGCGGGACCTGTACAGGGACCAATCATTGCGGCAATGTTTGGATGGGTACCGGTTTTACTCTGGCTGCTTGTCGGAGGCGTATTCTTCGGTGCAGTACAGGATTTCGGTTCTCTGTATGCATCCGTTAAAAATGAGGGTAAGTCCATCGGACTTGTTATTGAGAAGTACATAGGCAAGGCAGGAAGAAGATTCTTCTCACTGTTCTGCTGGCTCTTTACACTTCTTGTTATTGCAGCCTTTACATCTATGGTTTCATCAACATTTAACGGATTTACAACAGGTGCTGACGGAGCAGTAACAAAGAACTTTAACGGCGCAGCAGCCGCTACAGTATCTATGTTATTCATTGTTGTCGCTATGGTGCTCGGTGTTGTTATGAAGACTTGCAAGAATATGAAGGAGTGGGTGAAAGCAATCGTAGCTATCGTCCTCATCGTTGCAATGTTTGCAGTAGGTATGAAGCTTCCTTGGTACTTAAACGGTAACCAGTGGAACTACGTTATCATGGCATATCTGTTCCTTGCATCCGTACTTCCTATGTGGTTACTTATGCAGCCAAGAGATTACATGACAACATTCATGCTTGTTGGTATGTTGGTTGGAGCATTTGTCGGTGTTCTGGTTGGACATCCGGATATGGGACTGAACGCTTTCAATGGTTTCACAGTTGTATCGTCAACAGGTGCTAAGAGTTATCTGTTCCCAACACTGTTTGTAACAATCGCCTGTGGTGCGGTTTCCGGTTTCCACAGCCTTGTTTCATCAGGAACATCATCAAAGACGATCAGAAATGAAAAAGATATGTTATTTGTAGGTTATGGCGCAATGATCCTTGAGACACTCCTCGGTGTTATCTCATTGATCGTAGTTGGTGCAGTAGCAGTTGGAGGAAAAGCACCGGAAGGACTTACACCATTCCAGATCTTCTCACAGGGTATCGCAGGTTTCCTTGAGAAGTTCGGACTTCCAAATTCAGTAGCGAATGTATTCATGACCATGTGTGTATCAGCACTTGCTCTTACATCACTTGATTCAGTCGCACGTATCGGACGTATGTCATTCCAGGAGCTGTTCATGGGAGATACTACAGATCCATCTCAGATGCCTGTATGGCAGAAGATTCTTACAAATAAGTATTTAGCTACAGTTATAACATTGTTCTTTGGTTACCTTCTCTGCAAGGGTGGATATTCAAATGTATGGCCACTCTTCGGATCAGCAAACCAGATGCTTGCAGCACTTGTACTGATTGGTGTAGCAGTATTCCTCAAGGCAACAAGCAGAAAGCATGCAATGCTTTATCCACCAATGCTTATAATGCTTGCTGTAACATTTACAGCTATCGTTCTCAACGTAATCGGAAATATCCAGAAGTTCCAGGCCGGAACCGGTACATTCCTTGTTGAAGGACTTCAGCTCATTGTTGCAGTATTCCTTATCGTACTTGGTATCATTGTAGCAATTACATGTATCAGAAAACTTGTTCTTATGAAGCATGAGAAGACTGCTGAAAAGGAAGCATAAAATAATATTCAAATAAAAAACAATAAACGTAAAATAAATAATAAATCTAAATCGTAAAAATAATATTCATTGAAAAACTGTGGATGGGAAGATATACAGATATCCTCCCACCACAGTTTTTTGTGTTATAATAACTCCGTCAGGAGGTATGAAGATGAAGCTGGTAGTATGTTTTCCGGGAATCGGCTATCACTGCGACAAGCCACTGTTATATTATGGCAGGCGCGTAGCAGAATCCGTAGGATATAAAGAATATAAGAACGTAGAATATGTGAATCGGATCGGAAACGTCAAAGGCGATCCGGTAAAAATGCAGGCAGCATTTGAAGACCTGTACGGACAGACAGAGGAAATATTAAAAGATATAGATTTTTCCGGGTATGACAGCATTTTATTCTTATCAAAAAGTGTAGGAACGATCATTGCGACTACTTACGCAGAACGACATAAGATACCATGCAGGCATGTGCTGTATACTCCGCTTGAGGCGACATTTGACAATTGCGCATCTGATCTGTCGGGGAGAGCGATAGCATTTACGGGAACGGCTGATCCGTGGGTGGAGAGCACCGCTGTAATTACAGATCGTTGTCAAAAAGCAGGGATTCCGGTTCATGTGATAGAGAAAGCAAATCATTCCTTAGAGACAGCCGATGTATGGAAGAATCTGAAGAATCTGGAAAAAATCATGGTGTTGACGGCAGAATTTATTAAATAATGTGTATTGTTTATTGTGATATATGCCACTGCCGCCTGTATAGCCTGCAGAATCATAGCGAGCATTTCGTAATGAGGAACACGCTGGCAGCGAATGCGGGTGCCTGTCTGAGCCCGAAGGGCGAGTTGCACAGGAGCATGAGCGGATAGGCGCGTGTGACGAGTAGAAAGCGTAGCGTATTCTGCAGGCTATACAGGCGGCAGTGGCATATATCACAATAAACATTTCATCTATAGACTGGCAAAAAATATCTTGACTTTGAGTGAACTCCAAGTGCTATAGTAAGGAAAAACCAAATGAAGGATGGTGGCGCAGATGACGATCAAGGAAGTAAGTGAGAAATTTGGTATCTCACAGGATACCCTTCGGTATTATGAGCGTGTAGGACTGATTCCACCGGTTACAAGAACTCCGAGTGGAATCAGAGATTATCAGGAATCGGATCTCGGCTGGGTAGAAAATGCAGTTTGTATGCGGAATGCAGGCGTTCCGATCGAGGCATTGATTGAATATGTGAAACTGTATCAGATGGGAGATACGACGTTTGAAGCAAGACGACAGCTATTGCAGGAACAATATGACGCATTGCAGGAACAGAAAGAACAGATCGAGGAGACCATGAAGCGGCTTGCCTATAAGGTATCGCGCTATGAGAAAGCGGTACAGACCGGCGTATTGTCATGGGATAAGGAGGATTGTTAGAAATTATGTATATTGAACAGATTAACGGACCTGAAGATGTAAAAAAATTGAATATAGAAGAGATGACGGCGATGGCAGCAGAGATGCGGCAGGCACTGCTTGTCCGGGCAAGTAAGCATGGCGGACACTTTGGCCCGAATTTTGGTATGGTAGAAGCAACGATTGCGATGCATTATGTATTTGAGTCACCAAAGGACAAGATCGTATATGATGTATCCCACCAGAGCTATCCGCATAAGATGCTGACAGGCAGAAAGGATGCTTATCTCTACGAAGAACATTACGATGATGTATCCGGATATACAAATCCAAAAGAAAGTGAGTATGATTTCTTTGAGATCGGACATACATCTACATCTGTCAGTCTTGCCTGTGGCCTTGCGAAAGCCAGAGATCTGAAAAAGGAAGACGGCAACGTGATCGCTGTGATCGGTGATGGTTCATTAAGCGGTGGCGAGGCATTGGAAGGTCTTGACTATGCGGCTGAGCTTGGTGGCAATCTGATCATTGTTGTAAATGATAATGACATGTCGATCGCTGAGAATCATGGTGGTTTGTATCAGAATCTGAAACTGCTTCGTGAGACAAATGGGCAGGCAGAATGTAATCTGTTCCGTGCGATGGGACTTGATTATGTATATGTAGATAAAGGAAATGATATTGCTGCATTGATCGCAGCATTTGAATCTGTAAAAGACAGTAAGAAACCGGTTGTCGTGCATATTAAAACTTTAAAAGGAAAAGGCTATGCACCGGCAGAACAGAATAAGGAACAGTGGCATTGGTGTATGCCATTTGACCTTGAAACAGGAAAGCCTTTGATGGAATTTGACGGAGAAGATTATTCCGACGTAACCAGAGATTATCTCTTAAAGAAAATGAAGGAAGATCCATCTGTAGTTACGATCACATCGGCAACACCTACCGTTATGGGATTTACAGAGGATAAGAGAAAAGAAGCGGGCAGCCAGTTTATTGATGTAGGTATCGCAGAGGAGACAGCGGTTGCACTGGCATCCGGTATTGCGGCAAATGGCGGCAAGCCTGTATATGGTGTATACAGTTCATTTATCCAGCGGACATATGATCAGTTGACACAGGATCTGTGTATCAATAACAACCCTGCAACGATCGTTGTATTTGCGGGATCTGTATATGGAATGAATGATGTGACACATCTTGGATTACAGGATATTCCGATGCTTACAAGTATTCCGGGGCTTGTGTATCTGGCACCGACAACCAAAGAGGAATATCTGGCAATGCTTGACTGGAGCGTGGAGCAGACAGAGCATCCGGTTGCAATCAAGCTTCCGGGAGCTGCGATGGTATCGGACGGAAAGGCTGTAACAAAGAATTTCAGTCAGTTAAATAAATACGAAGTAACTAAAAAGGGAAGCAAGATTGCCGTTATCGGTGCAGGTACTTTCTATCAGCTTGGAACAGATGCGGCAGCACTGATCGAGGAGCAGACAGGAGTTGCGCCAACCATCATTAACCCACTGTATGTTTCCGGTATGGATGAAGAACTTCTGAATGATCTGAAGAAAGATCATGATATCGTAATTACATTAGAGGATGGTTATCTGGAAGGTGGCTTCGGTCAGAGAATCGCCGGCTTCTATGGTGATTCTGATATGAAGGTTCTGAATTACGGTTTAAAGAAATTCTTCTATGACCGCTACGATGTAAATGAAGTATTAAAAGAAAATCATCTGACAGCAGAACAGATTGCAGAAGATGTGAAGAAGGTTTAACAGTATAAAAAATCGCTTACAGGTAATATTAATCAGAAATAATGTTTGATAAAGGAGATTAAACAATGTCGATGATTAACAGAGAAGTAAGCGATTTTTTTGTGCATGCATATCAAAATGGTGAATTTAAAACGGTAACCAGGGACGACATATTAGGCGGATGGAGTGTATTTTTCTTCTATCCCGCAGATTTTACATTTGTCTGCCCGACGGAGCTGTCAGATCTGCAGGATAAATATAAGGATTTTAAAGCTGCCGGCTGTGAGGTTTATTCCATATCAACAGATACGCATTTTGTGCATAAGGCATGGCATGATACATCGGAAAAGATTGGAAAGATCACGTTTCCGATGTTGGCAGATCCAAATCATGAATTATGTGAAGATTTTGAAGTGATGATCGAATCAGATGGGATGGCTGAACGTGGCAGCTTCATCATCAACCCGGAAGGGCGAATTGTTTCCTATGAAGTCAGTGCAGGCAATGTCGGGCGAAATGCAGATGAACTGTTTCGTAAATTGCAGGCATGCCAGTTTGTTGCGGAGCATGGAGACGAGGTCTGCCCTGCCAAATGGCAGCCGGGAGAAGCTACACTGCGTCCAAGTCTGGATCTTGTAGGGAGATTGTAAGAATGAAGAATGAAAATATGTATGATGTGATGATTGCAGGCGCGGGACCGGCGGGGCTTACAGCAGCTATTTATCTGGCGAGAGCCTGTTACCGGGTGCTTGTTGTCGAGAAAGAGAAGATTGGTGGACAGATCACGATCACAGAAGAGGTGGTGAACTATCCGGGAATAGAGAAAACAGATGGAAAATCCCTGACCGCTGCTATGTACAGACAGGCAAAGAATTTTGGTGCAGAATTCCTGATGGCAGAGGTTGAAAAGCTGGATGTAGATGGAGAATATAAAATCGTGCATACAAATAAGGGCGACTTTTCCTGTTATGGAATTCTGCTCGCAACCGGAGCACATCCGAGAATGATCGGATTTGAGGGGGAGAAACGGTTTAAAGGACGGGGCGTAGCTTATTGCGCAACTTGTGATGGAGAGTTCTTCACCGGCAAGGAAATATTTGTTGTGGGTGGCGGTTATGCTGCTGCGGAGGAAAGTGTATTCCTTACCAAGTATGCCAGCCATGTGACGATATTGATCCGGGGCGAAGATTTTTCCTGCCCTAAGTCATCGGCGGATAAAGCCAGAGCAAATGAAAAAATTACGGTGCTTACCAGTACTGAGATCGTCCGCGCGGAGGGTGAAGATGTCCTGACAACACTGGTGTATAAAAATGTGAAAACAGGAGAAGAAAGTGTATATCATGCGCCAAAAGGAGATACGTTTGGTATTTTCGTATTTGCCGGATACGAGCCGGAGACTTCGTTGCTACAGGGAAAAGCAGAGATTGATGAAAAGGGATATGTAATTACGGATGCTTCCAGACAGACCAGTATATCGGGTGTTTATGCGGCTGGCGATGTCTGCCAGAAAAATCTTCGTCAGGTAGTGACGGCAGTCGGTGATGGTGCAGTTGCAGCGACAGAGCTTGAACGGTATGTGGCAGCCATGCAGAAAAAGAATGGAGCAAAGCCATCACGGAATTTGCGGGAAAATAAACAATCAAAGGAGAAGAATGTTACACAGGAGAAAAAGCGTGAAGGAATGCAGCCTGTGGTCGCTGAAAATACCGGATATGAAATGCATAAAACGGGACAACAGAAACAGCCGGAAGCAGAAGATTCATTGTCGGACGAGTTCTTTGATGAAGAGACGGAAAAGCAGTTAGATGAGGTCTTTGACCGCATGGCGCATCCGCTGATCCTGAAATTATATCTGAATCAGAAGCAGGAGTCAGTGCAGCTAAAACAATATATGGAAGCTATGAGCAGACGAACCGAAAAGCTCAGTGTAATCGTAGCAGAGGAAGGGGCAGACGGGGATTCTGTTCCGGCAAACGAACGACCATTTGTCAGGATTTTGGGAGAAGACGGAAGTGATACCGGGCTTGGCTTCCATGGTGTACCGGGTGGACATGAATTCACTTCTTTTGTGATTGGATTGTATAATGCTGCCGGACCGGGACAAGAAGTGGATGCACAGATTATGGAGCGTATTCATGCGATCAAAAAGCCGCTTCATATCAAGATTCTTGTAACACTTGCCTGTTCCATGTGCCCCGATCTTGTCATCGCAGCACAGAAAATAGCCGCAGAAAATCCACAGGTTACAGCAGAGATTTACGATGTGATGCTATATCCATCTTATCAGAAACGCTATAAGGTTATGAGCGTACCATGCCTTGTTGTGAACGATGAACATGTAGCATTTGGAAGAAAGACATTACCGGAGCTATTAGACTATTTGGATGAGATTTTATAAAATAATAGAGCATCTCTTTACTGGATATATATTCGGTAAAGGGATGCTCCTTTTATTTTGAATAATTTGTGATCGTGTAAAATAGGATATTAGACAAAACAGATTAAATAAAAAGATTGACACCCTACAAAATAGGGTATACTATTTAGAAAAAAGGAGGGATGAATTAGCGAATGATAAGAACATTTATTGAAATACCATTATTTACAAAACGGTGGAAAGAAATAGGGCTTGGGGAAGATGAGTTACGAGCATTGCAAATTATGCTATTAAAAAATCCAGAATCAGGACCGGTAATGGAAGGAACTGGTGGAATACGTAAGGTACGGTTCCCATTAGAAAATAGAGGAAAGAGTGGTAGTGTTCGTGTATGTTATACGGATTTTGCAGAATATGAAGTTACCTATCTAATAACTGCATTTGAAAAGAAAAGTCAGGAAAATCTGACAAATGAAGAAAAAAATGTACTTAAGAAGTTGGTAAAATCTTTGAAAGAGGAAACGGCAAAGAATAGGAGATGATTTCTATGGGTTCATTATTTGATGATTTAAAACAGGGATTGGAAGAAGCAATAGAGTATGAAAAAGGACAGGGAAAAGCTCGCGTAAAAACATATATGATAATGCCAGTGAAAGAATATTCAAATACAGAAATTCGTGAGATCAGGATGCGGGCAGGAATGACACAGGGAGTTTTTGCATCTTATATGGGTGTTTCGAAGAAAACAGTAGAGGCATGGGAGTGTGGCAGAACACACCCAACCGGACCAGCGTTTCGTTTGCTTGATATCTTAGCTTCCGAAGATCTGGATGAAACAGAATTTGTAGTAGCAAAATAATAAGAAGAAAAAATAAAAAGAACGTCCTTCTGCCTGGTATCAATGTTCATTAATATAACATCAGTGAGATTTCGTTGTGCGGTGCACATAACCAGATCAGAGTAAGCTACACTAAGCTCAAACTACGCTAATGCTTGTTTTCACTAAGTGTACTTACATGGCACGCACTAACCTCAGACTTCGTGTTAACGCTCGTCTTCACTAAGTGCTCCGCTCAGCCGCAGGCGAGTTAGCACAGGAGTATTTACGAATAAGTTATGTGCAACAAACAGAAATCGTAACGAGTTATATAATGGGCATTGATACCAGGCAGAAGGACGTTCTTTTCGTTTTGAAAACTTACATTTGTGTACAACAGGATACAAATAGGATATAATTGCCATGTATGATAGGTTCAGAATCTAAGATATCGAGAGATTAAAAAATGAATTCTGGAAATGGGGAGCGCTATGAGTTACAACATTTTACTGGTAGAAGATGAAGCAGGAATTGCAGAGGGCATCATGGATTACATGAAAGAGAGTGAGATCACATTTACCTGGGCGGCGGACGGAGACGAGGCACTTGCTCTGGTGTACGAACATGAATATGATCTGGCACTTTTAGATGTGATGCTGCCGGGGGCAGATGGATTTGAGATATGCAGAGCCATCCGGGCAAAGAGTTACGTTCCGATCATTTTTCTGACCGCCAGAGGCAGAGAAGAAGACCGGCTTTATGGGTACGATCTCGGTTGTGATGATTACGTTGTGAAACCATTTTCCATGGCAGAGCTTCAGGCGAAGATCCAGTCATTTTTGCGTAGGTCGAAAGGCTTGTGGACGAAGAATCAGGTGATCCAGGTGGGAGACATCAAGATGTATCCGGACAGACTGCTTGTTGAGGCAGCAGGAGAAGAGGTCCGGCTTGCACCAAAAGAATATGCGATGCTCAAATACCTGATGGAGCATAAGGGCATGATCGTGACAAGGGATGATATGCTTGTCCGGTTATGGGGGTATGATTACGATGGTGGTGACCGTGTGGTTGACAACCATGTAAAGAAGCTTCGCAAAGCACTTGGTGACAGCGGTAAACTGGTAAAGACTGTATTTGCAAAAGGATATCGGATGGAGTAATCAGATCAGAGAGGTGGACTATTATATGAAGAAAAAAGAAAAGAAATATTATGGAAAAAAGAAGAAGTTTTATTCCTTCTTTTTAAAGATTTTTATTCCGTTTATTATTGTAACATCGATACTTGGGGGTATCATTACAGCATTTTTAAACCTGACATTTCAGAATAATATATCGAGCAATGTGCAGGCAGCAGAAAAGACGATCCGTCAGGCAGGCGTGAAATACTGGGATATTTATCAGACGGAGCTTGAAGAACAGAAAGACGCAGAGTACGAGTTCCAGACACCGTATAATCATTATATTGGAAATATGATATATTTGAATAATCTGTCAATGGCTGTGTTAAATGACAGCGAGGTGGTCAGTATGCAGGGATTTATTCATCTGTATCAGAAGGACGATGCCGGTAATCTGACCGAGATCACGGATCAGAAGGATAAGGTATTTCTTCAGATCAATGATACATCTGAGAACAAATATATGTTGTATTGTGATAATGATATATTTGGAACTGCTGTTCCTGAAATGAAGGATATGTCTGCGGATTTTTCATTCGATAAAATGAATGAGGTCTATGTGTCAGGAATGCAGTTTTATCCGGCTTCCTATACCTGTTTTGCAGATGGGGAGGAACAGGAAAGAACGGTATCAGAGATACCGGATGGTTATGTGAAGCTGGATCAGAGTTCGGAATTTACCATTCCGCATGGAGTCGTTGGCTGTATACCAACATCGTTAAAGGTTGATCGGTATACAGGTACGGATGATATCGTGAATGATTATCAGAATAATTCCAATTGGGAATATGTGGAAGATATAGAAAAATGTGCATACGGCACACATACAGTCTATGCATTTCCTATCAACAATGATAATACTGCTTTTGCGGTCATAGATTATCATTATAATATTGCAAAGTCATTGATGGGACATATGATCATTTACACATGGCTTGGAGTAGTGCTTGGAAGTGCATTGATCTCACTTGTGATCGCATATATAATGTACAGATCTTATAAATCAGCGTATGATATGGAGCAGTACAGACGAACAACTTCAAATGCGATGGCGCATGATCTCAAAAGCCCGCTTGCCGTTATTTCTCTGTATGCCGAGAATCTGAAATCAGGAAAGAATCCTGAGAAGAACCAGTATTATATGGAAGGGATATTAAATGAAGTAAAGGCAATGAATGAACAGGTTGCATCCATCCTTGATATGGCAAAGGCAGAGGATGTAAATACAGAGCTTCATAAGACTAAAGTTGATATTGGAAGCATCATAAATACGGCAGCAGAGGTATATGCGGAAACAATTAAAACTAAAAATATCAGGCTTGACATTCAGGGAAGCTGCCAGATCGATGCAGACGAGACTCTGATGTATCAGGCAGTTATGAATATGATGGATAATGCGGTTAAGTATGTTACAAAGGATGGAAAGATCACAGTTCAGATGAGCAATGAGAGCCTTTCCATTCAGAATACAAGCAAGCCGATTCCGGAAGATGTTTTAAAGAGTATCTGGAATCCATTTGTCAAAGGGGATAACAGCAGACATGGACACAAAGGAACCGGGCTTGGCTTATCCATCGTCAAAACCATCATGGATCGCCATGGATTTACCTGTGAGATGAAAAATGCAGATGATGGTGTGGAAGTAAAGGTGGACTTCAGATAAGTTAATAATAAGGAGTGCCGGCAATGACATTACAACAGTTAAAATATGTGATAACAGTAGCGGATACTGGAACGATCACGGAAGCAGCAAATAAGCTGTATATTTCGCAGCCAAGTCTGACAAATGCGATCCATGAACTGGAAAAGGAAATGAATATCGTCATTTTCAACCGGACGAATAAGGGTATCAGTCTTTCAAAGGAAGGAGAGATATTCTTAGGATATGCAAGACAGGTTTTAGAGCAGGCGGCTATTTTAGAAGACAAATATAAGGGAAATGATGGTGGCAAGAAACAGTTCTGTGTATCAACCCAGCATTATTCATTTGCCGTTAATGCGTTTGTAGATCTGGTCAAGCAGTATGGACAGGATGAATATGATTTCAGTATACGGGAGACACAGACTTATGAGATCATCGAAGATGTAGCAAGGATGAGAAGTGAGATCGGAATCTTATTCCTGAATGATTTTAATGAAGCAGTATTGCGTAAGCTCCTGCGTTCGCATGATCTGGAATTTCATTTGCTGTTTGTAGCCAGACCGCATGTATTTATCAGCAGAAAACATCCACTTGCCGACAAGACGGTCATAACAAATGAAGAACTTGAGGACTATCCATATCTCTCATTTGAACAGGGAGAGCATAATTCCTTTTATTTTTCAGAAGAGATTTTCTCATCTTTTGAGCGGAAACGGAATATCCGTGTCCGGGACAGAGCTACGTTATTTAACCTGCTGATCGGGTTAAATGGCTATACCGTGTGCAGCGGTGTGATCGATAAGAAACTGAATGGTAGAGACATCATAGCAGTTCCTCTTGCAGATGAGAGTGATATGCGGATCGGATATATCACACATAAGAAAGGAATGATCAGCCGGCTGGGAAATACATATTTGGAGGTTCTGAAAAAATATCTGGGTCCGGAACCGCCCAGACGAAAACTGGAACATCGGGGACGCTTTAATGAACTTGGCAGAGATGGGGAAATGCTGACGGATGTTACAGATAAGATAGATGAACATATAAAGAAGCTGAAATAAAACCAAAAAGGATTTTGTTTTGATATAGTTTAAAACTATGGCAAACAGAATCCTTTTTGTATTATACAGATCTTGTCCGTTGTCATATAATAAGCGGGAAATCACGGCTGGAAAATAAGCAGAGTGGTTATTATGGAAATGATTTGAATTATATGGAGGATAAAGCAATGAGTCAGTTACAGACACCATTTCGTTATGATTATGTAGGAAGCTTTCTTCGCCCTGCAAAATTAAAGAAGGCGAGAAGACAGTTTGATAAGGGAAATATCTCATACGATGAATTAAAGAAAGTAGAAGATGAAGCGATCACAGAGCTTATAACAAAGATAAAAGAATCAGGCTATCATGTTATTACAGATGGTGAATTCCGTCGTGCAACCTGGCATCTTGATTTTATGTGGGGATTTGATGGAATCGGACATACACCTACAAAGACAGGCCTTCCATTCCATGGTGAAGCAGCTATGGTTGATGATACTTATCTGGTCGGAAAAGTCGGTATATCCAAAGAGCATCCATTTGTAGAGCATTTTAAGTTCGTAAAACAGTTTGAAGATGAGAATACAGTAGCAAAACAGACAATGCCATCTCCGGCTCAGTTTCTTGCGCAGTTTACGATGCCATTCAACCGTGTGGAGACAGAGAAATACTACACATCCGATGCAGATCTGGTAAAGGATATTGTAGATGCATATGGAAAAGTGATCCAGGATCTGTACAATGCAGGATGCAGAAATATCCAGCTTGATGACTGTACCTGGGGCATGATGGCAGACAGGAGCGGACATCTTGCATATGGTACAACTGCGGATGGATTAAAGGAAATTCAGAAGATCCATAAGGATATCAATAATCAGGTAATCGCAAATGCACCAAAGGATCTGACGATCAATACACATGTATGTCGTGGTAATTTCCATTCTACTTATGCAAACAGTGGTGCTTATGATCCTGTGGCAGATATCCTGTTCGGAGAGGAAAATGTAAATGCGTATTATCTGGAATTCGATGATGAACGTTCCGGCGGATTTGCTCCGCTTGCAAAGGTTTCCGGTGATAAGAAGGTTGTGCTTGGTCTTATTACAACGAAATCACCAAAGCTTGAAAATAAGGAAGAAGTAATTGCCCGTATAAAGGAGGCTGCAAATTATATTCCACTTGACAGATTGTATCTCAGCCCACAGTGTGGATTTGCATCCTGTGAGATCGGTAATAAGCTGACCGAGAAAGAACAGTGGGATAAGCTTCGTCTTGTAAAAGAGATTGCAGAAGAAGTGTGGTAGAGCTATAATAAAGAATGTGACAGGTCACAGTTATGGGCTGGTCGAAAGACCCAGGTCCAACCAAAAGAACAGGCGGGGAAACTCCCCGCCGTTTTTATATCACATATTTAGAAATAAAGGTATAAAATAAAATCCGCAATGTTTTGATATATTGCGGATTTTATTTTAAAACGATATATGTTTAAACAACGCAACTGCACATAATACAATGGCAAGTGGTACATAGAGGTAGCGTCCGATGGAATACCAGAGTGTGCCACGATTCTTTTTGCTGCCGCAGTTGACAGCTTCGAGCAGTTCATCCTTCTTCATGACATAGAACCATGAGACAGCACCGATGGTTGCGCCGATCGGGATAATGTAGATAGAAACAATATCCATCCAAGGTCCCCATTTGGAGATCGTCTCCATACCGATGCCACAGCCAAGGCATAACACACCGATGATGATCAGGACTGCGGTACGGCTGAGCTTCGGAAACTGGTGTAAGAGTGATTCAGCAACCGCTTCAAACATATTCTGAAGGGAACTTACACCGGCGAAGATCATTGCTATATACAGGATAATTGCAAATAACCGTCCGAGCGGAATGTTCTGTAAGATGGTCGGCAGGGTAACAAAGAGAAGGCTTGGACCTGCCCCGACATCAACGCCATAAGAGAAACATGCCGGGATAATGACCAGTGCTGCGACAACGGCAGCGATCGTATCAAAGATTGCAGTATGTCTGGCAACTCCGACAACATCTTCATCCTTTGACAGATAAGCGCCATAGACGATCATGCCGCTTCCCGTAACTGACAGGGAGAAGAATGCCTGTCCCATTGCCCAGATCCAGATCATAGGATCAGCAAGCTTTGACCAGTCCGGTGCGAACATGAACTTATATCCTTCCGCTGCGCCCGGAAGCATAGCAACACGGACTGCAAGGATCAGAAAAATGATGAAGAATAACGGCATCATGATCTTATTTGTCTTTTCTATACTATGTGCACCGAAGAACAGAGTCAGAAGCGTTCCGGCTACCACGATAATGTGAAGCGGGATCACGGAGAACGGTTTGGATGAAAATGACTCAAACCAGACTGCTGTATCTTCATGCATTAAAGTTCCGATCAGAGAATCAAGGAAGGCTTTTAAAATATACGAAACGATGATCGCATAACCGATCGCGATACATAAGGAGCCTGCAAGTGGAAGCCAGCCAAGCAGTCCACCTGCAGTACCGGCTTTTTTACCTCTTGTTTCCCATGCATATTTATAAGCACCAAGTGTTCCTGTTCCGGCTCTTCGTCCGATCGCAAATTCGGTCGGAAGTGCCACATAGCTGAATATAAAGATAAAAAGCAGGTAGATCAGCAGAAATGCGCCGCCACCATTACTTCCCAATTTATTTGGAAATCCCCAGACATTTGCCATACCAACGGCAGAACCAACAGAAGCCAGAATGAACCCCCATCTGCTTCCAAAACTTTTCGTATTTTTATTACTCATAAACTAACCCTATCTATTTCTTTATTATATAGATGATTGCGTAATTCAGATTTATAAACTAGCATGAATGGTTTGACTTACCAAAACAGTGGCATTTGAGTCCGCCGGTCCTCACATTTCGTACTTAGTGAGTGCTTGCACGAGCTTAGAACGAAAGCGCACCCTTGTGGTGTAGATGGCACATAAGTGGCATCTTAGTACCGTTGCAGGACGAAACGAGCGGAAGCGTCCACTGGTTGGTAATGTCAGAATCATTTATGCATATTAGTAACTAATGCTTACGCAATTATCTATACGTGCCATACTGTTCCAGTTTAAAGGTTTACAGTCGAAAAAGCAACAAAAATATTATTCACCTATTGACATGGTAGGTGAATAGGAATATTATCTTTGTAGCATAATTTGGAAAGAGGGAGAAATACTATGGTCATCTCGTCAAAAGGACGGTATGCATTACGCGTTATGGTTTATCTGGCGGTAAATCATGATGGCAGTTTTATACCATTAAAAGAAATATCACAACACGAAGAGCTGTCACAGAAATATCTGGAAAGTATCACCCGGATGCTGTCAAAAGCACATCTGATCGAAGCGGCAAGCGGACATGGAGGTGGCTATCGTCTGACCAGAGAACCAGAGGAATACAGTGTGGGAGAGATCCTCAAACTGACCGAAGGAACCCTTGCTCCGGTATCCTGCCTGAAGGATGATTCAGTACCGTGTGACCGGTCGGAATTATGTTATACATTACCGATCTGGCAAGGACTTGCCGATCTGATCAATAATTATTTTGATAATATGACACTTGCCGATGTGGCAGGAAAAGCCGGACAAACAGTGAAAGAATAGATGAATATACAGGAGGCACGAATATGTCAGAGAAACAGTTATTAAATGTAAAGAATTTGTATGTAGATGTAGAGGAGAAGCAGATCCTTCACGGTGTAGATCTATCAATCGGAAAGGGTGAGACACACGTTCTCATGGGACCAAACGGAACAGGTAAATCAACACTTGGCTATGCACTCATGGGAAATCCAAGATACACCATAAAGAGCGGAGAGATCTGGTTTCAGGGTAAAAATATTACAGAGGCGCCTGTCAATGAGCGGGCGAAAGCAGGAATCTTCCTGTCCTTCCAGAATCCATTAGAGGTTCCGGGTGTGACTTTAAGTTCATTTATCAGAAATGCATTGGAGCAGAAGACAGGAAAAAGACAGCGTTTATATGATTTCAAAAAAGAGTTGGAGCGTACAATGGAGATCCTTCAGATGGATCCATCCTATGCAGAGCGTGATCTGAATGTCGGATTTTCCGGTGGTGAGAAAAAGAAGGCAGAGATCTTACAGCTCCTGATGCTGAAGCCTTCACTTGCAATCCTTGATGAGACAGATTCCGGTCTGGACGTTGATGCTGTAAGAACAGTATCTGCCGGTATCGAAGAATACCAGAAGAATTGCAAGGGCAGTCTTCTGATCATTACCCATAGCACGAAGATTCTGGAGTCCTTATCTGTTGATCATACACACGTTATGGTAGAAGGTAAGATCATACAGACCGGTGATGCATCTCTGGTAGAGGAGATCAACCGGAATGGATTTGCAAAATATGAGAAGACAGAGCAGAATCAGTAGTCTTTGAAAGGAGCATCCGATAGATATGAAAGAAAAAACATATGTAGAAGACATAGACAGAAATATATATGACTTCAAAGATGATGAAAAAGATGCTTATAAGATCAAGGCAGGACTGACGCCAGAGATCGTTGAGCAGCTTTCGAAAGAGAAACATGATCCGGCATGGATGCAGACCTTCCGTCTGGAATCCCTGCAGATCTATAATAATATGGAAGTACCAGACTGGGGACCATCGATTGAAGGTCTGAATATGGACAACATCGTAACCTATGTCAGACCAAATACAAATATGAAAGCAAAATGGTCTGATGTGCCGGAAGATATCAAGAATACATTTGAACGACTGGGCATCCCACAGGCAGAGAGAAAATCTCTTGCAGGTGTCGGAGCACAGTATGATTCCGAGCTGGTATACCACAATGTCCGTCAGGAGGTAGCTGAAAAGGGCGTTGTATATACTGATATGGAGAGTGCATTAAATGGCGAATATGCAGATATGGTAAGGAAGCATTTTATGAAGCTGGTTCGTCCGAATGACCACAAGTTCGCAGCTCTTCATGGTGCTGTATGGTCAGGCGGTTCCTTTGTATATGTGCCAAAGGGAGTATCGGTAGAGATCCCGTTGCAGTCTTATTTCCGTCTGAATGCACCGGGAGCCGGACAGTTTGAACATACCCTTATCATCGTGGATGAGGGCGCGGATCTTCATTTCATCGAAGGCTGTTCTGCACCAAAATATAACGTGGCAAATCTCCATGCCGGATGCGTGGAATTATTTGTCGGTAAGAATGCGAAGCTTCGTTATTCGACGATCGAGAACTGGTCAAAGAATATGTATAACCTGAATACAAAACGTGCAGTTGTAGAAGAAGGCGGAACGATCGAATGGGTTTCCGGTTCCTTCGGATCCCACGTATCCTACCTATATCCGATGAGTATCCTTAAGGGAAAGGGCGCAAAGATGGAATTTACCGGTATCACGTTTGCCGGAAAAGGACAGAATCTGGATACCGGAGCAAAGGTTGTTCACAGTGCACCGGATACCAGTTCCTACATTAATACAAGATCTATTTCAAAGGATGGAGGTATCAGTACTTTCCGTTCTTCCGTTGTAGTAGCAAAGGAAGCAGAGAATGCCAAGGCAGCAGTATCCTGTCAGTCGCTGATGCTGGATTCTATCTCAAGATCTGATACGATCCCGGCGATGGATATCCGTACCAGAAAGGCAAATGTAGGACATGAGGCACAGATCGGCAGTATCAGTGATGATGCGGTATTCTATCTGATGTCCCGTGGTATGAGTGAGGAAGATGCCAGAGCTTGTATCGTCAGTGGATTTGCGGACAACGTATCAAAGGAGCTTCCGCTGGAATATGCTTTGGAAATGAACAATCTGATCCGTCTGGAAATGAAGGGCAGTATAGGTTAGGAGGAAATGAGCAATGGACAAGAATACGATCAATATTAATAAACTTCCATCCAAAACATGGTACTGGCTTCATATGAATGATACAAAGGTTTCATGGAATCCGGAGATAGCACCATGTAAGGTGACGGTAGAGGAAACATTTGAAGATAAAGAGACAAACAGCCTGATATCCGGGGATGCGGCAGAATTTGTCACAGTTGAGAGTGGAGCAGGAAGAGAGGCTGATCCGATCTTTGCAGATACGCAGACAGAAAAAACAGTTCTGACTGCTTCGGACAAAGACGCGAAGGCAACAATCCGTCTGGCTGTTGATGGAACGACAGCAACATCTGCGGCAGGTGCATGTTATCTGACGGCAGAAGAAGGTACGGATACAACCATAATTGAGACATTTACAAAGAAAAGTGCGCAGGCAGGTTCACTGGCATATCGTACGATGATACAGGCAAAGAAAGACAGCCGTGTTCGTCTGGTACAGGTATTTATGCAGGATGAAGAACAGACTCTGTTAAATGATATTGGTTGTGTCTGCGATGAAAATGCAAAGTTCGATATCCTTCAGATCTTTATCGGAAAAGGTGATCTCTATAACGGAATCCGTACAGATCTTAAGGGTACAGGAGCAGATACACAGGTCGAGATCGGTTATCTTGGACAGAAGACACAGAAGATTGATGTGAACCTGATCATAAATCACTTCGGTAAGAAGACGAATTGTGAGATCCAGGTGGACGGAACTTTAAAGGATGCAGCAGAGAAAGTATTTCGTGGAACGATCGATTTCAAGAACGGTGCATCCGAATCCACAGGTGCAGAGACAGAAAATGTACTACTGCTTGGGGATGATGTGATCAATAAGACGATCCCGATCATTCTCTGTGCAGAGGAGGATGTAGAAGGTTCTCACGGTGCAACGATAGGTGAACTGGATGAGGAGACATTATTTTATTTTGAATCAAGAGGCATCGACAAGGGGACTGCGGAGGATATCATGACCCACGGCAAATTCGAGATGTTATATCGCCACATAGGAGACGAGCAGACACAGAAGCTGGTAGAAGCACAGCTTGCGGAGGCAATGGCAGATGATAGAGAAGAATTATAAAGAGGATTTTCCGTTATTACAGACAAATAAAACCATTTATATAGACAATGCAGCTACAGCACAGAAGCCGGCAGTTGTAATTGAAGCAGAGAAGCGTTTTTATGAAGAAAGCAATGCAAATCCGCTTCGTGGCTTCTATCCGCTAAGCCTTGCAGCAACAGAAGCATATGAAGATGCCAGAAAAGTTGTGTGTGATTTTATTCATGCAGATTCTGAAAAAGAAATCGTCTTTACAAGAAATACAACAGAGAGTCTGAACCTTGTTGCATACAGCTATGCATGCAGTCATTTGAAAGCAGGAGATGAGATCGCAGTCAGCATCATGGAGCATCACAGCAACATTCTCCCATGGCAGATGGCAGCGAGAATGACAGGTGCAACGGTCCGGTATCTGAACTGTGAGAAGGACGGTACTTTGACAGATGAGACACTTGCAGCAGGAATCAATGAGAAGACAAAGCTTGTAGCGATCGGACAGGTATCCAATGTTCTCGGTTGTGTGAATCCGATCAAGAAGATCGCAAAGCTTGCACATGCGGTCGGCGCGGTTATTGTAGTAGATGCGGCACAGAGCGCACCGCATATGCCGATCGATGTCAAAGATCTGGATGCGGATTTTCTTGCATTTTCCGGTCATAAGCTGATGGGACCGATGGGTATCGGCGTGTTATATGGAAAAGAAGCATTACTGGAAGAGATGCCGCCATTTATGACAGGTGGCGAGATGATCCAGTCCGTAACGACAGAAGGAGCGGTATGGGCTGAGCTTCCGCATAAGTTCGAGGCAGGAACTGTAAATGCAGCCGGTGCAGCCGGACTTGCAGCCGCAATTTCATATATTAATAAGATTGGATTTGAGACAATCGAGCAGAGAGAACTGGAACTGACCCGACATGCGATGGAAGGACTTGCAAAGATTCCGCATGTTCATGTGATCGGCTCAGAAGATCCTGCAAACCATACCGGTATTGTGGCATTTACGATCGACAATGTACATCCACATGATGTCAGTGAGATCATGGCAGCAGATGGTATCGATGTTCGTGCCGGACACCATTGTGCACAGCCGTTGCTTACTTATCTGAAGGTGTATAATACAACAAGAGCCAGCTTTATGTTCTACAATACGATAGAAGAAGTCGATGCATTTGTAGAGAGTGTTGCAAATGTCAGAAGGAGAATGGGATATGGAGAATAGAAGTTTTTATAATGAGATCCTGACGGAACACAATATCCGACCGGAGTTCAAGCATGATCTTCCGGATGCGAACATTGTACTGGAAGGTGTAAACCCGAACTGTGGGGATGATATCTGGTTGAAATTAAAAGTAGAAAACGGAATCATCGAAGACGGAGCATTTGTCGGAGACGGTTGTGCGATCTCACAGGCGTCCGCTGATATCATGCTTGGCATGATCGTCGGAAAGACCGAGGAAGAAGCGTTGAAGCTTGGAAAACTTTTCTTAAAGATGATACAGGGCGAAGCGACCGATGAAGAAATCGATGAACTCGAAGAAGCTTCCGCCTTAAAAGATATCTCCCATATGCCTGCCCGTGTAAAATGCGCAGTCCTTGGTTGGCATACTTTGGAAGAAGCGTTAAAGAAATAGTGTTAACAAAAAATAATACAGGGGTCATATATAACATTGTTCCGCAAAACACTCGCGTTCTATTCTACACGTAGCGGTTCTAAACTCTTCACCTGACGGTGAATCGTTAAGTACCGACGTGTAGAAAGGTTTGCTTCACAATGTATATATGCTCCCTGTATTATTTTTTCTGCTTTATTGCATTATATTTGTGCAAACAATTTGCGAAATAAAGGGTGTCATGCATTCTTTTATTATTTACGTTAAAAATCAAAGCACCTTCGAAAGGAAATCCTTCAGTCGAGGATTCTTCGGATTGCCAAAGAATTCTTCCGGCGTTCCGGTTTCAAGAATCTGCCCCTCATCGATGAAGAGGACTTTATTGGCAACCTCCTTGGCGAAGCCCATCTCATGAGTAACCACGATCATGGTCATTCCTTCTTTTGCAAGATCCTTCATCAGGTCGAGAACTTCTCCAACCATTTCAGGATCAAGAGCAGAAGTCGGTTCATCGAATAAAATCACATCCGGATTCATAGCAAGTGCACGGATAATGGCAACTCGCTGTTTCTGACCACCGGATAAAGTAGAAGGATATACATCTGCTTTATCTTCCAGGCCGATCCGTTTCAAAAGCTCCTCAGCCTTTGCTCTTGCTTCGGCAACGATCTGAGCCTTTGTGGTTGTGATATTGATCTTCTCCTGCTTTTCCTTGCGGAACAGGTTCGTAAGCGGAAGCATACGATTATGACGCTTTGCTTTTTTTAGATCCTGACAACGCACCAGTACAGGAGCAAGCATGATATTCTGAATAACGGTTTTGTTGTTATACAGATTAAAATGCTGGAATACCATTCCCATATGACGACGGTGGATGTTGATATCAACCTTTGGGTCTGCAATATCGACACCATTGAAGATGATCTGACCGCCGGTAGGGTCTTCCATACAGTTTAAACAGCGAAGAAATGTACTCTTACCAGAACCTGATGGACCGATTACAACCATTATATCGCCTTTATCGATCGTGACATTGATGCCTCGTAAAACCTCATTGTCACCAAAGTGTTTTTCAAGATTAATGACGTCTATCACTCTTTCTCAGGCTCCTTTCCATAAGTTTGATACCAAGGCTGATCAGAAGCACCATCACAATGTAGATCAGTGCCATAACCAGATATGGGATCATGAATTCGTAGCTGTTACTACCAATATAGTTAAATGCTACATATAAGTCAGTAGCACCAACAAAGCTTACAACAGATGTTTCCTTGATCAAAGATATAAATTCATTTCCCAGAGTAGGTAGAATATTTTTGACTGCCTGCGGGATCACGATCTTGCGCATGGTAGTTGCAAAACTAAGTCCCATGGCACGACCACCCTCCATCTGTCCGGGATCAACAGAAAGGATACCGCTTCGCATGATTTCGGAAATATAAGCCCCACTGTTTAGACCGAATACAAGCATTGACACCTGTACACCGCTCATATGACCTCCTACGATAGGGAGCAGAACATAGTAAAACAGCAGTAACTGCACGACCATAGGAGTTCCACGGAAGAATCCGACATAGACGCTGCAGATTGCATCTAAAACTCGTGGCAGTCGTTTATATTTTGGAATGACGCGGACAGTTGCAATGATGGTTCCGATCAAAATACCGATGATCAGACCGGTTATGGCGATGATAACGGTATTCTTCAGACCTTCAACAACCTTTACATATCCTCTGTTATCAATGAATATTTCTATGAACTTTTGTATTTTACTTGAAATGTCTCCCATGAAATATCCTTTCAATATCTATCAGATAACAGGTAATTGTAAAATATAGATATACTGAATCAGCAGAACTGTTTTAGCAATTTACAATTACCTGTTACCACATATTTTCTTCACGCGAGAAACGCGTGATTCTTATAGCATATTTTTACTGCATAGCATTTAATGATTTTGTAATGGCAGCAGCAGGAGCAGAATCAATAATAACATAATTTAAGTTACCATTTAACAGATCCTGAACTGCAAGAGAACCGTTCTTGTAACCGGTAGATGTCATCTTAAGACCAGCGAATCCCCAGTCATCATCACCTTCGCAGTAGAACTGTCCGGTTGTACCTGTCTGGAAACCAATCTTGCTGCTTGAATCCTTAGCGTTAAGGATTGCATTTACATCATCGGCAGTCTTACATTCGTCAAATTCTGTGTTGTCTGATGGAACGATCAGCTTCTGGGAAGCCTTGTAGTAAGAATCTGAGAAAGCTACATATTCTTCACGATCCGGCTTGATTGTAAGACCGGCCATAGCGATATCACATTTCTGCTGACCAACGGAGAGACATACAGCATCGAAATCCATGTTCTGGATAACCAGCTCCTTACCGAGCTTGTCAGCAAGTGCTTTAGCGATCTCCATATCGATTCCGTAGTAGTTCTCACCCTTTGTATACTCAAATGGTTCGAATGCAGCGTTTGTTGCTACAACTAACTGATCCTTGCTTGAGTCTAATGTAGCTGATTCAACAGCAACAGGTTCGCCATCGCCGAAGTAGTGATTGCAGATCTCTTCAAAAGAACCATCTGCATTCATATCCTTGATAAATGCATTTACCTGATCCAGTAACTCCGGCTGAGTCTTATCTACACCGAAAGCATACTGCTCATCTGTCAGATCGATCTCGATAACTTTGGCTGTCTTCTTGTCGGATGACTTTTTGCTGTCATCGCTCTTGCTTCCGCAGGCTGTCAGAGAAGCCATAGCCAGAGCTGCGGACATCGTAATTGCTAAAAATTTTTTAAGTTTCATTTTCATTACTTCCTTTCATTCTTTTCTGAATAAATATACCATTGTGTTTTGAAAAATGCAATTTATATATGCAAAAAAATGCTGAAAATTACAGGTTTTATGCAGGTTTTATAAATGCTTTTCGTATTTTCCGCCAATATGCATACCTTCTTTTACAACAACAAAGGCATGTTCATCGATATTTTTCAGTCCACGGCGGAGATGAACACATTCATATTTGGAAAGGATCGTAACGATCATATAAGTTGTTTCTTCGGTATAACCACCACGCGCCTCCCACCAGGTTGCATCCCGGTGAAATTCGTTTACGATGTAATCAAGGATGGCTTCCGGTTCTTCTTTTGTATAGATCACGACTTCGGTATTGATATTCTGCGTATGTGCTTTGTCAGTCATCAGAGTACTGACAGCGGAATAGATAATGCTGTATACGGCTGTCGGGATACCAAAAAGGATTGCACAGATGCCGTAGACAACAGCATTGACTGTCAAAGATACCTTTCCCACGCTGAAATTTTTGTATTTCTTGGTAAAGAACATACCGACGATATCCATGCCGCCACTGGAGCCGCCGGAGCGTAAGGAGATACCGATGCCTGTACCGGCGAGAAGTCCACCCATGATGCTGGCAGTCAGGCTGTCATTGACCAGAGGTGTAGCCGGAATTGGAAATATACTTAGGAATATCGTCTGGCTGATCAGGCAGACCAGTGTCCGGCTGAAGAAACTTTTGCCGATTGAGATATATGCCATGATAAATAAAGGTATATTTAAGATAAAGTTGATAATACCTGCGATATCGGTTCCTGATGCAAGCGATGGAAATACTTGGATCAGTAAGGTTCGTATGATCTGGCTGATACCAAGGACACCGCCGTTATACAGACTGGCGGGGACGATAAAGAAGTTGATTCCAGCGGCAAATAAAACCATGCCGCCGATCGCAGCAGCATTTCTCTGCCAGAGTGTTTTGTCTTTGAGATTCATATGCATGCCCTCCCTTATTAATATTTGTACAGCTTGTGTAGATTATGAGCTTCAACCTGTTGATACTATCAAGACAGGAACGCTTTTGTAAATATTTATATGTAGAGTATAAAATATTTCCGGTAAAAAAGCATCTAAAATATAAGGAAGACTTGATCATAAATTGTAGAATTACAGGTTGTGGGGCGGAAGTGAATGCAGTACAATAATGCAAGCAGAAAATATGTGTTAAGAGGATTAGAAGGATGAAAAAGATTTTATATTTTATAAAGAAGGAAACCGTGTTATCGATCGCGGTCGTGCTGGCAGTGATATCAGTATTTTTTGTAGTCCCTGACAGAGAATATATTTCGTATATTGATTTCCGGACACTGGCGATCCTGTTCTGCCTTATGAGTATCGTTGCCGGCTTGAGGAATATTGATGTGTTTGATAAATTAGCAGAACGGCTGTTAGCAAAGGTGCATGGGATCGGAGGAGTAACGGTAATCCTTGTATGCCTGTGTTTCTTTATGTCGATGTTTATAACAAATGATGTATCACTTATTACATTTGTGCCGTTTGCAATTATAATAATGAAGAAACTGAACCCGGACACTGATAGCAAATGGATGCTAAAAGTAATTGTCATGCAGACGATTGCGGCGAATCTTGGCAGTATGTTGACACCTCTTGGTAATCCTCAGAATCTGTATTTGTATGGAAAAGCAGGTATAGGTATTGCGGAGTTTTTAAAGATCATGCTGCCGTATACAGTCTGCGCATTTGCTTTGTTAATGGCATGGATCGGTCTGGCATCCATGGTTCGAAAAAGAAAGTTAAGTCATGATGGGCAGACAGAAATAAAGCAGAACAAAGGCTTAGATTCTGTTGAAGATAAAGCTTCAACGAAAAGACAGAAGGATTCGTTGGGTGCTTCCGGTTCAAAATGGGAGAAAAAGGATGCGGAATGGATTGAAAAATTTACAGCATATCTTATTCTGTTTGTCATAAGTCTGCTTGCGGTTTCACATATTCTTCCGTATGGTGTGCCTTTCGCGTTAGTATTTTTATATTTGCTTCTGCGTGACCGGAAAATTCTGACACAGGTTGATTATTCTCTGTTATGTATTTTTATCGCGTTATTTATATTCATCGGTAATCTTGGACGTATCCCGGCATTCAGTCAACTGCTTTCGGATATATTGACCGGACGGGAGGTGGTTACTTCGGTAATTGCAAGTCAGGTAATGAGTAATGTTCCTGCTGCGATTTTGTTATCCGGATTCACAGACCATATTCGGGAGCTGGTGATCGGAACCAATCTCGGGGGCCTTGGAACGTTGATAGCATCAATGGCAAGCCTGATCAGCTTCAAATATGTTGCAAAAGAGGATCGGTCATTTAGGGGCAGATATTTTCTGGAATTTACAGTTGTAAATGTTATTTTCCTTTTTATAATGATGATTCTTTATCGTTTACTTTCTTAACATAATCAAGTAGAACAGCCGTGCTATGAGAGTAGTAGACATAGCGAACAAAACTGACAAAATTCTCAAGTGAGATAAAAACAGGAATATCGAACCTTTACGCAGGAGCAACAGAACTTCCGATAAATACGGGAGATACACAGTACAAGGCAACAGTAAGGAATGATCCGAGACACATTTTTACTAAAGAGGATAAAATAACAAAATATAGTCATTGTTTATACATGATTTTTTGCTACAGAACAAAAAACGACAGTTCAGAACAAATAAATAGAAAATACCACTTTATCCCTTTAAACTGAAACCATCGTACGAAACAAACAACTGATGGCGCCTAAAGGGAAAGGGGAAATTCATGTTGTATAGTCTCGGGTTTTTAGAATGGATAAAGAAGTTTTTAGGAATTGGGAAATAGAAACTTTATCTGAGAAAAAAGGGGGGAAATATTAGAATATATAAAAGGTACGGAAAATTTAAGACTATAATATATTATTTTAGATATAAAAGGGGCATTGCGTTTAGAGGCAATGTAGGGATGTGTTAAAATAATAATTAATTATTATGGTATATATTTTTAGCAAGTATGACTGCGTCAGTTGGTGGGGGCATCAACTGGAAAAATAGTTCAGGAATTCCTGGACTATTTTTTTTGACTATTTTTGTCTAAGAATGTCGAACAACAAAGTTATTATTGTAAAAAGACAGAAAACAATTTATTATTTTATATAACTTAAGTATGAAGGGAAAGGGGCAAAAGATGAATATCGTCATTTGTGATGATGAAAGAAAAGTAATTGAAGATGTGGGATTGATATGCAGAGAATGCTTATCTCCGGATGTCAAATTATATGGATTCCGGTCGGCGGAGAGTTTATTGAAAAATCTTGATAAGATAGAGGGGGATATTGATCTCTTTATATTAGATATAGAAATGCCGGGCAGGGATGGCTTATGGCTTAGAAAAGAGTTAGAACGATACAGGTATGGAAGCAGTATTATTTATCTGACAAGTCATGACGAGCTTGTGCAGGAAGCATTTGGAAGATATGTGATAGGATTTGTTGATAAAGTTAGTTTTTTGCATGATAAGAATTGCTTGATTGAAAAATTAAAACTTTTTGAACAGGAAGCAAATAATCAAGAAATTCTATGTATTAAGAGTGATCAGGGAAATTTGCATATCCGAAAAGATAAAATTATTGCAATAGAGGCAGAACATGTATATACGTATTTAGAATATATCACAATAGAAAATGCATCAGGAATTATTAAAACAGATAAGATGCTAATTAGAAAGTCATTAAAGGACTGGAAAAGTGAATTAAACACCGATTATTTAAAAATTAGTAAAAGTGTTATTGTCAATATGAATTACATTAAAAAGATAGAAAAAGTTGTTGAATTAAATAATGGGGAGTTATTTAATATTCCACGTTCGAATAGGCATGAATGTCAAGAGAAATATTTCGAATTTTGTAAAAGAAAGATGAAATGGGGATAAAATGAATTTAATAATAATTACAAATATAGTTGAAATAATTAAATTTTTTATAATTTTTTCTATTATGCTAAAAGGAAAAATTTACAGAAGTAAAAGATTATGGATAGGATGTTTGATAGTATTTGCAGAGGTGATATTTTTCTCGTTTTGTTTGAAAAACGATGACTTTATTATTTCAATTATTATATTTGGTTCGGCATTAAGTGTAATGTATAACGGAAATGCAAAAAATAAAATTTTACTATTTATGTTGGCAATTCTTCTAGTTAATTATGTGGATACACTTTGCTATGGAATAATGGGAATTTTACTTCATGGAAATGTATGGTGGTATTTTATACATAGCATACAAAATATAGTGGTTTATGGAAGTATATTTGTAATTGCTGTATTAGCTGCAATATCAGTTGTTTATACAAAAATAGTAAATAGGAATTGGTTGGTTTGCCAAATTCAAATATTTCAATGTTTGCTTTTGAATGGAGCAATGATAGGTTTATACGCAATTATCATGATAATTCCATTATTTACTGTATATGGAGATATTATCATTAAAAGTAGATTGTATATTTTGCTGACAGTTTCAACCGTTCTTACACTATCCTGCATTCTCGCCTTTTTCCTATATTCCAACCATTTGAAAAAAGAAAATGATCTGAAAACAAAGAATATTGAAGTTCAGGAAGAGAACGATGGTCTGCGGTTGGCGTTATATGCCAATATGGAAATGATGGATGATGATATGCGACAATATCGTCATGATAATAGACATCATAGGGCGGTTCTTAGAGAATTGGCTTCTAAAGGAGATTTGGAGGAAATAAAAGATTACTTGGCACAGCTTTCGGAACAAGATGAGGATCTGAAGAAGAAAAATGTGCTATATACCGGAAATTATATGGTGGATGCCATCATAAATGGAATTATTACGAAAGAGGTTTATTCAGATGTTAAGTTCCATTGTGAAGGTAAGTTGCCACGGAAATTAATGATCCAGGATGTTGACTTGAGCGGACTGCTTTCGAATGGTTTGGAAAATGCAGCGGAAGCCTGTTTACATAGTAATGGTGATAAGTGTGTTTTGTTCAAAGCTGCAGGTTATGAGAACATGATTCATTTTGAGATTAAGAATACATATGATAGTACAAGATATAAAGCACTTTCAAAAGGAGATTTTGAAACAACAAAGAAGGATAGTGAATATCATGGATATGGAATAGAAAGTATGCGTCGTGTTGTAAAGAAATATGATGGTAAGCTGGAGTATATCGTAGAACCGGAGTGGGTGATTACAGATATATACTTACAGCAAAAAGATGAAATATAAGAAATTTGATTAGAAACAAAAAAGTCCTATGATCTGTTGCGTGATTGTGCAATTCGGTTGGCAGACCATAGGACTTTTTTGCTCCAATAATATCCCTGACATAGCGCCGGAAACAGGTGGGACTTTATCTTTGTATCCGTATTTTTCCATTGAGAAAACCAACCATTTTACATATAATTGAAGCGTGGAATAAAATGCAGAACAACCGTTGGATGATGTGGATAAAATATACGGAAGGAGCATGGATAAATGGAAGAAAATAAAACATATATAGCGATCGATCTGAAATCCTTCTATGCTTCTGTAGAATGCAGAGAGCGGAACAGAGACCCCCTGACCACAAATCTAGTAGTGGCAGATCCGAGCCGGACAGAGAAAACGATCTGCCTTGCGGTATCTCCATCACTTAAGGCATATGGAATACCGGGCAGGGCGAGATTATTTGAGGTTGTTCAGAAGGTGCGGGAAGCAAATAATATAAGAAGACGGAATATACCGGATCATCATTTTACCGGAGCATCGGATGACAGCACGAAGCTGAGTGCAGATCCGGCTCTTCAGCTGGATTATATTATTGCTCCGCCGTGCATGGCACTTTATATGGAATACAGTACACGGATCTACGACATTTATTTGAAATACATTGCGCCGGAGGATATTCATATTTATTCGGTCGATGAGGTATTTATGGATGTGACCAGCTATCTGAATGTCTATCATATGACAGCCAGAGAACTAGCCATGATGATGATACGGGATGTGTTAAAGACGACCGGAATCACAGCGACGGCAGGAATCGGAACCAATCTGTATCTTTGTAAGATCGCGATGGATATCGTGGCGAAGCATATCGAACCGGATGAGGACGGAGTACGGATTGCGGAGCTGGATGAAATGGCATACCGCAGGAAGCTTTGGAGTCACAAGCCGATCACGGATTTCTGGCGTGTCGGTCAGGGATATGCGAAGAAATTAGCGGAATATGGGCTATACACGATGGGCGATGTGGCGAGATGCTCGGTCGGAAAGACAAATGAATTATATAATGAAGATTTATTGTATAAGTTATTTGGCATTAATGCAGAGCTGCTGATCGATCATGCATGGGGATATGAGCCTTGCACGATGGAGCAGATCAAGGCATATAAACCGGAGACGAATAGCATTTGCACCGGACAGGTACTGCACTGTCCGTATGATTTTGATAAGACAAGGCTGGTTGTAAAGGAAATGACTGATCTTATGTCGCTTGATCTGGTGGATAAGGGACTTGTTACAGATCAGATCGTGCTTACGATCGGTTATGATATTGATAATCTGACAGACCTGGCGAGAAGAAAGAAATATAAAGGGGCGGTTACGACGGATCGATATGGACGAAAGGTTCCAAAGCATGCACATGGAACGATCAATCTCAAGCGGCAGACTTCATCGACGCAGATGCTTATGGATGCGGTAATGGAACTGTATGACCGGATCGTCGACAAGGATCTTTTGATCCGGAGGATTAATATTACCGCGAATAAACTGGTGGATGAACATACTGTCACGAATGACGATGCGTATGAGCAACTTGATTTTTTTACAGATTATGAGGCTGTAAAAAAACAAAGGGAGAAAGAGGAAGCGGATCTGGAACGGGAACGCCACATGCAGGAAGCCATGCTCAACATCAAGAAAAAATATGGAAAAAATGCGATCCTGAAGGGCATGAACCTGCAGGAAGGGGCAACGGCGAAAGACAGAAATGCACAGATCGGCGGACATAAGGCATAAAGAGGTATATATAATATGCAGGAGCAGAACAACCATAAATATGATGATATCATTCATTTGGAACACCCTGTTTCAAAGACGCATCCGCAGATGACGCTCTATGACCGGGCGGCACAATTTGCGCCGTTTGCGGCATTGACAGGACATGCGGCGGCGATTCGTGAGACTGCCAGACGGACAGATGAGAAACGGGTGCTCAGTGATGAAGTATTGGAAGAATTGAATGAGAAACTAAACATTATTTCAGCCAATATAGGTACAGAACAGTTAGTGGATATTACCTATTTCGTACAGGATGAGAGAAAAGCCGGAGGAGAATATGTTACGCATTCCGGTATCGTTAAGCGAATTGATCTGTACAGAAGAGCAGTAATCATGGCAGATGCAACAATCATACCGATTGAAGATATCAGTCAGATAGAAAGCAATCTGTTTTCTGGTTTGGAGTAACGTAAAAATGATATGAAAAATGCCTGAAAATTACACCTTTACAGTATTTGTTAATAGATGCTATAATGGACTATATTGTGCGATTTCGGCAGTGTAGTATTCCTGAGTCTTGTGTGGAGAGTCGGGAAAAGAGAAAGGAAGGATAAAAACGTGTTTAAGATTGTTAGAACAGAAGCGTTGACAGATGCAATCTATCTTATGGACGTGGAAGCACCAAGAGTAGCAAAGAATTGTCTTCCGGGTCAGTTTGTAATCGTAAGAGGCTCAGAAGATGGAGAGAGAATTCCTCTTACAATCTGCGATTATTCAAGAGAAGCAGGCACGATCACTATCGTATTCCAGGTAGTAGGTGCAGCGACAGAGATGATGAAGAATTTAAAGGTTGGAGACAGCTTTACAGATTTTGTTGGACCGCTTGGCCGTCCGTCGGAATTAGTAGAAGAAGATTTAGAGACATTAAAGAATAAGAAGATCTTATTTGTAGCCGGTGGTGTAGGAACCGCACCTGTATATCCACAGGTAAAATGGTTACATGAGCATGGAGTAGCCGCCGATGTTATCATCGGTGGAAGATCCAAAGAGCTTATCATTCTGGAAGAGCAGATGAAGGCAGTTGCCGGAAATCTCTACATTACAACAGACGATGGTTCATATGGAAGCAAGGGCGTTGTTACAAATGAGATTCAGAAGCTTGTAGACGCAGGCAACAAATATGATGTATGCGTAGCAATCGGACCGATGATCATGATGAAGTTCGTTTGTAAGCTTACAAAAGAGCTTGAGATCCCTACAGTTGTCAGCCTGAACCCGATCATGGTAGACGGTACCGGTATGTGTGGTGCATGCCGAGTAACAGTTGGCGGCGAAGTAAAATTCGCATGTGTAGACGGACCTGAATTTGACGGACACCTTGTAAACTTCGAAGAAGCTATGGAGCGTCAGCAGATCTATAAGACACAGGAAGGCAGAGCATATCTTGCAGCCAAGGAAGGCGACACCCATCATGGTGGATGCGGACAGTGTGGAGGTGACAGATAATGGACGTTTTAAATAGAGTACCGGTTCGTGAACAGGAACCTGCGGTTCGTGCAAAGAATTTTGAAGAAGTATGTTACGGATATAATGAAGAAGAAGCAATGGCAGAAGCAGCAAGATGTATCGGCTGTAAGAATGCACAGTGTGTAAAGGGCTGTCCTGTTTCTATTGATATTCCTGGATTTATCGCTCATGTAAAGAAGGGCGAATTTGCAGAGGCATTCCAGGTGATCAGCAAATCATCAGCACTCCCTGCTGTATGTGGCCGTGTATGTCCACAGGAGACACAGTGTGAAGGTAAATGTATCAGAGGTATCAAGGGCGATCCTGTATCTATCGGTAAACTGGAGCGTTTCGTTGCTGACTGGGCAAGAGAGCATGGTATTAAGCCGGAACCGGCAGTAGAGAAGAATGGCAAGAAGGTTGCAGTTATCGGTTCCGGTCCATCCGGTCTTACCTGTGCAGGAGACCTTGCAAAGATGGGTTACGATGTAACAATCTTTGAAGCACTTCATGAGACAGGCGGCGTACTGGTTTATGGTATCCCTGAATTCCGTCTTCCAAAAGATGGCGTAGTAAAGAAAGAAATCGAAAATGTAAAATCCTTAGGTGTTAAGATTGAGACTGACGTTGTAGTTGGTAAATCTGTAACGATAGATGAATTAATGGAGGAGGAAGGCTTCTCAGCAGTATTTATCGGTTCCGGTGCAGGACTTCCTAAGTTCATGGGTATTCCGGGTGAGAATGCAAATGGTGTATTCTCAGCAAATGAGTACCTGACAAGAAGTAACCTGATGAAGGCTTATAAGGAAGGCTCTAACACACCTATCATGGTTGGTAAGAAGGTTGCCGTTGTCGGCGGTGGTAACGTAGCAATGGATGCTGCAAGAACAGCACTTCGACTTGGCGCTGAGACACATATTGTATATAGACGTAGTGAAGAAGAACTTCCTGCCAGAGTAGAAGAAGTACATCATGCAAAAGAAGAAGGAATCATTTTTGATCTCCTTACAAATCCAACTGAGATCCTTGAAGATGAAAAGGGCTGGGTTAAGGGCATGAAATGTGTTAAGATGGAACTTGGTGAGCCGGATGCATCCGGTAGAAGAAGACCGGTTGAGATTCCTGATTCTGAGTTCGTTATGGATGTGGATGCAGTTATCATGTCACTTGGTACTTCACCAAACCCACTGATCTCATCTACAACAAAGGGACTTGATACAAATAAGTGGAAATGTATTGTTGCTGATGAAGCAAACGGACAGACCACAAAGACAGGTGTATATGCCGGTGGTGATGCAGTTACCGGTGCAGCTACAGTTATCCTTGCTATGGGAGCTGGAAAGGCAGCAGCAAAGGGCATTGACGAGTACCTCAAAGGACTCAACTAATATATAGTCTTTGAAACAAAATAAAGGATGGTATTATCTATTATTCCACAAGACGTTTAATAGTAATACCATCCATTTATTTTTGAATCAATACGTCGGTTAAAATAATTGAGGTCTTTTGAGATCTGTTTTAATAAGAGATGGTGGTGTTTGCAGCAGATGAACTGACAGGCCTGATCTGGGCAGCGGCATTGATGCGTCCGTCAAAAAGTACAAAGGATATGGAACTGAAGTCACTGAAGAAGAAATATAAGAGCAAAGGATTTGCTGCAGGTTGTTCCAGAGAAGTGATCGAACGTGGTGCTGCACAGCTTAACTGGGAGCTTGAGAAGCTTCTGACCATGACATTACAGGCAATGGCAGCAACGGAGGATGAGATCAAGGCAGAGATGGAAGACCTGTAAATCCCGCTAATTTGCTAGCACTTTAGCGCATTGTAACTTAAGAAAATCCTGCTTTTTCATTAAAAAGATAAAAAAATTCATAAAAATCATATTTTTACTTGATAAATTCAAGTCTATTGTTTATAATCTTAAGTGGAAATTTTCTTAAAGAGAAAATACTACTCCAAATGAATTTCGCAGAGATGCGATTTACTTATAATTAATTTAAGGAGGATTTTAAGATGTCATACGTTGATGAAGTGCTGGAGATCGTAAAGAAGAAAAATGCTGACCAGCCAGAATTTTTACAGGCAGTAACAGAGGTTCTTGATTCACTTAGACCTTGTATCGATGCAAACGAGGAGCTCTACAGAAAGAATGCGATTCTTGAAAGAATCACAGAGCCGGACAGACAGATCATGTTCAGAGTACCTTGGGTAGATGACAATGGACAGGTTCAGGTAAACAGAGGTTTCCGTGTACAGTTTAACAATGCTATTGGACCATACAAGGGAGGATTAAGACTTCATCCTTCAGTTAATTTAGGTATTATCAAGTTCCTTGGATTTGAGCAGATCTTCAAGAACTCACTGACAACACTTCCAATCGGTGGTGGTAAAGGTGGCTCTGATTTCGATCCTAAGGGCAAATCAGATAGAGAGATTATGGCATTCTGCCAGAGCTTTATGACAGAGCTTTGCAAGTACATCGGAGCAGATGTCGATGTTCCTGCTGGTGATATCGGAACAGGCGGAAGAGAGATCGGTTTCTTATTCGGACAGTATAAGAGAATTCGTGGATCATTCGAAGGTGTTCTTACAGGTAAGGGACTTACATATGGTGGATCACTTGCTCGTACAGAAGCTACAGGATATGGTTTATTATACTTAACAAATGCATTATTAAAGGATCACGGTATTGATATCGCTGGTAAGACCTGTATCGTATCCGGTGCCGGTAATGTTGCGATCTACGCAATCCAGAAGGCACACCAGTTAGGCGCTAAGTGTGTAACATGTTCAGATTCAACAGGTTGGATCTATGATCCGGAAGGAATCGATGTTGACTTACTTAAGGAAGTTAAGGAAGTTAAGAGAGCACGTCTTACAGAGTATGCAGCAGCCAGACCAAGTGCTGAATACCATGAGAAGAAGAACGGCGAGCACGGTGTATGGAATGTTAAGGGTGATATCGCATTACCATGTGCTACTCAGAATGAATTAGACTTAGATGATGCCAAGGCATTAGTTGCAAATGGTGTTATCTCTGTAACAGAGGGTGCTAACATGCCTACAACATTAGAGGCTACTAAGTACTTACAGGAGAATGGCGTATTATTTGTAGGTGGTAAGGCTGCTAACGCTGGTGGTGTTGCTACGTCTGCACTCGAAATGAGCCAGAACTCAGAGAGACTTTCATGGACATTTGACGAAGTTGACGGCAAGTTAAAGGGAATCATGGAGACAATCTACGCTAACATCAGCGACGCTGCTAAGCGTTACGGTGTAGAAGGCGACTATGTTGCAGGTGCTAACATTGCCGGTTTCGAAAAGGTTGTAGAAGCTATGCTTGCTCAGGGTGTTTGCTAATCAAATGCCGGTCAAAATCTGACGATAATTATTATATAGTAAATGTTAATATAAGACCCCGGAATCGTGATATGCGGTTTCGGGGTTTTTCTTTGCGAGAAAGACATTATAGAAAAGAAAATTCAATAACGCTTTATTTCGGGATATGCAGATACAATCTATAATGATTTTATGGAAAGTTTTTGATTGAATCTATGGATATCTTTTCGTATAATGTAGATATTATATGCTTTTTACATAAAAAGGAGGATGTTGATATGGGAAGAGATATTGTACTTGCAAAAATAAAAAAAGGTGGAATCACAGCGATTGTCGGTGGAGCGGTGTTAATGCTGATTTTCGGATTGATCACAATAGGTGTGATGTCAGATAATGCAGATGACGGAATGGGTATGATCATTTTATTTGGTTTATTTGCATTATTAGGAATTGTATTTATCATAATGGGGATTCGTAATATTGTAAGACCTGAAAAAAACGTCTATTTGAAAAATAATCCGCAGCTTTTGGAGATGGCCGACCAGTTATATTCGCATATAATATATGAAGACCAATATGTATTGATTTCTGATAAGGTGCTTGCAAATAAGAAACAGCCGACACAGATGACCTGGCTCTGGGATGTATATCTGATTTATCTGCATACTACATCGACGAACTTTATTCCAACCGGAAGTGAATATGTAATCGAAAATCGTTTTCCAAAGAACCGTGTTGCTATTAATGTACTGGCAAGAGGAAAAAAGAGTAAACAGGAGTTGTTGAATGTACTTGCACAGGCATGTCCAAATGCGAGATTTGGATATTCTGATGAGGGACTGGCATATCTTCAGTATATGAGAAATCAGGATCTTAGAAATATTCCGAATACACCTTATTATCAGGGGGTACCGGTGCAGATGCAGGACAATGTGCAGCAGTAATTAGAATATGCAGTAGGAAGATAAAGTATAGATAGAATGTGTAACAAAAGGCAGATACTGTGACAGTAGATCGATACTGCATAGAATAACAGTTTACATAGTGGAGACTTAAGAACAGATAGAAAGCAGGAATTGAGATGGAACGTAAACATGAATATCAGACAAAGAGCAGACAGATGATCCTTGATTATCTGATCCGGAATAAAGATCGTGCCGTTCATGTGTCGGATATTATACAGCATATGGATCAGGAAGAGTGTTCGGTAAATAAGACAACTGTATACCGATATCTGGATAAGCTGGTTGCAGAGAAGACACTGATGAAATATGTGGCTGATAAGGGCGAAAAAGCAGGATATCAGTATGTAGAACAGCCATCCAGATGTCAGAAGCATCTACATCTGCAATGCTCCGAATGTGGAAAGGTCATCCATCTGGACTGTGATTTCATGAAAGAGATATCAGAGCACATTTTGTCTGATCATGGGTTCACACTTTGCTGCAAGGATTCCATTTTATATGGTGTCTGCGACAAATGCAGTAAGAAAGAAAAGAAAGAAATAGAAAAATAAAACCAGATAACAGGAATTTCCATGCTGAAAATTGAATATTTCTGATAATAGGAGTTGACATTGGGGAAAATAATGCTATAATCTGATAATGCAACTTGGTTGCAAATTATATTTTTAGGAATGAGATGGATAGTATGGAATTGTTATTTGATTCGTTTTCAGATGCACTGATCGATAGTGTAAAATTAATACCATTTTTATTAGTGACATATCTGCTGATGGAATGGTTGGAGCAGAGAACAGAAGAAAAGCAGAAGCAATATATGCAGTCTGCCGGTGCGTTTGGTCCGTTGGCAGGTGGAGCACTTGGAATCGTTCCACAGTGTGGATTTTCCTGTGTGGCAGCGAACCTTTACAGTGGTGGTGTGATTACAGCAGGAGTTTTGCTTGCAGTATTTATGTCAACCTCTGATGAGATGCTTCCAATCTTTATTTCGCATACAGTGAATGCCGGTACAATTATTCGTATCCTGCTTACAAAAATGTGCATTGCGGTCGTTACAGGTTATGCAGTCGATCTTGCAAATAAATATATTCGCAGAAGATATCTGGCAGGAAGAAAAACGAAGCGTACAGCGTCTTCAAAAAACGATAATTCTAAAATTACAGACAGTGCAGATGAATCAAAGCATTCTGGATATTCCGTTCAGGCAGCACAGACAGTCAATGCAGAATGTACACATAATAAAGATACTCATACACATAATGGAAAAAGTGTGCATGTGCATGATGAAAAAATTATTCATACCGACGATGAAAAAAGTACACACACACATCATGGACATATCCACTATGATGGTACAGACATAGAAGAAAAACATATCCATGATCTGTGCGAGCAGGAACACTGCAACTGCGAGGACGGAATCTGGATGTCGGCATTAAAGCACACCTTGAAGATTACGGTATTTATCCTGGCGGTATCCTTTGTGTTAAATATTATTATCGGTATCGCAGGGGAAGATGCGATTGGAAGACTTCTTGGTGATGTACCGTTCCTTGGAGAAGCAATGGCGGCACTGATTGGACTGATACCAAACTGCGCACCATCTGTTATTATTACGGAGCTTTATCTGGATGGTATGCTCAGTGCCGGAGCAATGATGTCAGGCCTGCTTGTCAGCGCAGGCGTAGGACTTCTGGTATTGTTCCGTATGAACCGCCACAGATTGAAAGAAAACATTATGGTCGTTGGAACCTTGTATGTTACTAGTGTGTGCTGGGGGTTGTTGATCAATCTGTTGGGTATCACATTTTAAATAGAAAGAACAGCGAGAACAGAAAGAATGGAGCAGAAAACAGCAATAGTTATCGGGGCATCAACAGGAATTGGTGCAGCAACGGCGGAAGCCCTTGCACAACAATATAAAAAAATAGCCATAACGTCATTTCGTCATCCGGAAAAGCTGAAAGAGGTTCAACAGAAGATACTTGCGCAGGGCACAGATTGTTATGCAGAGACCGGTGATGCCGGAGATTTTACATTTGTGAAGCAGTTTATAGAACATGTAACCGAACAGTTTGGGGAGAAGATTGATCTGTTGGTCAATAATGCCGGAATTTCTTATGTCGGACTGCTGACGGATATGGATGAAATGGACTGGAAAAGGATTATAGATACGAATATAACGTCAGTATTTAACACATGCCGGCAGGTTGTGCCATACATGGTGCATGCACATAAGGGACGTATTATCAACATTTCATCTGTATGGGGCAATGTTGGAGCCTCCTGTGAGGTAGCGTATTCAGCGACCAAAGGTGCGGTCAATGCATTCACAAAGGCACTTGCGAAGGAACTTGCACCAAGCGGCATAGCGGTAAATGCCATCGCATTTGGTGCAATTGATACTGCGATGAATGGACATCTGTCATTGGAAGAAAAAACCGTTCTGGAAGAGGAGATTCCGTTTGGCAGGATGGCTACAGAGAAAGAAGCCGCAGATTTTATTGTAACGACAGCAAATGCCGGCAGCTATCTGACCGGTCAGGTCCTGACCTTTGATGGTGGCTGGCAGTAGTCTGGTAAACGTTTGCATTTTCCCTAATTTTCTATTGAAAAATTGTTCATATTGCTATAAAATAATCTATGCAAAGTTGCGCAGATATGGGGTAGAGATTATGGGAATAAAGTTTATTAAAAAGAAAAAGAGTGAGGTTGCTGCGGCAAATACATTGGCAGATCTGAGAACGACAGTAGATAAAGATGGCAATGTTGAGATCGTTTCGAAGAATTTTACAATGACAACTAGTCAGCAGCCGAAGAAGGAAGCAGAGGCTTCGGAGTGGACATGTTGGGGCTGCGGACATGTAAACAGTGGAGAAGTTTGTGAGGTCTGTGGGAAAAAACGGGTACAGAAGTGAAAATATATGGAATCGGTTGATTTTTAAAACAGAGAGTATAGATGTGAAAAAGGATTCTTGTATGAAAACATATGAGGATTCTTTTTTATGTCTGGGAAATGGACAAAATACAGGATTGTATATTATATTGGTCTATCATTTGCCGCGGATAAATAAGAAATTGGAAATGCAGGTTGAAATTTAAAAGTACGTTTGGTATACTCATTAGGTGATTTTTAGGTATAATGAAGAATCATAGAAAAGTAATTTTTTTTTGGTGCATTTGTGATGCATGGAACTGGTAGGCTGTTTTAAGAACAATCGGATGTTCCTAGGATGCATTATAGTATATATTAAATGGAGGCCAGAAAATGGGAAAAAAAGTATTGAGATTATTTCTGGAAACAATGCTCAGAGCACTTGTAATTATTCTTGCAATCGGAATAGTTATTATGGGAGCACTGCTTATAAAGACCTTAGTAAAGAATAATTCTCTGAAAGACAGTAAGAAAACAACAAACGGAAAAGAAATTGTAACAGAAGCAGGAGATGAAAATGATCCTACCTTCAAGAATGGAGATGGAGAAAACAGTGGATCAGATGACTCAGACGAATCAGGTTCTGTTGCTTCCACAGATGCGAAGATCCTTGTTATCAATGCGACAGGAACAAGTGGCGTTGCCGGTGCATGGAAGACAGCATTAGAAGGCAAGGGCTATACTTCTGTAGAAGTTGGTACGTATACACAGTCTGCAATTGCAACCTCAAAGGTATGTGTATCCGGTTCATATGATGGAGCAGATCTTGCTGCTGAATTAACTTCGCCGGAGATGTCAACGGTAGATTCCGTAAGCGCATCTGATTGTGATGTATCAATTGATGGATATGATATTATCGTTATTATAGGAACTAGCGATATTAAAAATTAAACAGAACAACTGGAAGGACATGTATTTGTACAAGTTGCCCATACAAAAAACAGGTATTGTCACAGAAGTGTGACAGTACCTGTTTTTTGTTTTAGATGCACATGACTACACTGGAATAAATCGGACATACTATAAAAAACTGTATGAAAGGCGGTTTATATGAAAAATATTGGCGAAGTGATAGAAACATATGCATTGCTTACGGTGGCAGCATTTCTGATGTCGCTTGGGGTTGTCTGGATTTTTAACAGTGAACAGATCGTGCCGGGTGGTGTGACAGGAATTGGAATTATAATTGAGAATTTGACAAAAGGGATGGGAAACGGAGAAACAGGCATACCGGTCTGGCTGAGTAATCTGGTGATCAATATACCTCTTTTTATCTGCGGATATTTTCTATTGGAAAAGAAGAGCATGATAAGGACAGCATATACAACAGCCGTTTCAACAGTATTCATGGCGGCTATTCCCACATTTTCGCTTGCAACACAGGATAAACTGCTGAATATGATCCTTGGCGGTGTTATGTTTGGCTGTGCTTATGGGCTGATGTTCCGGCAGAATGCTTCCTCCGGCGGTGTTGATCTGATGGCATTGATCCTGAATCATCTGCGGCATGATATAGGAGCACCATTATTTCTTGGCGGGATCGATCTGGCGATCGTTGTGGCAGGCGGACTGGCATTTGGATTTGAAAATATGCTGTATGCAGTTATTGCGATTGCGATATCGACAAAATTATCCGATGTGATCGTGCAGGGACTACGGCATGGAAAACTGGTATATATTATTTCTTCCCATTGTGAAGAGATCAAAGCCTGTATCATGAATGAGATTGGAAGAGGTGTGACGGTATTAAATACCAGAGGCGGTTACACGAATGAAGGGCGTGTAATGATTATTTCTGTTTTGTCAAGTAGGCAATTAGTAGAATTAAAAGATAAAATAAGGACAATTGATGAAAATTCTTTTCTCATTGTAGGGCAGGTTACGGAGGTTTTTGGTGAAGGTTTCACAAAATTCTCGCCTTAAAAGTTCTTAAATCGACGCGAATATCGTCAAAATGTTAGTTTTTTTGCGGTCGTATACAAAACAAACAAAACATTAAAATTTTTTTTGGGCAATAATCATATGGTTTAAAGAAGGGGAATGTTGTAAAATGACACTATGTTCAGAACGAATGAATAAATAAAACAATACTATATAATATTTACGGAGGTATTTGCAGAATGGCAAGTTTATCACTTAAGAACATCTATAAGGTATATCCTAACGGATTCAATGCTGTTAAGGATTTCAACCTTGAAATTGAAGATAAGGAGTTCATCATTTTCGTTGGACCTTCAGGATGTGGTAAGTCAACAACTCTTAGAATGATCGCAGGTCTTGAGGATATCAGCTCAGGTGAGTTATGGATCGGCGACAAGCTTGTAAATGACGTAGAGCCTAAGGACAGAGATATTGCAATGGTATTCCAGAACTACGCTCTGTATCCACATATGTCAGTATATGACAACATGGCATTCGGACTTAAGTTAAGAAAGGTTCCAAAGGAGAAGATCGACAAGGCTGTTCATGAAGCTGCTAAGATCCTTGACATTGAGCACTTACTTGACAGAAAGCCAAAGGCTTTATCAGGTGGTCAGAGACAGCGTGTAGCTATGGGTCGTGCAATTGTTCGTGAGCCTAAGGTATTCCTTATGGATGAGCCACTTTCAAACCTTGATGCGAAACTTCGTGTACAGATGCGTGTTGAGATTTCCAAGTTACATCAGAGATTACAGACAACCATCATTTACGTTACACATGACCAGACAGAGGCTATGACACTTGGTACAAGAATCGTAGTTATGAAGGATGGTATCATTCAGCAGGTAGATACACCACAGAACTTATACGATAAGCCATGTAACTTATTCGTAGCTGGTTTCATGGGTATGCCACCTATGAACTTCATTGATTGTAAGGTAGTTAAGTCAGGATCAGACATTCTCTTAATGTTCGGTTCACACTCAATCAAAGTTCCAGACAGCAAGGCTGAGAGACTTATCGCACTTGATGCAGTTGATAAGGAAGTTGTTCTTGGTATCCGTCCAGAAGATATCCACGATGAGCAGCTCTTCATCGAGTCTTCACCAGAAAGCGTTATTGATGCAAGAATCAATATCTATGAAATGTTAGGTGCAGAAGTTTACTTATACTTCACAATCGATCAGTTCGATATCACAGCAAGAGTTAATGCTCGTACAACAGCAAGACCTGGTGATACAGTTCAGTTCGCATTTGACTTAAGCAAGATTCATATCTTTGATAAGGAAACAGAGGAAATCTTAGTAAGCTAATAGATGCTACATACTTAATATTTATAAACAAAGAGGGAAAATGCAGAAAATTCTGCATTTTCTCTTTTTTTTTTTTGAAATATGTTTTAGAATAGGGACAGTAGTGTATTTTGTTATTCGTATGCTTTCCGGGAGGTTTATCCGTCGGACAGAATGGATAAGGAAAGAATACAGAATCCGAATATAAGAATAAGGAGTGTAGAATATATGATATCGAACCAGATACTTCAGGATACGATTGATGGATTAAAGAATATTACAAGAACCGATTTATGTGTTCTTGATACAGAAGGTAAAATACTTGCATCAACATTTAAGGATGTCGATGACTGCGAAGAGGCAGTGCTTGCGTTTGTGGATTCCCCGGCAGAGAGTCAGGCAATTCGTGATTACCAGTTCTTCAAGGTATTTGACGATAACCAGTTAGAGCATATCTTACTTGCAAAAGGTGAGACAGATGATACCTATATGGTAGGTAAGATCGCAGCATTCCAGATCCAGAATCTGTTAGTTGCATACAAGGAGCGTTTTGATAAGGATAACTTTATCAAGAATCTTCTGCTGGATAATCTGCTTCTTGTTGATATTTACAACCGAGCAAAGAAACTGCATATCGATACAGATGTCAGAAGAATCGTATTTATCATTGAAACCAAGAATGAGAAGGATACCAATGCACTTGAGACGGTTCGTAATATCTTTTCAACAAAGACAAAGGATTTTATCACTGCTGTAGATGAGAAGAATATTATTCTTGTAAAGGAAGTAAAGCAGACAGAGTCCTATGATGATATGAATAAGATTGCAAAGGTCGTTGTAGATATGCTGAATACAGAGGTTATGTCTTCTGTTCATGTATCTTATGGTACGATTGTAAATGAGATTAAGGAAGTATCCCGTTCTTATAAAGAAGCAAAGATGGCACTGGATGTAGGAAAGATCTTCTACGAGAACCAGAATATCATCGCATACAGCAATCTGGGAATCGGACGTCTGATCTATCAGCTTCCACTTCCGCTTTGTAAGATGTTTATCCGTGAAATTTTCGATGGCAAGTCACCGGATGAATTTGACGAAGAAACACTTACAACGATTGATAAGTTCTTTGAGAACAGCCTGAATGTATCAGAGACATCCAGACAGTTATACATTCACAGAAATACTCTGGTTTATCGTCTGGATAAGCTTCAGAAGAGTACAGGTCTGGATCTTCGTGTATTTGAGGATGCAATCACATTTAAGATCGCGCTGATGGTTGTAAAATACATGAAGTATATGGAGTCATTAGATTATTAAAGGTAAAAGCTGGTCTCTTTGTAATATATTGTATGCATGATTTACACATATATTTCACATTTAGTTGATATACTTGCAAATGCAAAGAGAGAGAGTACAGACAGTTAAAGTTGAAAGGAAACCATTATGATAGAGTTAGAGAATGTTACTATGACCTACCCGGGTGGTATGACGGCTCTGAAGAATGTTAATATCAATATAGAAAAAGGCGAGTTTGTCTTTATCGTTGGAAGCAGTGGATCTGGTAAAACGACATTGATCAAGCTCTTATTAAAGGAACTAGATCCGACATCCGGTTCTATCCGTGTAGCGGGATATAATTATAAAACGATCAAAAAGAAGAATATCCCAAAGGTCAGAAGAAAGATTGGAGTTGTATTCCAGAACTTCCGACTGTTAAAGGATCGTACCATCTATGAGAATGTCGCATTTGCACAGAGAGTTATACAGACTCCTGCAAGATATATCAGAAGACGAGTACCTGCTATGCTGACGCTGGTAGGACTTGCTGATAAGTACAAGTCATATCCAAAGGAGTTATCCGGTGGTGAACAGCAGAGAGTTGCCATGGCAAGAGCTTTGGTAAATAATCCTGAGATCATCCTTGCCGATGAGCCAACCGGTAACCTGGATCCGAAGAACTCAGAGGATATTATGGAGCTGCTGGACGATATCAATAAACGTGGAACGACAGTTGTTGTAGTTACACATAATAAGGATATCGTAAATGAGATGCGAAAGAGAGTAATCACACTGAAGAAGGGTGTGGTTATCAGCGATGAAAAACAAGGTGGTTATATAGATGAAGATTAGTACATTCTTTTATATCCTGAAACAGGGATTTGCAAACATCAGAAGAAATATATTGTTCTCCCTTGCATCCATCGGTACAATTATTTCGTGTTTGTTTATATTTGGTATTGTATATGCAGTTGTTGTTAACTTCCAGTCCGGAATGCAGGATCTGGAGAACAACGTAACGATATCTATCTTTTTTGATGAAGATATTCCGGATGAAACGGTTCAGTTGATCGGAGAGCAGATCCGTGTTCTCGATTATGTGAACACAATGGATTTTATCAGTGCAGATGAAGCATTTGATAAATTCTGTGAGCAGAACTATGATGATCCGAAAGCAGCAAAAGCAGCTTTTGGTGATGACAATCCGTTAAAGAATTCTGCTTCTTATGAGGTAACATTGAAGGATGTATCCAAACAGGCTGAATTTGTAGCATTTGCAAAGGGACTGGACGGTGTAAGAAATGTCAGAAGCTCAGAGGTAACGGCTGATAGTATTTCGACATTATCATCACTGGTCGGTTATGCTTCCGTCGGTATCGTTGTGATACTGATGCTGGTATCTATCTTCCTGATCAGTAATACGATCACGATCGGTATTACCGTTCGTAAGGAAGAAATTGCGATCATGAAGCTGATCGGTGCAACAAACTTTTTTGTACGTGCACCGTTCATAATAGAAGGTATTATTATCGGAGCAGTCGGTTCTGTTATTCCGCTTTATCTGTTATATATTATGTATCAGAAGATTCTGGAATATGTGGCAGGACGATTTGCAGTTCTGACATCAGTATTTGCATTTGTAAGCAAAGAGGAACTGTTCCGTACGATGGTACCGGTAGGCTTAATACTTGGTATAGGTGTAGGTTTGTTTGGTAGTTTGATCACTACCAGAAAACATTTGAAGGTTTAAGGGAGGTTTTATTTTGAAGAAATTTCAGATCTCATTGATGAAGAAATTCAAAAAGACAGCAATTGTTGTCGTATGTGCAGTTGCACTTGCGGCAATACCGCCGGTTTCCAATGTCTCAGCAACTACCATGCAGGAGGCACAGGACAGCAAGAATGAAGCTGAGGGAAATAAAAAAGATGCACAGAATGTGCTGGATGGTCTGCAGGAGAGACAGAACCAGTTGATCAGTGATGTTGAAGTGCTTGATAAACAGGTTTCTGATATTCAGACAAAGATCACTGCAAAAGAGGAAGAAGAAGATCAGTTGAATACTGAGATCGATGATACAAAGAAAAAGCTTGCAGAAGCCCAGGTTGAGGAAGATAATCAGTATGCAGCAATGATGAAGCGTATTCAGTATCTTTATGAAAACGGAGAGGTAGAATACATAGACACACTGATGTCATCTGCTTCCTTTACAGATATGTTGAATAAATCAGAATATGTTGAGCAGATTTCAAGCTATGACCAGAAACAGTTAAATGCATTGATTCAGACCAGACAGGATATTCAGGATTACGAAGCAACACTGGAAAAAGACCTGAAAGAGGTTGAGAGTGTTAAGGCTGATCTTGAAACTGAAAAAGATAATCTAAATACAACAATTACAGAGAAGAATAATAAGATTGCAGAGTATTCCAAGGATATTGACGCTCAGGCAGCTATGGTTGAACAGTATCAGAAAGAGATTGATGCAGCAGATGCAGAGATGGCAGCCATTCAGAAGCGACTGGATGAGCAGCGTGCAGCACAGCAGCAGAGTGGCGGCAGCAGCGGAAGCAGTGAACCACAGTACTATACACCAAGCGGTGGTTCTTACATGTGGCCTGCTACACAGGGAAGCCGGATCAGTTCTTACTTCGGACCAAGATCTTCACCTACAGCAGGTGCAAGTTCGAACCATAAGGGAATTGATATTCCATGTCCAACCGGTAGTGATATTGTTGCATCAGCAGCAGGTACAGTTGTTGTATCACAGTACAGCTCATCTGCAGGATACTACATCATGATCGATCATGGAAATGGTGTATCGACAGTATATATGCATAATTCCCAGTTGGTTGTCAGTGTAGGACAGAGTGTTGAACAGGGACAAGTAATTGCCAAGGCAGGAAGTACCGGATACAGTACGGGTTCCCATTGCCATTTTGGAGTTATGATTAATGGATCTTATGTAAATCCACTGGATTACCTGTAAAAAGGCAGAAAGTTGGGATTCATACAAGTATGATAACCAGTCAGAATTGTGAGATTTTACAGAATTACACATAGGATAAAGCAACAGACAGATCGGGTGAAAGCTGGATTTGTCTGTTGTCGTTTATAAAAGGAAATTTTCGGGAGATATTCAAAAGGCTAACATGATACAAATGAATATGAATGATTATTTCTAAGAATATGAAAGGATGCAGAATGTGCGATGCGCATTGCAAAAGGTAAAATGAAGCATAATTTTAAGAAATGGATTCTTGGTGTGGCAGTTATAGCCGGATGTGCGGGAATGATGGGATGCTCCTTTACGAAGGACAATACAAAAAGCGGCGATTTGAATACGGATGCCGGAAAACGGCATGATGATCTGGAATACAATGGTTCTGTTGTGGATGAAGATACACTGGAGAAGCTTGCAAGTCTGGAGACAATCATTGATCAGTCGTATTATTTTGATACATCGGATGAGGATATGCAGAATGGTCTGTATGCCGGGCTGATCGAGGCATTGGATGATCCATATGCAAAATATTATACACCAGAGGAATTTGCAAAATTGCAGGAAGACAGTTCCGGAGAATATGCGGGCATCGGTGTTGTTGTGAGACAGGATGAAGATACTGGATATGCAATCGCAGTCAGCATTACAGAAGATTCCCCGGCATCAGAAGCTGATATTAAGCCAGACGATCTGATCTGTAAGATCGATGATTATGAGATTCAGGAATCTGATGATTTGGACTATCTGGTTACAAAGATCCGTGGAGAAGAAGGTACGGATGTCACTCTTGAGATCTACAGACCAAGCGAACGGAAGTACTATACAGTAACCCTTACAAGAAGAAAACTGGAAAACAGTACAGTTTCTTATTATATGGCAGATACAGATAAGAAGATCGGCTATGTCCGTGTAACACAGTTTGTTGCGAATACAGGTGATTTGTTCAGAAAAGCAGTAGAAGATCTGAAATCACAGGGAATGACAGCGCTGATGATCGATCTCCGTTCCGATCCGGGTGGAATGTTATCAACGGTTGTTGATATGTGTGATTATCTGCTTCCTGCCGGTAAGATCGTATATCAGGAAGATAAGAATGGAAATGTCTTATCAACGTATGAGTCTACGGATGAAGAGCAGCTAGATCTACCGATGGTAGTGCTTGTAAACGGAGAAAGTGCAAGCGCATCCGAGATCATGACAGCGGCATTAAAAGAATATGGCGTAGCAACGATTGTTGGCGAGAACACATATGGAAAGGGAATCGTACAGTCGGTTATTCCGCTTTCTGATGGCTCAGCAATAAAGCTTACAACTGCCAAATATTTCACACCAAATGGAAATGATATTCACAAGAAGGGTGTAGCACCGGATATCGAAGTAGAACTTCCGGAGGATTATACTTCCGATGATTTCCAGGGCGAGAAAGATACACAGTACCAGAAGGGGCTGGAAGTCCTGCGCGGGAACGTAAAATAGAGTAGGATTAGGTGTAGAAAATAGAGTAATTACATGGTATAATCAAAAATAACGTGTTAAGAAAAATAAAGGAGAAACTTTCATGAATAAGGAATTGATTATCGTACTGGACTTTGGTGGACAGTACAATCAGCTTATTGCACGAAGGGTCAGAGAATGTAATGTTTATGCAGAAGTACATCCGTACACTATGAGCATTGACGAGATCAAGAAGATGAACCCGAAAGGCATTATTTTCACTGGTGGACCGAATAGTGTATACAAGGCTGATTCACCAAGTTACAGCAAGGAAATTTTTGAACTGGGTATTCCAATCCTTGGAATCTGTTATGGTTCACAGTTGATGGCACATGTACTCGGTGGCAAGGTAGCAACTGCTCCGGTCAGTGAATATGGCAGAACTGAGGTAACAGTGGATAAGAATTCCATTTTGTTTAAAGATGTAAATAAATCAACGATCTGCTGGATGAGTCATACCGACTATATCGCAGAAGCACCGGAAGGATTTGTATCAACTGCAACGACTCCAAACTGTCCATTTGCGGCAATGGAAAATGCAGAGAAGAATTTATATGCAACACAGTTCCATCCAGAGGTTATGCACACAGAAGAGGGAATGAAGATGCTTCGTGCATTTGTCATGGATGTATGTAAATGCTCCGGTGACTGGAAGATGGATTCTTTCGTTGAAGATACGATCAAGAGTCTGCGTGAGAAGATTGGAAATGGCAAGGTGCTCTGTGCATTATCCGGTGGTGTAGATTCATCGGTTGCAGCCGTTCTGTTATCCAAGGCAGTCGGCAAGCAGCTTACTTGTGTATTTGTCGATCAGGGACTTCTTCGTAAGAACGAGGGTGATGAAGTCGAAGCAGTATTTGGTCCGGATGGTCCATATGATCTGAACTTCATCCGTGTAAATGCGCAGGATCGTTTCTACCAGAAACTTGCAGGAGTTGTTGAACCGGAAGCAAAACGTAAGATCATCGGTGAAGAATTTATCCGTGTATTTGAGGAAGAAGCAAAGAAGATCGGTGCTGTCGACTTCTTAGTACAGGGAACAATTTATCCTGACGTGATCGAATCCGGTCTTGGAAAATCTGCAACGATCAAGAGCCACCACAACGTAGGTGGACTTCCGGATTATGTTGATTTTAAAGAAATCGTTGAACCGCTTCGTCTCCTGTTCAAGGACGAGGTTCGTAAAGCTGGTCGTGAGCTTGGCATCCCAGAGTATCTGGTAAGCCGTCAGCCATTCCCAGGCCCGGGTCTTGGAATCCGTATCGTTGGGGAGGTAACTGCTGAGAAGGTTAAGATCGTTCAGGATGCTGACTATATCTACCGTGAGGAGATTGCAAAAGCAGGTCTTGATAAAGGACTTGGACAGTATTTTGCAGCGCTTACCAACATGCGTTCGGTTGGTGTTATGGGTGATGAACGTACCTACGACTATGCAGTTGCACTTCGGGCCGTATGCACCAGCGATTTCATGACTGCTGACTGCGCGGATATTCCGTTTGAAGTATTGCAGAGAGTAATGACCAGAATTATTAATGAAGTGAAGGGTGTCAATCGAGTAATGTATGATCTGACGAGTAAGCCACCTGGAACGATTGAGTTTGAATAGTAAACAGAGAGCCGGGAACCCGCATAAATGCTGGGTTTCTCGGCTCTTGGTGTGTGACGTGATACCTTTTTGATACCTATTCAGAGGATAGTTGTTCTTCCTTCATAAACTCAATAGAAATAAACGATAGATTTTTGCGTGAAATTAGGTCGTTTAAATAATCTTTAGTTTCTGAAAAACAATCTTTTTGTGATATAATTAAGATTATAAAATGAAAATTTCTGTGAGCAGTATTTTCATATAAAATGCCACGCTTTTCGATCTGATTAATTAAGCGGACAAGTGTAGCCTTTGAAATAGGATTATTCCAGTATTTAATCTCATACAATAAATCGATATTATTATATTTTGAAGATGCTATAATATCATAATCGCAATTGCCAACTTTGACATTTTGGCGGACATTATATTTTCGCTTGAGTTTATTCTTCAGATAATCATAGCAAGCATCTTCTATTTCAAGAGCTTTTCTAATTCGAGAAGAGGCTGTTGAATAAGAAGAGATAACCTTAGAATTAGAGGTTGAGTTTTCGTGGTTTTCAATGTCTTCACTTATGACCTTTTCAGCAATTTCTTGAGCAGACATATTATGAATATGCAATTCTTTTTCTTCTAAATCTAATTTCGTTATTTGGTCTAAAGTTTTTTGTGTTTGAAACCATTTTAAACATCCCCAGAAAATAAAAATTACACCAATAAAAATAAACATAATACAAATTCCCGGTAGATATTTAAAAATATTTTGAATGTATTGTATTTTGATACTTAAAAAGTCAGAAGAGATTTCTGATAAATTGTTTGCTTCTTCTTGTGTCATAATAATATCATATGAACCAGAAATTAAATAATGTAAGCAAAATAATGGCGCAACAATTAAAACTACACCAACTGAAACGATAAATTTATAAAAACTGTCATATTGTAAATTATCCATTATTTATTCTCCATTGATAACTGTTGTTTTTATTGTCATTTCCCTTCGCATCAACACTGCTGCTTGTGGCAGGCCAGTTGATTTTCCATTCAAAATATTCATCCTCTGAGATGATACCTGATCTGAGCTGCTCTTTTCTGAGACACCATTCACGCATAAAGTCATTTACAAGACCATAGTTGATCCACATACCAACTGGTGGATGTGCTGGCCAGTTATCGTTGTCATTGTAACGGACAACAGTGTCGTCAGATGCGTTGGTCTTTCCCGGATTCCTGACAAGCTGGAAAAGGTGGAAGATATTTCGGTTATCCTCATCAAGCCAGAAGAACGTAAGCATGATCTCTTCAGCGGTTCCGGATTTTGTACCGGTCAGGTGAATGCTGTTGATATTCATGATTTCAGACATCGCAAGGAGTGTGTCTTTTTTAGGAACACGATACCCGGATTCGTATTGTGCAATTCGTACATCAGCATTTTTTTCATCGTATCCCAGTTTTAGTCCAAGATCACGCTGTGTTAAACCTCTAAAAGTACGTATTCGTTTTATCTTTTCACCTAATGTCATAAAGTATCGTTCTCCTTTCAGAATAATAAAGATATCAGAAATAAGTATATCATAATCAAAATAATCCATCAATTTGAATTTATCAAAAATGCTAAATTTAATAAAAATGTTAAACTTAACAAAAAAGCTATTGACAGATAATGAGAATAGAGAATATAATGCAAATATAGCATTTAACAAATATGCTAAGTACAAAAGAAGGGGGGTGAGAACATGGGAAGTGCTTTATTTTTATCTGCCAGTGAGGTGGCAGAGGAGTTAGGTGTGTCAAAGCCATTTGCATATAAGCTGGTGAGACAGATGAATGATGAGCTGGAGTCAAAAGGCTTTATCACAATTGCGGGAAGAGTGAGCAGAAAATATTTTGAGGAAAAGCTGTATGGCATAGCACAGACAGAATAGAGGAGGTTGGATGATTTGGCAGTATATAAGGATAAGGAGAGAGATTCCTGGTATGTCTCTTTTCACTATTACGATTGGACCGGTAAGAATTGCCGTAAGCTCAAAAGAGGATTTAAAACGAGACGTGAAGCTGTAGAGTGGGAGCGGCACTTTCGGATGAAAGAGGCTGCCAATCTGGATATGACGTTCAGGGATTTTGTCGAAGAGTATGAAATTGATATGAAGCCCAAGCTCAAGCTGAATACGTGGATGACGAAGGAACATATAATCAGGTCAAAACTGCTCCCATATTTCGGAGCGAAGAAGATGAGGGATATAAGTCCGAAAGATATTATCCAGTGGCAGAATGAACAGATTTCTTACCGGGATTCAAAGGGAAAACCGCATGCGCCAACATATTTGAAAACTATGCAGTCGGAATTAAGTGCACTGTTTAATCATGCGGTAAAATTTTATAATCTGAAAGATAATCCGGTCAAAAAGGCAGGCCCTCTCGGTAAAGGGAAAGCAGATGAGATGCTGTTTTGGACAAAGGAAGAATATTTAAAATTTATTGAGCAGGTAAAGGATAAGCCGTATTCATATCATGCATTTCAGATCTTGTACTGGTGTGGTTTGCGCCTTGGTGAATTGCTTGCACTTACACCAAATGATATAGACTTTGAAGCTAAGGTAATCAAGGTAAACAAATCGTATCAGAGACTTAAAGGAGAGGATGTAATAACAGATCCTAAGACACCAAAGAGTAAGAGAGTGGTATCAATGCCAGACTTCTTGTGTCAGGAGTTGAAGGATTATTTGTCCAGAGTCTACGGCCTTATGCCGGATGATCGGATTTTTACATTCACAAAGAGCTTTCTCCACCATGAAATGTACAGAGGAGCAGAGCTCGCGGGGGTGAAGAAAATTCGCATACATGACCTTAGACACTCACATGTGTCCTTGCTTATAAGTATGGGATTTTCAGCGGTGTCGATAGGAAACAGAGTAGGACATGAAAGTGTAGATATAACATACAGATATGCGCATATGTTCCCTACAGAACAGACACAGATGGCGCAGATGTTAAATGCACAGTTTGAGGGGAGTGAGTAGAAATTGAGTGGAAAACACAGGAATAAGACAATTAGTTTTCGTGTTAGCGAAAGAGAGCGGCAGGAGATTGAGGCTAAGATACTTGTCAGTGGCATGAGTAAGAAAGACTATTTTACACGATCATGCATATACAATCGTGTGTGCGTTGTTGGCAAAGAGGAGACAGTTTATAAAATCGTAGAGAAGCTGAAAGAAATGGACATACACTTGGCTGAACTTGCTCAACAGATCATAGATAATCCGGCAACTGTTACAAGTGAGGATATGGAAGAATTGAGTATGGAATATACGGATCTGCTCAATGCTGTTATCTGGATGCTGGATGGTGCAAGATACCTGTGGCAGAAAAACAGCCCTGACAGCGGCAACTGACAGGACTGCAGATGTTGGAAAAGCCTTTGCAATTCCTCATATCGAATACAAGTATAGCAAAGGTTACTCCATCTAACAAGACGTTTTAAGGAGGACAGATTATTTGGAGAATACAAATACAGAATTAAGGTTAATCAAGATGTCTGATGTGGAATCAGAGGAAATCGAATGGCTGTGGTATCCGTTTATTCCATATGGCAAGCTCACAATCGTACAGGGTGATCCGGGCGATGGAAAGACAACGCTTGTGCTTAACATTGCAGCCAGATTATCACGTGGAGAGGGTTTTGACAGAGATATGAAGGTGAGTGAGCCTGTGAATGTCGTGTATCAGACAGCGGAGGATGGCTTGTCGGATACGGTTAAGCCGAGATTGGAATCTGCTCAGGCGGACTGTGAGCGTGTACTTGTGATAGACGAGAGCAGGAAGTCGCTTTCTATGGCAGATGAACGCATAGAGGCGGCTTTGATACAGACAAAGGCGAGACTGCTGATTCTTGATCCTATTCAGGCATACCTTGGCGGTGGTATAGATATCAACCGTGCAAATGAGACCAGAGAAATGACAAAAAAACTTAGCTTACTGGCAGAAAAGTATAAATGTGCAATCGTTTTGATCGGACATATGAACAAGGCTTCGGGAAATAAAGCGGCATACAGAGGTATGGGATCTATCGACTTCTTTGCGGTGGCTAGAAGTGTACTTCTGGTTGGAAGAATTGAGGGAGAACCGGACAAGCGGGCAGTTGTGCAGATCAAGAATAATCTGGCTGCGTTTGGACATCCAAAAGCATTTGAATTTGCAGACGATGGCTTTAAGTGGATTGGTGATTATGACATCACTGCCGATGATGTACTGGGCGGTTTGGTGCCGAAGGTCAATAAGCTGGAACAGGCAAAACAGATGCTGTGTCACCTTGCAAAAGAAACAAAGTCCGTATCCAGCAAGGAGATATTTGAGCTGGCAGACTATAAAGGTATATCAAAGCGCACACTTGAAAATGCCAAGAAAGAGCTGGGAATCAGGGCAAGGAAAGTCAATAATTCCTGGTACTGGGAGATTGGCAGTTTGAATCAGTAACATGGCAAGAACGCAACAATGCATCTATATAGAAATTGCGGAGATGAACCATGCAAGGTTGCAATATATATAGACACTGCAATGTTGCGGTCTTGATATATGAGACGTACAGGAGGCAGATATGAAACAGGTACAGATACCGGAAATGCTGTTTATAGCACTGGTGAAATATCATTTGTGTGATATGCCATCAGAAGCGACTGCTATAAAGAAAGGCTTGGAAAACAAGCTTGACAGTATGGTAAAAAGACAGCTTTACACGACATACAAGACAGCGCAAACAGAACAGGATCGGGAGCAGGCGCGAAAAGAATATCTTGACTGTATTGGAATGCGGGACAGTTTCAGATGGTAAAACGGAGGTAATGCAATATGGCAACAGGACGACTTGGATATAACAGCGTAAATGACAGATATGGACTGCTTGTGTCAGATCTGTGGGAGCACAGCGGATTTCACTGCGGGGAGGGACTTGAGGTCATGGTAGATGACAAATGGGTGCAGACACGCATGGAAATGTGCTGGAACGATGATGGCAGTCATGACTGGTATCTCGTTGGCACTCCTTATTGCGGGGATCTGGAATATGTCAGAGCAAGGGTATAAGGAGTGACATTGGATAATCGTGGCACAGGTGGCAGATGTGCGCTTACATGTGCATTGGCAGCGTGGTGGTTATCCGATATGGAATTTCCGTAATTATAGAAAACGGGGGCGTGGCACACCCTCGTAGATATGGTTAAGGAAAAGCCGTGTATGTGTAGACGGAAGAGATGAATAGAGGTGTAGGCAGACACATACCATAAGAAGCCCTCGGCGCATGAGAGCCCTCGGAGAGCGCCTGGTTTTGATGCGTAGTGTCAAAACTAATAAGGCGTTACTTCTGTCAGAAGTAACAAGACCTTGGCAAGTTTGAGAGTAAGAGATTGGAGGTGAGAAGCAGTGGGAAAGACGATATCGTTTGTAAAAGGCAGAGGGCATATCAGCCACAACAACAGAGATTTCATCAGCAATAACGTAGTGCCGGAGCGGACGGACTGGAACCGAACTTATGTGAAAGAGAGCATAGAATCAGCTTACGATACCTGTTTTGGACAGGCACTAAATGACTATAATGCCAGGCAGAAACGAAAAGACCGACAGAAGCATGACTATATTACAGAGATCAGAAATTCCAAAAATAAAGAGAAAATATTTTATGAGAATGTGGTGCAGATTGGTTCGAAAAATGATACGGCAGTTGCAGATAAAAACGGCTGCATGACAGAAGAAGCCGTAAAGGCGGCGAAGGTTCTTGAAAAATACGCACAGACATTTCAGGAGAGAAATCCGAACCTGTATCTGTTCAACTGTGTGCTGCACATGGATGAGGCGACACCGCATTTGCACATGGATTATATCCCGGTGGCGTACGGATACAAGTCCGGCATGGAGACACGGAACAGTCTGACAAAGGCGTTGCAGCAGATGGGATTTGATAAGGCAAAGAGCCGGAATGAGAATGAAACCGTTGCATGGCAGAAGCGGGAACGTGAATATCTGACGGAACTTTGCCGGGAGCAGGGAATAGAGATAGATGTTCTCGGAATTAGCCGAGATAATCTGACCTTGCCGGAGTACAAGGCGGCTATGCGGAAGGTTGAAGGTTTGGAAGATCAGGCAGATAAGATCAAGGAAAATAATATGGAGCAGAGGCATGAAAATATACAGTTGAAAGTTGAAGCCCGGAAACTAAATGCCGATGTGGAACAGTTGGAGGAACGTGCGGTAGAGCTTGCCGGACAGATAGAGCAGCTCGAAGCAAAGGAGAAAGTGCAACAGGATAGAATAGATAAATACGGCATCAGAGCCGATGGGATTGATAAGATATCAAAGGAAGTGTCAGCAGAGGTCAAGATAGTAAAGGCAGCGGCAACGCCTGTCAAATTCATATTCGGCGGCGAGGAGTATGTCAAGGTCAAGAAGTCCGAATGGAGCAGGATCGTGGCGACATTTGAGAAAGCACTTACAAGAAACAAGCTGCTGGATAAGTATGAGGCAAAGATAGCCGAGCTTGAGAAGACCGTGGATTATCTGAAAACACGGGTGGAGAAATTCACAAATCGTATAAAAGAAATGAAGAAGTTTCTGACGGAGAAGGATCTGCTGCATGAGTTTCTGAATCTGACGAGAAAACTGGAACAGGAAACTATGCAGGAAAGGATAGACAGGAAGAATGCAGAGGCAAGAGCAAGGCATGAGCAGACAGATCGGGATGGTCGGAGAAAGAGAGGTATTTATGAACATAATGTATGAGAAGAATGGAGATTATCTGATACCGAATATTGTGGCAAATCTAGAGCCGGAGGGTGAGCTTAGAAAGTTCGGACTGATGAGACAGAGTTATCTGAAGGAATGGCACAAGGGGATTTATACAGGTATGGTGCTGAATGGCACACTTATGAAACATCTGCTGGCGGTTCAGGAACGGTCAGAGAAGGCATTTGACCAGTTGGTGGAGCAGATGGCGAGAGTTGAGAGCGTGACGGAAGAACTTAAAGCTGCGGACCAGATGGAGTGGGTTAGACGGATGAATAATATAAGGATGAGAGCGGAGGAGATAGTGAGGGAGCAGATAATTTATAGGGTATAGGAGTGGGCGATTTAGATGATATAGCCAGATGATACATCTTAATCTCTGAACGTCTAACGCAAAAACAGATTATGATTAGACCCATAGACCCTGTTGGATTCTGTGTGCGTCCTGTGTGTCTTCCTCTATGATTAGCTAAACGGATAATAAAGTGTGAGAACTCACAAATAATTATCAAAAAATACTTGCCTTGTTGCTTGTGGTATGATATTATATAAAAACGAACATATGTTTTGTTTGGGAGGATACAATGAAGATTAGTTATAAGAAATTATGGAAACTGTTGATAGACAGAGATATGATGAAAAAGGATCTTGCTGAAAAGGCAGGAATAAGCAATGCGTCCATTGCTAAACTTGGACGAAACGAAAATGTTAATACAGATATTCTGCTTAAGATATGTGTCGCACTGGGATGTGATGTAGCAGATATTCTGGAAATTGTTCCTGATGAATCGGAGTGAGTGAAGTGGACAGACTGACTAAAGAACAACGTCATAAAAATATGAAGAACATTAAGTCGAAGGATACTTCCATAGAGTTGAAGCTTCGAAAGGAATTGTGGAAACGTGGATACCGGTATAGAAAGAATTATGCAGGATTGCCAGGTAAGCCGGATATTGTACTTACTAAATATAAAATTGTTATTTTCTGTGATAGTGAATTTTTCCATGGAAAAGACTGGAAAGTGCTAAAGCCACAATTGGAAAAAGGAAAAAATGCAGAGTTTTGGATTGAAAAGATATCAAAGAATCAACAGCGTGATGATGATATAAATAAGCAACTTCAGTTTTTAGGATGGACTGTTATACGTTTCTGGGGAAAGGATATTATGAAGAATACAGAAGAGTGTGTACGGGTAATAGAAGAAGTTATATCAGAACAGAAATATGATGATTACGATATTGAAATAGAGGAGATTTGACATGTATAAATCAATAGACTTATTTGCCGGTATCGGTGGAATTAGAAAAGGTTTTGACAAGGCGTTTGGAAAGAAGATTAAGACTGTATTTGTAAGCGAATGGGATGAATTTGCACAGAAGACTTACAAGATGAATTATCGTGATAAATTTGATATTGCAGGTGACATTACCCAAATAGATGAAAAAGACATTCCTGAATTTGACATCTGCCTTGCCGGATTCCCGTGTCAGGCATTTTCGCTTGCCGGAAAGCGTATGGGATTTGATGATGATTACAAGGGCATGTGCAGAGGAACCTTGTTCCAGGATGTTGTAAGAATATGTGATTTTCATAAACCTAAAGTCATTTTTTGTGAAAATGTAAAGGGGCTTACCATCCATGACAAGGGAAGGACATTTATGGTTATCAAAAAAGCCTTTGAACAAATAGGTTATACCGTGTATGACAAGGTACTGAACAGTAAAGATTTTGGTGTTCCTCAGAACAGAGAACGTATATATATTGTTGCGTTCCGAAATGATATCGACAGTAGTGACTTTAAGTTCCCTGAGCCTACAAATCCGGATACCTGTATCAGGGATATTATGGAAGAAAATGAGGTTAGTGTGAAGTATTATCTTTCAACGGTATATATTGATACTTTGAAAAAACATAAGGCACGTCATGAAGCAAAAGGTAACGGTTTTGGATATGAGATAAGAGATCTTGACGGTAAGGCAGGTGCAATTGTATGTGGTGGAATGGGGCGTGAAAGAAATTTGATTATTGATAATCGGCTGACTGATTTTACACCTGTTACACACATAAAGGGGGAAGTCAACAGAGAGGGAATCAGAAAGATGACGCCAAGAGAGTGGGCAAGATTGCAGGGATTCCCAGATGACTTTAAGCTTGAATTGGCAGACACACATTTGTATAAGCAGTTAGGAAACAGTGTAACAGTTAATGTTATTGAGGCAATAGCTAAGGAGATAAGGAGGGTGTTGGAGAATGGCAAATAAAGATGGAAGAATGTCGGGAAACAAGGGAGAATGGTCAGAATTATATGCATTTATGAAGCTTCTCGGGCAGGGGAGAGTATATGCTGCAAATGAAAAGGTTGAAAAAATTGATGAAGTATATTATCCGATTTTGAAGATTATGAGAGAAGAAACAAAGGGTGAAGTTGTTGATTATGTGATTCAGGATAGTCAGATCAGCGTTGAAATCCAGTCTAAAAAGATTATATCTGTAGACCGAACTGAAATGACGAACAAGGCAAACGAACTTTTAGAAGAAATAGCTGGTCATAGTGGAAGTTTTGAATTAGAAGAAATAGCTAATTTTGCGAATGGTATAAAAGTTACGAAGATAAAGGCTCCGTCTGCTGATACAACAGATATTTCTATGCAGATAGAGGACATACATACAAATTTTATTCGAAATGTAGGATTTTCAATTAAGTCAGAGGTTGGCAATCCGCCTACATTACTAAATGCAGGACTTACAACGAACTTTATTTACAAAGTTACAGGAATATCAATGGAACAGGCGAAAGAAATTAACGCTATAGATACCAGAACCAAGATTAAGGATAAAATGTCAAAAATAGCTGAGCTTGGTGGCAAAATTCAGTATTGGGGAATGAACCATGACGGATTCAAAAGAAATCTGATAATGGTAGACAGCAGTATGCCTGAGATTATCGGAAATATGTTGCTATATTTCTATACAGAGGATGTGAAGGACTGTGACAAGCTTGTAGATATGCTTGGAGACAGAGATCCTCTGGGGTATGGCGATCCGATGATGTATACATATAAATTCAAAAAATTTCTTTGTTCCTGTGCATTGGGAATGAAACCGGCAAAGCCTTGGGATGGATTAGATGAAGCAAACGGTGGATACATTATTGTGAAGGCGGATGGAGAGATACTCGCATATCACATATATAACAGAAACTTTTTCGAGCAATATTTGTTGGATAACACATATCTTGAAAGAGCATCTACAAGCAGGCATGAGTATATGAGTTTGTATGAGAAAAATGGAGAGATGTTTATTAAGTTAAATTTGCAGATAAGGTTTAAGTAAGAATAAGTGTTATACAGGGGGATAAAGAAAGATGAAGAGTAGAATTGAACAACCTAAGGTCTTTATTTCTTATGCGTGGGGATCACAGGAGCATGATGAGAAGGTTATTGCTTTAGCGACAAATCTTAAAGGTGATGGAGTGGATGTCGTTTTTGATAAATGGCAGCTAAAAGAAGGCAATGATACGTTCTCTTTTATGGAGAAAAGTGTTATGGATGAAAGCATTACCAATGTTTTGATTTTGATGGATCCTATTTATGCAAAGAAAGCAAACGAAAGAGCTGGAGGTGTTGGGACAGAAACGCAGATTATTTCGTCAGAAGTATACAATAAGGTAGAACAGAGGAAGTTTATACCGGTTGTTTTTGAAAGAGATATAGATGGAAATGTGTGTAAACCTCGGTATTTAAAAGGCATTTTACATTTCGATTTATCAACGCCGGATACATATGATACAGAGTATCAGCGAATGGTGCGTTCACTTTACGGCATTGATACTTATAAGGAGCCTGACTTAGGTTCCCCTCCAGCTTGGCTTGAAGATGTACCGCAAGTATCATACAAATCTAGGGTGTCTGGTGATTTTTTTCGGGGAACGGCAAGTGATGATGTAAAGAAAAATAAATTTGAAGAGAACTTGCAGGATTTGAAAAGCAAACTGTTGGATTTTGAATATACGGAGACTGAAATAATATCACGTTATCTCGAGTTAAAACCCTTTAGAGATGAGTTCCTTTTTCTTGTAAAAAGCTCAGAATATGTGCAAGAAGGATATAAGCAGATTGCGTCATTTATGGAAGAATTGATGTATGGAATCAGAAAACAACAAACGAATTTTGTGAATTTAAAGAAGACCTTGGTGCATGAGTGTTTTATATATGTAGTGGCTTATTGTTTGAAGAGAAAAACAAAGGATGCTTTAAGATATATCCTTAATAAAACATATTTTGCAGGAACTTCTCGTTTTAATGAGGATGCTGACAGTTATAATTGTTTTTACACTTGTAATGCGGATTTAAATAATGCAGTTTGTGAGAGAGACGATAAAAAATACTATAGTGGTACCGCTTCTTTATGGATTGAAAATCTTAATATAGATATTTGTAACAAAGAAGAATTTGTGTCTGGAGATTTGTTCTGCCATAGTGCATCTTTGATTATTAAGAATTATGAGAAAGATTGGGCATGGTTTCCGATAACATATGTATATAATGGAGACCCTTATCAGGGAATGTTTGCGACATATTCAAAAAAACTTATATCAAAGGAACATTTGGAAAATATGGTTTATATATTGGGGTTTGATTCTGTAGAAGAATTCAAGGAGCAATATAAGAGTATAGAAGAGATGCTCAAAGAAGGAAAGTTGCAAGAATATCGTTATAATAGTGCTTTTGAAACAGCAAGCATTTTCTGGAATTATACGAAGTCGGAAGAACTTGGTATAAGAAACTAAGTGGAACAATGATAAAGGTGGAAGAACTGACCAATGCTCTGCGGGTATGTTAGGATAGTGGTGCAAAGAGAATACTGATTCCAGAGACATTCATGGTGGACTTTGCGACGGTTCCACCAGATTTAATTAGTGCATTTCAGCTGATCCCATATAAGGGTGTAAAGGATGCGGTATTTAAAGTACTGGGGGTGGCTTAATAATGGTAAATGAAAATGGTAAAGATGATAAAGTAGAGTTTCTGAAAGTTGTATATTTTGATGAAGATGCTGCTCAAGATTATATTGATATTACAAATGGCGGTCGTCTTGATTGGACAACAGAAGAAAATAAAGAAAAGATAGCAAAAATAATAGCTGAGATAGATGCAAAAGCAAAAGGTGGATTTAATCTTTTTAATGTAATCAAAGCTGCATTATCTGGGGAAATTAAAACTGATGCACAAGGCAGTCTGTCAAATATTGTTGGAAGTACGTTAAAGAATACGCTTTTAACAGATTATATTTCTACTGCAAGAAGTGATCCTGATGTAAAAAAATTTGGGGTTGACGGTGTATATGCACCGCCCAATTCCATTGCACTATATAGAATGTATAGTTCCTATTTGAATGTCGTGCCTAAAGATCAGATACCAATAGATATGGAAAAATTAAATGATGCTGTTCTTGGTGAACGTGGATATTATGCAATGCTTTTGCTTGATGAAAAAGAACCTAAAAATGTGTTGAGATTTAATATCGTAGGATTTAAAAATCAATATCATCTAGCAGATCTTGCAAAAATGGATCTTGTATATTATGGAGTCAAAGTTGGAACATGTACAAAGGAACAACTCTCCATTGAAAATGAATTTACAGTAACTACAAGCGCAATGCAAGATGATATTTCTGTAGATGAAATTATTAATGGACCTAGTCCAGAACAGTCATCGAGCAATGAACTTGATGTATATGATATTGTATTGGCAGGTGTAATACGTGAAAAAGGTTAAAATTTATTATGGGAGCAAGAAATGGTTTGATAAAAATTGTCCTTCGTCATATCGAAGCTTAACGGAAGTAGTAAATGAATTAGATGAGCGAAATCGCAAAAATGTAATGTTTATTGCAAATATTCCAAAGAATAGTGATTCCGACAAGATGGTAGAGGATATCACTAAGAAACCATCTGCAGATATTCTTGTTGCAGATGAGGGCGAATATAGTGGTGTACAAGAACATGTTATTATGAATTTTGCCAATTTTATCGGCGAAATTGATGTTAATACCTTAATTTTGCAGAATCCGCCAAAGCAGATTCGAAATCAGCTTGAAATACTTTATCCTACGGAAAAGAACATTATTGAACTTGAATATGAAAAATATAATCATATAACTCTTGGAAAACTCAAGAAGTTTAACCAGTTATATGATGAACACGTCATTGGACAAGGTATTGTAAAGAAGGAATTATTGCCATTGCTTTATTCGAGGACGATTTCTGTAAATCGTAATAAACCGTTGGTTTTATTGTTCTGTGGAAAGCCTGGGATAGGCAAGACTGAGACAGCTAAATATTTAGCTGGGATAATCGGGGGAAAACTGTTCAGACAACAGTTTTCTATGTTTCAAAATAACCAATTTTCAAATTATTTGTTTGGTGGAAACCATCATGAAAAAAGTTTTGCAAAAGATTTATTGGGACGTGAGTCAGATGTGATTTTGTTAGATGAGTTTGATAAGGCCAATCCAATATTTCATAGCGCATTTTACCAGTTATTTGATGATGGAATATACGAAGATACAAATTACTATCTTGAATTAAAAGACGCAATCATAATTTGTACGACAAATTATACGTCTCGTGAGGAGATTATAAAGAATCTTGGCGAAGCCATCTTCAATAGATTTAATGCGATTATTTATTTTGAAGAATTGTCTATTGATTCTAAGATACAAATTTGTGATTTGGCTGTAGATGAAATTTGTAAAAAATATAAGATTACTGTTGACCCAAAAATAATTGAGAGACTACATGTAAAAATGAAAAATTTGGAGAGCGTTCGCGAAATTAGAAACTTTATAGAGAAAGTGTTTGCGACTATTGCTTTTGAAAATTCATTATCAGAAAGTTTAAGAAAGTGATATTTATTCACAGAACTATCACTTTGAAAAGCAAAAATGTATAAGTTAAAATAATTCGTCGCCAAAAAAGCGACGGAAAAGCGACGAAAAAAGCGACGAAAAAATTGTCAGAAATGGATAGTGGTTTAGCTTTATAGATGAAGTAGAAGTATATCTTACTGATGAATACTCAAACCATTTCGCTACAATATAATATAAAAATAGCGAAAAAACAAATTTTCAGAGTGTCCATGGGTGATGGAAAGGAATCAAGAGAAATTCGTTGTGGTGATACAAGCGTGATACCTATATGATACCTGTTGTCCATGAAAATAAAAATATAGCGTGAAAAATAAATAAAAATGGTAGTATAAGATAATACAAATTCGAATGCACTTAACATTTATGTTAAATATATAGGGAGTTTGAATAACGGATTAAAATGCCGAAAGCCTGTATTTATGCGGGTTTCCGGCATTTATTTTATCAAATGGCTCTAGTTTGGCTCTATTTGTGGGCGGGATAAGGGTTGCGAAAGCACTGATGGAGAAATAAAGGCATAATGGTAAGGAAAAAGTGATATATGCATCTTGGAAGCACAGCAATACTGAAAATTATAAGTTCAGCTGGAACAAAAAGTAAGTTATGTACTGGAGAATTCCGGGGATCTGTGGGGGGATTTGCGGGAAAAAAGGAAAAAGCGTATAATGCAAGAAAATAATGTTTTCACAGTGTAAAATAGAGGAGAGAACTATCATGCAGAAAATACTGATTGTAGAAGATGATACAAATATCAATAATCTGCTTCAGGAAGCATTATCCAAAGCAGGCTATTCCTGTGAGCAGGCGTTTTCCGGAACTGAGGCAAAGCTGCTTTTGAATATGCAGGAGCATAGCTATGCACTGGTGTTGCTGGATTTGATGTTGCCGGGAATTACAGGAGAAGCAGTTCTGGAGGAAATACGGAAAAAGGGAAATCTTCCGGTTATTGTTTTGACTGCGAAAGATAGCTTGGATGAAAAGGTAAAGGTTTTAACTAGTGGGGCTGATGATTATATAACGAAACCTTTTGAAATCAGAGAGGTACTGGCAAGAATTCAGGTACAGCTTCGTCATACAGAAGAAAAGGAAATAAAAGAATCTAACCTTTCGTTCAGAGAGATGGTATTGAACAAAGCTACTTTTCAGGTCAGCATTGGTGGAAAAATACTTCCTAAGATAACAAGACAGGAGTTTGCGATTTTAGAATTACTGCTCAGAAATCCGAAGCAGGTTTTCAGTAAAGAGGACATTTTTGAATATGCGTGGGACGAACCATATATGGGTGAAACAAAAACTCTGGATGTACATATAAGCAATATTCGTAAAAAGATAAAAAATGTTACATCTGAGGAATATATTGAAACAGTCTGGGGAATCGGTTATCGTCTTCATCTATAATCTTTACTCTTTTTTTACTATTTATTTGCGTTTGATTAGGATTATTCCTTTATGATAAATGCAGATAAGAAAAAGGAGATGAAAAACTTGAGCGAAATGTTATTGGAAACAAGAAACTTGACTAAGCAATATGGACACCATAAAGCTGTGGACAGTGTCAATATGCATATTAAAAAAGGTGCTATTTATGGTTTTATCGGTCGGAATGGAGCTGGGAAGACAACTTGTCTGAAGATGATCAGTGGACTTTCCAAGCCAACTTGTGGAGAAATCGAGATGTTCGGATACAAGGGAAAGGATTTGCAAAAAGTTCGATCACGGATAGGATGTCTGATTGAGGCGCCGGGACTTTATGGAGATATGACTGCATATGAAAATCTGAATATCAAATGCAAGCTGTTTGGAATAAAGAAAAAAAGTTATATTGAAGAAATATTGAGAATTATCGGTCTGGAGGATGTGGGAAAGAAAAAAACAAAACATTTTTCACTTGGAATGAAACAGCGTTTGGGAATTGGTCTTGCTTTGGTTGGAGAACCAGATTTATTAGTTCTTGATGAGCCAATCAATGGATTGGATCCACAGGGTATTGCAGAGATCCGAGATACGATTCAGAGACTTCAGAAAGAGAAGAATATGACAATATGCATTTCCAGTCATATTCTTGAGGAATTATCGAAGATTGCTACTGATTATGGAATTATTCATAATGGAAGTTTATTACAGGAAATTACAAGAGAAGAATTAATAAGAAAATGCAGTGAACGGATAGAGTTGACATTGGATCATCCGAAACAGGCGATTCCGGTGATGGATTCTATGGGATTTACTAACTATCAGGTAACAGATAAAGAGCATATTCATATTTTTGAACGATTGAATGAAAGTGCAGCGTTGAATATGGAACTTGCAAAGTCAGGAATTCCGGTAAAAGGAATTTCCATAACCAGTGAAGAACTGGAAACTTATTTTCTGAATCTGACGGGAGGTGCGGATCATGCTTAATATAATAAAAATGGATTTATACCGGATGCTTAAAACCAAAAGTATGTATGTAATCTGGATCGTACTGGCAGCAATATTATTGATTACAACATCTTTTTGCAAAACAGATTATGAGCTTTTGACTGAAAAGGATGCCATGAAACAGGAGCAGGTTACTGAACCTACTGTGGATAATATTAATGTGGGAATGATGGTAACGCTGCCTACGGAGCCGGGAGAAAAGGTGACGGTATATGATATCTTTTTTGCCAATTCCCAAGGAAAATTGTATGCACTGCTTTTGGTAATTTTTACTGTTCTGTTTTCAACAGCGGATATCAGTAGCGGATATATTAAGAATATAGGAGGTCAGGTTAGAAATAGAGGAACTCTGATTTTTTCCAGGGCAATTGCCTTGGCTGTCTTTACGGTACTGACAATGGCAGGTGCATTCTTATTTCAGGCAGCGGCGAATGGTATTGTTTTCGGGGAATTGGAATGGGGAAATACAAAGGCAATTTTATCTTATTTTGTGACTGAACTGGCTCTTCATTATGCACTTGTGCTGATTTGTATGGCGATTGCAATTATTTTGAAAAATAATTTAATCAGCATGGTCATTGCTGTCTGTCTTAGCATGAATGTAATGACCATTGTGTATGGGGTGATCAATAGTGTTATTCAAAAAATAGGAATTCAGAATTTCCAGATTTATAAGTATACGATAACAGGAAAATTATCACTGCTTCCTATGGATCCGAGTGGAAATGAGTGTTTGGCGGCATTTGGTGTGGCAATAGTGTTCATCGTTATGATGATATCAGTAAGCAGCGTTGTTTTTCAAAAGAGGGATATTTAACGGATGTATATCGTAATTGGGATATTAGCAGGAATTATTATCTTACAATTTATTATTATGTGGAAATACCAGCGGCAGGTGAAAAACATCTGCCGCCAATTGGCGTTTATGATGAAACATGACAGTAACATGTTGATTAACCATGAATTTGATGTGGGTGGAATAGGAAAGCTTTCTGACAAGTTGAATGAGCTTCTGGAATTGCGAAGAAAAGAGAAGCAGCATTATCAGGAGAAAGAAGCTCTGATTGCTGACACTTATACAAATCTTTCTCATGATATCCGCACACCATTGACATCTTTGGACGGATATTTTCAGCTAATGGAAGAATGTGAAAATATAGAGGATCAGAAACGTTATTTAAGCATTATCCACGAAAGAATTCATAGTCTGAATGAAATGTTGGAAGAACTTTTTATGTTTACAAAGTTAAAAAACGAATCTTACAGTTTGGAATTGACATTGTGCTGTATGAACCGGATTTTGAAAGAAACAGTTTTTTCATACTATGATGAATGGGTAAGAATGGAAATTCAGCCGGATATTCAGATTACGGAAGAACAGTTGTATATACATGGAAACAGGCAGGGACTCCGCCGTGTTATCCAGAATGTGATAAAAAATGGGCTGGATCATGGAGAAAAGAAGATTAGCATTGTGTTGGAACGTGATCAAAATCAGGCGGTGCTTAGAATCAGCAATCAGGTTACACATCCAGAACAGATTAATATAGATCAGGTATTTGAGCGATTTTATAAAGCAGATGTTGCCAGAAGTAAAACATCTACTGGATTGGGACTATCTATTGCAAAGGAGTTGGTTAGTCGGATGGAAGGAGAGATTGAAGCAAAAATAGAAAAAAAAGAGTTTATTGTTGAAATGAACTTTCCGATTGTAACCGATGCTAAATAGTATTTTGCGACGTAGAGGGATAATCAATAATTTTTATTTTGTAGGTTTGTCAAACATATGTTACACAGATGCCAGATAATCCTTTAGTACCTGATTTGGAGATTTCCATCCTAATGGACGCATAGGAAAGTTGTTATAATCCCTGCGATTATACACTTTCAACTGTTTGGCAAAGTCCTCAAAAGAATAAAAAGTATGAGTTGCATAAAAACGCTCATTATCCTTTCGGTGGCTTCTTTCAACTTCCCCGTTATGTCGTGGTGTAAAAGGTCGTATAACTTTATGGCGGATCCCATGCTGCTTCAGATGCACTTGAAATAGTGTGGGTTTGTCACGGTGAGTGGTAAAACGATTTGTAAATTCTGCTCCATTATCAGTTTGGATTCATTGAATGGGTAACGGAAAGGCTTTCACCAGATGCTCTATAAGCATAGCAGAAGAATACGTGTTGTGTTCTTCAAAAGCCTCTACGAAACGCCATCTGGAAT
>NZ_QTWY01000005.1:0-47779 GCF_003461365.1 Clostridium sp. AF17-21AC
TTCGTACCGCGAACAGTTGATATAATACTAAATCAGACGTCAGATGTCAACACTTTTTTTGACAAAAATTGTATTAAAATAAATACAATCTTATATATACTCTAACGCCTGACTGATATTCGATACTCCTACTACTTTTATGCCCTCTATACTCTTAAGATGCTCTGCATTTGTCTTTGGCATAATACATGTCCGGAAACCCATTTTCACAGCTTCTCTTACACGCTGCTCTGCTGCGGATACGCCACGAACTTCTCCTGAAAGTCCTACTTCACCGAATACGACCATACTCTCATCCAATGGACGATTACGAAAACTGGAAACAAGTGCAAATACAATTCCAAGATCTGCTGCCGGATCATCAAGCCGCATACCACCGGCTATATTGACATATGCATCACTTCCTGATAACACCATCCCCGCTCTCTTTTCAAGTACCGCAAGAAGAAGGTTCACACGATTATAGTCCAAACCAACTGTTGTACGTCTCGGTAGATTAAAGCTGGTCTGGCAGACCAGTGCCTGGATCTCCAACAGGATCGGTCTGGTTCCTTCTAAAGAACATACCACAACCGAACCGGATGTCTGAAGCGGTCTGCCTGCCAGCATAACCTTCGATGGATTATTCACCTCTGATAAGCCGGTTTCAAGCATTTCAAATACACCGATCTCATTCGTTGATCCAAATCGGTTCTTTACCGCACGAAGAATACGGAAGCCTGCATTACGATCGCCTTCAAAATACAACACCGTATCTACCATATGTTCCAGATTTCTCGGGCCTGCTACCGTTCCTTCCTTCGTAACATGTCCAACGATAAAGATCGCTATATCCATCTGTTTTGCCATCTGCATCAAACGTGCTGTTACTTCTTTTACCTGAGATACACTTCCCGGTGCCGAAGCAATATCTTCTACTACTATTGTCTGGATCGAGTCGATAACAATAACCTTCGGTCTGTCCTTCTTAACATATTCTTCTACATCTTCCAGATTATTTACGCACAAAAGTAGCATATTCTTCTGAAATGTACCAATTCGTTCCGCGCGCATCTTGATCTGTGACAAAGATTCCTCGCCTGAAACATAGAGGATCTTATGACCGTCCGCTGATAGATTTCTGCACATCTGAAGCAGGATTGTCGACTTACCGATACCGGGATCTCCCCCTACCAAAACAAGAGAACCGTTTACGATTCCTCCTCCAAGTACTCTGTTCAATTCTTCCAGTCCTGTGGAAAATCTTGTCTCATCAGCCGTTTTTACTTCTAAAATACTTGTAGGCACCACAGCAGTCCGTCCTCCGGACTGTTTTCTGGCGCCTACCGTTACTTTTTCTTCACAGAACGTATTCCAGGATCTGCATCCCGGACACTGTCCCATCCATTTTGCTGACTCAAATCCACATTCCCGGCAAAAAAAGATCTGTTTTTCTTTTGCCATATAAACTCCTAGTCAAATGCTTTTCTGACGTCTACCTTTACTTCTCTGCCCGGTTCAAGATCTACACTGATGCTTAACTTGCCACCGAGATTTGTTTTATTCTTTCCTACATATATATCATCAATATGAATCTTGTAATCTGTTTCCGGTTCCAGCTCCAGTGTAATAGATGAGGTCTCTGTTCCTTCTACTATAAATGATACATCTTCTTCTGATGAACGGAAGCCATGTACTGCTGTACCCGGTACTGATTCATATACAAACATACCATTCTTCTCAAGCTTGGTGATCTCATTGAAAGTCTTGATCTTATAGATATCACCTTTATATTCAATACCATCTTTCTTTGTCTTTGTTGCTAATTCATAATTTCCGAAATCCAGTGAATCGGACTCTATGTTAATTAAATCGTTGATTACTGACATTTTTATCCTCCTGTACATTATACTCATGCCTTACCCGGCACTTTTATAATCTGATTATACAATAATGCTCCGGCTTTTGCCACACCAAATATAATCAGTTCACAATTATTTTATAGAATTGGAAGCAACTACTTTTCAGGTTCATTTTTTACTGCAAACTTCACCTTATCGTTGCGCACAGTCACCTGAACGGTATCTCCCCGTTTAATCTCACCTTTTAAGACTGCTTCTGCAAGCACATCTTCTATATTCGTCTGAATCGCACGTTTCAACGGTCTTGCTCCGTATTTCTTATCGTAGCCTTTCTCAAAGATCAGTTTCTTAACTGCATCTCCAAACTTCAACTGAATCTCCATCTGCGATGCAACACGCTGCTTTAATTCTTTTAATAGAAGATTTGAAATATTTCTTACATCATCCTCTGTCAGTGCTCGGAATACGATAATGTCGTCAATACGGTTCAAGAACTCCGGCTTGAAGTTCTGTTTTACCTCATCCATAACATTCTTCTTCATATCTTCGTGCTCTGTATCTGCATTTGACGCAGTAACAAATCCAAGCTTCTTCGGATCAATAATCCTCTGTGCGCCAGTATTCGATGTCATGATAATGATCGTGTTCTTAAAATCTACTTTTCTGCCCTGAGAATCTGTAATATGTCCATCATCCAGTACCTGCAATAATATATTAAACACATCACTGTGTGCCTTTTCTATCTCATCAAACAATATAACAGAATACGGATTGGAACGAACCTTCTCACTAAGCTGTCCACCTTCCTCAAAGCCAACATAGCCCGGAGGTGACCCGATCAGCTTCGACACACTGTGTTTCTCCATATACTCCGACATATCGACACGGATCAGCGCGTCCTCGCTGCCGAATACCGCTTCTGCAAGAGCCTTCGACAATTCAGTCTTACCTACGCCGGTAGGCCCAAGGAATAAGAACGAACCAACCGGACGTTTTGGATCTTTTAAGCCTACACGACTTCTCTTAATCGCCTTTGCTACCGCATCAACTGCTTCATTCTGACCGACAACTCTCTTATGCAGCTCCTCTTCCAGACGTTCCAGACGTTTGGATTCCTGTTCGGTCAGTTTATTTACCGGAATCTTCGTCCATACAGATACAACATCCGCAATATCCTCTGCATCTACTACAACACTTTTCGCATTTTTATTCTGCTTCATTTTATCGAGCTTTGTTTCCAGTTTTCTCTGTTTCTTTAACAGTTCTGCCGCTTCATCGATATCTCCAGCCTCTAAAAGGTTCTCAATATCATCGGAAAACGCCTGTATCTCAAGCTCCAATGGCAGAGTCTTCTTTGCTTTCTTTCCAAATCCCAGACGTTTTCTGGAACATGCTTCATCCATCAGATCAATGGCTTTATCCGGCAGGAAACGGTCACTGATATATCGAACCGATAATGATACCGCTGCTTCCAGTGCCTGATCACTGATCTCTACATGATGATGTTCCTCGTATGCAGAGCGAAGTCCCTTTAAGATCTCTACTGTTTCTTCATTGGTCGGCTCTTCCACATAGACCGGCTGAAATCTTCGCTCCAACGCTGCATCCTTTTCTATATATTTTCTGTATTCTGCACGTGTCGTCGCTCCGATCATCTGGATCTCTCCGCGCGATAAGGATGGTTTTAAGATATTAGATGCATCGATTGCTCCCTCTGCTCCACCGGCTCCGATGATCGTATGAAGCTCATCCACAAACAGAATGACGTTTCCGGCATTTTTTACCTCTGCGATCACCTTCTTGATCCGTTCCTCAAATTCTCCACGGTACTTGGAACCCGCTACCATACTGGATAAATCTAGCGACAACAGTCGCTTATCCCGTACTGTATCCGGCACATCTCCTGCAGCGATCAGGTAAGCAATCCCCTCTGCTACCGCAGTCTTACCTACACCCGGTTCTCCAACCATACATGGGTTGTTCTTCATACGTCTGCTTAAAATCTGAAGCACACGCTCTATCTCTTTCTCTCTGCCTATAACCGGATCTAGATTTCCCATACGGGCATCCATCGTCATATCTCTGGAGAACTGATCCAACGTCGGTGTTGCCGATGCCTTGGATTTATTCTTTCCCTTTTTCAGACTTACAAATTCTTTTTTTGCCGTACTGCCATCCACTCCACATGCAGACATGATGTCTACATATATTTTCTGTATATTTGCCTTTAATGACAGTATGATTTTTACCGCCGTACAATCCAGATGCTTCAAAATGGCAATCAGAAGATGCTCGCTTCCTACCTCTGTACTTTCCAGACGTTTTGCTTCATTTCCCGCAAGCTCCAGGATCGACTCTGCGGATTTTGTATATTTGCTTTTCTCTGCGCCAAAGGTTCCTCCGGCTAATGGTATCTGGCTTAAGATATTAATGATCGACTGTATCGTTACTCCATTTTCCTGTAAAACAACAAACGGTGCCGTATCACTGACAAAGGTAAGTGCCATCAACAGATGTTCACTTCCTATATAGTTCTGCCCCAGCTTCTTGGATATCCGTTTGGCTTCTTTTAATATTTCCTGTAATTTTTCACTGTTTGGAAGTTTCAAATTATGTCACCTCTTTTTTCATAGTATATGACATTTTCTGCCTACTATCTTCTGTTATGATACAAAAGTCCCCGGCTCCCATATATTAGTATGTTCCCCAGAGACTTTTTCTTTCGTATATCTTTCAATAATAATTAACACTCATCAATCGCTTTACCGATATCATGGCGCATATATTTATTCTCAAATGTGATCCACCCGGTTGCCTTGTATGCATTTGCACGGGCTTCATGAAGATCCTTTCCTGTAGCTGTTACTCCAAGTACACGACCGCCATTTGTTACAACCTTGCCGTTTTCAAACTTGGTTCCGGCATGGAATACATAGTATCCTTCCTTGTCTTTGAACGTCTCAAGGCCTGAGATCGGATAGCCTTTCTTATAGGAAACCGGATAACCGTCAGATGCAAGTACTACACATACAGCAGCGTTGTCTTCAAATTCAAGTTCTACCTGATCCAGTGTTCCGTCAATACAAGCCTCAAATACATCAATGATATCATTCTTCATTCTAGGAAGAACAACCTGCGCCTCCGGATCTCCAAATCTTGCATTATATTCCAGTACCTTTACGCCCTGTGGCGTGATCATAAGTCCGCAGAATAACACGCCTTTGAATTCTCTTTTCTCTGCCTTCATGGCTGCCATTGTAGGCTTGTATATATTCTCCATGCAGTAATCTGCAATCTCATCTGTATAGAATGGGCTTGGTGAAAATGTTCCCATTCCACCGGTATTCAATCCTTGATCACCGTCCTGTGCACGCTTATGATCCTGTGCGGAGGTCATAGGTTTGATCGTTGTACCATCACAGAATGCAAGAACAGACACCTCACGTCCTGTCATGAATTCCTCGATAACCATAGTATTTCCCGCATTTCCAAAATGCTTATCCAGCATGATCTCTTTTACACCGGCTTTTGCTTCTTCCAGATCCTTACAGATCAGAACACCTTTACCAAGTGCCAGTCCATCTGCCTTTAATACGATCGGGAAGCTTGCCGTTTCAAGATATGCAAGTGCTGATTCTGCATCTGTAAAATTCTCATATGCGGCTGTAGGTATATTGTATTTTTTCATAAGATCCTTGGAAAATGCCTTTGAACCTTCGATGATCGCTGCATTTGCTCGAGGACCGAATGCACGGATGCCCGCTGCTTCAAATGCATCAACTGCGCCGGCAACCAACGGGTCATCCGGAGCTACAACTGCAAGATCAACTGCTTCCTTCTTTGCGAAATCAACCAGTTTATCAAATTCCATAACACCGATATCCACACATTCTGCCAATTCTGCAATACCTGCATTTCCCGGTGCACAATAGATTTTTGTTACTTTACTGCTCTTTGCAATACTTGTAATAATAGCATGCTCTCTTCCGCCGCCACCTACAACTAAAATCTTCATTTGTTTTCCTCCTGTCAGTCTTCTACAACTGTTATGCCGTCTTCGATCCGAACCTTTCCATGTGCAATCTTATCAATAGCAGCAGGTAGAATATTCCACTCTGCCTGCTCCATGACTCTCTGCTGAAGCACCTTCGGAGTATCTCCGTTTTGTACCGCAACCGCTTTCTGCATAATGATCGGACCGGTATCGGTTCCTTTATCTACAAAATGTACTGTAGCACCTACTACTTTTACACCTCTTTTTAACGCTGCCTCATGAACCTTGAGTCCATAATAGCCTGTACCACAAAAAGCAGGAATCAGAGAAGGATGGATATTGATAATCCGGTTCTCAAATGCATCAATCACAATCTCCGGAATAACTACAAGGTATCCCGCAAGTACGATCAGATCCGGATTCACTTCCTGTAAAATCTTCAACAGGTTCTCATTAAATACATCTCTTGTTTCAAAATCCTTTGGTGATACTACGATATCTTTTATACCTGCCTGTTTTGCACGTTCCAGTGCATAGGCATTTCTATTATTACTGATAACTGCTGCGATCTCGGTGTCTGTGATCTTTCCTGCTGCGATTGCATCAATGATCGCCTGTAAGTTCGTACCGCCACCGGAAACCAGAACTGCTATTCTTAGCATAAATCTACTCCCTTTTCACCGGCTACTACTGTACCGAGAACAAATGCCTTGTCTCCGGCACTCTCTATAGCTGCTATTGTCTTATCTGCATCTGTAGGATCTATTGCAAGGCACATACCAACTCCCATGTTATACGTATTGTACATCATATGCTCATCTATATCGCCCTTCTTTGCAAGGAGCTTGAATATAGCAGGCACTTCATATGAGTCCTTCTTCACCTGCGCACGAGCTCCGTCCGGAAGCATTCTTGGAATGTTCTCATAGAAGCCACCGCCTGTGATGTGGCTGCAACCCTTAATCATTACACCGGCATCCTTTACTGCCTTTAATGCTTTTACATAAATTCTTGTCGGAGCAAGAAGTGCTTCGCCAAGTGTTGTTCCAAGTTCATCATAATATGTATCCAGAGATTCCTTTGTCATCTCAAATACTTTACGAACCAGTGAGAAACCATTGCTGTGTACACCGCTTGAAGCGATACCGATCAATGTATCTCCGGCTTTGATATTCTCTCCTGTGATAAGTTCATCCTTCTCTACGACACCAACAGCAAATCCTGCAAGGTCATACTCATTCTCCGGCATAAGCCCCGGATGCTCAGCTGTCTCGCCGCCAACTAAAGCTGCGCCGGACTGGTTACAGCCTTCTGCAACACCACTTACGATCGTAGCGATCTTTTCCGGATAATTCTTACCACATGCTATATAATCCAGGAAGAAAAGAGGTTCTCCACCAGAACATGCAATATCATTCACACACATAGCCACAGCATCGATTCCGATCGTATCGTGCTTATCCATGATATATGCAAGCTGTACTTTTGTACCGCATCCATCTGTTCCAGACAGTAATACAGGCTCTTTCATCTCTTTGATCTTTGCAAGACTGAACGCACCAGCAAAACCTCCGATACCACCTAATACCTCTGGTCTCATGGTTGTCTTGATGTGCTTCTTCATAAGTTCTACTGACTTATATCCTGCCTCAATATCAACGCCGGCATTCTTGTAATCCATTGTAAAATCCTCCTGTTTTATCCATTATAAAGTGCATTTTCATGCCAATTGATTCTTATAAATTATACGGGATTAATTTCTGTTTGTAAAGAAGCCATTCTCACAAATATAGCAGTCCAAAACAGGGCTCTGTTCGGCACAATTTTGTTTATCAGCAAGGCGTGTTTTCTTTTTTTGAAAAATACTATATAAATATCAAATATAATTTGATAATGATTCCCATTTATGGTAGTATAATGTTATATGCAGAGTAACTGTTTTTTTCGTTAACAAGAGGTAGTTGTATGACAAATAATAGATTAAACATCGGATTATTCATATGTCATCTCGACAATGAATATGCAAATGAAATATGTAAAGGAGCTGAATACGCAGCGAAAGAGCTGGACGTGAATCTTATCGTCTTTCCGGGCATGTTTTTAAATGCTTCATTTAACGATCCTGAAAACGAAATTTATGATTATCAGTACAACTCTGTTTTTTATTATGCTAAAAAAGAAAATCTGGATGCCCTGATCGTGTCCGTTGGTACGATCGCATCTTTTATATCACAAAAAAGTATTGAAGCATTTTTGGATACTTTTAAAGATATTCCAATCCTTACTCTGGAATCTAAGGTTTCAGGTTATCCTTGTTTACAGACCGACAGTACTGCCGGTCTTCGAGATGCCATCGAACATCTGATTATTCATCACAACCGAAAGCATATCTGTTTTGTTGCCGGAAGAAAGACAAATGAAGATGCTCTGGAACGTTTGAATGTATACCGAACTACAATGAAAGCTCACAACATTCCGGTCACTGAAGATATGATCGTATACGGTGATTATTCTGAATACAGTCGTGAGATTGTCGGTAAACTGCTTGATGATAACCCAGATGCGGATGCTATTATTTTCTCTAACGATCAGATGGCTATCGGTGGCTATCAGGAATTGAAAAGCCGTAACATCCGAATCGGAGCTGATATCAGTGTAATCGGTTTTGACAACTCTCCCGGTTCCGTAACTATGGTTCCACCCCTTACAACCGTAAACGCGAACACCCCTGCATTGGGCTATCGTGCCGTTGGCAAGATCATTCAGGATATTAAGGCAGGCGAATTCTGTTCTTCTGTCTTGGATTCCCACTTTGTAAAACGATTATCATGTGGGTGCAGTCTGCATGAAAATACCGAACATATGCCGATTGACAGTTTCTCTACTGTATCAGATATTCTGGAATACTGTGACGATTCTATTTTAGGCAATATTAAAAACAGCTTTTTTGGTACGATTGTTCTTGATCAGATCAATAGCATCTGGAAGGATATAATAGAAATTGCCATTTTACCAAAGGCTAAACCATATCCAAAGAATCTGATCGTAGACAAACTGATGACATTATTGTCATCTCCTGTCACAAGTTTCTTTTCAGTAACCAATATTGCATTTTCATTCCGTTGTTTTTCCGGTGTCATCATAGCATTAATCAACGATCCGGATAAACGGTCTGAATACTATCGGCTAAATTCTCATATTACAAGTGCTATCGCACAGTTTTTGTCAACTTCTTTGTACCAACAGGAACATGACAGCAAAACGGGATCATGGTCTTCAATCTATATTACAAGAGATACTCTTACATATGGAACCGATACAGCAAAAACCTTTTCATCTATGCTTGCTAAATTAAAAGACCTTGGATTTGCAGCATCTTATTTATATGCGTATGATGAACCCGTCGCCATTCAACCGGACGGAAGCTGGAAAACGCCGGATACTTTGTATCTTCAAGCTTTTTACAATCCAAAACATACAGCTGTTTTATCAGGTGAAACACGTCGTATTGCATCTACCGATATCTTTGACAATGAATATACCGGTTTTGAAGATAGATTTACCGCTGTTATTGTTCCTATTTTTACAAATGAACAACATCATGGTCTGTTTGTATGCAATACAGATGTAGATCACTTTGGACACATTTATACAACTTCTCTTCATCTTGGGGCTTCTTTTAAATATTTATCACTTTTAAAAGAACAGATCCAGACAAAAGAACAATTAGTAATGTCCTTAAGTGAGATCCATGAAAAAAATGAGCTGTTAAATCACCTGTCTACCTCCGATGAACTGACCGGCGTCAATAACAGACGTGGATTAATGGAAAAAGTGGAATACCTGATCAATAAACCTGCCAATCATGGACGTAAGGCAATGCTACTGTTTGCAGACATGGACAGCTTAAAGATCGTAAACGATAAATTCGGACACAACGATGGAGATTTTGCTTTAAAGAATATTGCAAATATCCTGATGACAAGTTTCCGGGCGAGTGACATTGTCGGTCGAATCGGCGGTGATGAGTTTGTATGTTTTGCTTTCATTGATGATCTTGATTTTCCTAAGACTGTACAGGCAAGGATTCAGGAATTGTCCAATGAATTAAATGAAACCTGTGGCAAACCATATTATATCGAAATGAGTGTCGGTGTATCGGAATTTTCCTGCGATCCGAATATCAAGATTGAGGATCTGTTAAGCCAGGCAGACAGCGCACTGTATTCAAATAAACGATATAAGCGAATGTCTGTTTTAAAATAATAAAATACGATACGAATACTAACTTCTTTATAAAAGCACAGCTAAACGCTATGAAATAAAATAAACCATATAAATGACAGCTTCTCTCCCATGTTCAGGATGATGAATCTACTCTCATTTATATGGTTTATTTTTTATTCCGCCTCTTTAAACGGCTCATTTAACATCTCGGTTCCCGGAAGAACAAATCTGCCATTTTCGATAATGGCAACTCTCGTTCCATCTGCATGAACCGAATAAATGCCTCCGATCTCATCATATGGTATCGTAATATCGGTATGGCAGTTAAAATATGCCTTGCTGATATCCGTCTTTCGAAGGATCGAGCACTCATTATCCTTTGCAACGATTTCCTTGCCGTCCGGATTATGAAGGATATTTTCTTCGCTCCAGCTATAGCAGGTATCACCGACTGCAAAATGCGGTCCCATCTTCTCTACGATCAGTATCGGCAATTTATATACCATGTTATATTTATTTGCAAGTACATATGCGGTCGTATTCGTTCCGATCGCAAACTCTCCGATCGGCAGTGTATCCCGTCCGCCCAAAAGATTATCCTTTACAAATTTTACATTATCTTCTTCTCTGTCAAAGTTCTTACAGGTGTAAGTTTTGATCTTTCCATCTTCAAAGGTCAGCTTGAGATCAACATATTTCAGATCATTCAGATAGACCTCACTCACATTTAAAACTCCATGCGTTCCGGTAAGCCTCGGCGATGTAAAAACCTCGCCAAGAGGAATATTCACATCCGCCAGACAATTCTCAAAATTTGTCTCTATCTCCGGGTGCTCTAACACATGCAGCATTACCTTCATATCAGTCTGATTACCATTCTGTCCGATCACATGTACCCATTCTGCCTGATCCAACTCATTGATGATCATCTGGTGAATCGGACGGTATACATTACTTTCCAGATTGTTGATCCGGATGATCTGTTCAAATATATCTTCATAATCATCTCCGATCTCAGGCATTGGATATGCGATGATCGTAAAGCTGTACTCATCTCCCGGTATATATTCGTTCACAATCTGTGACAGTTCATTGGTATATTCCACACCAAGCTCCTGCTGCTTCTTGCTAAGCGTAAGCTGTCCCGGCTTGCTCACCGGTTCAAACGGTGTCTCACCAAATATCTCGATACACGCCGGTCCTGCATATACGGACGCCTCATATCTGTATTTCTCATAAGCGCCACGCATTATCTCTAATTTCCGTTCCATCAGCTTGCGATCAAGAAATAACGCCTGGTCCATCTGATGGTCGTAATCCATCTGCTTATTTACCGGAGTACCTACATAGCCGATCCGGTTCATTCTGGTCCGGTTGATGCGGTTCGTATCATAACGGAAACATAACGGTTCCAATCCCATATCACGGAACTGGAGGATCGCAGCTTTTACGATGCGCTCCATACCAATCGAATACCGGATATTTACATGCTTCTTTTTTGACATATCAATTCCGGCCGCTACAAAGCCCTGTCGAAATCCTTCTGTATAAGTCCGGGCAATCGACGCCACTTTTTCTGATGACATCCTGCGAAGAAACGCTTCCGTTTCCAATTCATTCTTTCCGATGTATTCTCCATATTCATATAAATAGCTGTTATCTCCGTCTTCACATTTCATGACAATATCTGTCGCAAAGGAAAGAATCGGATCCATCTTCTCACGCACACGATAATCCATGAAGAACTCCGCATAATCATGTTCAAAATAATAAATGGCATCTTTTACTGCTTTAACAGATGGAAAATCCTCAAAGATCCCATATACCTCCACAAACAATTCAAACCATACAGTAAGGTCTACAACTCTTCCTTCAAATGCTGCCGCGATCAGTCCATGGAATTCATAACAAAGAAATGTCAGATAGTCAGCAAATAAATATTCCCGCTTGTCTATGTCTTCAATCTCGTTCTCTGCTATTTTCTCACCAAACATCTGTCTGGTGTATTCATAGTTGCAATAACTCGTTTCGTAATTTTCAGGCATAACATCCTGATAAAGTGCTGCATTTATCTGCTGTAATTCGCCCGCTGTACAGCTCTCCGAAATGGGCATCCCACTTTTTACCTTTTCGATCACTTTATCTAACTGCAGTAAAAATTCTCCGGTTCTTACAAAATAATCCCGATACCGCATGTCCACTGTTTCTTCTTTTGTGATCGAACGGATCCGCTCAACCATCAGTTCGTAACGATCTTCGATATCTTCATATTCTGCTGTTATATCCTTATAATATGTCATTTATTGTCTCCCTTTATGTTTCCAAGTTGAATGTTCTTCCGGAACACCTCATCAATCACCTGATATAACGTCTCTGATCCCTCTGGTGTCCGCTTGTTTCTACCATACACCTGGTTCTCGAAAACGCCATGCTCTTTCCAGCTTTTTCCTCCAACGGCATCACTTAACATAACCGGCGCCAGATTATCCATTACATGTGCAAATTTGGCTTCCGGCGTCTGATACTCCTCAAATTCATCCCAGAGTCCACGAAGCTTCTTCGCCTGATCTTCCGGCAGGATATTAAATATCCGGTCAGCAGCCTTTAATTCCCGTTCTCTTTTTGTTGCATTTGCATTTTTATCATATGCATATGTATCACCTGCATCTATCTCGATCAGATCATGAACCAGCAGCATGGAAACCACTCTTAATACGTCAACCGGTTCATTTGAATATTCCGCCAGTAAGATTGCCATAAGTGCAATATGCCAGGAATGTTCTGCATCATCTTCTTTTCTGATTCCATCTGTCAGATACGTCTGTCTGACTACAAATTTGCTCTTGTCAACCTCCAGTATAAAATCCAGTTGTTTTTTCAGTCTCTCATCCACACTCTTATATTCCCTTCATAAAAAAGATGCCTGATATAATAAAAACTATGATATTCAGATAAACCGCCATTTTCTTAGATGTAACCCCACCTTCTTCTGCATGATACCCGATCACGCCGAATACAATTCCGGTAAATGCCATCAAAAAAGCACTGATCATCAATACCCCATAGATACGTTCTACCGTACCTCTTGATATAATGGATTTGATCACGGAAAGTATTATAAAGATTCCGCCCAAAATTCCCAATATATATGAAATGATCGTATCTCCTGAACTTCCGGGTGGAGAAACCCTGAAATCACTGTTTTTCAATCTTTTTACTCCTTTTTCTGTCAAATCGTGCCAGAATATAATATATGATATATCCAAGCATGCCGCCAAAGGTATTCATGATAATATCATCAACATCAAACACCCCAAGTTTTGTTATCAACTGTACCAGTTCAATACTTAACGAAAACGCAAATGCCGCCAGAGTCGCTGTAAAAAATCCGGTTTTTTTACCTCTGACCCAACGGATCAACATTCCAAATGGTACAAAAGCAAGAACATTTCCAACCAGATTCAACATCACGCTTGTGGTCGTCATATAACTTCTGTACTTTACGAAACGCTTAATCTCGAGAAACGGTGTCAGATTGTACCGCATCTCTTCATATCCATGTCCCCTTCCAAACATATCGCTGAATATCAGGAAATAAACAATGGATATACTGTATAAAATGAATAGCACCAGGCATAACACCCGCAGCTTTTTCTTATTTTCTATGCTCAACGCCAGCCTCCAGGTTAATATTATTTCCTCATTTTTATTAACTGGGTAAGAAGTCTGTCTGCACACTCCTCTTTACTCATCTGTGGCAATTCAATATCTTCATCCTGTGTGATCAATGTCAGCACATTGGTATCTGTTCCAAATCCAGCCCCCGCTGTCTTTAAGTTATTTGCTGCGACTATATCAATCTTCTTCTTTTCCAGTTTCTTTCTGGAATTCTCCAGCAGATTCTGTGTCTCCATCGAAAATCCGCATATAATCTGTCTGGCAAGTCTGCTGTCCCCATCTGTCTTTCTTGCCTCTTCTCTCTGCATTCCAAGGAATGCAAGAATATCTTTTGTTCTTGTAAGTGGAATGCTCATATCAGCATCCGATTTCTTGATCTTGTTATCTGATACTTCTGCCGGTTTGTAATCTGCAACGGCGGCAGCCTTGATAATGATATCCTGATCTGCACTGGCAGCCGTTACTGCTTCATACATATCCTGTGCAGAGGTAACCGGCACTACTGTTACGAATTCTGGCGGTGTGATCGCTACCTTTCCTGTTACAAGTGTCACATCCGCCCCACGAAGCATCGCCTGTCTGGCGATCGCATATCCCATTTTACCAGTTGAATGATTGGAAATAAAGCGAACCGGGTCGATTGCTTCCATCGTAGGACCTGCAGTAACAAGTACTTTTATTCCCTGCATATCCTTCTCTGCTGCAATATACTTTAATATATAATCAACTAACAACTGTTCATTCGGAAGCTTCCCCTTGCCTGTATCTCCACAGGCAAGGTATCCGCTTGCCGACTCTATGATCTCATAGCCGTAGGACTGTAATTTCCTGATGTTATCCTGAACGATCGGATTCTCTAACATATTCGTGTTCATTGCAGGTGCGATCAGTTTCGGACATTTTGCAGCCATGATCGTAGTACTCAACATATCATCGGCAATGCCGCCTGCGATCTTCCCAATAATATTTGCCGATGCAGGAGCAACCATAAAGATATCTGCCCGTTTTGCAAGTGCAACGTGTTCTACGTTAAACTGAAAATTACGGTCAAAGGTATCCACCAGACACTTATTTCCTGTTAAGGTCTCAAATGTGATCGGATTGATAAAATTGGTCGCATTTTCTGTCATGATGACATTTACATCTGCATGCAGTTTTACAAGCATACTGGCAACATTTGCCATCTTATATGCTGCTATACTTCCTGTTACACCTAAAACAACGGTCTTATTCTTTAACATCATTTTCTCCATTCTGCATCGTATCATTGAAAATCATTCTGTTCGGGACGAATGCTGATCCGGCTGTTATTTGTTCATATCAAGGATAAAGTTATCGATCAATCTTGCCTTGCCAAATCTGACTGCCATAGCACAAAGGACATGTCCCTCTACTATATCGATTGACTTCATGGTATCCATATCCACCATCTCAACATAATCAATATCTGCAAGTGGCTCTGATCCGATCAGGTCTTTCATTGCTGCTACAATCTTCTTCGCATCTCGCTCACCATCCGCGATCATCTGCTGTCCAAGCTTCACAGACTTGCTTAAGATCACTGCTGCCTGACGTTCTTCCGGCTTCAGATAAATATTTCTGGAACTCTTGGCAAGACCATCTGCCTCACGGATGATCGGACATCCAACAATCTCAATATCCATGTTCAGATCTATAACCATACGCATGATGATCGCAAGCTGCTGTGCATCCTTCTGACCAAAATAAGCACGATCCGGCTGAACGATATTGAATAATTTATTTACAACTGTACATACACCTTTGAAATGTACCGGACGAGTCAGTCCGCATAATGCATCCGGAAGCCCTGTCATATTGACATAAGAACAAAATCCCGGCTTATACATTTCTTCCGGTTCCGGATGAAAAATCACATCTGCACCTGTTGTCTCGCATAACTTTGCATCTGCATCAAGATCTCTTGGATAACTCTCCAGATCCTCTGTTGGTCCAAACTGCATCGGATTGACAAATACAGATACAACGGTTCTGTCATTCTGTTCTACGGATTTCCTGATCAGACTCTGATGTCCCTCATGGAGATATCCCATTGTTGGTACAAGTCCAACACTTAAGCCTTCTTTCTTCCATGCCTTAACCTGACTTCTTACTTCATCTACTGTTTTTAAAATCTTCATTTCTGATTTCCAGTCCTTTCCTGATCCTGTCTCCCGGTTTTTACCGGTTCAGGCAGCTTCTATCTCTTAGTATAATTTATCGATTACTTCATCATCAATTTTGTAGCAGTGTTCTTCTGCCGGAAATGTTCCATCGTCAATCTCTGCTATATAAGTCTTTACTGCTTCACGAATCACGTCTCCTGCATTAGCAAAATGCTTTACAAACTTCGGCTTGAAATCACTGAACATGCCAAGCATATCGTAAATTACAAGAACCTGTCCGTCGCATCCTGCTCCTGCTCCGATTCCGATCGTAGGAATGTTGATGCTCTCTGTTACAAGCTTTGCAAGCTTTGCAGGGACACACTCCAGTACCAGTAAAAACGCACCTGCTTCTTCTACTGCCTTGGCATCCTCGATCAGCTTCTTAGCTGCTGTTTCTGTCTTCCCCTGAACCTTAAAGCCACCAAAAGTATTGATCGACTGCGGAGTCAGTCCCAGATGTGCAACAACAGGGATTCCTGCTGATACGATTGCTTTAATCTGTGGACAGACTTCTTTACCACCTTCTAACTTTACAGCTCCGGCTCTGCCTTCCTTCATCAGACGACCTGCATTTACGACTGCGTCATATACACTGGTCTGATAGGACATAAATGGAAGATCAGTTACAACCAGTGCATTCTTGGCTCCTCTTGCAACGGCTGCGCTATGATGGATCATGTCTTCTACGGTTACAGAGATCGTATCCTCATATCCAAGGATTACATTTCCGAGGGAATCACCGACAAGGATCGTGTTGACTCCTGCTTCATCCAATAATCTTGCTGTCGTATAATCATACGCTGTCAGCATAGAAATCTTATGCCCGGAATTCTTCATCTGCATAATTGATGTTGTTGTGTTCTTCATACGTCTTATTCTCCTATTCTGAAATCATTTCATTTTTTGTTCATTTCAAAATCCAGCATTGCCATAACTTACTGCTTTCCCTGCCATTGTTCCAGACATTGCAGTATTCCCATTTCTCATTCCTGTCCTGAAAGAATTTTCTTCATCTCAGAATAATCACGGTCGGAATATTTCTGCTCTGCTAAAGCAAGTACAGCTTCTGATACGCTGATATAAATATGTTTCTCATTTGCATCAAGAACATTCAGATGTTTCTTTACTGTCGTTGTGTCATTTCTCTCGATCGGTCCGGTCAGACCTGCCACTGGGCCATCTTCTGCTATATGCGATGCATTTCCCATAAATAACGGAACAAGTGCCTGCTCTGCCTGTTTCTCTTCAAATCCGCAGTCTTCCAGTAATGAAACTGCCGATCCATACAGACCATTCACCAGATTGCTGGCAAATACTGCAGCCGCATGATATTTTGTTTTATTTTCTGTTGAGAGAAGTACACAGTCATTTCCTAAAAGACGAATAAAGCGGCAAAGTTTATTTCCCCACTCTTCAGCACCTTCCACGGTAAAAAAACATTTCTGCATTTCCCTGTAGGATTTTGTCGTTGAACTGATTGCATACATAGGATGAATCGAATAACCAAAGGCTCCTGCCTCTGTTACACCTGAAAAAATATTAGATGTCATCGCACCACTACAATGACAGATCAGTTTGCCCTTGATATCAAAGGCTTTTATGCTGTCCCATACTGCTTCTATCCTTCCATCCGGAACGGTAAGCATCAGGACGTCACTTGCGCAAACGATCTTCTTCAAATCATCAAATGCTTCGGTATTGGTAAATGCTGCAGCTTCTTTTGCACTCTCCACCTGTCTGCTGTAATATCCGGATACGGTTACTGTCTCCGGAAGGTTCTTTTGTATCTCTTCTTTATTCAGCTTCTGTTCAAGATACTTTCCAAGTGTAAAGCCTACTTTGCCTGCACCGATAAATCCAATCCTCATATGATCACCTGCTATCGCCTGTTCTATCTGTGGTGTACAATCAGGTATAGTTTCTTTCGAATACCATCCGCCATTTACAATACCATTTACAAGGTAAAAAGTAAAGCAGGAGAACCTGAATTTATCATCATTTTTTCTCCTGCTTTTCTTATGTTTTTCCCATACAGATCATAGATCCATATCAGAAATCATCATTTTTATAATACATAAAAATTAGTTATATTTTGCAATTACCTCTGCATTCGCCTTCATGGCTGCAGCTTCCATGGACTCACGCTCTGCCAAAAGTTTCTTTCTTACTTCTGCATTGCTGTTTCCTATGATCTGAAGTGCCAGATATGCTGCATTCTTGCTTCCGTTTATTGCTACAGTTGCTACAGGGATACCGGATGGCATCTGAACGATAGAAAGAAGTGCATCCATTCCATCTAATACAGAACCGGAAATTGGTACTCCGATAACCGGGATCACTGTCTGGCTTGCTACAACACCCGGAAGTGCTGCTGCCATACCTGCGGCAGTAATGATAACCTGTGTTCCATTATTATTTGCTTCTTCAATAAAATCTGAAAGTCCTGCATGTGCTCTGTGTGCAGACAGACATCTTACATCAACTGCTACTCCATACTCCTTTAAAATGCCGATTGCAGGCTCAACCTTTGGCAGGTCACTTGTTGATCCCATAATGATCGCTACTCTCATGTTTTTATCCTTCTTTCTTCCTTTTTATGTGTCATATCCCTGTGTCATACATGGCTCCATGCATGACACAATGGTATTTTACTTACTGTTCAGATACTGATCGATAATCTCACTTGCCCCTTCATAATCCATGGCATCCACCGTCATCTTCAGTGCATTTAAGAACTCAATATCAGCATCATTATACTCGTATCGGTCGATTTCTGCCAGTATTTCTTTTACAGCTCCAACATCGGCATCCCGTAAAAATGTACGCATATCTTTGAGCTGTCCACGATCCACTGCATCCCTGACTGTCTTTTCCTGCTGTTCAACCGGATTGATCTTCGCCAGATATAGTCCGATATCCTTAAACATACGCTTCAGCATGGATACAAATTCATGCGTATTTTCCTTTGCATACTGCATATTTCCTATATTGATCGCCGACTCCAGATTTGCTGCTTTCCGTTCGATGCTGTATGCGCCGATATTTCCACTGCTGCTCTTGATATCATGAATGATATTCCGATACCGTCTGACATCATCATCAATATATTCTTCCAGACGATCTACATCCGGCTCATAGTCTTCCTTGAATGCCGCAATAAAACGGTTAAAGGTATCAAAATTGCCTCCGATCATCTTCAATGCATTTTCAACTACAATACTGTTCTCCAGAATATAAACATCATCCTTAAATCTGGATTCGCTGATATACTGTCTGATATTGCTTGTCTTTTCCTTGATCTTGTCCTCCGGAAGGAACAGACGGAAAATCCCTTCGATTCCATCCATTTCCAATGGTTTTACAAGTACGTCACTGAAGCCCTGCTTTATGATCTCATCTCTGCTGCTGTCTATATTGTTTTCTGAAAGTGCAATGATCGGAACCCGTTTGTATTCTTCTCCATCCAGGCTCCGGATCTCACGGACGGTATCTGCACCATCCATAACCGGCATGACTGTATCAATGAAAATCATATCATATGGAGTTACCATAACCTTGTCAATCGCTTCGAATCCGGATGAAGCAGTATCACAGATCAGCTCATAGGAATCAAATATAACCTTCTGGATCTGTATACTGACATCGGAATCGTCCACAAGAAGGATCCTGACATCCGGAAGCCAGATTCTTGAATTCGAATTACGGAATGCCTGCTCCCGTCGTTTGCTTACATTATAATTAACATAGCTGTAATCAAATACCTGCTGTATAATGGAGAAGCGTATCGTGGTTCCTGCTCCATAGGTACTGTCAACCTCCGGGGTTCCACCCATACTCTCGATCAACTGTCTTGCGATTGCCAGTCCGATACTGATATCAAAATTACCGATATCAGTTCTGTCATAAGAATCGTCCAGATCAAAGAAGCTGTCCAGACGTTCTTCCTTTACTCCGGTTCCGGTATCTGATATCACGATATCCAGATAAATGCTGTCCGGTCTGTCGCACTCTTCCGGAGCGATCTTTCTCCAGTCCACTTCAATGCTGATCGAACCTTCTTTGGTGGTCTTTGCAGCCCTCTGATACAGATTCATCAGGATCTCCTTCACCTTATCACGATCACCGATCAGACCATTTGGTATATCATCCTCAATGCTTACCTTTAAGGCAACCAGATCCCGGTTGATCATTTCCTTAAACTGAACTGCAAGCTCCTCGATCATATCTGAAACCGCATATTCTTTCTCCTGCAATTCCAGTGTTCCATCCTGTAAATTCGATAGTCTGGAAATTCCATCAATTATACCAAGGATCTCGTAGCTGGAACCATATACCGTGGATAACTGTTTTACCTCTTCTTCCGTCTTTGCCTCATCATTCCGCAAAAGCATCTCGCTGATCGCAAGGATTGAATTTAACGGTACACGGATCTCATGATTCAGATAGTTCACATAATCGTTCTTTGCACGGTTAGAACGCTCTGCCTGTTCATTTTTCTTGCTGAGTTCTTCTACCTGCTCCGTCTTTTTGCCAAGCAGATGTATCACATACCGGGCTACAAATATCACTGCCACGCAGATTGCTATGATCAATACCACGATCAGAACTCTGGAAAATGGAGTCTCCCAGAATTTCAACTGTTTTACAATAACAAAAGACAGCGGTTCTTCACAGGCAACACCATCAGAATTCTCTGCCGAAAGCACAAATGTATAATTTCCGCCCTCCAGATTTGTATACTCTGCTTCCAGATTATCCGTACCCGAAACAACACGGTCTTTATCGTCAAATCCATCAAGATAATATTTTACCTGAATATCCCCACGATTTACATAACTCAGAACAGAGAACTTGATCACGATTCGGTTCGTATCACCCGGAACGGTCATCTTACCATCCAGATCCGAGAACGCATACTCTTTATCATCTATCGTAACAGAAGCTATCCGTACCTTCGGTGGAACTTCATTTGTAAATACCTGATTCTGATCCAGCATACTGAAGCCGGTATCACAACAAACATAGACAACTCCATCTTCACTGATATAATTCGTTGAATTATCCGTAATATCAGAGATCAGTCCATCATTTTTCGTATATATCTCGCATTTCGGATCTGCCGAGCTTAACAGATCTCCTTCGTAATATTTCTGGATGCCACGGGAACCGAAGATCCAGAGGTCTCCTGCCTGATCCAATATCAGATTTGCCACAGAATTCGATGGATCAACTGCACTGATCTGACGGATCACGCCCTCCTGATAATAAAGTCCATTATCTGTTCCGATCCAGATACCATTGCTTCCACCAACAATGGAAGAAACAACATTCGAATTCAGTCCCTCTGACATAGATATCTTTTTCAGATTAGATTCCATGTCTATCGTATAAAGACCGGAACCATTGGACCCTGCATATAAGGTTCCATCCTCCGCCTGATACAGGGATATGATATCTGCATTTTCCATACCGGAAAATCTGCCGTAGCTGACTGTTACCTGTTCATCCTTCAATATGGAAATACCGCTCTCGGTTCCGATCGCCATGCTGCCATCCTTTAATTCAATGATACAGTTGACAGCATTACTGGTCAACAACGCGCCACTCTTATTATAGAATTTGTATTTACCCTTACTGTTCACCTTGATAACACCATAAATTCGGTAGGAACAGATCCACAGATTATTCTTTGAATCCACACAGAAATCACGGATACTTTTTCCATTTAACATTGTGACAAGATCAGAGTCACGGTCAAGAGTTCCGTCTGCATTTATGATCCGCAGGCCATCATCTGTACCGATATATAACTTTCCGCAATACTCCGTAATGCAGTTGACGATTGTCTCATCCAGACCATATTTCATGCTTCCATTCTGGAATTTACTTCTGGATAACAGCATCAGTCCTTTTCGATATGAGGTCATCCAGTAGTTCCCTTCAAAATCCTGGATTATGTCACTCATCGACTCATTAAATTCCAGACCGGTGACATACTTCATTTTTTTATTTTTGTTAATATAACCAACACCATCATCCGCAAGGACCCACAATTTATTATCAATCCGCTGGATCTTATTGATACCACTCAGTGCCGCTGTTGATAATAATTCAAAATCTTTGTTCGTCGTAAGATGTATAATTGTATGACCTACCGTACCAATATACCGTTCCCCATTCTCATCTACAAAAAGGCTGTTCAGATCTTCTTCTGTGTATTCCATCTTACTGATCTTGCTTACGATCTGATCATCCTTGATATTTACGATCGTATCGTTATTCACGATCGCATATACATAAGAACGATATCCACTGATTGCTGTTACATCCGGTGCAACAACATCATCATCCGCAACCAGCGTCATTTCACCGGATTCGTAATAATAAATACCGGATGAAGTAGCAAGCCATATTTTTCCTTCTTCATCTTCATACAGTCCACGGACGGTCGTAATCTCATCCTCTGTTGAATTCGATATACGATTAAAGCGTCCGTCTTTGTAAATAAATAAGCCATAGTTTTCCGTTCCTACATACAGATCCCCATTCGATGCCGCAAGAATACTGTTGATCATATAGGAACTGCTGTCGCTGTCTTCTCCCAGTGAAAATTTCCGAAACTGACTTCCATCATAACGGTACAGTCCGCTGTCCGTGCCGACCCATATGTATCCACTGGCAGACTGGCTGATGCAGTTTGCTTCCCCACTTTCAAAACCGTCATCTTCTGTGTACTTGGTCTGACTGTAATCTGATGTAAAATTCTCCTGTGCAAACACAGCAAGCCGTGGTGAAAAAAGTATCATCACGGCTACTGCTATTAATATGATCATTCTGATTTTTGAATGTAACTGCTTCATAGTTTTCTTATGCACCTAATAAAAATGCTACATATCCTTTTTTAGTTTCATAAATATCTGCTTTGGAAGTGATCTCCCATGGAGCATGCATGTTTAATACGGCCACACCACAGTCCACAACTTCCATTCCATATAATGATAAAATATAAGCGATCGTACCGCCACCGCCAACATCTACTTTACCAAGCTCTGCAGTCTGATAGTATACTCCGGCATCATCCATTACCTTACGGATAGCTGCAAGATACTCTGCATTTGCATCATTGGAACCGGATTTGCCTCTTGCTCCTGTAAACTTGTTAAATACCATGCCTTCACCAAAGATAGCTGCATTCTTCTTGTCAAATGCACTTGCAAAGGTTGGATCATAACCTGCGGATACGTCAGAGGATAACATTCTGGAGGATGCCAGACATCTTCTGAGGGCCAGTTCATTATAACAGCCCATCGCATTCATGATCTCAGCAACTGTATTCTCAAAGAAATGAGACTGCATTCCGGTTGCACCCACGCTTCCGATCTCCTCTTTATCTGTCAACAGACAGCAGGTCGTCTTTTCTACATCTTCTGCTTCCAGCATCGCAACCATAGATGTATATGCACATACCCTGTCATCCTGTCCGTATGCCATGATCATACTCTCATCAATTCCGCAGTTTCTTGCCTTTCCTGCCGGAACGATCTCAAGCTCTGCTGAAATGAAATCTTCTTCCTTTATTCCATATTTCTTCTTCAGAAGTGCAAGCACCTGTTCCTTTACGGCTTCTTTTTCTTTTCCCTTTAACGGCTTACTTGCAAATAAGATATCCAGTTCTTCTCCCTCGATAACTTTATTTGCCTTTTTTTCCATCTGAGCACCGGCAAGATGGATCAGCAGATCGGTAACACAAAATACCGGATCATTCTTGTCTTCCCCAATGTTTACTTCTACAACTTCTCCGTCTGTCTTAGCAACTACACCATGAATAGCAAGTGGTAAGGTTACCCACTGATACTTCTTGATTCCTCCATAATAATGCGTATCCAGATAAGCAAATCCCTCTTTCTCGTATAATGGGATCTGTTTGATATCCATACGTGGGGAATCGATATGTGCGCCAAGAATGTTCATACCCTTTTCGATATTCTTCTTACCGATATTGAACAGCGCTACGGTCTTATTCATCCATACTGCATATACCTTTGAACCTTTTGTCAGCTTCTTTCCTTCTTTGATAACATCCTGAATATCTTCATATCCGGCTTTCTTCACCTGTTTTACGATCTCTTTTACACATTCCCGCTCCGTCTTTCCTGTATCCAGGAATTCACGGTAGGATTTACATAATTTTTCCAGCTTTGCAAGTTCTTCCTTGTCATAACTGTTCCATGCATTTTTATCTTTCATTTTTATGCCTCCTAAACATATAAGTCATTGCTTATACTCTTTTTTATATATATAATGGCACTTCTGCGGATCCTGTATGTCACAAGGCCGAGAATTACCAGATAGATTGCAAAGATCATAAGAGAATCCATCTTTGTAAACTTAAATAAACAAAAACCGACTCCACAAAGGATCATGGATACCAGAATAGCAATCGCCATATTAAAGAATGCATTCAGATTGCCCCTGAGCGCTCCGTATTCATCTTCCCAGTTCAGCTTCGGATGTGTTGCATCCAGCCAGAGTCCGATATAGGTGCAGCATACAACCGATAAGAACCCGATCACAATAAAGTAAATGGCCGCAGGCACATTGATATGCATACAGATGCACAACACAATGATCGTTACTGCAACTGTGATGCCGCTGTATACCAGACTGACACCTGCCTTGATCCCGATCTGCGTCCGATAGCTGACCGGTGCATATTTGATAAAGCTGAAATGATCTCCCTCTCTTGTAAACGAGGTCGATGCAATACTGTTCATTGCTGTTGCAAAGAAGGAAATGATCAGTACCAGCAATAATACGATCAGATCGGATGCTACAAAACCTTTGGAAAGCAGCTTCTCAAATGAAGTCATAAAATTCTTCGTCGCAGGCAGAACAAACAATGCCACCGCAAGAACCGGCCATATAATATTTACCATTACACAATATTTGCGATATGCCGGTGTCCGGTATAGTATCTTACATTCCTTCAGAAAATATGCTTTGCGAATACTTTTTTTCACATAAGCTGCATCAGAAACCACATCTTCTTTCTTCTCTGCTTTTCCGACAGATGAAACCAGATATACGCCACGCAGATACAACTTACTTCCAAGGAAAAACAACAGACCTGCCATAACCACATTTAACAGGATGAACAGCAGGAAATATGCAATGTTGTTCGTTTCAAGTGCTTTTAAGAATACAGGAACCGTAAAGAATATCTTTCCCATGATTGCTGTAAACATATTGTTATGATTCATCAGACCATCAATATAATTGTTAATATTGATGCTGTCCATCTGAATAAACGATAATAAAAAAAGTCCGAGGAAAATAACGGTTACCAGTCCTGTCACGGCATCCACATTCCGAAACAGTTTTATCCGGCTTAAAAATGCCATACATAGCAGGGCAAAAATTCCACAATATACAAGTGGAAGGATCGGAAGCAGTGCAACTCCGACCAATGCAGTCAGTGCAGATACCGACTTAAATCCGGCAGCTATGAAGTAACCTATAAAGCCACTGAATAAAACCATAAACTCCATAACACTCTCTGCAATATATGCATTTACAAATTTGGCTGCTACGATCTCACCCGGCTTTACCGGAAGCGGAAGCAGATGATCCAGATCCGATGAAAAAAACAATACATTAAACAGTACCATTACCGAAAAGATCATGCCAAATACGGACATCAACTGTATGATCAGCTCTACACCTTCCGTCATTCCTCCGGCTTCTATCAGTGCTTCTGTCATAATATATACAATAAATCCAACGACCAGACAACAGGGAACCATGATACAGAACATGGCAAGTGAACCAAGTGTCTTATATGCCTTCGCTTTTTCTCCGGTGTCCGGCATCGTCATCTCTGTATCCTTTGCCATTACTCTGGTCAAATACAAAAAATTCTTCATAAGCACTCTATTCCTCATGTGTCATTTCTATAAATATATCTTCCAGTGACTTATTCTTATGTGCGGCAACCAGATCATCCAGCGTTCCCTGATAGATATCATGACCTTTCTTGATCATGATGATATTATCACACAATTTCTCTGCAACTTCCAGAACATGCGTTGAGAAAAATACGCAGTTACCTTCATCCGCATGCTCCCGCATCATCTTCTTTAATTCATATGCCGCATTCGGATCCAATCCGGTCATCGGTTCATCTAAGATCCAGACCGGTGGTTTATGTACTAATGCGCCTATTACCATCATTTTCTGGCGCATACCATGCGAATAGCTGACCATTTGTTTATTTAAGCTGTCTTCCATACCAAAACGCCCAACCATTTCCTCTAACCGCTTCTTACGGTCAGTCTCTGATACACCATAAATATCTGCAATGAAATTTACATATTCCAGTCCTGTTAACCGTAAAAAGATATCAGGATTATCTGCAATATATCCAATCGACTGTTTTGCCTCAAGCGGCTCTTTCCGGATATCATGACCATTGATCTGAACGCTGCCCTCTGTCGGTTTTAAAATACCGGTCAGCATCTTGATCGTTGTTGTCTTCCCCGCACCATTCTGCCCTACGAATCCGACGATCTCACCTTTCTTAATATGAAAGCTTAAATTGTTTACGGACACAAAATCTTTACCGTAAATTTTCTTTAAGTTATTGGCTATTATCATTCTTTATCTTCTCCCGGTTCTTATCTGTCACACCATCGTTTCTATCTGGTCTGTCATTTATCAAAATACTTCTTTCCATTTGGTTTTAATTATACCAAGCCCCTAATCTCTTTACAATATAAATATACCAAAGGCAGCCTGAAAATACTCTGCATAGTAACAGGCTGCCATCTTCTTTATATGATTGTCCGCGGACATTTTACTGTTTATAAGTTGATACTGTCATCAAAATGAAAGGCATAGATGATCTTCTCTGTTACCATTCTTCCGGTAAGCTGATGTATCGTCTTTGCATACATATCAAGCTGTACATGATAACGGCTGACCAGATCCGATATCTGATCCACCCGGTCTGTCTTGTAGTCCATTAAAACCACCTGATCTCCTTCCAGAAAATAGGCATCGATCACTCCCTGAACTACGACCATATCCTTGCTGCCTTTATACTCCGGTGATATATCTTCCGGCTTCATGCCGATATAAAACTGCTGCTCCCGGTATAAGGTATGGTTCTTCTGTGCTTCTGCCATACGGATTCCGAGTGGGCTGTTGACCATGTTATAAATCTTATCTGCACGAACATGCTCTCTGTACCGTTCTTCCAGATATCCATGATCAAAAAATGACCGGATCTGCTCTCTGATCTCATCCATGCTGTTTCTTGTAAAATCAATAAGCTCCATGATCTTATGGATCACAGTACCCATCTCATTTCCTTTTACAGGCTCCTCCTTCATGCGGGAATGAAGCACCGGTATTGTAAGCTCTGCTTCTGTCACAGGCGGCTGATACAGGTCAGATCCCGGATTCTCCTCTCCGCGGTGTGCAAGTCGTTTGATCTCTGTAACGGACATCTTATTTTTTACTGCCTGCTCTGTTTTATATGGGTAGGTATAATCTAAAAGTTCCTTATACTTTTCATATAACTGCAGTTCATCCTCTGTCTGTACAGCTTTTTTTTCTGACATATCTATATTTGTCCCGGCAGGTATCTGATTCTGATAGCCGGTCTTTGCAAGTACCCAGGTTGCATAAGTATCCTTTCTGCATACAATATCTTCTGATACGATATGCATAGATAACGCCGATAAGATCCAGTCCATAAAACAGCCGGCTTCCATTCTGGTGATATATGGAAGCTCCATCCGCATCTGTCCGGACGCTTCAATAAGAAAATCAGTCTGCAGCGGATAATCAAAGACTGCCTTTTCCGCTCCGGGGCCTTTTACCGCCGCTGTCATATATAACTTTTCTTTTGCTCTTGACAGGGCAACATATAAGATACGGATCTCCTCCGCCAGCTTCTCTGCATTCATGACACTGAGCATAGCCGCTCTTGCAAATGTTTTCTTCTTCGCACGGTTCTTCCGGTCAATCGCATAACCTGCCAGATAGCTGTCTGCATTTACCGTCACCGGAGATAAGGCATCCAGATTCGAAAAACGATTTGCCAGTCCACTGACAAATACAACCGGAAATTCCAGTCCCTTGCTCTTATGCATCGTCATCATCACAACAGAATCGTCATCATCTCCAAGCACCGACGCTTCTGCAAAATCCAGATCATTCGTCTTCAGCCGGTCCATGTAACGCAGGAAATTAAACAATCCACGAAAACTGCTGTCCTCATAGGTATCCGCTTTCTGGATCAGCATATCGATATTTGCCTGTCTTCGTTTTCCCGACTGCATCGCGCCAACAAACCAATAATATCCTGTCTGCTCCAATATCGAATGAAGCAGTTCACTGATACTCATATAGTTTTTATCTGCCTTCCAGCTATCCAGCATACGAAGAAACTGTCGAAGCTCCTCTGAAGCTTCTGAGTCCGGCTTTTCTGCATAATAACAGACCTTCTGATAAAAACTCGCCGTCCGCACCAGATTCTTCTCATGATCCTTGAAGTCCCGGTCATAGATACCTACAATCTCTGCAAGCTCCTGTTCCTTTACACCTGCAAGCGGTGAACGAAGGACTGCTGCAAGTGCATAATCCTGATGGGAATTATCGATTACCGCCAGCATATCAAGCAGGGTACTGATCTCGATCGCATCAAAATATCCACTCTCGCTCTCTACAAATAATGGAATCCCACGCTCCGCAAATGCTTCCTCAAAGGCTTTCGCATTCTTCTTCACACTTCGCATCAATACCGCAATATCCCGGTAAGAAACCCTTCTGGTCTCTCCGTTATCTCCATCCGGAATATAAAGTGGTTTATCACCCTTCACTAACTCATAGATCTCATCTGCGATCATCCGTGCCTCTATATCCACATTTGTTAACGACCGTATCTCTTCCGGCTGGGATTTCTCCGGATCTGCGCAATCATTCCTTACGATCAGGATCTCGGATCCATACCCCATATTATTCTTGTCCTGTCTTCCGATATGCAGCTTTGCCGATTCATCATAATCGATCCCGCCCAGATTCTCTGACATCAACGGTTCAAAGATCTGGTTGATCGTATCAATCACCTTTCCTGCACTTCGGAAATTATTCGAAAGCAGGATCTTCTGATCTTCTGCATCTTCCCGGTCAGAATATGTATTATATTTATTCAGGAACAGATCCGGTCTTGCCATACGAAAACGGTAGATACTCTGCTTGATATCCCCCACCATAAACATATTCTTCCGATCTTCTCCGTGACCTGTCACACAATTTAAGATATCCTCCTGTAAAAAGTTGCTGTCCTGATATTCATCGATCAGGATCTCACGATACCGTCTGGCAACCGTCTTTCCTGCTTCCGATGGAATCACACAGCCATTCTCATCCGTTCCTGCACACAGGATGTCATAGGCAAATTCTGAAATGTCCCGGAATTCATACAGATTCCTGTCGAGCTTCTCTTCCTTTAACCGATCCATATAGGAACGTGTCAGGGATAATAACGCTGACAATGGTCCCTTCATCATCGCACATTCTGCAAGTATGACATCTGTCGGACGAAACAATGCCATCATGTCCTTTACACTTCCACGATAGGTCTGCATAGTCGTCTTTACATACTGCTGTTTCTCCGGATCACAGGCTGCGATACGCTTCAGATTGGAAAATTTGGAAACCCGTTTATATGCCTCATCCATATCCTCGGCCTGTCTCAGATTCCGCAGTAATTCCAGATCTGAACGTATAATAGGATCATAACCTGCAGGGCCATCTGCTTCGTCTGCAATCTCTAAGCACTGTTCTGCCTGACCGATCGCTGAATCAAGCGTGTCTGCTACGATCTGCATATAATCCCGATACCATTTTAAGGTATATAATTCTTCCTTTGTTGATACTTCAAGTGCCGCTTCTGCTTCATTTATCCAACGTTCCGGCTTCGGATAACCGGAAGCGACCCGGTAGATCTGATAGACCAGCTCCCGGATCTTCTCATCCGATTCTTTTCTCGCAAAGCTGTCTACCAGTCCGATAAATTCATCGGATGCTTCCTGATATTTCTGTTCTAATACTTCATCCAATATATCATTCTTGATCAGATCCATCTCTGCATTATCTGCTATATCAAAAGAGGAATCGATCCCGATCATCTGAAAATAGTCTTTTACGATTCCAAGGCAGAAACTGTCGATCGTCATAATATCTGCCCGTGGCAGCAGGGATAACTGCTTAACGATATGCTCATCCTCCGGATGATCTTCGGCTGCCTGCTCAAGCTTATCCGCAATCTTCTCTTTCATCTGGGCTGCCGCAGCTCTGGTAAATGTTACAACCAGAACCTCATCAATATCGATTTTCTTCTCTGCCTTATTGCCATCTGCATCAACTCCCATGACCATCTCAAGAATCCGTTCTACAAGGACAGCCGTCTTACCGGAGCCTGCCGCAGCAGATACCAGAAGATTACCATGTCTGGAATTAATGACTGATTTCTGTTCATCTGTCCATGAAATACCCATCTCTGCTACTCCTCCCTGTACCGCTTAAGCTTCTCGTTATCCGGTCTGCGATATTGATTTCCGCCATTCTTGACATCAAAATGACAGATATTCTTAAACTCACAATAATCACAGCCTGTATTGCTCTTATTCTTATATGGCTCGATCGCGATCTTTCCCTCTGCGATCTGACTTCCAAGTTCTTCTATATTCTCTCTCGTCAATTCCATGATCGTCCGGATCTGGTCTGCCGATACCACATTCTCACTTTTCTTGATGTCACCATTTTTATCAAGTTTTACCGGAAGTGACTGATTGCAGGTATGATCCATCTTCTGTATCACGGCAGGTGATTCATTGACAAATCCCTGCAGCTTCATTTTCTCCATTCTCTCAGCGTCTAATTTCTCCTGATCCGAGAATTCCGGCTGCTCTGTATCGGTATCAATCTCCGAAGATTCAATCTCGATCACCGGATCATCAAAGCTGTAATATAATAAACCGGCGATCTGAATATTCTTATCGGGATAGATCATTTTTTCAATCTCATATGCGATCGCAGAATAGGTCACAAGCTGAAGCTGTTCTCCATTCAGGACTTCCTCCAGACTGAGTTTTCTGGTGGATGATTTGTAGTCGATCACCTTGATATAAACCGTTCCATCCTCTTCTTCCACATCCACACGGTCAATCTTACCATTGATGCTCATCCGGATCTGATTTGGAAGCTCAAACAGATAAGAACCGACTTCATCCTTTGCGGAATCAAAGGTCTTTTCCAGCATTCCAGGCTTCATGCTGCCAAGTCTTATATGCTTCTGTAACATACCAGCGGATGTCTGTGCCATACGTTCGATCATCTGAAGCATGTAGGCATTTCTTGCATTATCTTCAAAGAAATCTCCTGCCGATTCCTCTGCTGCACGATTTACAAGCTCCGTGACCATCAGCATTCTCTCATCTTCCGGAAAATTCTCCCAGTCATTATTTCTGGTGTCTCTTACCTGCTTAAACAGTCCTTCCATTACACTGTGAAGGATAACTCCGACATTTCTGACATCGACCTGATACATTTCCCGCTCTTTTAAACGCAGACCATATTTTAAGAAATATGCAAATCCGCATCTGGCATATAATTCAAGCTTCGATACTGATGCATGCAGATATCTGCCATATAACAGGGCGATCGTCTCCGGTGGCAGCTGTTCTGCCACGTTTCTGTATGTTCTGCCTTTATAAATGGCTGTCAATTCTCTGGCCAATCCTTTTTCCGTCAAAATTCTTGTCAGAATCCGGCTCTCTGCATCTTCGCTATCATCTTCCTCTGTCCGGAGTATCCGTCTTAATGAACGGTTGACGGTATCCGGCATACAGGAAGCAGCATCATACTCCTCTGCCTGAAGGGATGGAAAAATACTGCTGATCCTTCCAAGCAGATAAGACGGACGCATGCTTTCAAGTGATGCGCTTAATTTATGATACGATATATACAGATGATCGGATGGTTTCGTCAATATCGTATAGATATAAAACTGCTCGATATAGCTGTTCTGTTTGTCGGATGGAGCAAGCTCCAGGCCGCAGCCTGACAAAATATCCCGGTCTCTGTCACTTAGGATTCTTCCCTTTTTCGGTGCTTTTGGCACGATTCCATCATTGACCGATGTAAAGAATAACACCTTTATGTGATTTAATCTTGACCTTGTGATATCTCCGATCAACACCCGGTCAACCGTAGGCGGTACAACACCGACTTCAATATCTGAAAGTCCGGTATCCACGATCTCATAGAACTCTTTCACGCTCATCTTCGTATCGCCTAAGAGTTCCGCAATCTTATCAAATAACCGGACCGTTTTCTCAAAGATCTGACCATAAGCATCTCCTTCATTGATCCGGTTTTCTTCATATAATTCATTCTTTCTGGCTTCTAACTTCTCATACATATGGATCTGAAGCAGAAAGTCATAAAGGGCTTCCACATAATCTTTTGTGACTGCCTTTTTATCTGCAAAGGCCTTACGGATATCCCCCAACATCTTCATAAATGCCTGACGGATCTCTTCTACATTTACCGGAGAGGTCTTCTCATAGTTTTCAGATACTGCCCGGTTCCATCTGCTGTAGCCACGGACACCACGCTTTAATGCATAATTTTCCAGAAGCTCTATATCCTCAAAGGTCAGATCTGTCATACCCGCTTTTAAGAACCGGAACACACTGTCATAGGAGAAATCATCTGCCAGAACCGCCAGTACACTTCGGATCGTTTCCGCACATGGATTTGCTTTCAGACAGGCATTTGCATCGATAAATACAGGGATCTCATATTCATCCATCACCCGTTCATAGATGTGGGATGCCTGTTCCAGATCTCCCGCTACGATCGCGATATCCTTATAACGGTATCCTTCCTCCCGTACGAGCCTCCTTATCGTAGATGCGACAAATACGATCTCGTCCTGCGCATCTCCTGTCGCTGTCAGATGGATCCGCTCCAATGGCTGCTTCCATTTCTGATACGGACTACGGAACAAATTCCGCTCCAGGAAAAACAGTTCCCGGTTCTCCCCAAGACGATAGTTGATTGTTCCAGGCAGAACGACCGGAGACTCAATCTCCACACCAGCGGCTGCTGCCGCTTCTGTTAATTTCTTTATCGTAGTCTTTGTCAGATAGAATAATTCGTAGTCTTTTATATGCTCATACTTCTGATCTCTGTCATCTAATGTAAAGGAAAAGGTCAGATCATCCGCACAGGTCATCAACTTCTCAACAAGTTCAAGCTGTACCGGCGTAAATCCAGTAAACCCATCAAAATACAGCGAACTGCCACACACAAGTTTAGACTGGCCAACATGTCTGGTCAACAGTTCCACCAACTGTTCTGCCACAATATAGCGTTCACCTGCAAATGCTTCAAATTCTTCGTAAATGTGTCTGATATCCTGCATTTTACCTGCAACAACGCTGTCCTCCGGAATCTGCTCCATGATCTCATCGATCGTATCCTGCTTGATATTATACTGGAAGATCTCCGACATCATGGATTTCATCTCATCTACAAATCCAAGCTTGTCGTAATAGCTTCCATATACCTGTAAGGTGTCCTGCTGTTCACATAAGATCTTCTTGATCAGCATACTTTTTCCAAAGTCTTCCAGCACCTGTCCGGTGCTGATCCCCAGTTCATCAAATACACGATATGCCAGCCGGTTCATGCCGATCGCATCAATATTCATCATGCCTCCGGCCGGATGCATGGTAACCAGTTCTCTCTGTGCTTCCATCGTATACTGTTCCGGCACGATCAGATAAAAGTTCCGCTCCGGTTCTTTTATCGATGCCTGAATGATTTCATTGTAAATCTGTCTGGATTTCCCTGAGCCGGATGCTCCAAGTAAGAATCGAACTGACATAACGGTCTCCTTTCACTCATCTGTCAAGCAATACTCTTTTTCTGGCTTTCTCTTTGCTAAGCCATATTTACTTCAATATTGTTTTACTAACCATCTGTTCTTTGGTTATATTTTATTTTCTCTGTGAATACAATATAGTAATAATAAATGAGGGGAATATTTATATGGCATCCACAAAGCTTATCGTTTTAAAATCTAAAGAAATCATATACACGGTTATTTTTCTCGGACTTGTCGCCCTGTTTATCATCATACTGACGATCATGTTCAAAAAACCTGCCACCGTTTCAGAAACTGCTTCTTCGAATACCGCTTCTGAAACAACGGAGCCTTCTTATAACCCCGGTACATATGATTCAACTATCACGCTCGGCGAATCTACTCTGTCTGTTATGGTTACGGTTGATGATCATTCTATCCAGGATGTTGTGCTCTCCAATCTGGACGAAAGTGTCACCACCATGTATCCGCTCCTGTCGTCTTCTTTAGAGGCGATCAACACTGACCTGCAGTATGTGTCATCGATTGACGACCTCACTGTTTCCGGCGATACCAAGTATACCTCGATGCTGCTGATCAACGCTATCAAAGAGGCACTCGCCAAGGCTGTGGCTCAATGATGCCACCGTACGGTATATGCCGGTCAACTGACTATTGTTACGCAAAACGTTTCCACTCTATCCTCGATGTAGCGGTACATAAGGCTGCAAAAGACGCAGCCTAAGTACCGACGCGAGTAACTGAGACCTTAGCGAGGCTTACCGAGGTTAGTTCGAAGTTACACAGAAGTGGACAGGTTTGCTGCACAATATCAGTTGTCCGGCATATATCTGTTTATTGACATAACACCGTTTCCAGCCTTGGCTATTGTTACTGTACAATCACCTAAGTAGTCTGCTACATAAGGACATTCTACTCAGGTGATTTGTGTTTCTATACCAAGATGCGTTATGTAACATTCCTGTACGTCAGATTTTTGTGCGCTGAGCCAGTATTCTTCCCAGCCTTGTCTGCGCTGCCTTTCAATCATAAATCGCATAGTCAAATATTTCTTTGTATGCTTACCACAATACAGAAGGATGGTAGGTGTGGCCGGTACGCAGCTTTGATATCAAAGACAGAGAATGTGTGTAGATATTTTTATTTGACGGCCTTTTCTCACGTCGGTACTTAACGAATCGCATAAGCGATGAGTTTAGAACCGCTACGTGAGAATAGAGTGAAAACGCCCGAAAAATAAAAGATATCTACATCACATTCTCGTCCTTATACCATAACGTAAAGGCTAGCGTCTAATGCTTGGTTACGATGTCGTTCCGGTCTTTGTAGATGCTGTTTGATGGCACATAGCCTCTGACACGGGACAATGGGTAGATGTTTGAATGTGAGCCGATCACGGTTCCCGGATTTAAAACGCTGTTACAACCGACCTCTACATAATCGCCGAGCATTGCGCCAAATTTCTTCATACCGGTTGCAATATCGAAGTCCGCGCCTTTGACATGCACCAGTGTTTTGTCTGACTTGACATTAGAGGTAATGCTACCTGCTCCCATATGAGAATGGAAGCCAAGGATCGAATCACCTACATAGTTATAATGTGGAACCTGCACATTATTAAAGATAATGACATTCTTTAACTCTGTGGAGTTACCAACAACGCAGTTATCTCCCACTAAAGCACTTCCACGAATAAATGCACACTGTCTGACTTCTGTATCTTTTCCAATAATACATGGGCCTGCGATATAAGCAGAATCAAATACGGTTGCTGATTTATGAATCCAGATATTTTCACCACGTTTCTCATACTCTTCCGGATCTAAGCTGTTTCCAAGTTCAATGATAAAGTCCTTGATCTTCGGAAGCGCTTCCCACGGATATGTAACGCTTTCAAGCAATGGCTTTGCTGCTGTTTCTGTCAGATCATATAATTCTTTGATCGTTACCTGTTTTACTGTTTCATTATTCATTTTCTTATACCTCACTATCTTTTTCAGAATTTAATAGAAAACAATCATTTATCCGCAAAGGACAATTTTTATCCAAAAAGCAATCATTTATCCACAAAGGATATTTTTTTATTTAATAAGCAACTATATTCAAGGTTATTTTTTATAATATACCCTTGTTCTGTCAAATACTGTTGTAATCTGGTTCTGATTGCTGATTCCCTTTACCAGATTTGTATATTTGATCACAAAGGTGTTCATCTTGTCTGTATATTCTTCTTTCGTGATCGAACCATCAGCGACACCACACAAGCCTTTTTCCCAGCTTGCTGTCAGATCCGCCCGAAGCAGCCCATTAATCGAATAATAAACAACATCATAAATAATCTCGCCGAGAAATGTCGGTGTTACAATCTGCGTTTTCTTATTCAGAGCAATGTATTTGTTATTTACAAGCTTGGTGATAATTCCATCTCTGGTCGCACTGGTTCCGATACCTGCGCCCTTGATCTGCTCACGAAGCTCCTCGTCCTCGATAAACTGTCCGGCATTTTCCATCGTCAGGATAAGCGTACCGGAATTGTAGCGTTTCGGAGGTGACGTCTCACCCTCTTTGATCTCGAATTTGTCAAGTGAAAGGATATCTCCCTTTTTCAAATGTCCGATCGTCTCGATGAATTCCGGGCTGTATTTGGTATCATCCTTTTTCCTTGCAAAGCGGTTCGTGGCAACCTTCAGGTAACCTTCTTTTAACATATATTTAAAATTGGCAAATAAGAATTCATCCTGCTTTGCCAGTGTCATTGCAAGCTTCTGATATTCTGCTGCCGGATAAAAGATGCTTAAGAATCGTCTGCAAATGATCTCATACACATTTGCCGCGATCTCCGACAATCCCCTTAACGCACCCATACCCTGTCCGGTTGGAATGATCGCATAATGGTCTGTGATCTGTTTGTCATTTACATACTTGGTCTTTGCGATCGTCTTATAGCTTCCCACGTTCAGAACCTCATCGGCATAGGCAGCCATCGGTGTATATCGTTTCAGGCCGGATATATTCTTATAAATTTCCTTTGCCACAGCCGTTGACAACACTCTGGCATCCGTTCTCGGATATGTCACCAGCTTCTTCTCGTATAACTCCTGCACGATCTTTAAGGTGTCGGACGGACTGATCTTAAAAAGTGAAGAACAGTCATTCTGAAGCTCGGCAAGGTTATAAAGCATTGGCGGAGCCTTCTTTTCTTTCTTCTTCTCACTTGCAACAAGCGTGGCTTCCATCCCATTTGCCGACAGCTTTCTTACCAGATCTTCTGCATCCTTCTTCTGCTTGAAGCCATTTTCTTTATACAGAAGCGGTGAATTAAAATACGGTGTATCCTTTACCGCTTTCCATTCTGCCTCAAATGTCTGCCCTGCAACATTCACCATACCAACAACACGGTAAAATGGTGTCTTTACAAATTCACGAATCTCCCGCTCCCGCTTCACGATAATGCCAAGAACACAAGTCATAACACGTCCAACCGCAATCACGCATTTATCCAGTTTCAGATAATTTCTTATCACATAGCTGTATTTTAACGATAAAGCTCTGGAGAAATTAATACCCATCAGATAATCTTCTTTTGCACGAAGATATGCGGCATCGCTGAGTGAATCGTACTCTGAAAGCGGCTTGGCTTCCCGGATTCCACGCAAGATCTCTTCCTCTGTCTGGGAATCGATCCAGACTCTCCGCTTCTCTTTATTTCCAACCTTTGCCATCTGATCCACCAGACGGTAGATGTATTCTCCCTCACGTCCTGAGTCGGTGCAGACATAGATACAGCCTACATCATCCCGGTTCAACAGCCCTGCTACGATCTTGAACTGCTTGCTGACATCCGGTATCACTTCATATTTGAATTCTGTCGGGATAAAAGGAATCGTAGCCAGATCCCATTTTCTTAATTTCTCGTCATAGGCATCCGGATAACTCATCGTAATCAGGTGCCCCACACACCAGGTCACAACAGAATCTTCCGATTCCAGATAACCTGCCCCGGCATTTCCTTTTACACCAAGCACATCTGCAAACTGCCTTGCAACACTTGGTTTTTCTGCTATATATAAGTTCTTCAAATCAAACTCCTGATTCTTTTATATTTGATCAATATTACACATCACATCTTTTTATAATACCAGAAAAACGGGGTTTCGACCATAGCTTTTATGATATCCGTACAGTGATTCCATACGACAATGGCTCAAAGTAAAAAAGCACCCCGCCTTCTATTATAGAAAACGAGATGCCCTTTGACTATTTTAGGTTGTAATAAACATTTACTGTATTTGATCTTACTGCTCGAATAATAACTGCTCGTATGTAGGGAATGGCCATGCTGTCTTTGGAAGTTCTTTCTCCAGTTCGTCAGCAGGTGTTCTTACAGAATCAAATGCTGCAAATACTACGTTGTGATAGTATTTTGCCCATGCTTCGATATCATCTTCGTAATCAGCAGCTTTTGCAACAAGCTCTTCCAGTTTTACAGTTGCTGTCTTCAGCTCTGCAAGCTTATCAGAGATTGTATTCAACAGTGATACCTGTACGCTTGGTTCGATACCAAGAGCTTTGATCTCAGCAGCACCCTTTGCAAGCTCTGCCTGATATTCCATAACTGCCGGGATAATCTCTTCATTTGACATCTCGATCATTGTGAGTGCCTCAATGTTGATCTTCTTTGCATAATTCTCAAGCATAACTTCTGCTCTGGCTGATAACTCTGCTTTATCCATAACGCCAAGGCCTTCAAAGATCTTAACGCTCTTATCTGCTGCCAGATATGGAACTGCATCTACCATACATTTGATATTTGGAAGTCCACGTTTCTCAGCTTCTGCGATCCATTCATCTGAATAACCATTTCCGTTGAAAATGATCTTCTGATGCTCTGTCAGAGTCTTTCTGATCAATGCCTTACATGCTGTCTCGAAATCTTCTGCACCTTCCAATTCGTCAGTCATCTTCTTTAACTGATCTGCAACGATCGTATTTAATACCATCATTGGGAATGCGATGGACTGTGTAGAACCTACCATACGGAACTCGAATTTGTTACCTGTAAATGCAAATGGTGATGTTCTGTTTCTATCTGTAGCATCCATTGTAAATGTAGGAAGTGTGGATGCACCGGATACATAAGTCTTGCCCTTTGGTGATTCTGTAGCTTCCCCTTTCTCGATGATCTGCTTAACGATGGATTCAAGCTGCTCACCAAGGAATGCCGAAATGATTGCTGGAGGTGCTTCATTTGCTCCAAGTCTGTGGTCATTTCCTGCGGATGATGCGGACAGTCTTAACAGCTCTGCATTGTTATCAACGGCTGCAAGAACGGCTGCAAGGAAGAACTGGAACTGAAGATTTGTCTCCGGATGTTTACCAGGGTCGATCAGATTCTCGCCCTCATCTGTTGAGATTGACCAGTTGTTATGTTTACCGGAACCATTGACACCTGCAAATGGTTTCTCATGAAGAACACATTCCAAATCATGCTTTGCTGCGATCTTCTTCATAGTTGCCATAACCAGATGGTTCTGATCGGTTGCTATATTTGTTGTTGAGAAAATAGGTGCTAACTCATGCTGAGCAGGTGCAACTTCGTTGTGCTGTGTCTTAGCAAGAATACCGTATTTCCATAATTCTTCATTTAACTCGGTCATGTATGATGCAACCTTATCTTTGATCGCTGCAAAATACTGATCGTCAAGCTCCTGTCCTTTTGGAGGCATCGCACCGAATAAGGTACGTCCACAAAGCTTCAGGTCTGTTCTCTTGGCGAATTTCTTCTTATCGATCAGGAAGTATTCCTGCTCAGGACCAACAGAAGCTGTAACCTTCTTTGCTGATGTATTTCCAAATAATGCAAGTGCCTTTAAAGCTTCCTTGCTGATCGCATCCATGGAACGAAGAAGTGGTGTCTTGTAGTCAAGTGACTCACCTGTATATGATGTGAATGCTGCAGGGATACAAAGGATACAGGTTCCTGCATCTGTTGTTTTTACAAATGCCGGTGAGGTACAATCCCATGCTGTATATCCTCTGGCTGCACATGTCTCACGAAGTCCACCAGAAGGGAAGGATGAAGCATCCGGCTCGGATTTGATCAGCTCTTTACCTGTGAACTGAAGAATAACTCCGCCATCACCTACTGTACTTACGAATGAATCATGCTTCTCGGCTGTTGTCTCTGTCAGTGGCTGGAACCAGTGAGTATAGTGTGTTGCGCCAAGTTCCATTGCCCATTCCTTCATTGCTGCTGCAACAGAATCTGCAATAGATGTATCAAGAGGTTCGCCCTTATCGATTGTGTTCTTCAAGGATTTATAAACTGCTTTTGGAAGACGCTCTCTCATAACCTGATCGGAGAAAACGTGGGAACCGAATACGGCTGAAATTTTGTTCATCATAATTTTGTACTTCCTTTCTTCTGATAAAACAAAAAAAGAAAGGTGTCCCAATGATTTGGAACACCTTTGTTCATTTCGTCTATTTATTTGATACAATATATATACTCCTTTTGATTTGAAAAATCAACCCCTTATTTTAGAAAATTTATATTTATACATAGATAACATCATGAATTAAAAGACTTTCTTTAGTTCTAATCATACTCATTAACTAAAAGATAATAATATATTACTAAGCTTTTGAAGAACTGAATAATATTTTTTCATTTTAATAGAATGAACGTATTCTTTGATTGCATATAAATTTTTATAAGCCTTCTTTAAATATATTGTGTTTTTTTTATTTATAAAATATATAATACACACATATATTTTATAAATATATCCACCTACTATTCCATCAATTGATGATATATCAGAATAATTAAATATTGCTGTATTTAAATTTTCAAATGCACTTTTTTCATTCTCATCTAAAAGAGCATAACATATCGCTAATGATCTATATGCTGTATTTATCTGATTTACATCTAATACTGTATTATATCCTACCTCAATTATTTTTTCTAAAATGATTTTACATTTAAGTATTGCAACTCTTTTGTCATTCCAAAATTTTTCTCTTTGTTTTTCAGATAATATATTTATATAGCTTTGACATATATACATAATAAGTCTATTAATATTAGTTGAAATATTCCACTGTATTATCTGTCCATCTTTTAGCAAATATTTAACGTTCTGATATATCTCATCAATGTTTATTTTCAATATACACAAATCATTTCTTCCATTGGCTGCATTTATATCACTCCTCATCAACTCAGTATCAAATTCTGTTAATAATTTTTTTTCTTCCTTTCGCATAACATTTTTATCCATATCAATAACTGCATTTCTATAAATAAAATAATGTTTATACCAAGAAGATATATTTTTCAATGAACTGCACATATTATACCAATCATTTTGATCATATATTTGACAATATGGAATTCCTAAATAAAAACTTATCGAAAGAAGACATGCATATTGCATTTTTTCATTATATTCCTCTCCCAATTTCATAAATTCTTTTTTCCAATCTTGTTTCTTAGTTATGCTCTGAGAATATGTTTTTCCATTTGAAAAAAATTCTAAAAAATTTGTTGTATCACATGGACATACTATTCCATTATCAAAACATCCTATTAATCTACACTCATTATTATTAATTTCTATATTTTCTTCACTCCTACTGTGTTTCACATAAATAGCATTTCCTCTTCCCATACCCTTTAATGAATATAACAATGGATTTACATCTAGATTATCTACCCCTCCATATCCAAGAAAAATAATATATTTATCTTCTAACCATTCTGCTATTTTATTCTTAAAATTATCGGGAAGTTTATTTTTTACATTCGATAAACTTGCCCCTATAGTAGAAATATCACTAGAGATCCCATGGATATGATATATTTTTGCATTATTATGATCTGTACAATAAGTATATACCCCCTCTTTTTTTAAATGAACCTTTCCATCTTTATACATATCAAGATATGCCCTAACAATAAAATCTCCATAGTTTGTAGTAACAATATTCGAACCGTTATGTAAACAATATGCTAAAATATAATGTAGATAGTTGTAGCCATGTATATTGCTCGAAAATGATTTTAGACCATTTATAAATGAAAATTTTTTAATTTGATTTTTCTCGTAAATACGTATGGCCTCTATTATTGTTTCTAATCTTGGTATTTCTGCCATTGCATTCTTTTCACCAAATATTCTTTCTAGATTATCTCTCCTATTTTTCCATATATCTAATATTCTTTTTGCATTTTTTTCACCACATGATTTCTGAAGAACAAATTTTGTTAATTCCATTCCTAAAGGTAATCCTGTTATACCTCCACAATCAACTCCAGCTCCAATCCAAAAAACGATATCTTGAAGTTGCACATTTTTTAAAATATCTTGTACTTTTTTAAGATTAAGAATTTGAACTTTACTCATATTAAACCTCCCCTATTAAATTTTATAACATATACACAACTACTATTATAACATTATATCATATTTCGCATATATTTGATCATTTATAATAACCATAAATCACAAAAGAAGCCATGTTTCGTAAACATGACCTCTCCAATACTTGCTATAGCATTCTATTTGACTATCAAATTCTCAGCACTACTATATGCACTATATATTTTCTTCTTGTTAATTATTTTATAACTTCTGATTTTTACATAATATTTTTTTCCGGATTTTAAATTTGTTATCTTTTTAGTAGCTTTATTCTTAGATTTTATTGTATATTTGTTTTTGTTCTTTGAAAACTTTTTATCTGTAGCCACTAAAATCTCATAACCATCAACGCTACTATCCTTTTTCCATTTTATATTTACTGTACTCTTTGCTGCAGAAGAACTGCTAACAATTTTCATTTTTTTTAGGCTTAACGGTAACTGTAATTTGTTTGGAAACGGCTTTATACATTTGTGTTTCTTTTACTGATACCGTTACTTTCGCAATTCCTATACCTTTTATTGTAATTTTGCCTTTGCTATTTACAGTAACTACATTTTTATCAGACGATTTGTATTGAACTTTTCCATCTCCATTTGTTTTTGCTCCAAGACTAAAAGCCTTGGAATTAAGACTTTTCGTATATGCCGATTTAATACCTGATATTTCAGGGACCTGCTTATTTGTTGAAATAGTAAACACACATGTTGCAACACCACCATAATACTCATCAGTCTCTGCTACTGTCGCTTTTACAACATATGAGCCTTCCTTATTCGGTTTCTTAGTTGTATATGTATTACTTCCTAATTTTGCATATGTGTAACGAACAGTTCCATTCCCCATATTAAAGCTTCACCGACCCGCCAGCCAGACATTACCAGTACAAGCTCTGATAATACCTTTTTGTTGTTTCCATTTTGAGAACTTAAAACTTTCAAATTACATATACTTTCTTCACCTTGAATCGTATTATAATTTTCTCTATATGTATTTTCTTTTACATTTGATATTTGTATATTACTGCTATCGACCTTTGTATCCTTATTACATAAACACTTTACTATGTATATTATTCCTCTATATATTCTTCACAATATCTTTTAAATATATCCATCATATAGATAATTTACATTTTTTAACGCTTTTCTATATGCCCTACAAATACGTTCTCCGGATATAGCCCACTCAATCAAATCTATTTTTTCCGGATATTTGTATATAAAATCCATTACTGTTTTTATGGCTATCTCCGCTGCAATACTCGGTGGATAAGTAGATCTTCCTGTAGGTATAGCAGAAAACGCTATTGAATGTATATCATATTTTAACGCTAACTTTAATGAATTAATATAACAGCGCTCTAATAACTCTTTTTCTCCATAGTTTCCATCTATCCACACAGGTGCAACTGTATGTATAATATACCTGCATGGTAAATTATACCCACCTGTTATTTTTGCTTCTCCTTCTTTACAACCTCCTAATAAACAACATTCTTTTAATAACCTTTCACCAGCACAACGGTGAATATTTTTATATAAACCTGTTCCTGTCTGCAAATTTTTATTTGCTGCAACAACAATTGCGTCAATATAATTCATTTTTGTAATGTCCTTTTGTGCTACTTGAATCATTAAATACATCCCTTAATTATAAATAATAATCTGACTATGATATGTAAAATATTTTTATTTATCTCATAGTCTTTAATATTCTATTTCGCTCATTTGCATTAATTTTTATATTTAATAGGGTTTCATTTATGTCTTTCATATTTCCAGACAAAATATTCATGCTTAATGTATTTATCAATTCTAAAACTTTCTGCTCATAATCATATACAGAAATATCTGACTTTGCAGGGCTTGAGTGAATAAGATCATACAAATATTCTACCTGTTTATAAATATCTTTATCAAGTCCCATATCCAGCAAAGCTCTGAGTTTTGATGATCCTTCTCTGATATAATTCAATTCTTTTTCATGTGTCGTGTTTTGAGTAATCGTGTGTTCATTCGCCAACACATTAACTATCAGTATGATAAAATATATTGATGTAATAAATAAATTTACCAGTAAACATAATTTATATATCTTCATTTTTAATATAATAAAAACCAGACATTCTATAAAAACTATTAAAAAATATGTTAATGAAATTGTATCATTGCTTAACCCCAATTCAGATAACTTAGACTTCTCTCCCAACAATTTTGGTGCAAATAAAAATGTAACATAGGAAAAATGGATAAAACCATATGCAATCCACACTGATACAGGATGATGAATTCCTGAAATAACAAAAAAAGAAATATTAAAAATTACCACAAATATCATTTTTAAAGCAATCTGCAATATGTTTCTTCTATTCATTATTAACCACCTCACATTCTCTTCAATATTTCCGTTTTTTTAGCATCATATTCCGATGGTTCAATTAATCCTGCATCTAACATTTTCTTCAATTTAGTCAATATCGCAACAGGATCTTCATCAGAATTTTGTACTTGATCCATATCAGCATTTAGATCACTGTTTTTTGGTGAAAACCTACTATTTCGCATTGATGGCTGATTTACAGCATTGTTCATCTGCTGTGATTGTCGGTGCATTGGTTCAAACATCTGATTGGCCATATTTCCAAACACACTACCTGCTGCCATACCCATGCCCATACCTGCACCCATTGCTCCAACTCCACCTGCACCTGGATTTCTTGCAAGATCTCCTAAAATATTAGCTGCCTGCTGTCTGCCCCAGTCTTCTCCCATTATGTCCATATAGGATCGATCTCCTCTAGCAAGATTTGCTTTTCCTATTGCTGCAATCTGAGATTCATCTATAATATCATACTTTGACGTATCAACATCCAAGCCTGCTAACGAAAAACTTATACATTTAAGACCATACTCCTGAACAATCTCATCTATGCGTGGTTGTATTTGCTCAGATAGCTCATCTATATACGCATCTATTCCTATTAATTCTTGCTCTAATGAATTTAAATATCTAGATACTGCTGACTTTATCTTTCCCTGAAACTCATTCATAAAATATTTCTTTAATTCATCCTGAGCCTGATATTGAATGTTATTTCCAACAAGTTTTTCAAGAAATTTCGCCGGATTATCAATTCTTACCTTATATGCTCCCCGCACTCTAGCTTCCGTTCTGACACCCCAAACCTTATCCCTTACCTGTATTGGTGAATCTGTTCCCCATATTATCTCTTGACTATCAGCTCTTCTTACAAAATAAACCACACAATTGAAAGTGCTTATTCCTCCTGAAAAAGCATTTCTGAGTCTACTTATAAATGGATAATTTTCCGTAGACAATCTATATGTTCCATTATCAAATACTTGTTCAACATTTCCTTCTTTTATAAAAATCGCCTGTTCTCCAGGCATTACAATCAATGTGGAATTTGTATTAAAATCTTCTTCAGGCTGTCTCCATATTAACAATTCTCCCGGTCCACTATTCTTTATTACATCTGTCCAATGCTTTTTCCCTCCGTTATAAAATTCCTCATTAGGATTTCTTCCAAATAATGACATATTATTTCCTCCAATCATAATAAACTATTAAGCCATTCAAAATACGTTCTTCCATACTGCCAATAAACCGCTTTTAACTGATTATTTACACATGCACAAAAGTAATCAGCATATAAAATTATCTTTTCCTTTATGTTTTCAGGATTCGTTAAAATCTCATCTGTCAAATCAACAAGGAAATCATACTTATTTGTATTATTTATTACATCTTTTGGTATATTGTGTCTGTTAAATAAATTTATATCCGGCTCATCTTCACAATTATTCAGAACCTTACGCTCCAAAATATCATCTAGATTTTTCGGATTTATATAATATACACACCTCACCATAACTTTTCGTTTTGTATTACCATATGCCCCTTGCAAATAATAAACAAAAAAAGTTAAATATAATTTTCCTTTCACTTCTGCAACAAATGGAATTGATAACGATTCATTATCCATAATCTGTATTGGCAAACCATACGAATTTACCAATTCAATAATTTCTTTAATTGTTTTCATAATCTCTTCTCCCAGAATAAATGTGAACTTAGCTTCCGTTTACCATATAGGTTTTTTTGATATTATTGCAACTCCACGCTTTACATTAAATGCCTGTAAAAAATCTACTACTTTTACTTTCCTGCATGCATCACGCGCCAAATCTCTTCCTGTATCGTTTATATAAAAATGTGTGAGATTACCTGTTATAGCATCTCTGGCACAACTCATAACTCCAATAGCATGATTAGCTCCACCATCTCCATAACAATCATTAAGATCTATATTTTCAATATCATCACTCTCATAAAGCTTTCCTGCATTGACTCCAACAGAAACAGCCTTTCCACTTTCAACAGCCTCCGCTATATGCTCTAAATTTTTTGATCCGTCCAAATATGCGTCTACACCAAATTGTTTCCATATCACAGGTATATTTTCTGGTAAAACGCCTCCGCTTTCGCTGCATAAAGCATTACCATACATATCCATATGAGTCGATGCATATTTTACAATATCATTTTCAACATTACGACTACCTCCTATTTCCAGCCAACTTCCAAGATTTGCCAAAGCACACGTTCCCTCCTTGTCAAACTCATTAATTCCCTGTGAATAAGGTAACTCATTCAATAATCTGTCCGGATGATCAAAAATTTTCTGTTCAGATCCATCATCCAATTCTATATTATTTATTGTTTGATTCGTTTTTTCTAACGGAAACACATCTACATTGGGCTCATTCGCATCCATTCCCTCTATAGATTTAGGAGATCGTATATCTTTTGCCTGATTATTAATATCATGTATCTTATTCGTATTATCCGACACATATGCATTATCTTCTGTATCATCTTCCCAAAAGTTCTTAATCTTGTCCGAAAATGAGTTTAATTCATCGCTTGATATATCAACACTTTCATTTTCCTGCATATCATCTATAGTCTGTTGACTTTTCATTTTCTGAAGTCTATCTTTTTCTTCATACCATTCTGAACTTTCCTCTTGCCACTGATCTTTTAAAGATGTCAAACGATTTTTTTCCATCTCTAATGAAGATATTTTATCTTCATTTTCCATTTCTGAATCTTCAATTATCCTATTATATTCATCTGCAATCTCTTTTGCTTCATCTAGATATGGTTGCTTTGCGTTTTCTATTCCCTTGTCTAAAGCGGAAATTTCTTCATCATACTCTGGTACATATGTACTTGTATCTCCATTTGGTTTTAACACCTTTACAGGAATACCACCATCCTCTCCTGTCTCATTCATTTCAAAAGCTTCCTCTTCTGTGTCTTCTGGTATTTCCTCTACTTCTGCTTCTTCTAATCCTTCTGCAGGGGTGAAATCTTCCTCCATCTCCGAAACTTCTTCAGAGGCTTCTTCTTCCGTATCTTCTGGTATTTCCTCT
>NZ_QTWY01000005.1:47789-241600 GCF_003461365.1 Clostridium sp. AF17-21AC
CTTCTGCTTCTTCTAATCCTTCTGCAGGGGTGAAATCTTCCTCCATCTCCGAAACTTCTTCAGAGGCTTCTTCTTCCGTATCTTCTGGTATTTCCTCTGCTTCTGCTTCTTCTAATCCCTCTGCAGGGGTGAAATCTTCCTCCATCTCTGAAGTTTCTTCAGAGGCTTCTTCTTCCGTATCTTCTGGTATTTCCTCTACTTCTGCTTCTTCTAATCCTTCTGCAGGGGTGAAATCTTCCTCCATCTCCGAAACTTCTTCAGAGGCTTCTTCTTCCGTATCTTCTGGTATTTCCTCTACTTCTGCTTCTTCTAATCCTTCTGCAGGGGTGAAATCTTCCTCCATCTCCGAAACTTCTTCAGAGGCTTCTTCTTCCGTATCTTCTGGTATTTCCTCTACTTCTGCTTCTTCTAATCCTTCTGCAGGGGTGAAATCTTCCTCCATCTCCGAAACTTCTTCAGAGGCTTCTTCTTCCGTATCTTCTGGTATTTCCTCTACTTCTGCTTCTTCTAATCCTTCTGCAGGGGTGAAATCTTCCTCCATCTCCGAAGTTTCTTCAGAGATTTCCTCTTCCGTATCTTCCGGTATCTCCTCTACCTCTGCTTCTTCTAATTCCTCTGCAGGAGTGAAATCTTCTTCCATCTCTGAAACTTCTTCAGAGATTTCCTCTTCCGTATCTTCCGGTATCTCCTCTACCTCTGCTTCTTCTAATCCCTCTGCAGGGGTGAAATCTTCCTCCATCTCTGAAACTTCTTCAGAAACTTCCTCTTCCGTATCTTCCGGTATCTCCTCTACCTCTGCTTCTTCTAATTCCTCTGTAGGGGTGAAATCTTCCTTAACATCTTCAGTAACTTCTCGAAATTCATCTCCCATATATTTTTATCCTCATGACTTTCTCAAAGAATTATGTATTATTTTTTCATTCACCGAAATATTGGTTCCATATACTATTTTTCTCCATAATTGTACTTTTACACAAGCTAACAATTCCGGTGAAAATTCTTCATCATTTAATTCATATTTTGTTAATTTTGTTATTTGCGCAAACACTTTTTTTATCGTATTAAAATCCGACATATCTGATTTGAAATTTTTTACAAAAATTCTACGTGCTATTTCCTTAGCCAATATTCTTCTTTCATAAATGCAACACTCCTTGCAACAAAGCACCTCTTCACATTCAGGATATGGTCTTAAATTTTTCTTTTTATCATTCCAATAAGTTATAAGTTTTCCGATATCCTTATCTGATAATGTAATATCAATATTGTTTTCAAGACGATAATCTGGTGTAACTACCTCTTCCGGACTATCCAGCTTATTAAAAAACAAAAATGCCTCGCCAGGTTTCAATCTTGATAACCTTTGTTCTTGACCATCTCCCATATTCATACTGTCTGCAATTATCTGCTTATCAGTTGCCTCAACTAATCTGAATACCATTTTCATATCCGTAAGTGCAACAACATCTGTAGACACTTTTCTAGGTGACTGATCCGCTATTATTATTCCAACACCATATGAACGTATCTCAGCCAACATACGCTTAACTAAATTCTGAGCTATCGCACTTGGATTAGTATCACCCTGTCCAACATTTGATGACGCATCTAATAATACATGAGCTTCTTCAAGAAGCATTACATTTTTCAATCCCCCATCACCAACATAATTTGCATTTACATATGCCAATATCGATAATAATAACAATGATATTATCAATGCTTTCTGATCACTATTTTCTATAGCAGCTAACTCTATAATGGTCGGTTTCTGCAATAAATCTTGTATTGGAATTGAAAAATAATTATCAAATAAATTTTCAAGACTCTTCAATCGCACCACTCCAGCACGTCCAATGTTTTTTGCATCTCCTGTATATCCAATCTCATCAAAAGTATTTTTAAAACACTTTATAAAATCTGTTATATTAAATATCTGACCTTTGTCAGCTGTAGTATAATTATCCAACCATCTAAAATCCGAATAACAATTATTAATTGCCTCTTCAAAAATTTTATCAAGCGGTGTTGTCATCGATACAGCCGCAGCAAAAGCCGTCTTCAATGTAGATTTATATGTCTCCAACCTAACATTTTCCGGTGGAACAAATGGATTAAATACAAAAGGCGATATAAAATTTTTACCCGGTGTAAATATCTGTATCTCTGGAATGCTCTGTATTAAAGCTCTATATTCATTCTTTGCAGGTTCAATAACCAAAAAAGGAATATTATGTTCTTTCCACAATCTATCCAACAAACTCACAGAAAATGTTGTTTTTCCCGAACCAGGGGTTCCTACTACTAACATGTGTTTTGCCAGATCTTTAAGTGAAATTCCAATTGTATTCTTTTCGGAATTTTTCAAAATACCAATTTCTATATCTCCTGCATTTATAAGATTGTCTGCATAAGTTTTACTAGCACTTTCCGAATCATTTATCGGCAATCCTGCAGATATACGACCATTTCCCAGTGGTAATCTAAATATGCCTCCAGCTTCTTTTGCCGATATAACATATGGCATTCTATATAAAAATTGATTTGAGTTATCCTGATTCCATATATATGGATTTCTATTTAGGTCAATTAACAGCTCATTTACAATCCATGGAAATGAATAATAATTATCCGTAATCCGAAGTTGAGAAGTGTCCATATGGACCTGTTTCATAAAAACCGGATTTTCTGAATCATACGATATATAACCCTGTACTTTTGATGCAAGCTTATCTGTATTGCCATAGGATCCTGCAACAATTATATTATATCCAAACATTGCCCCAGCACTTACTGTTTGGTAATATTTATATATTTCAGCCAAATGTCCCGCTGCCGAAATACTTACATTTCCTATTCCCTGCGTCATAACGCCTTTATTTAAAGTATCCAAAATCTGCGCAATTCGTGCTATCTCTGTTTTTTCCTCTACAGTTAATTGTGTTGGAAACAACTGAATAGAAAACATACTATATGGTTGTTCTGTCAATTCATTCATGATAGAACTCATATCATGTGCATATGAATCAAACACATCAATAGAATAAGCTGCAGATAAAAACTGATTATTAAGATTTTCTTCTCTTTCATCTTTAACAATTGCTATACTGTCTTCAATCTGTACCCCGCTAATTATTTCTGTTAATCTTGGAAACTCAATTTCCTCAAATCCATATTTCTGTAATTTTAAGGAAGATTCATATAAACTATATATCTGTTCAATTATTGCCTGTGCAGACGACTGATCACCTGAAATTGCTCGAATAACTAAAAATGGTCTTATCTTCGCCTTATAAGGCTGATTATTCACTGGTTCTGTTACCCATAACAGCTCCATAGATATCTCTGCATTGGAATTTTGTGATATAATATATTTATAATTTTGAAAAACTTCAGATGCAAGGCTACTAAAGTTATTCATATATTCTTTTTCTATATCTGTATAATCTTGATACCTAGAACTTATAATTGATATATCTGGAATCGATGTTATTTCTATTGAGCATACCCCTACATATTCACCACTGCTAATCTCCATAAAGCTTATTTTATTCACCCATATCACCTTCCTAACTACTTAAACTCTTAAGGATAATCCACCCCACCATATGATCCACATTTTATTATCCTACACACAGCTTTATAACCACCATAAAATGCACCATATTTTTCAATAGCTAAGATTGCATATTCAGAACAACTTGGAATATAACAACACATCAATCTGGTCTGTGCTGATGCATATCTTTGGTAAACTTTTATACTCCATATAGCAATCATCTTTGAACAAATAATTCCTTGATAAAGCATGCACCAAGATACAATCAACATATAACTAACTATGTCATAAACATTATGAATCCATTCATAATCCATTAAATACGTATATATTTCTTTTGATATCAAACATGCTATTAAAGTAAATAAAATAGCAAAAGCACTTGCCTTCTTCCAATTTATATACGGTCTTACCAATTTTCTATCATAAATAGGATGAATCAACTGTCTTTCTTTATCATCCACATATCGAATTCTTTTTTTTTCCATATTATTCTAAAAATGTCAAAGATCCATATTATTATCTAATGGATTCTTTGACATCTATAATTCAAATTAACTATTATGCATTTTTCTTCTCACGAAGTTTCTGCTTCATTCCTCGAATCGCTGTTTCGAAATCTTTAACTTCCGATAATGAACATTCGAACTCTATTCCTGCCCCTCTCATTCTGAATGTAGTGGTTGGAATTCTCTTTCCATCTCTATCAACTTCTTCTTCTGATATTGTTGTAAATGCTGTAATATCCTTGTAAAAATATTCATCTGTGATTTCCGTTGTATAATCATCATCGAGATTAAATCTTCGTCTATATACATGTACCTGTGAATCACTAAAAAAAAGCCATGCTATTTCATAAGTAGTACTAACCCAACGTCCACTAGCAGTTTGCTTAGTATACGCATTTTCCCCTCTAAATCCTTCAAAATACACCGGCGGAATTTCTCTTACTTCATCCGCATCCAGTCCTATTTTATCAAGTGCCTTCTGTATTGAATTATAGTGTGACCGTGCACTAGCCACAATATCATAATATTGTGAATCTGTTATCGTTTTTGCACCACATCCTTCACGTTTAAAGTATGTAATAACATCTGCCTGCGTCTTCGTTTTTCCTTGAGTAAGTGCTCTTACCATTTTTGCATTATCAGATCCTATCGTATTTTTGTAATAAATAATTGCTACTCCAATCAAAATAATAATTACTGCTACCATATTTCTTTCTCCTTCTTCATTTGCTATATTTTATTTTTATATAATCAGCCTTAAGGCCGTAATTTTTTTTCGCGTAGTTTTTGTCTCATTCCATTTATGGATTGAACTACATTATCACAATTTGTCAATGCACATTCAAAGTTTATTCCAGCACCATACATACCAAATTTTTCTGTCGGCACCGTTATATTATTTTGTCCAACCTCTTCCTCTGATATTGTAGAAAATGAATTTACATCCTTGTAAAAATATTCTGATGTAGATTCCTTTTTATTTTCTTTATCCATATCAAATCCACAACTATACACATGCACCTGTGAATCACTAAAAAAAATCCATGTCACCTCATATCTGGAACTAATCCATTTTCCGTTAGCAGTCTTTTTTACATACGTATTTTTGTAATCAAATCCTTCAAAACATACAGGACTGATTTCGTTAACTTGTGCTTCATCAATCCCTAATTTGTTTAATGCATATTTTACAGATCCATATTTCTGTTTTTTGCGATCTACCATCTGCAAATACTGCTCATCAGAAATAATCTTAGCGCCACATCCTGCCCTAAGAAAATATGCAATAACTTCAGACTGTTCTGAATTTTTACCATTACATAATTGCTTAACCATTTTTGCATTTTTAAAAGAATCATAATTTCTAATAATGATAATAATTCCTAAAAAAACTAAAGCATACAGCAATATAAAAATGAATGAACTACCAGCAGAACTACTGCCTTCATGAATCGTTTCTATATAAACCGCAAATTCTATATACTTATTTATCATTCTTCCTCGTCACCTCTACATACAATCCGGTCGACTAACGTTCAACACGTCATACAACATCTGAATATCAACATCTGGCACTCCAACATCTATAGCCATACTAAGACATTCTCTATAATCTGGTGAGGTCATATAGCTCTTACGCGAAAAATAATCATATTTTATATAAGCCATAAAATAGTAATAGATTCCTCTTGGTTCTACCATTAACGCTGCATCTATATATTCTAATGCTTTATCTATATTAGATCTTGGATTAAGAAATGCTTTCTTACCACCAAGAATGCATATAGCCGCATAAAAATATGTTTCAGAATCATCAAAATTATCAACCATAGCCTTATCAAACGCTTCTAGTGCTTTAGCATATAAGTGCAATTTCAAAAAACATATTCCTATAGATTTATTAATCTCCTTATTTTCAGGATCAGTACCCAATTCTTTTTTATAAAAATTTATATAACGATTTACCATTGGACTCGGCATAGAATTTACACTGTTAAAAGAAGTAATATTAATTGGATGTCCTGCTGGACATTCTTTTTGTCCAACACTTATCGGGAATCCACAATTAGGGCATTTTAAATCCATAACATTATAAGCCATTTTATCTTTCTCCCACTCATATCTATATATTTTTACTATAATGTCTCAGTAAATTTAAAATAATAATATCATATATTTTCTTCAAAAACCGTCCCATGCAAAACTGACATTCTACATTGCTTTTTCGACAAAACAAGCGAGACAGATTCCCGTCTCGCTTGTTCCTTTTATTGCTCTACCTTTGTCCATCCTAAGAAAGTATCACTTTCAACAATCCTGTAATCATCTGTATAATCATTGTCATAAGTGTCATCACTTCCTGATGCATATCCTGCCAGTTTACTATTTAAAGTTGATTCTTTCTTTTCAGCATTACATAAATACCACTCTCCCGTTTCTTTATCGTATACTGCCCTTACCCAGCGATCCATTGTTTTTCCGGTATCTCTGCTTCTCCATAATATATAATACTCTAATGCATCATAGTTATTTGTTATAGAAGTAACACTTGCCTCTGCAATATCATGTGGAGCAGATATTCCAATATAATTAAACAAATCACCAATTGTATATGATGGAGCATTTGTGAATTCAAATTTGACATCATGTCTATTACCAAATACATCTTTCTCATATTCAGAATCTGAATCCGAATCATCCTGCCCATATTTTTCATAATAAAACATTTTATCCTCAAGACTATAATCCCATTTAACTATAGTATCTGTACCAAAGATATTTTTTTCTACAATTACCGGAACTCCTCTTAAATATCCCTGAGGGACTTCTACATCTACCCGTACATAATAAACAATATAATAGTCATCTGTTTTATAATAATTATCCACCGACAATATATCTACCTGACCTACATCTTCAATTTCTATATCCACGGTATGTTTGTTTGCATCATATACTTTTCCTGATGTATGCAGTAAATCTTGTGCTATATCATACTGCTGTTTATGTGTTACCATAACAATTTCTGGAATTACACCCAAAAATACCGTGGCAATCAAAATACAAATTAATAAAACTTTTTCACTTACCCTAAATAAAGTATGTTTATCTATTTCGCTCATATATAAATGAACCAAAATAATAAGAGTACAAATACAACCTATAACTAATACAATTACCTGCATATTTTTCTCCAATCATTTGTTATATATTTTTACCGCATATTTCAATAGCCTTTGCTATCAGATGCTATTGAAATATGCGGTAAATTACCTATAATTATTCTTTACTATTGTATGCCGAACTTATGCCAGCAAACTTCTATTGTACTTTTCCTTTTACTACTCTGTAGCGTTTGCCTTTGACCGTTACATAACCTGTCTTGTTACTCTTTTTGCCCTTAACTACATAGTATTTCTTTCCTGATTTCTTAACAATACCTTTATATTTTGGTTGCCATACACCTTTCTTTACATACCACCATTTTCCATCTGTATGTTTTACCAACTTAGTACTATTCTTTTTTCTACCTTTATACACATAGTAGTACTTGCCGTTTGTATGTTTTACCATTCCGGTATATTTTGACTGCCATCTTCCATTTTTTATATAACACCATGTACCATCTGTATGTTTCAACAAACCTGTATAATTAGTCTGTTTTACGCCATTTATAAAGTAGTACCATCCTTCTGATGTCTTTTTCATTCCATTATAAGCTGCTGTAGTAACAGTCAATATATTGCTATTATAACTCGTATGAATCGACTTTTTACTGTAGGTACATATACCATATGCTTTAACTAAATATTTATATGTCGTATTCTGCTTTAATCCCGATAATGTACAGGAGGTTGTAGATTTTCCGGCTACATCAAGTACTCTTTGCCATTTTTTACTTGCTGTATCATACATATAAACGTAATATCCATTAGCTCCATTTACTTTATTCCAGGAAAGACTTACCTTCTTTGTCAAAGCTGCTGTTATCCATACATTAGTGCTGTCAAGATATAATCCATATCCACCGTATTCAGAAGCACCTGTCGTATAATTATTCACAGCTCTCACAAGATACTGATATGTCACGCCTGACACGCAATTTGTATCCTTATATGTATTTGTGGTTCCACCAGCAACTGTAGTCAGCTTTGCATAATTTGTATCGGTCTGCTTTTTCCGGTAAATTTCATATTTTGTAGCACCAGATACTGTCTGCCATGACAATTTAAATCCGCCCTGTATTCTTGCTAGTCCTGTCACACTACATTTACTTAAATTAATGGATTGCTTTTGTATCGTAAATTTCTGAGCACCTGAATCATTTCTTTCATACAACCACACATTGGTACCATCTGCTGATCCATAGCTTTCAACATCCAGAACTGCAGATCCACACGAAGCATTTAAGAAATATGCACCTGCTGTACCTCTGATAAACCATCTCTGTGCCGTTGCATTATTTCTTGGATACACCCATACATTGGTGCCATTTGTCTGTTCCCAATTATAATCATCAAGAGCTTTTCCTGATGCATAGTTTACAATCTCATAGGAACCATTACTCTGTCTTATAAAATGCCATAACTGATTTGCTTGATTTGAACCTGTTCGGATCGTTACATTATCATCACTATCAGCTGTAACATATTTTTTTATTCCGGTATTCATTATAGTAGCATAAAAATCATTACCTAGATTTTGAGTTTCACTATCATAGCCATAAGTGCATACTGTTTTTGATGCCATTCTCTGTCGATTATCTTTATCATTATATGGCACTGCCCAGACATTTATCCGATAATGTCCTGCTTCCGGTATAGTAAATTGGTAACTATTTGCATTTACATCCCCATTTGCACCTGTTGCACCACCATAACATTCCTTACTTGTGTCAGTATTTGTAATAATCAGCCAATAATGAAGAAAGTCACTTTGACTGCTGGTTTTATCCCATGTTATATTCATTGTCTCACCAACAGCATAACAATCTCTGTTTGTTGTAATTGTTGGTATAGTCATCTCACCCCTCGCAGTCTGATTTAATGACACTTCGTGCAATTTTACAACATATACTGCACCTGCTCCCATTCTCCATGCGCTGTAATTTCTTCTATTTTTAGTATGTGCTGAGACTAATGGATTACCATTTCCGTCTATTCCCGTACAAATACCGGCATGATCTACATCATTAGGCACTGCACCTGCAACTTCAGTTCCCCATACATAGAATAAAGGATCACCTTTTTTTACTTCAGAAGCTGATGGATTACGCACGATATGACCACTAAACTCAGGATTTGCTTTAAACCATTCCAATAAATAATCTGCTCTTATCCAGGCTCTTGAATATGGATACCATGTGCCATCTGTTGCTAAACCTCCGGCTACCAGACACTGCGATACAAAATTGGCACAATCATGCCCATCAAAATTACTATATGCTTTATTATAGTTTCCTGTTCCATAACCACCGGTAGCATCTGTATAGGTCAGTGCATAACTCGCTGCTGAATCTGCATTATAGGATACTGCAGCCTCTACCTTACTTATGTTTTGTATTCCAAGCATATCATTTGGAACATAAACAATAATCATTACAACAGCCATTAACATACAAATGGCATTCTTCCATATCTTTATCATATGGTGTGTTTCTTTTCTTGCATTTTTCATATACATTCGTCTCCCTTCATTTTTTTACAATATGTTTCTCCGACAGCTCTAATAAAATAATTTCATTTCCAATGTAATGCACTTTTGAAAATAGTTTATTAGAACCTTACTTATATATGTCATACTATCACAAATAAGACCTCATAACCGCCCCATGCAAAACAGACACTTAACATTGCATTATTTACACACAAAAACAGCCCGATATCCCTCCATCCAATCAACAGAGTTCATATCGAGCTGTCTCACGTTTTATATTATTTTGTTACTTAATTCGATAACTATATATCATCCCTCTTTAATGAGATACCTTTTCGTTCGTTTTCTTACTTATACCCCTTCTCCTTCTCATACTCTATAATGAAATCCCGGTTTGCAAGCTCATATTGATTAAATACTGCTGTGTCGTCAAAATCATCCGGCTCGACCGTTCCATGATACCAGCTTTTGGAATTGAAATATGCCTGATAATCGGCATCCTTGAATTTTCTTCCATGACGGGCATATAGCTCATTGCAGGCGAGACGAAGCTCATCCTTCGTTAAGCCATCCAGATCTTCCTCGGTCAGATATGTACTGTCGCTATACGGAAGAATGTAGTCATCCGATGCTGTATCATAGGAACTATCATCATACTCCGCTGCTTCGTATACAGCCCCGCTGTATTCACATTCTTCATCCAGGCTCTCAACACTTAACTGACGTTCATAATAATCCGGTCCGGCGATTGAATATATTTTACCGATCACGCACAGCTCACCATCACCATTTACATAAGGCACTGCATCCCTTATGTTGGACATTGCAATCGTTCTGTCATACGTCTCTTTCAGGAACTCGTCCGTTCCGGTTACATCCTTATATGTATTTGTAAAATAACCATCCAGCTCATCCTGAACCTCTTTCTCATAGGTAGAATTATCAATATCCAGATAGTCTATTACATCTGCCTTAGAAAGCTGTATGTCTTTATTAAGATCAACCGTATATACATAGAAATCAGCCACTTCATTTGCATCAAAATCAAGCCGGATCACCAAAGACAACAAATCCTCATATACCGACCATTCGTATCCGATTGCAATACATCCTGTACTATATTCTCCCTCTTTTGTCATATAATCATTCGCAAGCTTTTCTACCTGTGTATTTACATTTTCACAGGCTGTGCTGTCATAATCTATGTAAGGAATATGATACGAGGCTGTACAGTCGTATGCCGAAACCTTTCCGGATAACTCCGAATCAACAACCATATTTTTGGAATATTCTTCTGGCATTTCTCCTGTTCCGGCTCCTACCTTCTTCTCTTCCGGAAGTGCGGCTGCCTTGCCATCTGATCCTGCTGCAGAAGAAGCCTCCTCTGATGTTCCCGTGTCAGAACCTGTATCCATACCGGTTGTTTCATCCGTTTTTCCGGTTTCTTCTGTCACGGTTGTTTCGGCCTTTTTGCTGCTGTTATCCGCATCTTTATTAAGGGAAAAACTGCATCCCATAAGACTGCCTGCCAGTACCATACTTAATACTATAAATCCTGATTTTTTTCTCATCCTTTTTACCCTCGTTTCTTTATCTTATAACTGCCAGTTTATATTTTCAGCATTTTTTGCTACCAGCAGTTTGGTTCTGAGTTCTGTATCATCCAGATCTATAAAGTCACCATTTGAATAATACTTCCACTGTGCTACTTCCTGATTTCCTGACCAGTTCATCTCACTGATCACATAAAACTGCATCGAAGCCAACGGTTCCTCACGATATTTCATATATCCATAACAATCGTTAAAATGTTCCCTATGTACCAGCTCCTTTATTTCCATAAATTCCTGTTCATTCTTTACCTGCCATATGGATAGTCTGCAGTCCTTTTTAGGCTTTCGTATTATTTTTTCAACAGATCGGTTGAACAAGATGGATATACAAATATAGAATACCGCATATTCTAATATATACACTCCAATATGTACAGAATCTCCCATGGTTGTATAAAAACGTTCCTGCTGCAACTGATTGCGGTAATATATAATTACCTCCGTAATATACAACGATAAAATGACATCTGTTACAAACTGTCCTATTGTGATTGCCGACTGCATACATTTTGAGTTAGCAAAAAAACGAATAACCGCCAGCACAATTGCTGTTATTACAGCAACGATCAATAGCACAATTCCTATATTCCCAATTGAGGAAAATATCCAGTCCTTTTTATCTTTTATGCTTGGATTAACTACTTTTCGCGTACATTCTTCTAGGGACTGCACAGCCTCATTGGAATACAGTAAGGACAGAAAGCCCATTCCAAATCCTATTAAACATACAATCAACCCCATTAATTTCTTTTTCATATTTTCATCCCCCATATCTTGTATATTTCTCCAACAATATATTCGTCACACCATCAGGCAAGAACCGCTTCCATTTCAACCCCAAGCACATCCCCAAGCGTTTCTGCCACCTTCTCTGCGGCATAAAGTTTATAATACAGTCTGGAATCCTGTTCTCCCATCTGGAAATAGCCATCGATGATCGTGTCAGAAACAGCCACTGCATAATATACTTCTCCCGGTACGCTGTCCTGATTATTTGGATCAATATTTCCCGTTGTACCGGTAATACCAATTCCGATGTCTGCACGATATGCCTGTTTACAGGCTTCTGCCATTGCCCGCGCTGTTTCTTTGGAATAGACACCACAGGTTTCTATCACCGCTTCCGGAACCCCCTGCATGATCTTTGCTTCGTTGGAATAGGTTACAAATGCTCCTTTTAATATTGCAGATGCCCCTTCAGTATCTGTGATTAGGGAAGCAATCTGCCCGCAGGTGATACTTTCCATGGTTGTGATCGCCATTTTCCGGTCGATCAGACAGCCTGTCAATCGTCTGTAATTATTCCGTATTACCTTTTCCATCTGTTCATCCAGTTTTTTTCCTGCCATTTATCCTTCCGCCTTTGTTGCCTTTAATCTATTTATTATTATAATATATTCACAAAAGGATTTCCACAAGTGGAAATCCTTCTGTCATTTCTATTTATCCTATCCCTTCTCCACCACCAGGAGCTCCTCGTCGTTCTTCACCTTTCCGGTCTTCACCGGACGCAGTTTATAGCCATCCGGGAGCTCTGTTATAATGATAGGGGATATTAAGGATGGCGCATGCTTCTTCAGATAAGGAAGATCAAGCCGCATGACCGGCTGTCCGGCAGACACTGTCTGTCCGGTCTCAACCAGTACGTCAAAGCCTTTGCCATTTAGCTTTACCGTATCGATTCCGATATGAATCATCACACCGATTCCCTGTTCCGTTACCAGCCCTATGGCATGCTTCGTATCAAAGACAAAGGCAATCGTTCCGGCAACAGGCGCGGTTATTTCAGGATCCGTTGGCAATACAGCGATTCCATCGCCCATCATTCCACTGGAAAATGCCTCATCCGGCACACTTGATAATTCAAAAACCTCTCCTGTAACCGGACTCAATATAGATACTGCAATAACCGCTTTCTCATCATACCCCTCCAGATAATCTTCCAGATTGGATTTGATCACAGACACCTTCGGGCCATAGATGATCTGTACGCCATATCCTTTTTTCACCACACCGGATGCTCCGCTTGCCCGGAGAACATCTTCTTTTACAAGAGCTGCATCATATACCGTACAACGAAGTCTGGTTGCGCAGCAGTCAACATCCGATATATTGGCCTTGCCGCCGAGTCCTTCACAGATCAGTCTGGAAGTCTCCATCTGTGGGCTGTGATTCCGGAAAACATCCGTATTCCGGCCATTGCCTGATCCCTGCTCTCCGGCATTTTCTCCATGCTTTCTGGCATCCACATCACTTCGACGATATAATTTCACTTCGTCATTGTTATCTCTGCCCGGTGTTTTCAGATCAAACCGCCGGATCAGATAATAGAATAATACATAATATACGATAAAATAACCGATACCGACAATAACGATCCAGATCCAGTTCGTCTTTGCATTTCCCTGCATGATGCCGAACAGGGTAAGATCGATCAGACCGCCGGAGAAGGTCATTCCCACACCGACTTCAAATACATGCATCAGCATATAGGCAAAGCCTGCCAGAATACAATGGATTCCATACAGAGCCGGTGCAACAAATAAAAATGTGAATTCCAGCGGCTCTGTAATACCTGTGATCATGGCTGTAAGGGCTGCGGAAAGAAGCAGTCCGCCTGCTGCCTTCCGTTTCTCCGGTGCTGCTGTTTTATACATGGCAAGAGCCGCTCCCGGCAGACCAAATATCATAAGCGGGAATTTACCGGACATAAACCGGGTGGCTGATACCGCATACTTTGTAACGGATGGATCCGCAAGCTGTGCAAAGAAGATATTCTGCGCTCCTTCTACAACACGCCCACCAACCTCCAGCGTTCCTCCGACCGCAGTCTGCCAGAATGGCAGATAGAACACATGATGCAGGCCAAATGGTATCAGAAGACGTTCCATAAATCCATATACCCAGGTTCCTGCATAGCCGGAATTTAAAACCAGATCACCTACGGTATAGATGCCTTTCTGGATTGCCGGCCAGATAAAGAACATCAAAATACCAACTCCGGTATATACCAATGCTGATATGATCGGAACGAATCTGGAACCACCAAAGAAAGACAACACCTGCGGCAGTTCAATCTTATAAAAGCGGTTATGCAGGGCAGCCACACCAAGTCCTACCAGGATACCGCCAAATACACCCATTTGCAAAGATGTGATACCGCAGACAGAAATAACCGCCCCTGCAAGCATTGCTTCCGTACCACCACTTATCGTGATCAATGCACTGATCGATGCATGCATGATAAAGAATGCAATAGCTGCTGACAGCGCAGCGACCTCTTTCTCCTTTTTTGCCATACCGATTGCCACACCCATGGCAAACAGGATCGGCAGATTGGCAAATACCACATTTCCTGCCTCGCTCATTACTTCAAATACCGCAGCAAATATCGTTCCCGGTCCAAGGATCCGCATCAGCCCATATGTTTCAAGCATGGTTTCATTGGTAAATGAGCTTCCGATTCCAAGCAGCAGTCCTGCCACCGGCAGGATCGCGATTGGAAGCATAAACGACCTTCCAACCCGTTGTAATATTCCAAATATTTTATCTCTCATAAAAAATCTCCCTGTTTCATAGATACATATTCATACGAACTAGTATCTGCAAAACAGGGAGAATCATTCCATTTTCTTATGAAAATACTTCTTCTTTGTATGGTCTTCCGATCTTTACAACTTCTCCATTATCCAGAGTTACGGTTGATCTGGAATAATGCTTGACGTGCTGACGGTTGATAATACAATTACTGTTTACACGGACAAATATCTTCGGAAGATTTTTCAAAGCATTTGTCAGCGTAATATACTGCACATAATCACCTCTTGTTGTACAGTATCTGGTGAGACGATCATCTCTGTGAATACAGATGATCTCCGAAGCTGAAAAAATATTGATCGTTTTCCCATAGCAGACCCGGATAAAATTACTTTTGCTCATATTCAGGCGCTTGATCGCCGTATCAACGGCATGCACCAGCTTGATATCCCGGTTTCGCTTCATAACACAATTGCAGTGCTCCACGTCATAGATATCCCAGCCATCCGGAATATGGTCTGCATAAAATATAATCTTGCAATTTGGAACAGAACGATTGATGGCTCTGGCCAGACAGATCCCATTATAATGCAGATTGTCAAATACGATCTCCGTAATAAATATATCACAGGAAAAGGTACTTTCTTCTACATCTATAGACGCTTCTTCCGGCAGATACAATTCAAACTCTACATTATCCAGATCCATACGGGATTCTATAAAATCCTTCACAGCTTCCACTTCATGCATAGATGAATCACATATACCAATTTTCATTTGTATAACACTTCCCTCTCATTTGAATGCCACTTGTAAATTTTAGTATATTTCTTAGATATATGCAGTATTATTGTTAGTTTTTACATATAATAGAAGTGTCACTATCTGTTTCTTTTTTGATATTTATTAGAAAATACTTAAAAAGAAAAGGAATACCATCATGACACTGAATTATAAAATTATAGGATCACGCATAAAAATACGCAGAAAAATGAAAGATGTCACCCAGGAACAGATGGCGGAAGACCTTAATCTGTCTGTAGGTTTTATCAGTCAACTTGAACGTGGTATCTGCAAAGTGAGTCTGGATACACTTGCAAATATCACCGAATATCTGGATTGTACTTTTTCTGATATTCTTGAATACAATCAACATTCTGAAAGCTATAATCAATCGAAACTGAATGCTCTTTATTCATCCTTATCCCTTGAAGACCAGCATGTTATGCTCAGTCTGATGGAGGCTTACACAAAACACCGCTAATATCCGGAAATTAGAATACCATAAAACAGACTAAAAAAAACGTAGATTGTCAATTCTACGTTTTATCATGCATAAATGACATGTACAACTGACATTTCTGCTTTTTTTCTGCATAATTTACATCATAATAACAATAACAAAACTCCGATCATCAAAATTAGAATCCTAATTCCAGATAACCGGAGTTTTTATTATGTTTATTTTATTATTCTTTCGAATCTGTTATTTACTTATCTTACGGAAATTCTTCTTACCACGTCTTACAACGATTCCGTCTCCATCAAACTTCTCTTCCGGAATTGTAACTGAGATATCAGGTATCTTATCACCATCAACTGCAACTCCGCCCTGCTCTACCGCACGTCTTCCTTCATTTCTGGAGGATACCAGACCGGACTTTACAAGTACGGATACGATATCAATCGCACCATCCTTGAAATCATCGTCTGATAATGTAACAGATGGCATATCAGCAGCGACACCCTTGGAGAATAATGCTCTTGCACTCTCCTGTGCCTTTACTGCTTCTTCTTCGCCATGAACCAGCTTTGTAAGTTCAAATGCAAGGATCTCTTTTGCTGTATTTAACTGGCTTCCTTCCCAGCTGTCCATCTTGTCGATCTCTTCCAGTGGAAGGAAGGTCAGCATACGGATACATTTTAATACATCGGCATCTGCAACATTTCTCCAGTACTGGTAGAACTCAAATGGTGATGTCTTGTTTGGATCCAGCCATACAGCACCCTTCTGCGTCTTACCCATCTTCTTGCCCTCTGAGTTCAGAAGCAGGGTGATCGTCATGGCATATGCATCCTTGCCAAGCTTTCTACGGATCAGTTCTGTACCACCAAGCATGTTGCTCCACTGGTCATCACCACCGAACTGCATATTACAGCCGTATTTCTGGAATAACTCATAGAAATCGTAGCTCTGCATGATCATGTAGTTGAACTCTAAGAAGCTTAAGCCCTTCTCCATTCTCTGCTTGTAGCACTCTGCACGAAGCATATTGTTGACTGAGAAATGAGGACCAACCTCACGAAGAACATCTATATAGTTCAGATCCAGTAACCAGTCTGCATTATTTACAAGCAATGCCTTGCCTTCTGAGAAATCGATAAAACGGCTCATCTGCTTCTTGAAGCATTCTACATTATGAGCGATCGTTTCTGTTGTCATCATCTGTCTCATATCGGTACGTCCGGACGGATCACCGATCATAGCTGTACCGCCACCAATCAGGGCGATCGGCTTATTACCTGCCATCTGTAAACGCTTCATCAGACAAAGTGCCATGAAATGACCGACATGAAGACTGTCTGCAGTTGGGTCAAATCCTATATAAAAAACAGCTTTTCCATTATTTACCAGCTCTTTGATCTCTTCTTCATCTGTTGTCTGGGCAATTAATCCTCTTGCCACTAACTCGTCATAAACCTTCATTTTTTTCCTCCTGTAGCAGCATCCATTTAGATGCTGACCTTTTATATCATAATTATTATCTACTTATTTATTCTGTATCCAGATGGCATACCAGCCGAATATTATATCAGTCAGATGTCATACGCTAAAATTAAAATATCTCCGATCAATTTCCAGCCATTGCTTCATCTACACACACTTTGTGATTATACAACGAAACTATCTGCTTTGACAAGTCCGGACTTTTATAATCCCACCATCCACTATTTCTTTGTTCTGCTCCCGTCTTTTTTCAGACTGTTTCTGCGGATTCCTGCTGCTATCGCCACAAATAAAAACAGGAACGGTGTCGTGATCGGCTGCTCTACATTAACGAACGCCTGTGTGATATAAGAAACGATAAGCATCAGAACCGCAAGCATCACCGGTTCATCCTTCCAGGTTTTCACACAGTTACGGATCGAAGTAATGATCAGCCCTACATAAGTGATCAGGCCAAAAGCTCCCATCGTGACCAGATACTGCAGATATTCATTATGCGCACTGTCATAAACCGTTCCGGTTACTGCCAGCATCTCATCATAATACCGGGCAGACATCAGCGCATAGATGCTTTCATTTCCATTTCCAAACACCTGATCAACAAATGGCAGATCCTGATAGATCCGGCATAATCTTGACCAGATAAAGCCTCTGTAATCTCCCCAGAAATCATCAAATACGAAGATCTCCCAGTGGTTGGTACAGCCAATAACTGTCACGGTGATTCCTGCTATGAGCAATATTCCTGCTATGAACAAGCGGGATAATGCGGATCTTCCTGTATTATATTTCTTCTTTGATAACCATATCGCACACAAGATACCGATCACACAACAGACAGTCAATATTTCTCTTACATCCACCAGCTTCGCCAGACCGGACAACTTCTCATATCCCCTTCCGGTTCCTGTCGTGATCCACGCCATGATTGTATAACCGGAAAGAAAGGTGGTGCAAACAGTTACAAATTCTGCAAACAGGCTTCGTTTTAATGAGAAAAAGAGTAATATCACCCATGCTGCAGCAAGTCCCATATAGGCACTATCACTATTTGCCGCGATCAAGGCGGCTCCGCCCAACAAAAGGGCTGCCATATAGCAGATCCGGAATGCCCGCTTTTCTTCAATCAGATACATACCGGAAAAGAATGCAACACTGGTACAGACAAAGCCAGCAAATATATTAATATTTCCAAAGGTGGACAGGAACATCGCCTGCTGATCCTCTCTGATATGTGACAACAGATGAAACACATCAATATCCAGGTGTTGTAAGCTTCCCATCAAAAATGCAAGTCCACTGATAACAGAAAACACCGGTGCCAGGATCTGCTGCCATTTATATCCGCTTCCAATGCCAATATAAAGCACAAGCACAAGCACCAGAAATTCCAGTCCGCAACGTCTTCCCATAGATCCGGTGTAGGCTGCCATTTTATCATCTGCCATGATCCATGCAAGTGTGCCTGACAGCACAAAGGCTCCCATCCAGATATCCGCCGCCAGAAAATTTCTGCCTCTTCCCGTTTTTTTTGCAGCATCCGTATGCTCTTCCATATGATCCGTAAATCCGAATATAAATGTCAGACACATCAATATCCCATAGATCAATACTCCATTTTTAAAGAAATTGTATTTTGTGATCGTAATATCCTTATATCCATCATGAAGAACCAATGGAAAAACAACAAACATGTACAGTAGGAATGCCGTTGTAATGCTTTCTTTAAAAATATGAAATGCCGCTTCTTTTTTAAAATCGTTCATTTTTGAAAAAGCCGGCTTTTGATCTCCGGCTTTTTGTTTCTTATTTGTTTTTGTCATTTTCTCTCTTTACCTTTATTCCTATAGCAATGGTGACAGGAGTCTGAGGAAGGCATCCACCAGTGTAATTCTGGACATATGCTCCTTACACCAGTCCAGCGTGATCTCCTCTGATTCCTTCATCGTTGAAAGCATATCATACTTCACTTCTGCAATGATACTGGAATCATATACCAATACACCGCATTCAAAATGATGATAAAAACTTCGGTTATCCATATTGATAGAACCGATTGATGTCAGATTATCATCCGTCAGGATACATTTGGAATGGATAAATCCCGGTGTGTACTGATAGATCTTCACGCCGGCACGAAGCAGCTCTTTGTAACTCGACTGTGTCATACGAAAGATCATCTTCTTATCCGGGATCGCCGGTGTTACGATTCGGATATCGATGCCTCTCTTTGCCGCAAGCTTTAATGCTGTCATCATCTCATTGCATACGATCAGATATGGAGTAAAGATGTATACATACTCCTTTGCATCATTGATCATCTGCATATATATGTTCTCACCAAGCGGCTCCTTCTTGAGCGGATTGGTCGTATATGGCTGAAGATATCCATCATTCAAATGCTTCTTCTGCTCTGCCGGACGATAGCTTAAGATATGCTTATCTTCATTCCGGATGCTGTTCCATAACTGAAGGAACAGGATCGTGAACCGCCATGCAGCATCTCCATCCATACGGATACCGTTATCCTTCCATCTGCCATAAGGGGATTTCTTATTAATGTATTCATCGGACAGATTAAAACCGCCGGTATAAGCGACCGTACCATCCATAACCGCAATCTTCCGATGATCCCTGTTATTAAAGATCGTTGCCAGAAATGGAACCACCTGATTAAATGCCATACATTTAATCCCAAGGCTCTCCATCTCACGCCAGTAATACTTAGGCACATAAAAGACTGAGCCGATGTCATCATAGATCAGACGGACTTCCACGCCCTCTTTTACTTTCTTTTTTAGGATGTCAAGAACCGTATCCCACATTTCACCCGGATTAATAATAAAGTATTCAAGGAAAATATACTTCTTTGCCGCTTTCAGATCATCAACAAAATCCGGCCAGACATCTTCCCCCATCGGATAATACCGGACATCCGTATTCTGATATACAAGCGAACCTGCATAATCTTCTGTATATTTGAACAACCGGTATGGCGGCTGCCCCTTTATCACATCACTGAAATATGCCATATTTGCATACAGATCCGTCTCGTAGTCCCATTCTGCCGCATGCTTCATGTATTTCTCTAACTTCTTCGGCATAATGATATGTCCATAGAGCAGATAAAGCAGACCACCGAGGACCGGAAACATCAGGATCGGAACGATCCATGCCAGTTTAATTGACGGATTCACATCCTTTAATAACAGATGCATCACAGCTATAAAACTTAACAAATGCAGAATAGCCGCCACCAATACATAGTATTGCTGCAGCTTTAATACTTCTACCATAAAGAAGATCAACTGTGCCGCTACCAGCAGACATGTAATTACCATTCGACTAAATAACCTGTTCAATAGTTTCTTCATAGACAATTTCCTTCTTATTAATTTATGACAGGACACCATAAACCGTGCCCTGCCATTTTATCTTTTATCCCGTATTTCTATTTTACTTGATCGAAGTTACCTTATATCCGGCTTCCTTCACTGTATTCTTAATCTCTTTATCGGATAACTCGCCACTTAAAGTAAGCACCGCCTGCTTCTTCTCATGGCTGACCTCCGCTTCTGTTACCTGTGGAAGTGCCTCAAATGCTTTCTTCACTCTTGCCTCGCAGTGTCCGCACATCATTCCTTCTATATACACCGTCTTATTCATCGTACCAGTCTCCTTTTCTATCTTATTATTTCCCTCAACATTTTTTGATACCATTTTTTGGTGTATTCTGTATTTACTATTATTAACATATATCTTCACGAAATTCAACCGTAATGCATTCATTACTACACAAAAACTGGAAAGGCTCATGGCAAATGCTCCAAACATCGGGTTTAATTTCCAGCCAAACATCGGATACCAGACACCTGCGGCAAGCGGTATTCCGATAATGTTATAAATAAATGCCCAGAACAGGTTCTCTTTGATATTTCGTATCGTTGCCATACTTAACCGGATTGCTGCAGGAACGGTTCGAAGACCTTCCCGCATCAGTACCACATCTGCCGCATCGATTGCAACATCGGTTCCGGCTCCGATCGCCATACCAATATCCGCACGGGTTAATGCAGGGGCATCATTAATGCCGTCACCAACCATGATCACACGGTGCTCCTTCATCAGTTCTCTTACTACCGCTTCTTTTCCATCCGGCAGTACATCAGCGATCACGCGGTCAACACCTGCCTGTTTACCGATTGCTTCTGCTGTCTTTGCATTATCTCCGGTTAACATAACAACTGAATAATTCATCTCTTTTAATTCTTTGATCGCAAGGATTCCATCCTCTTTGATCGTATCTGCAACTGCAAGGATACCAATCAGTTTATTCTCATCGATTGCCAGATAGATCGGGGTCTTGCCCTGTGAAGCTAATTCTTCTGCCAGTGTCTTATCCGCCTCGGATAAGGTTACATACTGGCTGATAAATTTTCCATTTCCACCAAGCAAAATATGATCTGATATCTGAGAATGGTTCTGTCCTGCACAAAATCCTCTTTCATTCTGTGAAACCGCCTCACTGCTTAATCTACAGCGGAGTCCATTTCCCGGAAGCACCTGAAAATCTTCAATCTTCTGTGGCTTGATCCCTTTCTGTCCGACATATTCCATAATGGCTTTGCCTATCGGGTGCTCACTGTATTGTTCCAAACTTGCTGCAAAGGTAAGCAGGTCTGTCTCACTGTATCCATTTCCCGGAACTACATCTACCACTTCCGGCGTTCCATTTGTGATCGTTCCTGTCTTATCCAGTACAACCACATCTGTTTTTCCTGTCATCTCAAGTGCTGCCGCATTCTTAAATAGGATACCCTGCTTGGCTCCGACACCGTTACCTACCATAACGGCAACCGGTGTTGCAAGTCCAAGTGCACATGGACAACTGATCACAAGCACCGATATACCTCTGGCAAGTACAAAGCCTGTGCTCTCTCCTGCAATGATCCATACAATAATAGTGATCAAGGAACAGATCAGGACAGCCGGAACAAAGATACCAGATACCTTATCTGCAATCTTTGCGATAGGTGCTTTTGTTGCTGCTGCATCACTGACCATCTCTATGATCTGGGATAAAGTCGTATCTGTACCGACTCTGGTTGCCCGACATTTCAGATAACCGGATTTATTGATCGTTGCGGCAGATACCTTATCTCCTTCTGCTTTATCGACCGGAAGACTCTCACCGGATAAAGCAGACTCATCAACCGCACTGTTTCCTTCTATAACCACACCATCTACCGGAACACTGGATCCCGGACGGACGATAAATACCTCTCCAACTACCACATCCTCAGCAGCAACTTCCTGTTCTTCTCCATCACGAAGAACAAGGGCTGTTTTGGGTGCAAGCTTCATTAATCCCTTTAAGGCATCTGTCGTACGACCTTTGGAATATTCCTCGAGTGTCTTACCAACCGTTATAAGTGCAAGAATCATCGCTGCCGATTCAAAATAAAAATCATGCATCAAGGTCATAACACGGTCATTATCCTGCCGCATCACGGCATCTGTCATTGCAAATAATACATATGTGCTGTAAATAAAGGATGCGCCTGAGCCAAGTGCTACTAATGTATCCATACCCGGTGCTCCATGGATCACACCCTTAAATCCATTAATAAAAAACTTCTGGTTTACAACCATGATCGCAATTGCAAATAACATCTGGATCAGTCCCATAGCGACATGGTTATCACTGATAATCGCCGGCAGTGGCCATCCCCACATCATATGTCCCATGGAAATGTACATCAGCGGAATTAACAGAACGATAGATGCGATCAGCCGGACCTTCATCTTGTGCAGGGCTGCATGATTATCCAATTCATCTGCATCCGCTGCCTGCTTCTTCCCGACATCCTTCCGGTCTTCTCCTGTCATCAGACTGGCTCCATATCCTGCTTTTTCTACTGCTTCAATAACTGCCTTAGGGTCAGCATGTCCTTCTACTGTCATCGAATTTGTAAGCAGGCTGACGGTACAACTGTCAATTCCTTTTACTTTCTTCACTGCCTTTTCTACGCTTGCGCTGCAGGCACTGCAGCTCATTCCTGTTACGTTATATTTATCCAATTCATTCACCCTCTTATCAAGCTTTTATCATGTGCTTCGCACATTCTATGCCTTCATTATATCTTAAACACATTTTTATTATGTTTCATATCCAAAGCAATCATACGAATATATTCATACTGTGTTTCGGATAGAAAATCCTTCTTTGCTTATTTCATCAGTTTTTTTATCGTATCAACCAGATCATCCACCGTATCTTCCTTTCCTGCTTTGATATCCTCGATCACACAGGTTCGGATATGCTCTGCAAGAAGTTCCTTATTAAAGCTGTTCAATGCAGAATTGACAGCGGCAACCTGTACTAATATGTCCGTACAATATGCATCCTTTTCCAGCATTCCCTTGATTCCCCGGATCTGTCCCTCGATGCGGTTCAGCCGGTTCATCAGCTTCTTATATTCACCTTCTGTTCTCTGTTTTGTTTTATGACAATGGCAACATGGTTCTTCCATTCTTGTCCGCTCCCTTCTGTCTGTTTCCTGAATTTTTTCATCCATCTGTATCTGTACATTTATTTTTTGTATCCAATTTTAATGATCCCGGATACGATATTATATATACCCCATAGGGGTATTTTTGTCAATACCAAAACCAATAAAAAACGCAGGGCAAATGATAAAAAATATCACTCGTCCTGCATCTTTATAGTCTGGCGTCGTATGACACCTTATTTTCCTGTAGGATTGTATTATTCTACAACATCATCCTCTAACAGACCTTCGTCGTCAATGATCCCTTCATCGGATCCATCCTCTATCTCATCTGATGAATCATCGGATCCGTCATCACTGCCATCTGATGAATCACCGGATCCGTCATCACTGCCATCTGAATCTATACTCTCCATATCACTGTCATCATATTCGTATCCATCGATCATATCACCCTGATCATCGTAATAATCACTGTATGGGATCGAACCGGCCTCCAGAACATCTTTCAGATTGTAGATTGTTCCATCGGTTGCATTTACCATAAGTGCCTGTACCGGATAGTCAAAATCATATGTTCCATCATTTTCGTCTGCCTGTGCAAATATCCATACAGGAACATAATTATATACATCATCCTGAGAATCATCCTTAATACAGTAATATGTTAATCTGACATCGTTAAATTCAATATCGCTGTAGGAAGTCTTATTATCTGTATAATACTGTGCAACATTCTTATCCAGTTCCTTTAAAAGCTCCTTCCAGCTCAAAAGATCTACATTTTTTTGATCCTCACCGGTTGAAACTAACAATGGATAACAGCTTGCGTTGATCACGCCATTGGAGTCGATCTGAATGGAGAACGTCTCTGTTGGAGCATCATACCAGGTATCATCCTCATCGCTTGAAAGAGTGTCAACCATAGACAGATCCGCACTGTATGGAGCAGTTCCATTGACAGAACGTCCAAAGTTTACGATATAGCCTTCATACTCTGTTGCAATCACATTATAAGAGCTGTCATAATACTCCCATAATAACGGAGATTTATCTGTAACGATCACATCATCAATTCCACATCCGGCAAGAAATTCCTGTGCCAGTGATACGGCTTCATCTTCAGAAAATGTACAAGTATTTACAATGCTGTCATCAATCCCCTCTTCTCCATACTTTGCGTCATAAGCATATACAAAGGATGCACCCTCATATGGTCTGTAATTGATCATGCCTTCGGATGGATAATAAGAAAGATCAAAGCTTGCATTTAACCCTTCTGTTCCCTCTGAAAATGAGAGCATGAACTGATTATCGCCAATCTGTCCGATATAATCCGATGCACTGTAATCACCGGCTCCTTCTCTCTCATCCGTTGCCGTTGCCATTTCATTTTCCAGATAGGATATGTATTCCTTACAATAATCCTCTGTATCTGTATCTCCAGCTTCCTTCGCATCGGCTAACATCGTCTGATATGAATCAATCTGAGTCTGCAGATCACTCTTGGTCTGGTGCTCAAAGTCATATACATAGATACCCTTTGACTTATCAAAGATTGCCTCACAGACCTTCTGCCTGTATGCATTATCAAAGGAATTCTTCTTATAAGACACAATAGACATACTGTCGGAATCTGGTGTTATGATATCATCATCTTTAATGGTAATCTCTTTGATACCGGAATCACCGGTATCCAGCTTGCCCTCATAAGACTCCGGAACACCGAGACGGGACGATAATTCGCCGCCTTCTCCTGCACTTCCTTCTTTCTGCGTTCCATCACCCATATCGTAATCAACCTTCTTATTACATCCTGAAAAAACAGTTGCTGCAGACAATGCTGTTGCCAGTAACACTGCCGACATTTTTGTTAATTTTCTCTTCTTCATGGTTTCCTCCTCGAAATTCCAAATCAGCTAAACAAAGTTATTATAATCGAACCAACGCACGATAGCAAGAAAAAGCAAGAAAGAAAATGTGAAAATATTGCGAACGGCCCTGAATGCATATGCATCCAGAGCCGTTTTCTGAACTGATATTTATTCTTTTGAAATAACAACCTTGCCATCCACTACCTGAATCTTTACCTTGTTTGTATCAATTCCGGCAGCCTCCAGAATATCATCACTGATCTGTACACGGTGTGCCTTATCCATAATGGAATATTCTTCATGGGAATCGGTTCCATTAAAGCTCTCGCTTTCCATGTCATTGATCCGTTTTCTGTAATCCTCTTTCATGATCTTTTCTGTACTGATCTTACCATCTGCGATCATAACCACACGTCCAACCTTATTTGCAAGACTGATATCATGCGTTACGATGATAACTGTAATACCCATTTCCTCATTCAGTTTCCGGAACAGATCCTGGATCATATCTGAGGTTTTGGAATCGACTGCACCGGTCGGCTCATCTGCCAGCAGGATTTTTGGATTGTTAGCAAGTGCGATCGCAATTGCAACTCTCTGCTGCTCACCACCGGACATCTGTGCCGGATAGGAATTTACCTTTTCCTTTAAACCAACCTTGCACAAAAGATCATAGGCTCTGGCTTCCCGGTCTTCCTTATTGTCTTTATCAAAATACATCGGCACCTGGACATTTTCCAGAGCTGTCATATACGGAAGCAGGTTTCTGGAATTCTTCTGCCATACAAAGCCAACGGTATGTTTCCGATATTCTACCAGTTCTTTGTCTGTCATTGCAAAAAGGTCTTTTCCATCTACATATAATTTTCCTGCTGTCGGACGTTCCAGTCCACCGATCATATTCAGAAGCGTTGACTTACCACTACCGGATTTACCGATAACTGCCATCAGCTCACCCTTTTTGATCGTAAGCTCCAGCCCCTGAAGTGCCATTACTTCAACTTCATCTGTTTTATAGATCTTAACCAGACTGTCGCAGTCAATGATATTGCCGGTTTCTTCATATTCTTCCGCAGCCTGACTGTTTCTGTCTGTATCGTCCAAATCTTCTGATGTTTCTGTATCATCATCTGCTATATCTGCTTCATCAACAGCGTTCCCAGCATCCACTGCAGTCTCCTGCACACCGATATCGTTCATGTCTGTATCTGCGATATCGGCGTCTTCCTGAACAGGATCCTGATCCATTGGTTCTTCCATCATCTGTGCAACATTTTCCTGCATATCAGTTTCCGGAATCGTATTTTTATCTTTTTTCTTAAAAAATCCACTATGCTTTGCCAATGATCTCACCATCCTCTATCTCAAATACTACGTCTCCGAGTTCCATCAGGTTTGGATCATGTGTCGTCATAACGATCGTGATTCCTTCTTTTGCCACCAGATCCTTGAACAGCTTCATAACATTCAGTCCGGATGCTGTATCCAAAGCTCCTGTCGGCTCATCTGCAAAGATTACCCTTGGCTTATGGGCAACCGCTCTTGCAATCGCTACCCTCTGCTGCTCACCACCGGACATCTGGTTCGGCATATGGAACATTCTGGAACTAAGTCCAACCATCTCCAGAACCTCGCGGATACGGGAATCCCGGTTTCCTTCATATTCCGCAAGTCTTAAACCAAAATCTACATTCTCATATGCATTCATGATCGGAATCAACGCTACCGACTGGAATACAAATCCGATATCGTACCGTCTGAGTTTTTCTCTTTCCGGTACAGCCATCTCCGACAGGTCGTGATCCTCTATGATCACCTGCCCCTCCGTTGCTTCATCCAGCGCACTTAAAATATTTAAAAGGGTTGTTTTACCGGAACCGGATCTTCCCTTCAGGATCGCAAGCTTTCCTTCCGGGATATCCAGATCTATTCCTTTAAGAGCATAAAATGGTTCGCCATTTCCAACTGTAAAACACCGCTTTATTCCTCTTGCAGTAATCATATTCATTGTTTAGTCCTCCCCCAGTTTTAATGCCTGTGTGATGTTCATCTTCTTTAAGATTGTCCGGAGAACAATGAAGCAGATAATAAACATTACCACAACTACGATCGTCAGTTTCAATATATCAAATGGGTTGACCGCTATGCTGATCGCTATGTTATGCGACTCCGGCAGATATACGATCGCTACCAGCTTTACAAACAACGCAGTAGCCGCCGCCCCAACTCCATATCCTGCCAGACTGGCAAGAACGGAACTGAACATCTGCTCGTTGATCAGCATCTTGTTAATCTCCTTCATGCTCATACCCATCGCACGGTAGATACCAAACAGAAGCTCCCGTTGCTTGATCGATGTGATCCAGTAGATGAGGAATCCTACTGTACAGAGGATAACTGCTACCAGGAAGCTCAGTGAGAATAACCCATTTGTGATCAGTACAAGCGGAGATTCCAGCATGTTCTGTACTTCCTGATCTACACTCTGATAACTCTTTAATAAAATACCCTGCTTTTCAACCGTATCCAGGACCTCCTGATAATCATGTCCATCTGCAAGCTGTCCCCATATCTGATATGGAGTAAGACCAAATGCACTGACAACATATGCGTAATTAGCAACAACCAGATAACGTTCCTTCTCAACAACTTTTCCACTGTTGTCCTTCTCATATGTGTACTGGTTAAATCCAGGCCATGCATCTACAATTGCACAGATTGTTCCGGACGGTGATGCGATCTCAACCGGCTCCTTTGTCTTCATCGGGCTGTATCTTGCATATGTGATGCTGTCACCAACAGACAGATCATATTTCTTTGCCAGATTTGATGAAATGATAACACCATTGGAAACAGTTGCAATACTGTTCAGGTAATTATACCAGTGTTCATCATTCAAACCTGACTTTAATTCGGCTGTCTCACCAAATTCCTTTGTATTAATTCCCATCAGAACAGAGTCCGGAAGTTCAGAACCTCCAACCTTGATCGTTGTATTGTCATCATAGATCACACGGGTCAGATGTTTGCATGAATTGGAAAGATTCTCTGTATACCGTTCAAAATCCGGTTCTTCATAGTACCAGTGACTCTTCTTATCTTTATCCAGATACGCACCCATCTTCCACTGTTCACTCAGAACGATATCTGTTCCAAGATTATATTCGATACGCTCCTGATTGTTCTCATTGATCGTTCTTGCCATATTGGAATTAAACATACCCATGGCGATCGTCATAACCAGAAATACAGAGATAAAGCCCTGCTTCTTCACTGTTCTGGTGATCTGAAGGAAGGAAGCATATACCGCAGGTGACCATCTCTTCTTACCAATGAAATAAATGAACTTGATCAGATATTTGATCAGTCGCAAGATCAGCAGCCCAACTGCAAATATAAACAGGGAGGAATTCAAAAAGATCAATGGATCCGGTTTGTTTCCAGCCAGAATGCTTAATGCAATATCACTCTTCTGTTTATTGTAGTTGTACAGAAGGTAAATGGAAACTGCCACCAGGATCACATCCAGAAATGCCTTCTCCCAGATTGGCTTTGTATTCACCTTTCCAAGTTTACTCTTCTGCTCTACTATCGAATTCTTCGCGTATTTCAATACCGGAAGTGTTATAAACAGGATTGCGATAACTGCAGCAATTAGACTGTATAATAACATTCCCCATGTCAGTTTATAAAAGTGTGTATCACCAAAGCTGAATTTCAGGAAGGAGGTTGCACTTGCACATAATTTACACAACAGATATCCGACCGGAATACCAATAACGATCGCGATCAAAGAAAGGATCGCAGATTCTCCAAAATAGATGCCAAGAATCTGTTTCGTACTGGTACCACGACTCTTTAGCATCGCAATCTCACCGTCCTCCATTTCCAGGATCTGACTGGATACCATATAGATAAATGCCAGAAGCAATACCAGGATTGGAAGCTCCAGTACCCAGATAATGATCATGATCGATGTTGCATCGTCCTGATAATCAGCAAGTATGCTGCTGAAATTCTGAATAAAGTTACCATCTGCTTTTGAAAATGCACTCAGATAATAACGGATATCTGATGCATTTGTATGATCGATATATGCATAATCCAGCATATTATATGTTGCATAATATATTGTCAAAACACCATAATTTGCAACGGTTTCATCAAAGGATGCCTGATCTGTAAATATCATCTTATCAAAATCTACCGGTGTCTCTTTCCAGTAAATATCAGTGGTATCCTTTGGTTCAAAGATTCCGACAACCGTAAATGTAACCGGCTTTCCATCCTTGTCTACCAATTTATCAATTGATACGGTTTCACCTACAACCAGATCATATGTATCCGCATTCTGCTGATTGATAATCACCGGATAAGTACCTTCAACCGGTTTCCCGGTATCAAGTCCCTCTCCAAACGTAATATTGATATGTTCGCTCATATCCTGCATATAGTTTACACTGAAAAATCTCCTGGAACCGAGCCCGGTCATTGCATAAGTACCTTCTATAAACAATCTGTTCTGTCTGCTTAATACCGGTACGTCAATGTAACTCATCCACTTCTTTTCATATGCATTGATACGGTCAAGTACGGATGCAGAATCCGGGAAATTGTCTGTTGAGCAGGAGCCCTGTCTTCCGACCACGGCTGAATATGTGTTGTTATCTTCTATTGCTGAATCAAACTTGGATGCCAGCGTCATATCCATTGCACCGTTTTTGAACATCGGATTACAGGATGCTACAGCAACCAGAAGCACAATACCAAGAAGAAGGCAGGCATTCAGCCACTTTTTATTCAGTAATTTATTTCTTAAGAATTTAAACATTCCTCTTCTCCCTTCTATTCTTCTGAGCTGCTATCGGCTTTTTTCTTTGTATTGTCACCACTGCCGGAAGAACCGGATTCTTTCAGAATCACATCTCCTTCTGACAATCCGGTAAGTACACATGCATTTGACGACTTTGTATCTGTGCTTGTTGTTACATACTGTTTTACAATCTCATCCTTTGAAAGCTTCCACACATATTCATAGGATTTACCGGATGTCTTATCCGTCTCTGTATAAATAATATTCATTGGAACTGTTACTACATTTTCCAGTGACATTTTTGCAAAGCTTACAAAATATCCCTTTGGTGAATCATAGAAGCTCTTATCATCCACCTGTATATAATATCTGGTATCTTCGGATCCGGAGCTGCTTGTTATATATACCTGACCATCGATCGTTGTTACATAAGCCTTCTTGGAATCCGCTGTTGCTCCGATACATCTTCCGGTCAGCTTCTTGCTGTCATCCTTCTGATCAATTAAAGTAACCTCCTGATTGACCAGAAGTGTTGCATTGCTGTTATCACTTCCAGTATCGTCACTTCCGCTATATCCGTTACGTCTGGAGCTTCCACCGTTATCTGTCAGGGATAAGGACATCATCTTGGATTCATTGCTTCCTATGCTGACAACCTTGTCACCCTCTTTGATCTGTTTTCCCTGACTGGCATATACACTCTGTACAACGCCGTCGCTTTCTGCATATACGCTGATATTACCTTTTCCATCATTATTTTTGTTCAGCTTATCACGCTTCGCGATCAACGGGTTTACAGTCGTATTATAATTAATCTTTGCCAGCTCCTCATTGTATTTTGCGATCTCAACCTGGCAGGTAAGCTGCTCAACCATGTATAATGTATTGCCATTATTATCATCTGAATCCGGGATATCGTAATCACCGTCTTCTTCATCCCCATCATCTGTAGTAGTATCCGTTGTATCATCTGCCGGATCAGCATCTCCCGGTGTTGCCACCTGCTGTTTCTTCCTGCCGGAACGGTAATCTTCAATCTCGGCTCTCAGTTCCTTGATCTGCTCTTCATAGCCCGTTACTGTCGAATCATAATCACTCTTTGCATCTGATATCTGGGAGTTTAACTCCAGCAGCTCTGCGCTACCACCACCACTGTCAACAATATACAACAGATCGCCTTTTTTCACTTCCTGACCTTCCGCCAGATCAAGCTGTGTAAAATAGCCTTCTACAGGAGCTTTATAGGTTATCTGATTGGTATCTACCATCTTATAGGATTTGCTGGTTCCTGTTGTCTTAAAAGTTCCCAGCTTAATCTCATATGTTGTATAGTCACTTGGGATCGTTGAATCAGAATCATAATAAACCAGATCTCCCTCTGAAAGACCGCTCTTTACTTCCGTGTAGTTATCATCCTGTGCACCGATCTTGATCTCACGCTTTTCCTTATCACTGCTGTCTGTCTTCACATATACAAAATACTTATCTCCTTCTTCGTATAAGGAATCATTTCCGACTACAAGAACATTTGCAGCAGTTGATGTACTGAAATACAACGGTGTCAGTGTTCCTGTCTTTAAAATCTTGCTGTTATCCACATCTTTCAGTTTAAAACGGACATATGGCAGCTTGGATGCACTCTGTGCTGCTGCGATCTCCTGATTGGAATATTTGTATTCTTCCAGCTCATACCGTTTGCCATCGATCATCGTGTACATGGTATTAAAATTTGCATATCCATCTCTTGTGATCTGCTCACCGGTGATCTCAATATACGGTGTGTTGTAATCAGATATAATAACAACATTCTCACCACTGGAGATTGATCCGCCGCCTTCATCTGATGAATCTGTATCCGTCAGGCTCTTGGCATATGTAACATAGCCGTCCTGTTCTGCTACGAGCTTGTTATCGGTTTCCAGAGATTCCTTCTCGTCAATCTGCTGCTGGAGCTTCTTGACCTTATAATTGTACAACATGTTATCATACCGGTTATTCTCGGCATTGACTGCTTTTGTGCTCTGGTTTTCTTTCGCACCGGCAGAATCTCCAGCCTCATTACATGCTTTAATCTTATAATCCAGTTCCTTCTGTTTCTGTTCGTATATCTTTTCGTTTACATTATGGGTCTGCTGCTCACTGGAAAGAGAGGCTTTCAGGTCTTCAATTCCTGAAGTCGTATCATCGCTATCTGCCTCTGCAAGAACCGTGCCCTTTTTAACATAATCACCTACATTGACATAAACCTTTGAGAGTGTCGCTGAGGTTTTAAAGAAATAACAATAATCCGTTGGTACAATCGCACCATTCTTGATAATCTTCTTGCCAACATCGCTCTTTTCGACCGGACGGTACGCCTCATTCGTTGTAACCGGTTCTAACAGCTCCGGTGCTTTTTCTTCTTTTTTCCCACAGCCTGTTAAACCAAGCATCATTGCCACAGCGATTGCTGTCATTCTGACTGCATACGATTTTTTATTGATCATTATTCTCTTCTTTATCAATTTACCGTCACCTGCTCTCCAGCCTTCAATCCAGACTTAATAATCGTATATCCGTCTACCGTTTCACCAATTGTTACATCAACTGCTGTCCGGAAGCCATCATCATTGATCGTGAATACATAATAATTATCTTCTGACTTCTCATTGATCGCTTTTTCATCGACATAGACAACATTGCTGATCACCGGCTTATGGATCGTCATGGTCAGCACATCTTCTTCTGAAATTCCTGCCATACTGTCTACCGGCTCAAATAAGATTTTCTGCATCTGCTTACCGGTTGCCTTATCTTCATACTGACTGACATCAATAACCTTCATATCGTAGGATGCCACTTCATAATCTGCCTGATAGACATCCCCTTTTTTAAATTCATAATCATCATCTGTCGTTGCTGTATAATTAGAGGATCCGGATGCTACGGTCACCAGATTATCGGATGAACTTGCATATCCATATCCCAACCACTCATTGACATAGGTTACAGTTCCATCCTTTTCTGCAATCAGACAATACTCCTTCATCTTCTCGTTCTGTTCTTTAATATATGTATCTGCGATCTGGATATCCTCTTTCAGACTTGCAATATCATCAGAATAATCCTCTGATCCATCAATCTGCATCAGTTTCTGATAATGTTCAATCAGCAGTTCATTCTCTGCCTTCTGCTCTGTATATTCCTTGATCGTATCCTGAATATCATCTGCCTTAAACTGAACCATGATATCTCCGGCTTTCACCCGATCTCCCTTTGATACATTAACCTTTTCTACTTCGTAATCGTCCTGTGAAACTTTATAATTTTTCGTTTCAAATTCATCCGGGGAAAGTTTTAAATTCAAGATTGGTGAAATATCTCCTGACTGAACGGTCACCGTATCATATCCCACCTTTGTATATGATTCAATATGAATAGAAGGTTTGCTGCTTTCTGCATTTTTGCTGCTGCATCCACCCAGAAGGGCAGCTACCATGCTGGCACATAACACACATGCCACACCCTTTTTGATTCGTTTCCGCATTGTTGCCTCCTTGCTTGCGCTGTTTTGTTTTTATGTATATCTGAAAATACTATATTTTCCAAATTAAATCATTGTAATTTTACTCTCTCTGTCTGGCATAATCAAGCAATCCTCATTTTATTAAACAATCTTAAGGATTCCTGTATTATTCCTGTTACATATCATTTTCTGACAAATGCCCTGATCTTATGCCAGTATAAAATACAAATGTATCATATTTGCATCTTTTCGTTTTACATACAAACTTCGTTATAAGTTTATCATGTAAATGTGTCCATTTTATGATGAAAATCTCTATCATAATGCGTGCATTGGATTTTTTCAAAAAAAAGTAAAAAAACTTGTTGACATTTATATAGCACAGTGGTATTATCTTACTTGCGTCGGCGGTAAGCCGTACGAAATAAGACATGCGGGAGTGCTGGAATTGGCAGACAGGCTAGACTAAGGATCTAGTGCTGGAAACGGCGTGTGGGTTCAAGTCCCATCTCCCGCATCTTTATTTTTTAGAAAACCTTTGAGGTTTTCTTTTTTTATGCACAAAATCCCTGATACAAAGTATTTATATAATTATAATAAAACACTTACATGTATATATCTTTATGAAGCAGACCTTTTTACTCTGTATAACTTCGAACTAACCTCGGCGAGCCTCGCTAAGGTCTCAGTTACAAACGTCGGTCCTTAACGATTCATCGCAAGATGAAGAGTTTAGTACCGCTACGTTTGAAATAGAACGAAAGTGTTCTGCGGAATAAATGGTATATACCTGTAAGTGTTTTGTTGTTAATATACTTGTATCAGGGATTTTACTTTCTCAGATTTTTATCATATTGGTAAGCTTCTTTTCTACGTCTTCTAACAGATGTGCCTTAAATGCACTGTAGTACTCATGTGTAAACTGTGTATAAAGGAATTTGTTCCACAGGTTACTGCAATATGTACTGTCAAAATCATAGTAAGAGTCTGTGTACATCATTCCGTTACTGTATCTGGTTACATCCAGATATGGCTCTTTTCCTGCGTAATTTAATCTCATTACAAGATTCTTCTGTTCGCTGCAGCATGCGAATGTCTCCAAGAACATCTTCATCTGCTCTCTTGTTACTCGTTCTACAAACATAATATGTCACCCTCCATGTCCCATAAATTAGCTCAATGTACAGTTCTATTATAGTATGAACAGGACAACTCTGTAAAGGCAATTATGTCAATGTCCGCCTTTTATTTATGATCTTTAAAATAACGGATCACTTGGCCGGGCAAACGTTCCGATAACGCAAAAACAGACCATAACCATCTTCTTCCGAAAATCATCATGATCTGTTTTTTCTGCTTATCTTAAATTAAGCAAGCTTTTCCTTTGCAACAGCAACAAGCTTAGCAAATCCTTCCGGATCACTGATAGCCATCTCTGAAAGCATCTTTCTGTTGATGTCTACACCTGCAAGCTTTAAGCCGTGCATTAATTTGCTGTATGAAATATCATTCATTCTTGCAGCAGCATTAATACGAGCGATCCATAACTGTCTGAATTCTCTCTTTCTCTGCTTTCTGCCAGCATATGAACTTGTTAAAGCTCTCATAACTGACTGCTTTGCTACTCTATACTGCTTTGATCTAGCTCCTCTGTAACCCTTAGCCAGCTTAAGTGTTCTGTTATGTTTTTTCTTAGCGCCAACGCCGCCTTTTACTCTTGCCATTCTCTAGTTCCTCCTGATTTATTAGATATAAGGTAAAATCTTCTTCATTACCTTTTCATTTGTTGAATCCGTCATTGTTAACTTTCTAAGATTTCTCTTTCTCTTAGTTGTCTTCTTTGTTAAGATATGACTCTTGTAAGCCTTGCTTCTCTTAAGGCCGCCGTTAGCTGTTTTCTTGAAACGCTTAGCTGCTGCTCTTTTTGTCTTTAATTTAGCCATGTGTGTATTTCCTCCTTAATATATGTCATATTGTAAATTAACGTTTTTCAGTTAAAAACATTATCATACTTCTTCCTTCAAACTTGGCAGGCTTATCAATGACTGCGATGTCTGAAAGCTTCTCAGCAAATTCATCAAGAATGCCCTTTGTCTGTTCTACATGGGCAAGCTCTCTACCTCTGAATCGAAGCGTAACCTTTACTTTATCGCCATGTGTCAGGAACTTTCTTGCCTGATTTACTTTTGTATTCAAGTCGTTAGTATCAATGTTTGGAGATAAACGAACTTCCTTGATCTCCATTGTCTTCTGTTTCTTTCTGGCTTCTTTCTCCTTACGAGCAAGCTCATAACGGTACTTACCATAATCAATAATCTTGCATACAGGTGGTTTTGCCTGTGGAGCGATCTTAACCAGATCAAGCTCTGCTTCCTTTGCAAGCTTCAGTGCATCTCTGGAGGACATAATTCCGATCACCTGACCATCCTCGCCGATCACGCGCACTTCTCTGTCTCTAATCTGTTCGTTAATCATTAATTCGCTAATGACTTTTTACCTCCATTGCATAAAAAATAGTGGACAGCGCAAACCATCCACTATTATATATAAGTACATATTATAATCTACTTAGATATGAACCCGAGTCACTATTCTTCGTGCTAAGGTGAGAGTGGATACTCTGCTTTCTTGTCTGTCTCTGCTAAACAGCTTCTATAGGTTAGCACATACATGTGCAAATGTCAAGAATTTTTTTACTGTATCCAGCAACTTTTTTCGTTATATTTAGCAACTTTTTAATGCTCGCTCTCTTCCGCTTCGATCGGGATAAATACCCGGTCATGAGAGATTGCAGCATCTGCATCCTCCGGTTTTGCAGAACGCTTACGGGCTTCTTCCGCGAAGTACATCTGGGAATCCAGTTTTACCTTGCCGCGAAGGTCCTGCTTCTCGTAACTGCCATCCGGCTGCATGATGTGTGCCTTTAAAGTATCAGCAAGCTGGATCTTTAAGATGTCCTTGATTCGTTTCTTCAGATCAGGATCTTCTACCGGGAAGGTGATCTCGACACGCTTGTCAAGGTTTCTCGGCATCCAGTCTGCACTGCCCATATAGATATCTTCAAATCCATCATTAAAGAAATAGAAGATTCTGGAATGTTCCAGGAAATTACCAACGATCGAACGAACCGATATGTTCTCGCTGAGTCCCGGCACACCTGCTTTGATACAGCAGATACCACGGACGATCAGGTCGATCTTAACACCGGCAGCCGATGCATCATATAAGGCTTCCATCACCTTCGGATCACAAAGAGAATTCATCTTGGCAATGATCCGTGCCTTCTTACCCTGTCTGGCATTTTCCGCTTCACGGTTAATAAGCATCAGGAATTTATCCTTTAACCAGATTGGTGCAACCGCCAGTTTGTTCCATTTTCCTGGTTCTGAATATCCAGACAGCATATTAAATACTGCTGTCGCATCCTCACCGATCGGATCCGAACAGGTCAGAAGTCCCATATCTGTATATAACTTTGCTGTCTGATCGTTATAGTTACCGGTACCAAGATGTACATAGCGCTTGATACCATCTTCTTCTCTTCTGACAACCAGCGCGATCTTGGAATGTGTCTTAAGTCCGACCAGACCATAGATAACATGACAGCCGGCTTTCTCAAGCTTTTTCGCCCATGCAATATTGTTTTCCTCATCGAATCTTGCCTTTAACTCAACCAGAACAGTTACCTGCTTGCCATTCTCCGCAGCCTGCTCTAACGCTGCTATGATCGGTGAATTGCCGCTGACACGATATAAGGTCTGCTTGATCGCAAGAACATTTGAATCGACTGCCGCCTGACGAATAAATTCAATAACCGGTGTAAACTCATAATATGGATGGAACAACAGGCGGTCATGCTTCTTGATCTTATCAAATATGTTACTGTAGTCGCCATTTGAAAATGCCGGCTGCGGAACATATTTCTCATATTTCAGATGATCAAAGCCCGGCAGGCCATTTACTTTCATAAGGAAGGTAAGGTCAAGCGGTCCGTTTATCTTATATACAACACGATCAACCACATCCAGATGCTTCTTTAATTCTTTTAACAGCTTCTTATCCATCGTGTCTTCTACTTCCAGACGGATAACCTCGCCCCACTGGCGCTGCTTTAACTGCTTCTCGATCTCCTTTAACAAATCGGCTGTCTCTTCCTCATCAATTGAGAAATCCGCATTACGCATAATACGATATGGATGTGCACATACGATATCATAGCTTAAGAACAGCTTATCCAGATTCTTCTCGATTACTTCTTCAAGCAAGATGATCTCTGTCATGCCCTGTCGCTCGGATGGCAGAATGATCACTCTTGGAAGTACAGATGGAACCTGAACGGTCGCGATATCTGTAACATCTTTCTTCTTATCATAGATCAGCGCACCGATATTTAAAGATTTATTTCTTACAAGAGGAAACGGCCTGGACGAATCCACTGCCATCGGTGTTAATACCGGATAGATATCCCGTTCGAATAATTTATCTACATATCTGGACTGTTCCGGTGTCAGATCTTCATAATGTCTGACAATCTTCAGTCCATTTGCTTCTAATAACGGAACCAGTGAACGATTATAGGTCTGATACTGATTCTTCATGAATTCCTTCGTTGCAGGGATCAGCTCATCAAGCTGTTCTTCCGGTGTCATTCCTGCGATATCCTTCTTCGTATATCCCGCATTCTTCATATCCTTTAAGGATGCGATACGCACCATAAAAAACTCATCCAGATTGGATGCTGTGATGCTTAGGAACTTGATTCGTTCAAATATCGGAATATTCTTATCCTTCGCTTCACTCAGGCATCTTTTATCAAATTCCAGCCAGGACAGTTCCCGATTGTAAAATAAATTCTTATCACTCATTTATATACCCCTCCTTTGTTTCAATACTACTTTTACACCATAGACCTTTTCAAATAAGATATTATTCGTTTTAAACATGCCTGCTTCAAGTGTAATATCCTCCAGCGTATCTGTATAGATCACCAGTGTATTGTCATGTAATGAAATCCTGAGATTTGTAATCTTCTGTTTATAGCTCTTATCAAGCACATCTGCCAGTCGAAGGATAGCGGTAAGCTTGGCCACTTTCATATAATCTGCCGATCCGATTCGCCCGGAAGCCCTTAATTCCGACGGAAGGTAAAATCCATTATAATAAACCGCATTTGCGATCTCCTCTCTCTCTTTATGTGAAAGTCCAAGGATCTCTGTCGCCATCACGATATGATAAGAGATCAGGGATACATCCTTCATATTTACAAATTTACCACAGTTATGCAGGATCGCCGCGATCTGTAACTGCAGCCGCTCCCGTTTACCAAGCCCGTGTAATTTCCGTATGCTGTCAAATATTGCAAGTGCATTGTCCGATACATTCTGGACATGCGCACGATTTACTTTATATTTCTTTGCAATCGTATTCACAGATGCAAGAATATCCTGATCAAAATTCTTGTCCATCAAGAAGGTTCCCTGCTTATCCATATAGTCGGCAATAATACCATCACAGAAGATCACATTTGGAGTCAGGATCTCCTCTGCCCTGGAATTATCCAGAAATGACTGATAAATAATCGCCATCGGAAGCATCAGGGTGGCACGCTCATATGGGATACCATATCGTTCCGCCAGATCTTCCGGTTTTATGTCTACTACCCGTTTATAAAGAATGCGGAATTGTTCTCTCGATATACTGTTCGCAATCGAAAGCTCCGGACCAACCTTTTTCAGGTTGTTGATACCATCACCGATTGCAATAATACTCTTAATATCTTTATCATTTAAAAACAGATTTCTAAATTCTATGATCGCATTTGATGCATACTCTTCCATCAGTGTTTCAAGATCTACCGTATCGGAACCGAACCGGGTCAGATAATCACGGATTCGGACTGCACCGATCGGAAGATTCTGTGTCTGCACCAGATTTCTTCTGTCAAAGATCGAGATCTGTAAGCTTCCGGCTCCAATATCAAGCAATGCATTATTCTTATGGGTTGCCACATCCACATCCATCCCGGTTGCCACAAATGCTTTATAATTCATAAAACGTTGTTCTGAATTACTGAGTATCTGCACATCAAAATCCGTACACATCTTAATTCTCTCAATGATCATAGAAGCATTCTCCGCTTCTCTGACTGCACTGGATGCGTATGCTCTGTAATCAGATACATCATATTCCTTCATCTTCCTCCGGAATTTTAGCAATGTGTCACACAACTTATTCAAATTATTTTCTTCGATATATCCTTTATTATAAGTATCACTTCCAAGCTCAATGATCGTTTTTACGGTATCAAGCTCCCTCGCACCCTTTCTTGGTGTGATCTCGCAGATCTTCATTGATATCTCATTAGAACCTACATTGATCGCGGCAAATGTCTTTCCTGCCATACTTTCATACACCTCACTTCTTTTTTACACCCCTAATATGTACCGATCAGACGGAAATCCATCGCATCTTCACAGATTCCCTGTAATGCATGTCTTGTTCTTGAATCTAACAGACTGCCCTCCATTGTAACAAAAAAGGCATATTCCCATTTTCTACCGGTAAGCGGTCTCGATTCGATGCTTGTCATATTAATTCCATTCAGATTTATATGGCTCAATATATTGTAAAGTGTACCACTTTCATCCGGCAAGGAAAAGCGGATACTTATATTTTCAGCCTTTTCTACAAAGATTTTCTGTTTTGACAGGATTATAAAACGTGTCGTATTGTTGTCATTGTTCACAATGTCCTTTGCAAGGATCTGAAGTCCATAAAGCTCTGCTGCAAGCTCACTTGCAATCGCTGCCTGTGTCTTATCTCCTTCTTCAATGACCTTGACCGCCGCTACTGCCGTATTTGCAACACTGCACTGCTTCCACGGTTTCCGGCTCAGATAATTCGTGCACTGAAGCAAACCCTGTGTGTGTGAATATACAGTTTTGATCCGGGAAAGGTCACTGCCCGGAACACCCATTAATGCATGTGCTACATGAACCTCTTCTTCGCCGACGATGGTCACATCATTATTTCCCACCATATCATAGATTCCGTTTACAAATCCGGCTGAAGAATTCTCGATTGGAAGTACACCATAGTCTGCCTTGCCATTCTTCACCATCTCGATCACATCTCCGAAATCCGGCACATTGATATTGTGAATCTCTTTTCCGAAAAAACTGAACATTGCCTGTTGGCTGTATGCTCCCGGAACACCCTGATAACAGACAACAGTGTCCTTGTCTACTTCTAATTTCTTCACACAGGTAAAATTCTTCATTCCATCACAAACAACCTGAGAGCTGTCATTCGTCAGCTTCTTATTCTCATCTGCCATACCTGCCAGAATCTTATCTCTTGTCTTTACAAGAGAAGCAATCTGTGCTTCTACTGTCCGTAAATCTTCCATATTATATTTATCCATTGTTTTATCTGCTCCAAATACAAGACATTCCGCCTGCAGTCTTTCTATTAATATTAATGTTGTCTTTAAAACTATGCCAATACGATCAAATGCGCATGCTCATTTTCCCCGGTTTATTCTTCGTTCCGTTCCAGCTCGTCAAGAAGCTCCCGGATCGTCCTGCCATTGACCGGATGTCTCTTATAGCCTGCTATATTGGATAACGGCTCTAATACAAATTCCCGCTTGCACATCTCTATATGTGGGATATGGAGATTCTCCTCATCACAGATCAGATCATCATATAAAAGGATATCGATATCCAAAGTTCTTGGTCCCCAGTGGATAAGGCGTTCCCTGCCGGCGTCCCTCTCGATCGCATTGATCAGATGTAACAGTTCATCCGGCGAATGAAGTGTCTCTACCTCGATACAGCCATTTAAAAAATCATCCTGTTCCACGCCACCATACGGCTCTGTCTCGATGAAATCTGAAACCTTAGTCACCTTGGTATATTCATCTTTATTTAATTCATCAATCGCAAAATCGAGATAGGATTCCCGGTCGCCCATATTCGAACCAAGTCCCAGATAAGCAATGTGTCTCTTTCTTCGTATCTTTACTGACACTGTCTGAAGCGGCATTAATACCGGTGCCCATGGTTTCTCAACCTCTACTTCAACCTCTGACATCGTCGGATATGACAGAAGAATGTTCGCCGCTACCTCTTCCGCAACTGCTTCGATCAGCTTATAAGTATGCTCTTTCATCGTCTTTTCAACCAGATTACAGATGGCTCCATAATCAATAGACAGCTTCAGATCATCCCGGATCCCTGCCGCCCTTGTCGATGTATACATATCAATATTAATTACAAATTTCTGTCCAAGCACATTTTCTTCTTTAAAAACTCCGTGATTAGCAAATATTTCCAGTCCTTTTATGCTGATTCTATCCATACGACACCTCCTGTCTGTTCTCCCTTTTACCAGATCAACCCTCATCTTTTTTATTTATGATTCAATGAAATTTTCTTCTGTTCATTAAATCATTAAGTACTGCTTCATTTTCTCTTATTGACTGTATTAACTATGCATGATCGCCCATGCCATCTGAAGTGCACGCGCATTTCCTTTTACATTATGCACACGGAAGAACTGACAGCCCTTCATAAGCCCCATGACCGATGTCGCGATCGTACCTTCTTCCCTCTCTGTAACAGGAAGATCGAGAGTCAGACCGATCATAGATTTTCTGGAAGTACCCAGCAGTATCGGGAAATCCCATTTATGCAAAAGCTCCAGATGATTCATTAAAGCGAGATTCTGTTCTAAGTTCTTTGCAAATCCGATTCCCGGATCTACCATGATCTTCTCCTTCTTCACACCTGCATTCAGTGCCATCTGAACGGATTCGTCCAGATCTTTAACAACGTCGTTTAAATAATCGGTATAATCCATTACCCTTCTGTTATGCATCAGACAACATGCCACATCATGTGCAGCAACGATATCAGCCATCCTTCCATCCCATTTGAAGCCCCAGATATCATTGATCAGATCTGCACCTGCCCGGATTCCGGCTTCCGCCACGCCAGCCTTATAGGTATCCAGTGAAATTACGGTATCAAATCGTTCCCTGATTGCCTCGATCACAGGAACAACACGACCAATCTCCTCCTCATCTGAAATTAATGTATAACCGGGTCTGGTCGATTCTCCGCCTACATCTATAATATCTGCGCCATCATTTATCATCTGCTCTGTGGCATACAATGCATCATCGAACTTGTTATGTGTTCCTCCATCGGAAAATGAATCCGGTGTCACATTCAAGATTCCCATTACATACGGTTTTTCATTCAGTTTAAATTCTTTGTTCCCTATAATCATCAGTAGACCACTCCTTTGTTCTTTTCGTTTTCCTTCCAGTAACACTCGTCATAGACCTCACAGTCAAAACAGCGTCTGGAAAGCTTGTCTGCCCTGTATATTACATAGGAAAGCCCCTCTGCTTCCTTCCCTGTCGTATTATGTTTGCTGATTGCTTCTAAGATCAGCTCTGTTTCCTTACCGGAAAATCCGGTTGCCAGCAAAATACTCCGACTGTTACGAACACTTGCCAAATGATGTTCTTCGCTGGTCTGATAGCTGACCGCCCGTCCGATATCATGTAATAATGCTGCCGCATAGATAAGCTCCGGTTCCAGTCCTAACTTCTCCTCCAGATTCATCAGCATTCCGATCCTTGCTACATCCAGACAATGATCGATCCCATGACAGCAGAATCTTCGTTCTTTCTCGGATGTTCGGATCTGCTCCATCCAGTCTTTATATTCTTCATTTGCTAATATTGCGTTGACTCTGTCCATCGTCATTTCTTCTCTGTAGTCCTCTCCTGGTTTATCGTACTACTTTATTCGCGGTATCAGCGGTCCTATAAAAGATAATGAACCAAATACCACGATCACCGGCTCCGTCATTTCTTGTGCCAGTGTTTCCGCCTGTCTCTGTGCAGTAAACACATCCTCTGCCGTATCCACCGACTTTCCGTATGAACGATAGCAGTCTGCCAGAATCTCCTTATCAAGCGCCCGTGGATTATCCGGTGTTACCGTTATGATAAAGCTTGCAAACGGTGCCATGATATCCACCATTTTCTCATACTCTTTATCTGCAAGAACACCACAGATATAGATCAACGGCCGCCCTGTAAAATATGCCCGGATATTCTCTCTGAGACTTCTCCATCCGCCTTCATTATGCGCTCCATCGATATAAGTCAAAGGCACATCCTTAATCTTCTGGAATCTGCCCTCCCACACCGTCTCTTTTAATCCGTTCTTTATATTCACATTTTTTAAATCATACTGTTTTTTTAAACAATTACAGACCTCAATTGCGGTTATACTGTTATAGATCTGATAGATTCCGGGAATCCCCAGCTCATACTCCTGTCCTTTATAACAAAACCTGCTTCCATGCAGATTTTCTGCTATGACCTGCAGTTGGTCGGTATCTGCCATGATCGGTTCTATCTGCATTTTATCACATTTATCCAGCCATATCTGTCTTATCTCATCCTGCATCGGATATGCCACACACGGAACCTGTTCCCGAAGGATCCCCATCTTCTGTTCCAGAATCTCCTGCAATGTATCACCAAGAAACTGCATATGATCTCTGCTGATGCTTGCAAGCACGGTACAAAGCGGCTGTTTCACCACATTTGTCGCATCGTTCTTTCCTCCCATTCCGGTTTCCAGTAACACGATATCGACCTTTTTCTGCACAAAATACAGAAATGCTACCGCAGTCTCAAGCTCAAATGCAGTCGGAATCGGAAGCCCGGCTTCCTCCATATTCTCGCAAACCGGGATCACGGTCTCCATGATCCGTGCAAATTCCGATTCTTTCATATAATGTTCATTTATCTGAAATCGTTCCAGATATGTAAAGATCGTTGGGGATATATAGCGTCCGACAACATACCCTGCATCCTCCAGAATATGCCCGACAAATGCGAATATAGAACCTTTTCCGTTTGTTCCGGCTATATGAACGACAGGAACCTGATCCTGTGGATTCCCCAGTCTTAAAAGTAGTTCTTTCACTGTCTCCGTTCCGTAGATACTGCCTCTTTTTCCCGCTTCTTTCATATATAGATATGCTTCTTCGTATGTCATTCTTTAGCCTCTTTACTTGATTATGTATAGATAAAATATAATGAACTATTTCTAATGTGTTCTATGTTGGATATGCGGTGTATCATCATCAATCGGAAGGATCTCATATCCATGTTCCTCTAATTGTTCAATCAGTGACGGCAGAGATTCCACTGTTTCATGACAGCAATCCAGATCATGCATCAATATGATCGTGTCATCATAATTTAATGCATCCTTCAATATATTCTTTACAAGCTGATCCGGTGTCTGTCCGGCAATCACCGCATCATTATTCAATGCATTCCAGTCAAAATACGTCAATCCTGCCGAGTCCAGATAGTCGATCAGGTCATTCACCGGTACCTGCGTAACACGGTTTGAACTTCCACCCGGGAACCTGTAATACCGGCAGTCCACTCCTGTAACATCATACAATAATTTTCTTAATTCCTCAACATCATTCACGAAATTGTCATAGCTTGCATAGATCGTACTATATTCATGGGAATATGAATGGATCGCCAGTGTATGCCCTTCCTCCACGATCCGTTTGTACATGGGATAGTATCGTTCATTTCTTCCTATTACAAAGAACGTAGCTTTAACATTATGCTCTTTTAAAATATCAAGGATCTCTCCGGTCTGATCGGATGGACCGTCGTCAAAGGTCAGATATGCCCGTTTTCGTGTCACTGTTTTTGATGACATGGCAACCACGCTGTCTGAATCCGGAAATTTATCTTTCTGATCGATAATGAATTTTCCTGTAAACAATAAAAATACGATCAGTGCAGCAACCAGAATTATATTTTGCCAATAAGCTGCAAAAAATCGGTCACACTCTTTTAACGCTTCGTTGTCATTTATGTGGGATAAAACTGTTTTTATTTTTTTCCTCATTTTTATAAGATTTTCCGTTTTTTATACATCTATACTCCTGATCTGATATTTTTATTCGAATAAAAAACAGGAAATGTCAGATACTATTTTTATCAAATGGAAAAGGAGAATAAAAAAATGAAAAAATCATTTCTTTTATGTGCATGTCTGGTTGTCATGGCATTTACCCTGACCGCATGCGGCGAGAAAAATAACCCTGAAACAACCGGTACAACAACCGGGAGCAGTACAGAGGACAGCAGTTCCACAGAAAACGGGAATAATTCAAACGGTACAGGTTCTGTAGGTAAGGATCTCGGTAACATGATCGACGATGCCGGAGATGTTGTAGATGATGCAGCAAAGGATGTATCCGATGCTCTGACCGGAAACTATGATACTTATGACCATGCTTATAAGTATTTTATGGATCAGATTCCCGGCGACTCCAAGAACTATGAAGTTCGCAATAACGACAAGGATCTTACTGATTATAACTCCGGCAGCATGGGCTACCACTTTGAGCTTCATGACACCAGAAAATCTGACAACTCTAAGGTTGGTGACTTCTATGTAGATTCTACCTCCGGCAAGGTCTACAAGGCAGCCTCCGGCTCCGGCGTGTCCGAATTTGACTTCTCGACCTTGAAGTAGAGCACCTTTAAAAAATGGAAGACAGGGTTACCTATTATTACGCAAGACGCTTTCGCTCTACCTTCGACGCAGTGGTACGTAAGGCTGCAAAGTACGCAGCCTAAGTACCAGCGCTCAGGCAGGCTTGCTTTATAACAATAACCCTGTCTTCCATTTTTCCTACGGTATCAAAATTCAACAATCCTATTTTTTTAATATCTGTTGTTTTTATTTATATTTATTTTTTGAGAATGCAATGGTGGACTTGCTCTATCAAAAAAGGACGATAAACATATTCAGACAAACAGAGCTGGTCGCTGGTTACGTAATAATAGGTATAACCATCGACCAGTTCGTCCGTTTTAAGATTTATCGTCCTCTTTTTTGACAATTTCATGGGTGATGGGATTTACGACTACGCCCATCTCCTCTGCCATTTTGAGATAGACATCCATCTCATGGCCTTTTCTCTGCTGTTCGCGTTTGCGGATAGCTTTTGACCGGATGATCTCCACGATACCGAATACAATCATACAGCATCCAAAAAAGATCATCACTGGACTTAAGGTTCCTACACAGCCTTTTACCAGACAGATTGTTCCGATCCCGATCATGACGATTCCCATTACCAGATTAAACATTTAACTTTCCTTTCCTGTATAAAATGCATCTTTTCCTGCTTTTTCCATCATTTTGTCATACTGATCGTACATTCTCTGCACGCTGTTTTCAAGTAAATAATAATGCCTGATATATGGGATCAGTAAGACAAACAGTGCTGCCGCTAACAGTAAGATCTGTATTTTTTCCGTCACCACAAAGGTCACACAGCAGCCTACCGTAAGGATCGCAAATAAGATTGTTACAAGAAGATGGATCAGACGCTCATGCATGAAAAATTCAATCTGCACCAGATGCCTCCTCATCTCCTCATCAAAATCAACATCATCCCTTGCAAGCAGCTTATCTACATATGCCAGATATTCTTTGATTCGTTTTGCCATATTCGATCACCTAACCCATGTTTGCCTTATTCAGGAAATGATTCCATCCGGCAATTACCTTATCATAATAAAAGCTTACTATATAAGAATCTTCGTCAACATCAACGATCATCTGATAACACTTCTTATCTGCTTCCGGCTTACCACCATAGAAGATATAGTTCTCTTTGAACTTTCCAAATATCTTTTCATACTCATCTTCCGCAAGTTTCTGATCCGGAACTTCTTCTACCAGATTATCATTTGCATCATAATACTTATGACCTTCCAACAATACCGCTTCAATGACCGGATTCTTAAACCGTATCTCCATCTGATCGGCATATTTGTCTGTATAGTATTCGTTCTGAGAATTGTTATCCTTTACAACTGCACCTTCTACATAGAGTTCCAGCCATCTTGCCCGAAGCCCTTTAAGGGAAGCTTCTGCATCTCCGACACTCCCTGCCGCGTTGTCTGCTTTCACTTTTTCAACACTCTCTGCTGCTTCGCCATCTGTTTCCACTTCTCCGACTCCGACAAGCTTCATTTCTTTGATCTGTGCATCCCGTAACTGAATGGTTTCTATCTCATTTGTACTCTTAAATTTCATATTGTATACACCGTCCTGAACAATTTTAACTGCCTATAACTATAAACTGTTTTTCATGGCTTGTAAATGGAATTTAAGACAGAAAAATAAGAGGAACCTGTCTTACAGGCTCCTCCTGTTTATCTAATTCAGCGCATCATAGCCGCTTTCCTTCGTACGGATCTTCATGGCGGTGCGGATCTCATAACTGAAGATCTTGCCGTCTCCGACTTCTCCGGTGTATGCTGCCTTCTGGATTGCATCGATCGTCTTCTTCTCCCATTCTTCCGAAGAAACTACGATCTCAAATTTGATCTTCGGCTGCATAACGACATCAACCTCTGTACCACGTACCAGCTTCTTATATCCTCGCTGTGCACCGCATCCCATTACCTGAGATACTGTAATACCATTTACATCAATCGCATTCAGTGCTTCTTTTACATCTTCAAATACTTCTTCTCGCACGATTGCTTCTATCTTGATCATCATATTCTCATACTCCTTTCCGCAACTTCTATGAATCCAATCCGTTAAATGTCGGATATGCACTTTCTCCCTGTTCTGCAAGATCCAGACCGATCTTTTCTTCCTTATCTGATACACGAAGCGGCGTGATCAGTCTTACAAGTCCAAGACAGATAAACGTTCCGACCGCTGCAACTGCTATCGTCACAACGATACCGATCAACTGTGCAACAAAGAGGTGATAGTCTCCGAAGAACAGTCCATCCCATCTGGCAACGCTGTTGATCGAACTCTTACCAAATAATCCGGTCGCGATGCCACCCCAGACACCACCGATACCATGACATCCAAAAGCATCGAGTGCATCATCTATTTTCAATTTCTTCTTTAATAAAGTAATCATACCACAACAAATCGGACTTACAAGTGCACCGATAATAAATGCAGACCAGATTGGAACAAAGCCAGCTCCCGGTGTGATTGCAACCAGCCCGACAACAAGACCGGTCGAAGCACCAACCAAGGTTGGCTTTCCATCTTTTATCACATCGATCAGCATCCATGACATCATGGCACTCGCACTTGCGATCGCTGAGGTTAAGAATGCATGAGCTGCAAGACCATTTGCTCCGAGGGCACTTCCTGCATTGAAGCCGAACCATCCGAACCAAAGGATAAATGCACCAAGAGCAACGAATGGAATGTTATGAACACGATAAGCAGTATTCTCATAACCTTTTCGTCTGCCAAGGATGATTGCAAATATCAATGCGCTTACACCGGAGCTGATATGTACGACATTTCCGCCTGCAAAATCGACGGAACCGATCTCTGCAAGGAAACCGCCCTGTCCCCATACCATATGTGCCATCGGGTAGTAAACCAGAATCGACCAGAACATGATAAAGAAGAATAAAGCCTTAAACTTTACACGTCCGACTAATGATCCTGTGATCAGTGCCGGCGTGATCATTGCAAACATCATCTGAAATGCAATATATACAAAATGCGGAATATTGTCTGCATACGGTCCGGCCTCATTCATGGATATGCCATTTAACGCAAACCATCTGAGATCACCAATGATTCCTCCGTGATTTCCCCCAAAAGAAAGGGAGTAACCAAATAATATCCACATTACAACCGAAAGTCCCATAATAAAAGTACATGCCATCATCGTATTAACGACATTTTTCCTTCGCACCATTCCACCATAAAAGAAAGCAAGTCCCGGTGTCATAAAAAATACCAATGCTGTACAGATCAGCATAAAACCAGTATCACCAGTATTCATAACTATTTCCTCCATTTTTTTCTGAAATTCTTTTTGAAATCTACGGCAGGTGCGCATCCCCCGACAGGTTTCGCTTCACTTTTTTACAAAATTCCATGGTACTTTTTTTGTAAAACAGAAAAGACGCCAATCGAACGTATCTCGTTCAACTGACGTCTTTGTCTGAAGACATACTAGCAGACCTGATTTATTTTTTCAAGTATTTTTTACAAATCCTTTACCATTCTTTAGCCAGGACATAATTTTACCTGTTTTTCTAAAGCAGATCGTATTTGTTTGACTTTTTTCTCATATTACGCTATGATTTTTTAGTTATGTATTCTATTACGAAATTTAACGATTTTGTCCATGTTATGCATACGCAATAAAAAATTGGAGGATATTTAAATGTTTATGACAACTAACTTTTTCATCATGCTTGCAATCGTTGTCTACCTGGCGATCATGCTTGTGATCGGCTTTGTTTACAGCAAGCGTAACAACAGTACAGAAGATTTCTATCTTGGCGGCCGTAAGATGGGACCTCTCGTAACAGCCATGAGTGCTGAAGCAAGTGATATGTCAAGCTGGCTCCTGATGGGACTTCCGGGCGTTGCATATCTGTCCGGTATCTGCGATGCCGCATGGACTGCCATCGGTCTTGCCGTTGGTACATGGTTGAACTGGTTCTTCGTGTCCAGAAAACTCAGACGTTATTCAAATAATATCGGCGCGATCACTGTGCCTGATTTCTTTGCAAAACGATTCCATGATAAGAATAATGTTATCACAGCACTTTCCGCTCTCGTTATCATTATCTTCTTCATCCCTTACACAGCATCCGGTTTTGCTGCCTGTGGTAAGCTGTTCAACAGCTTATTCGGTATCAATTATCAGGTTGCCATGATGTTGTCCGCCCTGTTGATTGTTGGTTACACTATCACCGGTGGGTTCAATGCCGTATGTGTTACAGACCTTGTTCAGAGTATCGTTATGACCGGTGCACTTGCGATCGTTCTGATCTATGGAATCTCAAGAGCAGGTGGTTGGACAGCCGTTATGGACAACGCAGCCGCCCTTCCGGGTTATCTGTCTCTGACATCTACCTTTGATGTTGCCTCCGGTTCTGAAGTCAAATATAACTTTTTGACAATTTTCTCAACCGCAGCATGGGGACTCGGTTACTTTGGTATGCCTCATATCCTTGTCCGTTTCATGGCAATCGAGGATGAGAAAAAACTGGTACTTTCCCGCCGTATTGCCTCTGTATGGGTCGTGATCGCTATGACCGCAGGTCTTCTGATCGGTATTGTCGGTCTTGGTATGACCAAAGCAGGCGCACTTGAAACTCTGACCGGTTCAAACAGTGAAACTATTATCGTTCGTATCGCAGGTATCATCAGCCAGCATAATGCATTAACTGCTCTTATCGCAGGTATCATCCTTGCCGGTATCCTTGCCGCTACGATGTCTACCGCAGACAGTCAGATGCTTGCTGCTGCATCCGGTGTTTCACAGAATATAGTACATGATTTCTTAAAGATCAAGATTTCCGAGAAGACAAATCTTCTGATCGCACGTTTAACAATCGTTGGTATTGCGATCGTAAGTATCTTCCTTGCAAGAAATCCTGACTCCAGTGTATTCAAGATCGTTTCCTTCGCATGGGCAGGCTTCGGCGGTGCATTTGGTGCTGTTGTGCTTTGTTCTTTATTCTGGAAACGTTGTAATCTTGCAGGTGCGATCGCCGGTATCACATCCGGTGGTGCTACCGTATTTATCTGGAAATATCTGGTTCGTCCACTTGGAGGAATTCTCGATATCTACGAACTGCTTCCTGCATTTATCGTATCCCTGATCTTCATCATTGTGGTCAGCCTGCTTACAAAGGCTCCTGATGAAGAAATCATCCGGGAGTTTGAAGCAGCCGGCAAGAAGGCGTAAACACGGAATATTTTTCGGAGCAATTATATTTTACCTAATTATGGCTCTGTTATAGTTCACATATTATTGCGCAAGGCGCTCTCGCTCTACCCTCATGTAGCGGTTCTAAGCTCACTGCTTACAGCAGTTCACTAAGTACCGACATTCGGGCAGGCTTGCTTCATAATAGTGAATCTATAACAGAGCCATAATTTTTATCTATATTAACTTTGCTCCAAAAAATATTTTTATATAATGAGAATGATTTGTAATATTTTACTATCAATTCTCTTCTTAATTATCTCCGATTATCTTTTAACGCTTTCTTTCCACACATAAATAAGTTGATTTTACCTGCTTTTGTTATATAATCAGTAAGAAATAACTATTTTCGACAGGATGATTTTTATATGGCTGATTATATTACAACTTATACCGGGGATCATTTTGATCCGACTCTGCCGAAGGCAGAACATCTTCATATCGAGGACATCGCACACGCATTATCACTAATTTGTCGTGGAAATGGTCATGTGAAGACCTTCTTTTCCGTCGGCAGTCATTGTATCAACTGTGCAAAGGAAGCGGCTGCCCGTGGGTATTCCAACCGACTGGTGCTTGCCTGTCTGCTTCACGATGCAAGCGAAGCCTACCTGTCAGATGTTCCAAGACCTTTTAAAAAACATCTTCCCGCATACAAGAAACTGGAACAAAATCTGTTAGATGTGATCTATACAAAATATCTGGGGTCTCCTCTGACAGAGGAAGAAGAACGCAGGATCAAATGTATCGACGACGACATGCTCTATTTCGATCTTCTCACTCTGCTAAATGAGCCCTCGGACAGACCGGAGCCTGAGCTTCACATCAACCTTTCTTATGAGGTCCGTTCGTTTGAGGATGTCGAACAGGAATATCTGCAGTTGTTTCATATGCTGTATAAATAGTATTTATTTTTCCTCTTTCGGCAAAATGATATTTAAAAGAATTGCTACCATTGCTGCCGGTACAATTCCAGATCCGCCAAACACCAACTGTACCACCTCCGGTGTATGTACCAGAATTCCGGGATTAGCTCCCATTCCATATCCAACGCCCAGTGCTACTGATACAATGGAAAGATTTCTGGCATTCAACGGATTCTTCGTGATCAACTGAATACCACTGATTACAATTGACGAAAACATCATGACTGCTGCGCCACCAAGTACAGACTGTGGCATGATTGATACCAACGCAGCAAGCTTTGGACACAAGCCGCAAAGGACAAGGAAAATGGCTCCGGTTGCAAGAGCAAACCGGTTTACAACCTTTGTCATGGCTACCAATCCAACATTCTGACTGAATGATGTGTTTGGCAGGACACCAAATATTGCTGCAAATGAAGAACCCAGTCCGTCACACATAACACCGCCTGCAAGTTCTTTATCTGTTGCTTCTCTGTCCAATCCGCCTTCCATAACACCTGATATATCTCCAACCGTCTCAACTGCAGTTACAATGAACATAATAAGAACCGGAAGAATCGCACGCAGATCGAAAACGGGTTTTACAGGCAAAAGCTTTGGAACCGCAAACCAGGAGGCTTCCGCAACTTTATCCCAGTTCAACACCCATGCCTTTGTATATTCTACACCATCTGCCGTCACTCCGGTTTTCGGCAAAACAAAGCCCATGATCATTGCTGCAATGTATCCGAAAATAATGCCAAATAAAATAGATGAAGAACTCAAAAAGCCTTTTGTCGCATGTTTGAAAAACAAGATCGCAATAAGCACAAACAACGCAAGTAACAGATTCTCAATGGAGCCAAAATCTTCTGCTTTATTTCCTCCACCAAAAGAATTGATACCTACCGAAATCAGGCTTAATCCGATCGACATTACCACGGTACCGGTTACAACCGATGGAAAGAACTTACGAAGGGGCTTTAAGAAAAAGCCAAGCACTGTTTCAAAAAGACCACCTATAATAGATGCTCCCATGATCGCACCATATGCCAGTATACCACCACCCATGGTTGCTGCTACACTGTTAAAGACACCTATAAATCCGGAAGACGTTCCCATTATGATCGGTACCCGGCCTCCTACCGGGCCAATTCCAAACAACTGTACCAGGGTCACAATTCCTGCGATCAGCATCGCATTCTGAAGCAAAGAAAGCTGTAGATCTGCGAACTCACCGCCTGCCAGACCACATGCTCCTGTGATGATCAGAAGTGGAGTCAGGTTTCCTACAAACATTGCCAAAACATGCTGTAATCCTAACGGAATCGCCTGCGAAAGCGGCATCTTTCCATCCAGCTGAAATGCTGTCTCAGACAGCTTAAACATTTTTTTCATTTGTGAATTCTCCTCATCTTTATTCTTTTTCATCCAACATGGACATCAGTATCTTTTCCGGAGTGATCGGAAGTTCTCTGTGCCATACACCTGTTGCACGGTAGATTGCATGTGCAATTGCAGGTGCAGGTGTATTGATCACTATCTCTCCTATAGACTTGGCTCCAAATGGGCCTGTCGGTTCATAACTGTGTTCAAATTCTACCTGAAGATGTCCCATATCAAGGCGGGTTGGAATCTTATACTGCATGAAACTGGATTCAATCGGGCATCCTCTTTCATTGTAGGTGACATTCTCAAACAGTGTATGCCCGATTCCCTGTACGATGCCGCCTTCTGCCTGAATACGTGCCAATGCCGGGTTGATAGGAATTCCACAATCAACAACAGCTACATAATCCAGAATTTTTACCTCTCCTGTATATCGGTCTAACTCAATCTCAACCATGCCGACCATATAAGGCGGAGGCGATACAGGTGAAGAATGGGAAACCGTTGCTACTGCTGCGATATCATTTGCAATCTGGTCTTTTACACTAATCTCGGCAAGTGACACACTTTGATCTGTATTGACCCGACATGCCCTTCCATTTTCAAAGATCATTTCCTCCGGACTGCAGGAAAGCATACCGGCTGCTATCTCACAAAGCTTTTTTTTCAGTTTCTCACAGGCAAGTTCTACGGCCTTACCCGTAACATATGTTGTAGATGATGCATACGAACCGGAATCATATGGTGATGCATCTGTATCTGCCCCAAATACAGCTACATCATCCACGGAACAATCCATACATTCTGCCACCATCTGAGCCAGGATCGTGTCACATCCGGTTCCCATATCTGCAGCACCGATGATCAGATTAAATGTTCCGTCATCGGCCAGCTTTACCGTTGCCGATCCGACATCCAGATTGGAGATACAGGAACCTTGCATCGCCATAGCTACTCCGGCTGTTCTGACCTTTCCATCTCCTATCTCACGAACAGGATATTTCTCGTCCCAATGAAAGAGTTCTTTGCATTTTGCCATACATTTATCAAGTGCGCAGGCATTTGCTGTCTCTCCATAATATGCCGGCATCTTCATTCCTTCACGGATCATGTTGTTTTCACGGATTACAGTCGGATCAATTCCAAGTTTTTCTGCAAGCTCATTTACAGCACTTTCCAGTGCAAATATACCCTGTGTCGCACCATATCCCCGGTAGGCACCGGCTGCCATCGTATTAGTATATACTACATCATAATTAAAGCGGTATGCTTCAAGCCCACCTGTATAAAGAGGAATCGATTTATGTCCGCTCAGACCAACTGTTGTAGGTCCGTGTTCTCCATATGCTCCTGTATTTGAAAGTGTGTACAGATCCAGTCCGCGGATATGTCCGTCCCGGTCTGCTCCCAAGCGTACACGAACTTCCATCTCATGCCGCGGAGAACCGGCAATCTGACTCTCTTCTCTTGTGAATATAAGTTTGGCGGGTTGTCCGGTCTTCAGTGTGACAAACGCCGGATATACTTCACTGACTGCTGTTTGTTTTGCTCCAAACCCCCCACCGATTCTTGGTTTCTCAACACGTATCCTGCTCTTTGGAATGCCCAGTGCCCGGGAAAGGATACGACGCACATGAAATACAATCTGTGTAGATGAGATCACATGAAGCCTTCCATATCGATCAAAACAGGTATAAGTGCGGAAGGTTTCCATCATTGCCTGGTTAAACGCCCGCATATGATATGTATGTTCAAACACCTCATCACAATCCGCGATTACGGCATCCACATCACCATCTCCGTTTTTTTCACTTGCAACCAGATTCCGTCCGGGATCTCCTCCAACTTCCATAGGTGGAAACCAGTCCTCCTCCGGGTGTACAAGGACAGCACTATCCTTTGCCTGATGAAAATCAAGAACCGGTTCGAGGATATCATATTTCACTTTTATCAGCTTCATTGCTTTTAAAGCAGCTTTCTCATCCGTAGCCGCAATAATAGCAACAACATCCCCTACAAAACGTACATGCCGGTCTATGATCAGCCGATCATAGGGAGATGGTTCCGGATATGTCTGTCCTGCGATCGCAAACCTCTGCTTTGGAACATCCTTCCATGTATAAACATCTACAACTCCCGGAACTTTTTTCGCTATTGCTACGTTGATATCTTCTACAATAGCATTGGCATATGGGCTTCTTAAAAGCTTTACCGTCAAAGCATCTGATGATGTAATATCATCAACATAAACCGGTTTTCCCAAAAGGAGCTGCATTGCATCTTTTTTACGAACCGAATGATTGACTGAATTATACTTCTTTTCTTCCATGAATGCCCTCCTTTGATCTCTTATGTTCCAGATAATTTCGAATTCCCCGCAACTGACCTTCATATCCGGAACATCTGCAAAGATTTCCTGCCAGATAAGCACGGATCTCATCATCTGTAGGATCCGGATTCTCTCGCAATAATGCAATCGTGTTCATGACAAATCCGGGATTGCAAAATCCGCACTGATCAGCTCCCTGATCTGCAATAAATCCGACAAATTCAGAAGCTTCCTCCTGAAGTCCCTCTAATGTCTGTACCTCATGACCATCTGCCCTTGCTGCCGGCACTGAACAGGAAAGCACAGGAATGCTGTCCAAAAAGACTGTACACAATCCGCAATTTGCAGTTTCACAGCCTCGCTTTACACTGTAGCAGCCATGCTTTCTCAGAAAATCGATCAGAAGCAGATCCGGTTCAATAGAATCCACCAGTTTTTTTCCATTTACAATTACTGTTATCTCCATTTCTGCTCCTCTCTCAATTTATTCAATAATCTCTGACTTAATACACGAACCAATCTGGAACGATACTTTGCTCCGGCTCGATGATTACTTCCTGTCGGAATATGTTTCTCTGCCCACATAGCAAAGGCCTCTATAGAGTCTTCTGTCAGTCCCCCTGACAGAAGCCCTTCTTCATCCAGAAGAAGCATCGCTCGTCCCGGTCTTGCTCCCACTGATAAACGATATTCTCCACCTACAACAGAAGCCGCACATGCGATCACCGGAAAATCAGTACTCTGATTTCTTACCGATGCATAAGAGAAGCACCCGGATGTCTTCTTTATGATCAGGCGAACCAGAATATCCTGATCCGGCTTCTGCCTCGCAAATTCTCTAAGTGGTATTCTCCCACCCTGATATAATTCCACATATGTATCCATGGCAAGAAATACCGTCAGCACATCAGAGAAACCAAAACGTCCCCAGATACTTCCACCTACCGTTGCCAAGTTACGAAACTGTACACCGACAATATCTTTTACAGCATCTCTGACAGAATTTTGTGTATAATTATTTAAGCCTCTATGCAATTCAAGCTGTCGCAGAGATACCATTGAACCGATAATGATCTCACTCTCCGTCTCCTCGATCTGATCCAGTTTCAGATCACACAGATCAATTGCTGTCAATATCGTCCGGTCCTGCATCTTTGTCCATAGCATTCCACCGATTATACAGCTGCCTTTTTTTTGATTTAACTGATAAGCCTCTTCCAGACTTTTAACACGTATATAATTCTGAATTGTTACCATAAAAAGCTCCTTTAAATGTTGCCTTAGCCGCACTATATCAAAATATATTATAGTAAAAATACTTGTTTTTGAAAAGATGCTTTGCTACAATACCGTTGTATTATTCGAAATATAACGAAAAGGAGTTATTATGAAAAACACACTAAAAAAATACTTATCCTTATTATTAATCTGTTCCCTGCTTTTATCTCTGGCAGGCTGTAATACTTCATCAAAGCCTGCAGACACAGGGACAACCGCTTCATCAGAAGCAACCTCAGAATTATCATCAGAAGCTTCTTCAGATGATGTGTCTACAGAAGCTGCCGAAAAAGAAACCTCTTATCCGATCACAGTTACGGATCAGGCAGACCGCACCGTTACCATTGAAAAAGAGCCAACTAAGATTGTAAGCGGATATTACATTCCTTCCAGTCTTCTGATCGCACTTGGATTATCGGACAAGGTGGTAGGCATTGAGGCAAAGGCAGACAAAAGACCAATCTACAAACTGGCTGCTCCGGAGCTTCTGGAACTTCCAAATGTCGGAACAGCAAAGGAATTCGATCTGGAAACCTGTGCTTCTCTTTCACCGGATCTTGTGATTTTACCGTTAAAGCTAAAAGATGCCGCAAAGAGTCTGACAGAGCTTGGTATTCCTGTGTTACTGGTAAATCCAGAAAGTCCGGATCAGTTATCCGATATGATCAGTCTTATTGCCACAGCTACAAATACCCAGGATAAAGCAGACCAACTGCTTGACTTCATTAATCAGGAAAAAGAAATGCTTACTACTTCTCTTGCAACCGCAGACGACACTCCGAATATTTACCTTGCAGGTAATTCTTCTCTCCTGTCAACTGCCGGTCCAGCTATGTACCAATCAGGTATTATCGAACTTGCAGGCGGTAAAAATGTAGCATCTGATATCTCTGATACCTATTGGGCCGAGATTAGCTATGAACAGCTTCTCTCCTGGAATCCTGATTATATTATTCTTGCTTCCGATGCAGAATATACAGTAGACGATGTATTAAGCGATCCGAACCTGAAAGACTGCACAGCAGTAAAAAATAACCACGTTTATGCCATTCCGGGAGATATCGAAGCACTGGATAGTCCTGTACCTGCTAGTATTCTGGCTTCCATCTGGCTTGCCGGAATCCTGCATCCTGATCAGGTTTCAACTGATACTTATACGAAAGAGATGAATTCTTTCTATGAAACATTCTATGGAATCAAAAAATAAAGTAAATTTATATCTTATTGCCGGAAGCGTAGGTCTGATTCTTCTGACAGCAGCTTCCCTGTTTATCGGAAAATACAGGATCACCCTGACCGGTCTGATAGCCGGAGACTCCATGCAATGGCGAGTATTTCTTACGCTCCGCGCCAGCCGCGCTGTTATCGGTGCTATCGGAGGATTTGTCCTTGGCATGGCAGGTTTTGTCTATCAGACCGTTTTTCGGAATCCTCTGGCCTCCCCTGATATCATTGGCGTATCTTCGGGAGCCAGTGCCGGTGCAGCATTTGGAATTCTGTTCTTATCCGGTTCTATGGCGATCACAGTCTCTGCTTTTGCAGGGGCTGTTTGTTCTGTTATCCTTGCACTGGTATTATCTTCCTTAACCGCAGACCGGGATGGTCACAGCATTGTACTTGCCGGAATCGCTGTTCACAGTCTCGCACAGACGGCACTGGTTTGTCTGAAATTAATCGCAGATCCGGAAAAACAACTGGCATCGATTGAATATTGGATCATGGGAAGTCTAAATGGAATCAGCATCTACTCCATAAAAGGAAATATTATCCTATGTCTTTTCTGTTCAGTCATTCTATTCTTATTATATCGACAGATCATCCTTCTCTCTTTAGATGATAATGAGGGAAAAATGCTCGGTGTAAATGTACAGCAGATTCGTCTGATTGTTTTGTTGATTGCGACACTGGCTGTTTCCGGTGTGATCAGTATGACCGGACTGATCAGCTTCGTATCTCTTCTGGCACCACACGGAGCACGTTTATTACTAAAAAACAACCGGCTATCCACCATGCTGCTAAGCGGACTGATCGGTGGATGTCTGCTAACCATGGGAGATATATTTGCTCGTAGTATAGCATCCACAGAACTGCCTGTAAGTATCTTTACAAGTCTTTTAGGAGTCCCATTCTTAATCTATCTATGTATAAGGAGAAGTGATCGGATATGAAATTACTGACTGTAAACAATCTGTCTGCCGGATATAATGGAACAAACATTATCAAAAATATCAGTTTTTCCGTCGACTCCGGTCAGATTATTGGTATACTGGGGGCAAACGGTTGCGGAAAAACCACCTTGATCAAGTCTCTGGCAAATCTGCTTCCCCATACGGGGAACTGTCAAATTGATACAATTACCGTAGAATCAGTTTCCCCAAAGGAACTGGCAAGGCTTTGTGGATATATACCACAAAATAACAGTATCTCTTTAGATCTCACGCTTTTTGATGTAGTTATGATGGGGTTCAACCCTGAACTGAAACTGTTGCAGACTCCAACCCGGCAAATGAAAGAAACAGCTATACAGGCACTTATCGATGTTGGTCTTGGCAACCGGATGTATGATAATTTTCAAAGTCTGAGTGCCGGTCAGAAACAGTTATGTATATTAGCACGTACATTTGCAGGCAAACGAAAACTTCTTCTTTTGGATGAACCGGAAAGTGCCTTAGATTTTCGACTACGTTATCAGGCAATGGAGCTTTTACAGGATTATATCCAACAAAATCATGCTTCTGCCCTGATCACACTACATGATTCAGCTCTGGCGCTAAATTATTGTGATTCACTTCTGATCCTGTCAGACGGCAGATTGATCGGTACGATCATTCCATCCGAAACATCAATTTCCGATATGGAACAGCTTCTTTCCAAAATATATGGTACAATCAGTCTGTCAAAGCTTAACGATCGTCTTGGAAATAGCAGGCTTGTTATGATGAAGGAGGCTGAAACATCTTGAAAGCAATAACAAAAATTTACTTTGTAAATGATAATAACGAAAAATTTTTTGGAGCCGGACCATGCCAACTGCTTCATATGATCGAAGAAACCGGCTCTCTCCGTTCTGCATCAATCTCTATGGGACTTGCCTATACAAAGGCACTCCGTATGATCAATAAGGCAGAAAAAGAACTAGGATTTTCTCTGACAAAACGTAGCACCGGCGGCAGATCCGGTGGTGGAAGTACTCTGACTCCAGAGGGAAAGGAATGGCTGAAAAAATATGAAACCTACCGGAATGCCTGTAACGAGGCCAACAGCAAACTCTATATGGAGATCTTTTCAGACTAGTGGAAAAAAACATCTGGTTCTGACAGGAGCATCCGGAAGTGGAAAAACAACACTTCTGGCATCTCTCTTTTCCTCCCCGATGCCCGGTGTTACCTCCTGGGTAGTACCGGAAAAAGGAGTCTACCTGAAAAACAACTGGTCAAAAGAAATAATCCAGATTGGACGTTATCATCCGGATCCAACCCATAAGAGAAATCAGATGCTTGCTATTCCCGAATGCTTTGATGAAAAAGGAACCGCATTCTTACATTCCTGTCTGCATGCAACTTCCGAATGGATCACGATTGATGAAATCGGCTTTCTGGAAAGTAATTCCTGCAAATACCGGCAAGCTATACGAACCTTAATGAAGCACAAACAGCTTCTCATGGTCGTGCGAAAACAAAAGCTTCCGTTTCTGGAGGAACTGCGTAACCATAAGGATGTTTTCCTTGTGGATCTCGATCAACCATATGGAAATGCAGGCTGTATCATCATGGCATCCGGTCAGGGTACCCGCTTTGGTGGAAATAAGCTGCTTGCTGATTTCAATGGACAACCATTGATCGATTTCTCTCTTAACATTATTAAGAATCTGTTTACAACATCTGTCGTGGTAACCATTCACAAGGAAATTCAGAGCCTATGTATAAAACAAAATATTCCGGTACTGCTTCATACCTTTCCGCATCGAAACGATATGATTCGCCTCGGTCTGGAAACCATTGGTGATCATATCGATCGCTGCGTCTTTCTCCCCGCCGACCAGCCTTTGCTTCAAAAAGAATCCATGATCTCGCTGCTTCTTTGTGCGGAAAATGACAGAAACTCAATCTGGCGAACCTGTTATGGCGATATAGTCGGTTCTCCTGTTATCTTTCCGGCTGAATTTTTTGAGGAACTTCAGAATCTTCCTTTAAGAAAAGGCGGCAGTCTGGTAATAAATAATCATCCTGATCGTATCCGTACCTTTTCTGTTTCAGATATAAACGAACTAAGGGATATTGATACACCTGATGATTTATCCCAATTACTCCACGGGAACCTTTAATCATTCTTGACATTTTATTTTATCGTTCTATAATTCATCATGTCATAAAAAAAGAAATGAGGACGAATAAAAATGAACAAGGATCTGACCGTAGGGAAACCGGAATCTGTGCTGTGGCGTTTCTGTCTGCCACTCTTTGGAAGTGTGATCTTCCAGCAGCTCTATAACATTGCCGACAGTCTGGTTGCCGGAAAATTTATCAATGAAAGTGCTCTTGCCGCTGTTGGCAATAGTTACGAGATCACATTGATCTTTATCGCATTTGCATTTGGATGTAATATGGGATGCTCGGTTATCGTATCCAGATTATTTGGAGCAAAAGAATATCGGAATATGAAGACGGCTGTATCGACCACTTTTATCTTTACGGCTGTTTTACTGGCTGTTATGGTGATCGCCGGTCTGCTCACCAGCCGGGAACTGCTTGCTCTGATCCACACTCCGGACGATATCATGGATGCTTCCCTGCTGTATCTGAACATCTATATCTATGGTCTTCCATTTATGTTCTTTTACAACATTGCAACCGGAATTTTCTCCGCTCTCGGTGATTCCAGAACTCCATTCATCTTCCTTGCAATATCATCCGTTTCCAATATATTTGTCGATATCTTATTTGTAAAATCCTTTCAGATGGGAATCGCAGGTGTTGCCTGGGCAACCTTCCTCTGTCAGGGTGTCAGTGCCGTTCTGGCTGTAGCTGTTGTGATTCGCCGTCTTATCGGTATCAAGACAGAAGGCCGTTTCCGGTTCTTTGATGGCAGCATCTTAAAACAGATCTTGGTCGTTGCTATCCCAAGCACCCTACAGCAGAGCTTTATATCCATCGGAAATATTATCATCCAGAGTGTTATCAACGACTTCGGAACCAGCGTTATCGCCGGATATTCTGCAGCTGTCAAGCTGAACAATCTGGTCATTACCTCTCTCACCACACTGGGAAACGGTATCTCAAACTATACCGCCCAGAATATCGGTGCGGGTAAAATTGACCGTATCCGTTCCGGCTTCAAGGCTTCCTTAAAGCTGGTCTGGCTGTTATGTATTCCGTTTGCGTTGTTGTACTTCACCTGCGGAAGATGGCTGTTGCTGCTCTTTCTTGATAACCCGACTGCAACTGCGATCAAGACAGGTATCATTTTCCTGTGTATCCTTGCACCATTTTATTTCGTCGTATCCGTCAAATTAATGGCAGACGGAATCCTGCGTGGCGCAGGTATCATGAACAAATTCATGATCTCCACCTTTACCGATCTGATCCTTCGAGTAGTCTTATCCATCATCTTTTCAAAGATGTTCGGTTCTGTCGGTATCTGGTGCTCCTGGCCGGTCGGCTGGTGCTGCGGAACTGCAGTCTCCGTCCTCTTTTACCGCGGTGAACAAAAGCGGAATTTTAAAAATGCGTTTGAAGCATAATACTGTTATGATTTCTTCCAAGGACTTCAATCCGGTCAAGGTCAGCCCTTCTTCGACTGATATCGCAAACCAGTTTCCACCATAAACATACAAAGAAAAAATCTCCTTCTGCCGGAAATAAATGCCATAAACCACACATCCATTTCTAACATAAGGAGATTGAAGCTACATCGAGATCCAGCCAAGTGCATTTGCAACCGAGCTTGCAAGAATGATCAGGGCGAAGACCGGACATATGTATTTGATCATCACAACAAAGATCTTCTTTCTGCGAAATGCACCTTCGCCATGACGAATCTCTTCTTCTATCTTATCGATTCCCACAACTCTTGAAACCAGTAAGCAGGTCATAAGTGCTGCGATCGGCATCATAACCGAATTCGTCAGGAAATCAAACAGATCTAAGAACTGCATACCGATGATCTTTACACAGGCGAGCGGTCCATATCCAAGTGATGACAGACTTCCAAGGATCAGCATGATCACACCTACATAAACAGTTGCTTTCTTTCTGCTCCAACCGATCTCATCCTCAAATGTGGATACTGCACTCTCAGTCAGTGCGATTGAGCTGGTTACTGCTGCAAATAAAACCAACAGGAAGAACAGAATACCGACTATTGTTCCAAGTCCCATATTCTGAAATACCTTAGGGATCGTTATAAACATCAATGAAGGACCTGCCTGTAAGGTGTCAGGATTACCGCCTGAAAATGCGAATACCGCAGGAATGATCATAAGTCCTGCCATGATTGCAATTGCCGTATCAAACACCTCAACATTCCTTGTAGCATCCTCGATCGCCGTATCCTTTTTCATATAAGAACCAAATGTGATCAGAATACCCATTGCGATCGACAGGGAATAAAACATCTGCCCCATCGCCGCTACCACAGTCATCCATGAGAAATTATCAAAATTCGGAACAAGAAAATACCTCACGCCCTTTAATGCCCCCGGTCTTGTCACTGAATATACAGCAATAAGGATCGATAACACGATCAGTACCGGCATCATGATCTTTGATACACGCTCAATACCATTCTGAACACCTGCAAAGATGATCCCCAGCGTAAACAGACAAAATACGATGAAACAAAGCTCTGTCGAAACGCCATTCGAGATAAAGTCTGTAAAATATCCATCCTTTGCCAGATTCTTTCCATTTCCTTTGACATATTCCACCAGATATTTGATAACCCAACCACCAATCACCGAATAATACGGTACGATCAGCACCGGTATGATCGCATTGATCCAGCCGCCAAAGGACAACCATTTCTTCTTGCCAAATGACCGAAACGCTCCGACCGGACTCTTTCTTGTCATACGACCGATCGCAGACTCAGCAACAATCATCGTATATCCAAATGTGAGTGCCAGCAGAATATAGATCAGAAGAAAGATTCCTCCTCCGTACTTTGCCGCCAGATACGGGAACCGCCATATATTTCCAAGACCGACCGACGCTCCTGCCGCCGACAGCACATATCCTATCTTCCCCGAAAATGAACTTCTGTTGTTATTGTTTTGTGTATCCATCGTACTCTATCTTCTGCTCCATGTACCCTGAAGCAAAATATCCCTTCTCTTTTTTCTTTTAACAGTGTACAGCTTCGATTCTAACATGAATAATCAATTAAGTCACTACTTTATCATATTTTCAATAAATACAGCATACCCTTCCGTAGGATCATCCACAAGCACATGTGTAACCGCACCGATCAGCTTGCCATTCTGTACGATCGGGCTTCCGCTCATGCCCTGACAGACACCGCCGGTAAGTGCGATCAGATCCTCGTCCTCTACCTTAAATTCCATATTTTTATTGGCAGTATCGGTATGAACCGCCAGAATGTTGATCTTGTATTTTTTCAGATTCCCATCCAATCTGGAATAAATATATGCCTCTCCGGTCTGAACTTCATCAGGATCTGCGATATACATGGCTTCTGCAGCTTTGTAATGCTTCGCCACATATTCTTCATCGAGATATCCGCCGATTCCGTTATCATAATTACCTTCTACAATTCCGATCAGATCCTTCTTGTAAAGGATCGTTCCCTGAAGCTGCCCCGGCATCGACACAAAGGATCGGTTAATCTTCGTTATATGTGTAGTATAGATACCCCCACCGGTGCTGCTGATCTTAAGCCCGGTATCATTATCCGATACGCTGTGTCCAAGTGCCATAAACTGATTGCCACATAGGAAGGTCACTGTTCCGATACCCGATATGTCATCCTTCACCCACAGTCCTAACATATAAGCATTCTTATTTGTTTTCACAGGTGTAACCTCTGCTACCTGTGACTTTCCGTCCCGCAGAAATGTAAGTCTCATAGTTCCGGTATTATTCCCGGATAAAGCCTGCATCAGTTCCTTTTTTGTTGATATGGCTGTTTCATTTACAGCTGTGATGTAATCTCCTGTCTGAAGCAGGCCGTTACAGGGAGAGCAAATCTCTCCCTGTGCAGTTTCCACCTCGTCACAATCTACGACCATAACGCCATCTGTTTTCAGATAGATCCCGACCGGTTCGCCGGACGGTATCACTTTCTGTCCGGACAGATCATCGAATACAAGCTCCGCATCTTCATACTTGATCTCCTGATCTCCGATATCTCCGTTCCAGAAATAAGCGACTGCCAGCAGTGTAAATGCGATCAGATCCAAAATCAAAAATCCGATCAGCAGCGAACGGTAACGGTTCGACGTCTTTGTTTCTTCTTCCATCCCAATACTCCTTTCTGTAAATGCTGCATAGACCATAAGAAAAAAAGAGCAGCAATTGTTTTATTGCTACTCTTAGTATTGGTTTTTTTGTTCTGTTTTTAATTAGTGTATTTTTGCTTTGTCTGCCAGTTCTTTCATATCCCTGGCATTTTCAACCGCGGCATTTGTGATCTCTGCACCGCCAAGCAGCCTGGCAATCTCAAGCACAGATTCTTCCCGGTCTAACTTGGAGATCTGCGTGATCGTCTTGCCATCCTTTACCACTTTTTCAATTCTGTAATGACTGTCCGCCATTGCTGCAATCTGTGGCAGATGCGTAATACTGATCACCTGATGCGCTTTTGATATAACCGCAAGCTTTGCTGCCACACTTGATGCTGCTCTGCCGCTGATACCAACATCAATCTCATCAAATATCAGAGTATCAATGTTATCTTCCGATGCCATGCAGGATTTGATCGCAAGCATGATCCTCGAAAGCTCACCGCCGGATGCAACCTCATAAAGCGGACGTTCCTTTTCTCCGACATTTGTCGATACAACAAAGTAACAGTCGTCGATACCGGAAGTTCCCGGATGTGTCAGACGATCAAAATGCATATCGAACCGGATCTGATTAAAACTCAGATCCTCCAGTGCCTCTGATACCCGCTTACATAATTCTTTTGCCTGAATCTTTCGTTCTGCACTTAAAACTTCCGCCGCCTGATCCAGTTCTTTTTTTGCTGTTTTCACTTTCTGTTGCAATTCTTCCGCATATTCCTCATACTGCACAAGCTTTGCTTCATTCTGCTTCAGCTGCTCCAGATAAGCAAGTACATCATCTAGGGTTCTTCCATATTTTCCTTTTAAATTATTAATGGTATTCAGCCGGTCTTCAACCTCATGGAATTCAGACTCATCGAATTCCATACTCTGCATATAATCACTGACCGATACATTAAAATCATTTAACAGCGAATCAATATTTGTAAGCTCACTGAAGATGCTCTCTATCTCCTCATCCAGACCTTTTATCGCTTTTAAGCTTGCAAGCGCACGTCCGATCTCATTTCCGGCAGATGCGTTCCGGTTATACCCTGTGATCGAATAAACCTCAGAAACTGCTTCTACAATATCCTTGGCATTCACCATCTTACGGTACTGCTTCTCCAGTTCTTCATCTTCACCCGGAACCAGCCTGGCACCTTCGATCTCTCCTGCTTCAAACCGGATATATTCCAGTTTCCGTTTCCGCTCGCCTTCATCCATCTGTCCTTCTTCCAGTTCTTTTCGAAGATCTTCAAATGTTTTATAGCAGTCTTCATATTTCTGTTTTAATGAAGCAAGCGTTTTTTTTGCAAATTTATCCAGAATATTCAAATGCTCTGCCTTCTTCAACAGGATTTGCTGCTCATGCTGTGCATGCATATCCACAAGAAGTGCCGAAACATCTTTTAACTTTGCTGCTGTTACTGTCTGGTCATTAATAGTATTCATGGTTCTGCCATTTACTATTCGTCTGGTTATGATGATCTCTCCATCCTCTGACGGTGTAACCCCAAGCTCCTGCAGCTGCTTCACCAGTGATTCATCATCAATAAAAAATAATAACTGACAGAAACCTTCTTTTTCCGGATCTCTCAGCATATCTTTTGGAAGCTTGCCTCCCATACCAATCTTTAAAGCTCCCATAATAATAGACTTACCTGCACCGGTCTCACCGGTTAAGATATTCAGTCCATCTGTAAAATTGATATTTGCATCTTCAATCAATGCAATATTTTTTATGTGTACATTTAAAAGCATATGTCCTCCTGTGTATTCCATGCACAAAATAACAGAATTTACATCTTTTCAATCTGCGCCTTGATCGACATCGTCAGGTTCTTATCCTTCACAGCAAGGAAGATCGTATCATCTCCTGCGATACAGCCCATCAGCCCATCAATAGCCATATGATCCAGTGCGGCCGCTACAGCCATGGCAACACCGGAGATTGTCTTGATCACGATCAGGTTCTCTGCTGCATCTACAGAAATAATTCCTGTGCTCAGAACCTTCTTATAGGAATCCAGCGTCTCATAACGATTGTTCTTCTCAACGGCGTACTTCTGTCTGGCTCCCGGTACGGATACCTTGGTCAGATTCATTTCCCGAATATCTCTGGAAACAGTTGCCTGTGTTGCCTGAAATCCCTCTTCCTTCAGTTTCTCCAGAAGATCATCCTGTGTTTCAATATCATATTTTTCAACAAGCTCCAGTATCTTTGCCTGTCTTTGATATTTCATCTCAGTTTCCTCCTAATTTATTTCTAAGTATCTCATAAAAATTTACATTACTTGCTTTGATCAGTCTGGTGATCTTCTCCGCCTTGCGGATATCTACCCGGTCACCAACAGATAATTCCACATCATTACCACCATCAAAAGAACAGATCGCCTCTGTATCCTGTGTCTTACGCTTCTTGGTGATCTCTATCGTAATCTCCTCTTTACCGGATAATACGATACTCTTTGCAGTCAATGAATGTGGTGATACCGGCGTGATCACTAATAGCTCTGCATCCGGGCTGACGATTGGCCCTCCCGCTGACAGATTATAGCCGGTCGAGCCTGTCGGTGTCGATATCACAACACCATCTGCCTCATATGTATCAAGCACCTGTCCATCAACAGACACATTAAGTCCGATCAGTCTGGAAAATCCTGCCCGGCTGATCACGATATCATTTAAAGCACTCTTGCGATACGTTGTTCCATCCGCTTTCGTAACCGTACCTGTGACCATCATTCTTTCTTCAATCGTAAAATCATCCGTCAGCAGCCGATCCAGTATCTCTTCGATATTTGCAACTTCCCCTTCTGTCAGAAAGCCTACCGTACCCAGATTAATGCCAAATAACGGTATATCGATATCTTCCGTATCACCTGCCATGCGCAAAAGCGTTCCATCACCACCAAGAACCAGTACACAGTCAAACTGCTCTTTCTGTAAAGCTTCCCAGTCCGAAAACTCCAGATGGAATACATCCCGCACCATACAGGCTGCTCCATGCGCTTCCAGATAACTCTGTATTCTGTTTGTAACTGTCGAATCGGTGTCCTTATCGGGATTCACCACGATCATAAAACGATTCATCGGATCTTTACTCCTCTTACAGGCATCTGTGTGATTCTTCCACCATAGCCTTTATATCAAATTCTTTATTTTCCTTCGTCTGATCCTTTGTTATGTACAAAAGATACTCGATATTTCCTTCCGGTCCCTTGATCGGTGAATAGCTTAAGTCAAGTGTTTTAAATCCAATCTGTCTTGCAAAATCAACGATCATCTCAACCACTTCTACATGCACCTTCTGATCCCTGACAACGCCCTTTTTACCGACCTTTTCTCTGCCGGCTTCAAACTGCGGCTTGATCAGACACACGATCTCTCCATCGTCTGTCAGAAGCTCTTTTACCGGAGGAAGCACCTTTGTCAAAGAAATAAAGGATACATCGATCGATGCAAATGCAATCCTGTCTTCGATATCATCCGGTGTCACATAACGGATATTTGTTTTCTCCATACAGACAACCCGCTCATCGTTTCGAAGCTTCCATGCAAGCTGTCCATGTCCGACATCCACCGAATACACCTTAACTGCACCATTTTGCAGCATACAGTCCGTAAATCCACCGGTTGAAGATCCAACATCCATTGCCACTTTTCCTGCAAGGCTTACTCCGAAGCAATCCATTGCCTTTTCAAGCTTTAAACCACCACGACTCACATATTTTAATGTGTTGCCTCTTACTTCTATCTGTGCTTTCTCATCAAATGTCGATCCTGCCTTGTCTTCCTTTATGTTATCTACATAGACAATGCCCGACATTATGATCGCCTTTGCTTTTTCTCTGGACTCTGCAAGTCCACGATTTACCATCATTACATCCAGTCGTTCTTTCATCTCTACTCCATTATGTCCCGAATCCGTCTGTATATGGATTCAGCATCTATCTTCAACATCTTTCTCAGTTCTTCTACACTTCCATGACGGACAAAGGTATCTTCGATTGCGATCGGAAGCACCTTCACATCACTTGCCTTTGATTCCAGATATTCCTCAACCAGAGCACCATAACCGCCATGCAGAATACCTTCCTCGATCGTTACGATCAGCTTATGTGTCTCTGCCAGATGGTCGATCATCTCTTTATCTAATGGCTTGATAAATCTTGCATTGACAAAGGTCACCTGTCTGCCTTCCTGTAGGAACCGGTTATATAATTTCTCGGTTTCTTCCACCATATTTCCAACCGCTACTAATGCGATCTCACTTCCCTCACGGAGGATCTCGCTCTTTCCGTATTCGACCGGCTCATTATAATCTTTCAAACCGTAATATGCCTGTCCTCTGGCGTATTTGATCGCAATCGGTCCGTCATAGGCTACTGCCCATTCCATCGCTCTGGTCAGCTCATAGCGATTCTTCGGAGCCATAATGACCAGATTCGGAATATGCGATAAAAATGCCGTATCAAAGATTCCCTGATGTGTCTCACCGTCTGCCCCGACCAGCCCTGACCGGTCGATTGCAAATATAACATGCAGATTCTGCATACAGACATCATGCAGGATCTGATCGTAAGCCCGCTGTAAGAAGGAAGAATATACCGCTACCACAGGGATCATGCCCTCCGCAGCAAGTCCTGCCGCAAATGTTACCGCATGTTCTTCTGCAATTCCCACATCAAAGGTTCGATCCGGGAATTCCTCTGCAAATTTATTGACTCCGGTTCCCTTGCTCATTGCTGCCGTGATCGCAACGATTCGATTATTTTCTGTTCCAAGTTCTATCAGTTTTCTCGCAAATACAGCAGTATAAGATAAACCTTTTTCTACATTTTTCACTTTTCCGGTTGCAACATCAAAAGAACTGATCCCATGGAAATAGCATGGATGCTTCTCCGCATATTTATACCCTTTTCCTTTGATCGTTTTCACATGAACCAGAATCGGTTTATTTAACTTAAATGCACGCCGGAAGGTTTCTTCCATCATGCGTATATTATGACCATCGATCGGTCCGATATAAGTAACACCCATTTCTTCAAAGAACATTCCGGGAACGAATATCTGCTTTAAAGAGTCCTTTGACCGCTTCAATCCTTTCGCAAGCTTCTCACCTGCTACCGGTATATGCATCAGCGCTTTCTCGATTCCGTTTTTCAGATCATTATATGGCTGACCGACACGAAGCTTACTCAGGTAGCTTGACATTCCACCTACATTGTGGTCGATCGACATCTCATTGTCATTCAGCACGACCAGACATCCGGTCTTGACCTCTGCCATGTTATTTAGCGCTTCATAAACCATACCACCGGTGAAAGAACCGTCACCAACAACGGCTGCAATCTTCTCCTGTGTTCCTTTGATTTCTCTTGCGCATGCCATACCAAGTGCTGCTGACATCGCAGTCGAACTGTGTCCTGTATTAAAAGCATCACAATCACTCTCACTGGTCTTGGGAAATCCGCTTAAACCGCCAAACTTCCGTAACGTTGTCATCTGATCTTTTCGTCCGGTCAGGATCTTATGCACATAGGACTGATGTCCTACATCCCATACCAGCTTATCAGCCGGGAAATCCATCGCACGGTGAAGTGCGATCGTAAGTTCCACGCACCCAAGGTTTGACGCCAAATGCCCACCCGTCTCGCTGACATTTGCAATCAGAAACTCTCGGATATCCTGTGCCAGCTCCGGCAGATCTTTCTCATCTATTTTCTTTATGTCATTTGGTTCTTGTATTCGATCCAGTATACTCATATCTTTCATCTCTGTTATTTCTTTCTGTTGACCAGTTCCAGAATCAATTCATCCAGAAATTCATTCTTATACGGAAGCTGATCCAGTCTTGTAACCGCACGTCTGGATATCTCCGCGACATCCTTCTTGGACTCCTCAAGTCCGTGGACCGTGACATAAGTTACTTTACCATTTTCTTCATCTGAGCAGACAGGCTTTCCAAGCACTGTGCTGTCACCCAGAATATCCAGAAGATCATCCTGGATCTGGAATGCCAGTCCGATATCCGATGCGATCATCTCGACCTGCTTCAATTCGTCTTCCGTTGCTCCGGCAAGTACTGCACCGATCATCATCGATGCCTCGATCAACGCACCCGTTTTATTCTCATATACAAAATGAAGCTGATCACCACTCATCTGCTTCCCTGTCATCTCTACATCTACAACCTGACCACCGATCATTCCGTTTACACCTGCTTTTTTTGCAAGGATCGTGAATGCTCTGGCAACAGTCTGATTCCCCGGTTCCAGTTCAAATGCCTTACAGGCTGTCTCAAATGCATAATTTAAAAGCGCATCACCAGCAAGGATCGCCATTGCCTCACCAAATACCACATGCGAAGTCTTTCTTCCTCTGCGGTATTCATCATTATCCAATGCCGGCAGATCATCATGGATCAGGGAATAGGTATGTATCATCTCGATTGCTGCCATAAACGGCTCTACAACTTTTCCTGTTCCGCCAAATAAACGGTAGGTTTCCTGCATTAATAACGGACGTAGTCTCTTTCCTCCTGCCTGAAAGGAATAGTTCATTGCCGTAAAGATAGTTTTCTGAAACCCTTCTTCTGCCGGTGCATATGTGTATATAATATTCTGTACTTCTTTTGTCCGAAGTTCTAATTTATTCTTTTCCACTGTTCTCTCCACTCAATACGATCATTTCTTTTTCTACATCACACAGATTGTCCTTACATGCCTGAACAAGCTGTACGCCCTCTGCATAGGCTGCCAGACTGTCCTTTAACGATGTCGCAGGATTCTCTAAGACAGCCGTGATTGCTTCTATTTTCTTCAGGGATTCCTCGATCGAGAAATCCTTCTTTTCCATCTTCTCTGCCATTTCTAATCTTCCTCTTTCACATCCGTTACTCTTGTCTCGATCAGGCCATCATGAACACGGATGGTAATGTGGTCATCTTTTTCTATCTCTTTTATCGTCGTTACCGGCGTTCCGGTCTTTTCGATATATCCAAATCCATTTATAAGCTTCGCCGATGGTGACAGACCATGCAGACGTTCTGCAAGAAGCATCACCCGATGTTCGTATCTGTCGTATTTGTTCTTCATAGCACGGTTTAAACGATCTGACAGATCATCCAGATAAATCTGCTGCTGTGCAAGCCTCTGCTTCGGATTCAGGATACGAAGATGCCTTTCTGCAGCCTGCAGCTTCTCCTGATATGCTGCAAGTCTCCGTTTCATCAGATAATCCATCTGTCTGCCCTGATTTATGACCTGATGGACTGTAGACATCACATCCGGGATTGCCTGCTCACAGGCGGCTGATGGTGTCGGTGCTCGAAGATCTGCCGCATAATCTGCGATCGTATTATCAATCTCATGACCTGTACCGGAAATGATCGGCGTCGTTGCATGGTAGATTGCCCATGCAACGACCTCCTCATTAAACGCCCAGAGGTCTTCGATCGAGCCGCCGCCACGACCGATAATGATCGTATCTACGCCCATGTTATCCAACACTTCGATTCCATGCGCAATATCTTCTGCTGCCCCATCTCCCTGTACCTTTGCCGGATACAGGATAAGCTGGACATATGGATTTCTTCTCTTTGCGATGTTTCTGATATCCTGGATCGCCGCACCTGTCTGTGCTGTCACGATGCCTACCCGCTTCGGATATGCCGGTATCGGCTTCTTGATATCGAATTCAAACAGTCCCTGTTCATACAGCTTCTGTTTCAACTGTTCATACCGCTCATAGAGATTTCCAATCCCATCCAGCTTGATCTCTTTTACATATAACTGATATCTTCCATCCCGTTCGTAGATATTCACACTTCCGTGGCAGACTACCTGCTGCCCGTTTTCCAGTTTGAAATCAAGACCGGAATATGCATAACTTTTAAACATAACAGCCATGATCGAACCGGTCTCATCCTTCAATGAAAAATAGATATGCCCGGAACTGTGATATTTGCAGTTAGAGACTTCTCCCTTCACATAAATATCACCAAGCAGATAATCACTGCTGATCAGATTCTTGATATATCCATTTACCTGTCCGACGGTATAGCTTTTCTTTGCCATATTCTCACCTAATCTGCAAGCTTTGCAAGAAGTGCATTAATGAAGCTCTTTGCTTCTACATCGCAGTATGTCTTTGCAAGCTCTACTGCTTCATTGATCGCTACCTTTACAGGAATATCTTCATCAAATTTGATCTCGTATACAGCCAGTCTTAAGATAGCAAGCTCCGCTTTTCCGATTCTGCCAAGCTTCCATCCCTGTGAAATACCACTGATCGTTTCATCGATCTCTGTAATATGGGCTACGACTGCCTCTACTCGATCTATAACATAGGCTTTTTCTTCCTCTGTCATGGCTACTGCATCCATCTTGTTATCGTCTTCATCATAAAGGCTGGCATGCTCCAGTTCGAGTTCTGCTTCTTCTCTGATCTCTGAAATGTCATTGAATTCCAGACTGAATAAAATTTTAAATACGGTTTCTCTTATCTCTCGTCTTGTCATATGTTCCTCTCTAGTTTGCGTCTGCCATGCGAACGCCGGCTACACGTATATTTACCTTGGTTACATTAAGACCTGTCATAGTCTCGATCGCCTGCTTTACTTTATCCTGAACCTGTGTTGTCACAGTTGGAATGCTGTATTCATATAATACATCGATCGCAAGATCTACTTTTACTTCGCCCGGCAGTAACTCTACTTTCACGCCCTTTGCCGGATTCTTCTTGCCCAGACGGCTTGCGAGTTCATTTGATAGCGAGCCGGCAAGTCTTGATACGCCGTCTACCTCGGTTGCTGCCAGACCTGCAATGATCGCGATTACCTCGCCTGCGATCTGTACATGACCGATGGAATTTTCTTCTTCTATATTTTCATACGTGCTTGTATTTTCTTCACTCATTCTGTATACCTCCAGACTTCCTGTATTTGTACATATTGATTCAATATTATACCGCAATTATGAAAAACATTCAACACCCGGAATTGGCGGGGATAATTCTGAATTTACGCATATTCTTTGAACTATTTTTTTAGTGTTATACAAATCCATAGTTTCTATCATAGTATCTGCATTGTTAATGTTGTTTATTTATATTTTTATATAATATAAATAAAATATATACACATTGCCATATTTACAGCTTTGACAAAAATACAATTTTTCACATAAAAAAACGAATACCTACTATAATGTGATATGTGCATCAAATCATTATAACAGGTATCCGTCGCATAATTATAATCTTTTACGATTATTATTCTTTTGTTTTATTTTGCCACTACATGTGCCTTTACGGTTGTGGATCGTGTTTTATCTGTTACTGTTACGTTTAATGTAGCAGTATATTCTACACCATCTATAGTGGCGGTGCTTGTCCAGATATGGGTTCCGGCTGTAAGATATATTACGTTTCCATATATTGTTTTTCTCTCATTGGATCTCCATTTTGTAAAATTACGAATGTCGATTGCCGGATTGTCCGATCCGATCGTGATCTGATATACCGGAAGTACAATTTTCTGATATGGGGTAGATGCGGTTACCTTGCTGTCGCATACCCAGGTTCCTATATCTTGTGCCTCGCTTGCTACAAAGACATCATAGGTTCCGTCCGGAACAAAAATCTGAAATGATCCATCTGATTCCGGATCATTAAATTCTGACGCATCACACAACGTATCTTTTTCTTTTGCATATAAAGATATATAGTATGGTGCAGCCACATCCGCGACCGTTGATGTAATCTTGTGTCCGTCCAGATCATACACACAGCCCTTAAATGCTACACTATCCTTCACAATTATTGTAACTGATAAAATCGTTGTTATTGAAGCATCTTCGGTATCTGTTACTTTGGCTTTCAGTGTATAGGTGCCTGTTTTTTCTGTATCCAGAATGCAGTTAAGTCCAAATGCACTTTTGCTGTAACTTATTTCATTTGAACATTCAAGTATCTCATATTTCACACTTCCGTTTCCGCCATAAACTGAGGCATCCAGATCAACATGGCATGATTTCTTTGTTTCTCCTTTTTCCTGCCGCAGATAATCATATTGCACAATATCTGCTGCCATTAACCGGTTCTCATCGGCTATCTTCCATGTGATCGTATGATGAACCTTATTGCCGATCTCGTCTTCTACCTCAATTTTCGTGGTATAAATTCCGCCTTTTGTAAAACTTCCTGAAAACTCCAGACAATCGGTTATACCATTAAACATATCATCGTCTTTTATTATCTTATATGTAATTCCCTGAGGAAGCTCTCCTGTTATCTTAAACGAACACAGCCCGACCAGTCCCGGTTCATAATATTTTTCATCGGAATAGTGATTGATACTATCTCCAACACTTTTTATGATCTCGGACTTTGTCGTCTGCTCTCTTATGATTCCCTTATATGCAGCCTCTCCCTTATAATTCATTTTGGCAATCACAACCTGTACCATATCTCCTGTTACAAGTGCATCTAAAGTATCCAGTGTTATCTTGTATGTTATCTTATCGGAAGTCTTAACCGAATCAATATTACATTCCTTCTTATAACTGCCAAAAGAGTACTTTCTTTTATAGATTTTAAAATCCGAACTGCTTAATTCCTTGGTACCTGTCAATTCTACCTGAACCTGCATCATTCCAATCGCCTTCACACTTTTTACAGTTACAGGTGCCGGAGCCGGCTTTACCTGGTTCTTTACTGTAATCTTGCAGGCTGCTTTCTTTCCGGAACCATCCTTTGCGGTTGCTGTGATCGTAACGGTTCCGGCTTTCTTTGCCGTTACAACGCCTTTGCCTGATACTGTTGCAACCTTTGTGTTGGATGACTTCCATACAACTGCCTTATTGCTGGCTTTCTTCGGTGTAATCGTTGCCTTTAAGGTCTGCTTCTTACCAACTGTCATAGTTGATTTTGTCTTATTCAGCTTTACTTTGGTAACCGGTGTACCGACGGTTACTGTGATCGTGCATTTTTTCTTTTTATTTGCCTTTGAGATCACATAAATCTTTGCTGTTCCCTTTTTCTTTGCTGTGATCTTACCCTTTGCATTTACTGTCACGATTTTTTTATTGCTTGTCTTATAAGTAACCTTCTTTGAAGCTTTTCCGGTTACGGTTACCTTTGATTTCAAGGTAAATGTTTTTCCTTTTTTCAGTGTCAACTGCTTTGCCGGAAGATTTGTTACAGCAATTGACTTCACCGTTCCTGCAGCAGCATAGCTCTCTCCCTGTGGAATAGTCAGGATAGACAGTACAACTGTTACAGCAAGCACCCATGCAAGGATCCGTTTGGCATAGCTCATATTATGTATTCGATTCATATCCTGTCCTCCTTACTGACGATCATACGCATTTACTGTCAGACTCTTGCCGTTCACAGTAAATCTGGCATAACTTTTACCATCTTCCGTCTTAATATAATAAGTACCATTTGGAAGATAGAGCGTATCTCCTGATTCATATCCATACGCATTTGCACCATTCACATCTACCCAATATCCAAATGATGTGGCTGTACTCTTTTCCGGATCCGGAACGATCGTTACCGGATAGACCGGAAGTGTCACATCAAAAGTCATCGGCTCATCACCGGAATTCACCGGACATTTCTGATTGTAAAATGTATACTTCGCTGTATGACTTGCATTATAAAAGGTAATATTATAATTTCCCGGAATAATGGTATAAGACATTGTACCATCTTGTATTGAACCACTGGTAGAATTCAATTTCTGTGATGGATCATCCGAATATCCATGTAAGGAATAATTTCCTCTTCGAATCGGATCACCATTTGCATCCCGGACAATCGCACTGATATGTGCTCCATCAATAATTGTATATGTAATTGTCGCAACCGTATATAGAGCAGGGTTATTCTTATCTGTTATCTTAACCTGAATCTGATATTCACCGGCATCTACATTTTCAAATGATACCCTCATATAGCCTGATGTACTGATTGTCGTCTGGAAAAGTTCATAATCACCCCCGGCTAATTCATATGTATACTGTCCACTTCCACCGTATACAGAATATGGCTTATGATAGACGCCATTCTCCCGTGAAAAATACTGACATGTCGTACTACGTGAATACAACTGATTTTCATCATAGATCATCCAGATAATGGTCGTCTGATATTTATTTCCCAGTTCATCTTCGCAGGTCAACAAGCTCTGAGTCTCACCTGCTTCTGTCGGTGATCCTGTAAACACAATACTTTCATCAATCATATCATTCAATATATAATAATCCATTCCTACAGGCAGCTTATCAATTGAATACGTCCTGTAACCGGTTCCATAAGTAAGATCATCATTGTAGCTTTCCAATGCTCCATTTACTTTGATCGCATAGTATCTGGTTTTCTGAATATTAACTGTCTTATCCCGATATATACACTCCTTATACACACCGCTGGTTTTGACTGCTACCTTGATATATGTATTTTTCTGAAACTCATCTTCATCGTTGATATGCAGTATATATGTGATATGATCACTAGTTTCTGCCTGAACTACTTGATACGGTTTCTTATAGGTACCATATGAATACTGCTTTGCAAAGATTTCAAAGTCTGCCTTTGTAAGTACAACCGCCTTGGAAAATGTGATTTCTATGCTCTCCACTCCAAGAACCTTCATACTTTTGATCGCATAGTCCGGAGCAGCCGGAGTTGGATCAGCCGGCTTTGCTGCAGATGCTTTCTTTACTGTTACCTTGCAGGTGGCTTTCTTACCGGAGCCGTCCTTTGCTGTTGCTGTAATCGTAGCTGTTCCTGCTTTCTTTGCCTTTACAACACCTTTGCTGGTTACAGTTGCAACCTTCTTATTGGATGACTTCCATACGACTGCCTTGCTGCTGGCTTTCTTTGGTGTAACCGTCGCCTTTAAGGTCTGCTTTTTGCCAATTGTCATCGTAGACTTGGTCTTGTTCAGCTTTACCTTGGTAACCGGTGTACCGACTGTCACTGTGACCGTGCATTTTTTCTTCTTATCTGCCTTTGAGATCACATAGATCTTAGCGGTTCCTTTTTTCTTCGCTGTGATCTTACCTTTTGCATTTACCGTCGCAATCTTTTTATTGCTTGTCTTATATGTAACCTTCTTTGAAGCCTTTCCGGTTACTGTTACCTTTGATTTTAAGGTAAATGTCTTTCCTTTTTTAAGTGTCAGTTGTTTTGCGGGCAGATTTGTGACTGCTACAGATTTTACTTTTCCAGTCGCCGCACTTACTTCCGCATCCGGAACCGTAAATATGGACACTGCTACTGTTACTGCAATTACAACTGCCAGAATTCGTTTTAGCACTGACGTCTTTGCGTGTTTTTTCATAAACATAGCCTCTCTTTACTACCTTCTTCTCCCGATTTTATTTGCTCGGAATATTATATTACCCACAGGTTATCATAATTTCAGGTATGCCTGTGGGTAGTATTTTTTTATTTTGCCACCACGTGCGCGGTCACTGTTGCAGACCGTGTAGTATTCGTAACTGATATCTTGAGAGTTGCCTGATAGGTTACCCCATTTTTCTCTGCAGTACTGGTTAATGTATAATTACCAACCGGCAGATACAGATACTCACCTTTTCCTCTCAAAGTACCATCTGCTTCTTCCCATTCTCCAAAAGATGAAACACCTAATGCTGTATTATCCGATGCAACCGTGATCTGATATAACGGAAGCACAATCTGGTAATTATTGCTTGTTGATGCACTTACCGTATAATTTTCAAGATATTTTTCTACCCCTCCGGTTTTATTTACCACTCTTATGTCGTAATTGCCTTCCGGGACATCAAAATATACCGTTCCGGTACTACTATTGTACTTTCCGATCTCTTTTTTCAGATCAATGGAGTATGCCCGATCCGTCCACTTGGACTTGATATAACACCAAAAGGTATCTGAAACTGTATTCTTGATCTTATGACCATCCAGATCCACAAATGTTCCTTTCACACGAATTCCCTTTGTAATGACAAATGTCACTGTACAGTATGTAAAGATAGCAGAATCTTTCTTGTCTGTGATCTTTACTTTCATAGAATAAGTTCCCGCCTGCCTGGTATCTATCGTACCATAAGCATAAAATCCATCCGGTGTCAGTTCCATGCAGTCTGCCTTCGAAACAACTTCATATGTGTAAGTACTGCTTCCGCCTCGTGGTAAAATTTGTGCATCAGATTTGGATGTATACGCACCATCCGGTTTACCGGCGGCTGCATCCGGATTCTGTAAATAGCCATATTGTATAATGTCTTCTGCAACGATCGTCTGAGCATCCCATACCTTCCAGGTGATTGTATGATGTATCTTATTACCAAGTTCATCTACTACATCGATCTTTGTTGTATAGATCCCGCTCGCAGTAAATACGCCTGTAAATTCAAGATAATTTGAATTACTGCCTGTCTGTACCTCTTTATAAGAAACGCCCGGCGGCAGTTCTCCAACTGTAAAAACAGCAAGTCCTGATATATCCGGTTTATAATAGGTTATATCCTTCTTTGTGTTAAATCCGTCGCCCTTTGCAAATATCTTTACTTCGCTGGTCGTTATTGTACTGGCAGCTTTTCGATATACCGCTTCTTTACTGGTCTTCAATTTGGGAACAGATACCTGAATCATATTATTGTTAAAGAGCACATCCTGTCTGTTCAAATGAATACGATATGTGATCTGATCTGTTGTTGTCACACTGTCAAGTACACATTTTCTTACATATTTACCATATCCATTCACTTTACTGGAAACTGTAAAATCCGATGCCTTTAATGCCTGTTTGGCACTTAACACCACCTGAATATCTGCATTTCCAAGGATTGTCAGACTCTTGATCACGACCGACCCGGTTGGAGCCGGTGGTATAGGTGTAGGATCATTTGCCGGTTTTGCAGTTTTTTTCTTCTTTACTGTGATCTTGCAGGCTGCTTTCTTACCGGAGCCATCCTTAGCAGTTGCTGTGATCGTAACCGTTCCAGCTTTCTTTGCCTTTACAACACCTTTGCTCGTAACCGTTGCAACCTTTGTGTTGGATGACTTCCACACAACTGCCTTGCTGCTTGCTTTCTTCGGTGTGACCGTTGCCTTTAAGGTCTGCTTTTTCCCGACTGTCATCGTTGATTTTGTCTTATTCAGCTTTACCTTGGTAACCGGTGTTCCAACCGTTACCGTGATCGTGCATTTTTTCTTCTTATCTGCCTTTGAGATCACATAGATCTTTGCTGTTCCTTTTTTCTTTGCTGTGATCTTACCTTTTGCATTCACTGCCACAACCTTTTTGTTGCTTGTCTTATATGTAACCTTCTTTGAAATCTTTCCGGTTACTGTTACCTTTGGTTTTAAAGTAAATGTTTTCCCCTTTTTAAGTGTCAGCTGCTTTGCCGGAAGATTGGATACCGCTACCTTTGTTACCTTACCTCCTGCCGCATAGCTCTCCGCCTGCGGAACGGTAAGAATGGATACTGCCACCGCTGCTGCGATCACCCATGCAAGTATTCTTCTTACCAGCGAATTCTTTCGTCTTTCTTTCATTTATACTCTCCTTCGATATTTCTCCAAACTCATGTAACATCCAAATTCATATCTTATTCTTTAACATAAGCATATGCCGTTGTATTGCTGCCATTCACGGTTATATCCACATAAAAGACATATTTTGTGCCATTCACCGTACCGGTACAGCGCAGATGATAAGTTCCGTTTGGAAGGTATTGTGTTGTTCCTTCATTGTAATATTTCGATCCGGCTACATCGCGCCAGGTAGCGAATTTCGTAAATCCCTGTACTTCTTCCGGCGCATTTGGGTCCATCTCAATCTTGATCTTATAAACAGGAAGTGTAACATCAAACATCATCTTCAGATCCGTATCCGTCGATGTCTGCCCTTCCTTTCTTGGTAATGCTGTCAGATTATAAATACTCTTGCTTACAGACCCGCTTCGATCAGATATCGTGACATCATATATGCCGCTTTCCAAACCTTCATCGTAAAACGTACCATCATATTTTTTGGTACTGAGATTATAAGTGCTATACCTTACTCCGCTTATCGTATTTGAATATTCCGCATATTTATTCTTATTAATTATTGAATAACAGTACTGCTCTATCGGATCTCCATTCGCATCTCTTACAATTCCCTTGATATAATAGGAATCTACAATTGTAAAAGTAAGTGTTCCCGTTCCTGTCTTTGTACCATCCTTCTGATCTATGACACGGATACGGATCTTATATACTCCTGATGCAATCCCTTTTGCATTGATATTGATCTTATCTCCATCATCTGTAATCTTACAGTTATCCAGGATCGCACTGTCACTTTCTGCTCTTATGATCTCATATGTATAAGAACCGCTTCCTCCATATGCATACACCGGTGTAAATAAACTACTCCAATTAGTATTTAATGCCCCTTCTTCTTTATCACATACGATCAGATTGTCCGCGTCATATATGATCCAACGGATTGTCAAACGATATTTACTGCCAATCTCATCTTCGTAAACCAGAACGCTGTCATACACCCCGGCCTTTCTCGGTGATCCTGAAAATTCCATCACCTGTTTCGTTGCCTCTGTTGTGACCTCATATTGAATACCGGCAGGAAGACCGCTGATCGAATAATTCGCATAACCTATTCCCAGTCTCTGTCTTGTATCTTTTACTGTAGCCCCTACTTTATATGATAATGTTACAGAATTTTCGACATTATATGTATCTTCCATATACACACACTCTTTTGACAACTTTAACTTTGGTACCTCTACCTTGATATAAAGCCCTTTGCCAAATACCATATCTCCTGTGATATGGACCTTGTAAGTAATGGAATCCGTTGTCGTTACATGACTCACTGTATATTTCTTCAGATAATCTGCATTTTCATATCGTTTTGCCCATACATTAAAATCTGCTGCCGTAAGTGCTGTTGCCTTCGTAAAGGTAACCTCCATCATATCACCCTGTACGATCTTTACACTCTTGATACCAAGCGGCGTTACCGGAACTGGATCAACCGGCTTTGCTGCAGATGCTTTCTTTACTGTTACCTTGCAGGAAGCTTTCTTACCGGAACCATCCTTTGCTGTTGCTGTGATCGTAACTGTTCCGGCTTTCTTTGCCTTTACAACACCTTTGCTGGTTACAGTTGCAACCTTCTTATTGGATGACTTCCATACGACTGCCTTGCTGCTGGATTTCTTCGGTGTAACCGTTGCCTTTAAGGTCTGCTTTTTTCCAATTGTCATCGTGGACTTGGTCTTGTTCAGCTTTACCTTGGTAACCGGTATACCGACTGTCACTGTGATCGTGCATTTTTTCTTTTTGTTTGCCTTTGAGATCACATAGATCTTAGCGGTTCCTTTTTTCTTCGCTGTGATCTTACCCTTTGCATTTACCGTTGCAATCTTTTTATTGCTTGTCTTATATGTAACCTTCTTTGAAGCCTTTCCGGTTACTGTTACCTTTGATTTTAAGGTAAATGTTTTCCCTTTTTTGAGTGTCAGTTGTTTTGCCGGCAGGTTTGTAACCGCTACAGATTTTACTTTACCGGTTGCCGCACTTACTTCCACATCCGGAACCGTAAGTATGGAAACCGCTACTGCTGCTGCGATCACAATTGCCAGGATACGTTTTAGCATTGACATTTTCGTATGTTTTTTCATAAAATAGTCTCCCCTTTTATTTATTGAGCCATTACATGGGCGGTTACCATTGCAGCCCGTGTAGTATTTGTAACTGATATTTTAAGAGTTGCCTGATAAGTCACACCATCTTTCTCCGCGGTACCGGTCAGTGTATAATTACCAACCGCCAGATAGAGGTATCCGCCTTTTCCCTGTACAACTCCATTTTCATCCTTCCACTCTCCCATTTCGCTAAGATCTGCAAAATCCGTATTATCCGACACGATGGTCTGTTGATATACAGGAAGAGTTAACTTAACTTCATTCGTAGCTGCACTTACAAAATAATCACTTGCATAGGCTCCTGTTCCGCCTCTTTCATCCTCAATCGAGATATCATAGACTCCTTCCGGTACATAGCTGTATATTGCCATTCCATCGCTAATCTCCCCGACCTCTCGTGCATAGCTGATCTCACTGTATGAATTATCCTTCCACTGGGATTTAAGTCTGCACAAATAAGTATCTATACCGGTATATTTGATCTTATTTCCATCCAGATCGGTAGCTGTAACACTGAGCAGGACTCCCGGCCTTATAACAAAGGTTACTGTACAGTATGTGAAAACACTGGCATCCCTGCTGTCAGAGATCTTTATCTTCATGGTATATTCACCAGCCTGATCTGTATCAATCGAACAATACTGTACTCCGGTTGTTGACATCACCAAATCCAGACAATCTGCTTTTGACACAACTTCATATTTGTAACTGCCATTACCACCAATAGGACTTATCTGTGCTCCATACTTTACTGTATAAGTTCCATTTGGTTTGTTTGGAGCTGGAAAACTCAGACATCCATATTTTGTAATATCCTGTGCTATGACTGCCCTTTCATCATATACTTTCCATACCTTGATATAATGAATCTTATTTCCAAATTCATCTACGACATCAACCTTTGTCTCCCAGATTCCTGTCTCTTTCAAGGTACCATAAAACTGCAGATAACCGGATTGGTCTGCGTCATCTACCACCTTATACGAAAGACCGGTTGGAAGATTGCTTACTGTATATACAGCATAGCCCTGTACATCCGGATCATAAACGCCTGAAGTATCTAAGGAACTGGTCCCTACCACTGTTCCTTTCTTACGTCGTACTTCCGATCTTATTGTTATCTCTGTCGGCTTTGTCCGATATGTCAGTTCTTTTGTACTGTTTAATGTCGGAACAGATACCTGAACAATATCTCCATTATAAAAAATATCCTGTTTGTCCAGATAAAGCTTATATGTAATGTTATTTGTTGTTTCCAGATGATCAATCACACACTTTCTTACAAAGTTCCCGTATCCATATACCTTACTGGATACTGCAAAATCCGATGTCTGTAATATTTTTGCCTTATTTAATGTCACCTGGATCACTGCTTTATTCACAATACTCACGTTCCGGATCACAACCGGTACTTCCGGAACAACCGGAGTCACCGCTGCTTTCTTTACAGTGATCTTACAGGCTGCTTTCTTACCGGAACCATCCTTTGCTGTCGCTGTGATCGTAACGGTTCCCGCTTTCTTTGCCTTTACGACACCTTTGCTCGTAATGGTTGCTACCTTGGTATTCGAACTTTTCCAAATGATTCCTTTATTGCTTGGTTTCTTCGGTGAAAGGGTTGTCTTTAAGGTCAGTGATTTACCGACATTTAAGTTTGCCTTTGTCTTATTTAACTTCACCTTGGTAACCGGGGTACCAACTGTCACCTTGATCTTACAGGTCTTTTTCTTATCTGCTTTGGAGTAAACGGTGATCGTAGCGGTTCCCTTCTTCTTTGCCGTGATCTTACCCTTTGCATTTACAGTTGCAACTTTCTTGTTACTCGATTTATATGCGACCTTTTTGGAAATCTTTCCTGTCGCTGTTACCTTTGTCTTTAAGGTAAAGGATTTTCCTTTTTTTAAGGTTAACTGCTTTGCCGGCAGATTCGTAACCGCTATGGTTTTGATCTTACCACCGGCTGCATAGCTCTCTGTCTGTGGGACAGTCAGAATGGATACTGCAACTGCGATCGCTATCACCCATGCCAGAAATCTTTTCACAGACAAATTATATCGTCTTTCTTTCATCTATACTCTCCTTCTGTAGATTCCCTAATCTATTCTCATACGAACCTTATTCTTTGACATATGCATATGCGGTCGTATTACTTCCGTTCACCGTCACATCCAGATAAAAATTATAAATTTCACCACTTATACTCTTTCGACAGGTTAAATGATGAGTTCCATTTTCCAGATAAACGGTTTTGCCAGATTCGTAATAACTTCCGGCTGAAACATCCTGCCAATTGCCAAAATTGGTTATATTTTTCACCACATCCGGTACATCCGGGTCCAGCTCTATAGTAACCTTATATACCGGGAGTGTGACATCAAATGACCAGACCGGATGCACATCATCTGTTCCATATGCCGCTTTCTGAGTCTTCAGATTATAAACAGTAGTACCTACTGTTCCACTATAACTGGATACCGCAACATCATAAGTACCGGCTTCCAGATCATCCATTAAAATGACTCCATCCTTACTAACACCATTCCATCTGCCGCTTACCTCATCCGTATACTCGGCATATTCATTTTGGTTCTTCATAGTGAATTGAAAACTGGTCAGTGGATCGCCATTTGCATCTTTTACTTTACCCTGTAAATAACCGCCTTCTATAATTTTTAGTGTAAGAGTTCCTGTGCTTGTCATAGAAGTGTCTGTCTTATCTGTTGCACGGATACGAAGCTTGTAGGTTCCGGTTGACAGTTTTGGGGATGATACCTGTATCCCGGCTCCACCATTGATGAGTGAAGAAACTGCTAATGCAGCACTGTCACTTTCTTCTCGTAAAATCTCATATGTATAATCGCTCGTATCAGTACCGTTTCCGCCATATACCTTAAGCTGTGGAAGCGTAGTTCCCCATGCAGTTGTCAGAACCTTTTCCGCATCCTTTACAAGCAGTTCCGTTCCATCATAAACCAGCCAGATGATAGTCATACTGAATTTGTTACCAAGTTCATCTTCATAGACTAATTTACTTGTATATTTCCCTTGCTTTGTCACGTTACCGTTAAATTTAAGTGTACATGTGGCAGCAGCTGTCTTGATCTGATATTTAACCCCTGCCGGCAGTCCGCTGACAGAGCAATTGGAATAGCCCTTTCCAAGTGTCTGACTCTTATCAACAGAATCTCCAAGTTTGTATACATATGTTTCTGATTTTTCTATCGTATAAGTTTCATCCCGATAGATACATTCTCTTGACAGATTTAATTTTGGAACTACTACTTTTATATAGGAGTTTTTCTGTAACACCGAATCTCCTGTAAGCTTAATCTTATAAGTAAGCGAATCCGTTGTTGTTATCTGTCCGATCGTATACTGTTTCAGATAGTCTGCACTTTCATATTTCTTTGCCCATACCTGAAAGTCCGAAGCCGTGAGTGCTGCCTGCTTTGTTAATGTAATGGTTAACAGATCCGGCTGTGCTATATTCAGGCTCTTAACGATCAGTGGTTCTTCCGGTGTCGGGATTGGTATGATCGAAGCTGCTTTCTTCACTGTAATCTTACAGGTGGCTTTCTTACCGGATCCGTCCTTTGCTGTTGCCGTAATCGTGACGGTTCCTTCCTTCTTTGCCTTTACAACACCTTTGCTGGTTACAGTTGCAACCTTCTTATTGGATGACTTCCATACGACTGCCTTGCTGCTGGCTTTCTTCGGTGTAACCGTTGCCTTTAAGGTCTGCTTTTTGCCAATTGTCATCGTAGACTTGGTCTTGTTCAGCTTTACCTTGGTAACTGGTGTACCGACTGTCACTGTGATCGTGCATTTTTTCTTCTTATCTGCCTTTGAGATCACATAGATCTTAGCGGTTTCTTTTTTCTTCGCTGTGATCTTACCTTTTGCATTTACCGTCGCAATCTTTTTGTTGCTTGTCTTATATGTAACCTTCTTTGAAGCCTTTCCGGTTACTGTTACCTTTGATTTTAAGGTAAATGTCTTTCCTTTTTTAAGTGTCAGTTGTTTTGCGGGCAGGTTTGTAACTGCCACCGTTTTTACCTTGCCACCGGCTGCATACGCTTCCTGTACCGGCACTGTCAGGATCGAGACAGCTACCGCAAATGCCAGCGTCACGGCAAAAATCCTTTTTATCATTGTTGTTCTTCCGTTTTTCATTCATACCTCCCTGTAAAAAAACTTGTTTTTCATGTTATTCTGCATCTTTTTCTGCTATATAGACATATAGTTTCATTATATCTGACGCCCAACATAAAAACAAGGTAACACATTCTATTTATACAAAATATCCAGTTGTTTTTGTGCAGTTTTACACCAAACGAACAGCACTGCAACAAACACCGGAGCCACATTGTAAATGACCTGCTGTGCTTTCGATCCGAAGTAAATGCCCTATTTGTAAATACTCCTGTGCCAACTCGCCTTCGGCTCAGACAGGCACCCGTATTTACAGGCAATTTACTTCTCTTGTCGAAATGCTCGCGGATGTCATCTTACAATGTGGCTCCGGTGTTTGTTGTAGTGCCTGTTAATTTCTATATAAAATATATAAGCTCCAAATCTTTAAATTTAATCTCACTTATTTATTTTCCGTTGTGACATATCACAACTTGTAATTACACCACGAAGACAATCATAATTACACCTGCTGGGCTTTATAACATAAAAAAATGATGCCCTTTATAATATGACATCCGCGAGCATTTCGACAGGAGAAGGAAATTGCCGGTAAATACGGGTGCCTGTTTGAGGCGTAGGCGAGTTGGCACAGGAGTATTTACGAATAGGGCATTTACTTCGAATCGAAAGCGCTGCTAGTCATTTACAATGGAGTATCCGGTTCTTGTTATAGTGCCGTCCGCTGTGCTTTGAGTCGAAAGCACAGCAAGTCATTTATAGAGGGCATCATATTTATGTCATAATTCTAGCAGGTGTATTCCTACTTATCTTCGGCAACTGTTATTACAAGCTGGGATACGTCGTAGCCGGTTTTTCTGGTTACGATGTCCTCCACCTGTGCGCGTTCGGTGTCGGACAGGGTGGCAACAGGGAGGGTGACATCGACTGTATCATCATTTACGGTTACAATGCAATCGGTATAGCCTTTTGCTGTCAGGACAGTTTCTGCATCCGTCTCCTTCTCGATCGTATCGGTAAGTTTTACATAGCTGCTTACTGCTTCATCTTTTGCTGCACTGTCCATAGTTTCATCGTTGATGATCGCAAGCAGTGCTTCCTTACTTTTTGCCCGGTTCTGTTCCCGGTTCAGCTTTGCGGTTGCGAGATTCGTTCTCATTGCCTGCGCACTGGTAAGGACTGCTTCTCCGATGTCTTCTTCATCACTGTTTAACTCCACATTTTCCTCTAAAGCTGCCTGTTCCAGATATGTAGGATCGATATTCTCCGATGCAGCTTCTCCGCCTGCTTCTGTATTATCCGCAGCTCCCATCGTTTCTTTATCTGCCTGATCTGTAAGCTCTTTTTCTGAAGTGTCGGAAGCGTCAGCTTTCTCACTGTCATAGCTGATAACTTCGGCATCCGCATTTGTCTCCTTTGCCTTTTGCCGCAACAGGTCGTCTCTTTTCCCTGCATTGAAATTCAGATAGCCTGCAACTCCGATCATAACCGACAGGGCAAGTATCACCAGACGGTTTTTCTTAAAGATCTTTTTCTTCATCCATATCCTCCATGCTTTATTCTTGTTCTAATACAACTATCTTATGCGCCGGAACACCAAATAATGCCTGCACCGCTTCGGTTATTTTCATTGCAACAGTTGGATCGGAAGCCCCCGTACAACTGACCAGAACCCCCTCAATCTCCGGCTCCAGTGTTTTGCTCACATAGGGATATTCGCCGCTGTCTGCGTTTGTCATAACAGAGGTCTCGCTCCTGCTCTTCTGACTGCTGCCATCTGACTCACTATCGGACTTCGTCACATCCTTCTCTATGATCTTCTCGCCTCCATCTTTTAATGTGATCATGACACTTACCGTTCCGACACCCTTCACCTGAGACAGTATCCCTCGCAGCTTCTCCTCCTGAAATACTATATAGTCTTCATAGCCGCTGTTCGCCGATAATATTTCTCCGGAAGTTTCCTGTCCATTATCCGTAGCAGCCTCCCCGTTCTGTTGTTTTCCAGTCACTCCACCGGGCGTTTTATCCTGCTTCGTTCCGGTTAAAGCATCAAGTCCGGAAAATCCGTTTTCCTTATCAGACGGCCAGAGAATGACCAGCAGACAAATACCTGCAAGCAAAATCCCCATGCACTTTCGAAGTGCCGCATTTTTGTCTTTTTTCAGTTCCTGCAGCTTTTGTTTGATGTTATTCCATATTCCTTCCATGCTCTCTCACTCCATTATATGTAACATGTCCGCTTTTAGTACATGTTATTTTGTCTGATATCCATTTACAAATATTTCTATCCTGTCCTCACTGATCTTATACTCTTTTGCGATCTCCTGACGGAGTTTTGCTACATCCACGGTTGTATCTGCTACACTGTCTGATGTTGTAGAGACAACATCAACCTCAACCGCTGTGATCGTATAGTTCCCATCAAAGGTAATCGTTACCTTATTGCCCAATTGAAATGTATCACGCAAATGATCTTCGATCATAGTCTCCATGACATCTGTATAATATGTAACATCGCCATTTCCCGGTGCGCCTGCAACAGATTCATAGTAATAATCAAAGCTTAGAATGTCGTTCAAGCCTCCCGCACTTAATACAGGTGTCAGGACAATGATCGCCAGTACAAAACCAACCGCCGTCTGCATATATTTTCTGTATTTCTCATCCGGAAGCAAGAAAAATACCAGCGAGGAGAATAATATAAAAAGGACGATATTTTTGATCCAAGCTAACAACATCCAGCACTCCTTTCCACCAATTTCTGAAAAACGGTTATGCATGTACCCGGATGGACAACCAGCTTTTCACCTCGCAAGCAACGTCATAAGTGTGAGGGAGATGATAAATAAAAAGGAAGCACACCAGATGCCACGCAGCATCAAACCGATGGTCTGTGCCATAATGTTAATGCCGTCGGAAAACCTTTTATCTCCCAAGGGCTGCACAAATGCGGATACGATACGGAGAGTCAGATAGATCACCGCGATCTTGGTAACCGGCAGAAGCACTGCCAGCAATACGACGACCGCGCCCGCAATTCCGATAGCATTTTTCAAAACCATACCCGAACCGAGCAGGATATCCGAGACATTCTTAACCGTATTTCCCCCCGGCAGCATCCCGAACGCTTTTAAGACGGCATTTCGTTCCAACTTGTCCACAGAGGGAACGATCACACCCTTTATCACATTCATTCCGGTTACAACTGCAAACATGGTTTTCAGGATCCATCCTGCAATATTCCTCAACAACGTAACTGTCCTTGAAAAATGATCCTCGGCATTTAACTTATTCACCAGTCCGACCACCCCACTGCATTTGGCAAGCGGAAATACGATCTGAATGATCACCTTCTCGCACAGAAAAATGATCAGCACCGTGATCTGATAGGTAAATTCCGCCGTGCCTGCACCATTTGTATAGGAGACAGCCAACGTATAAGCAGGTATAAAGGTGATCATCAGATCCGTAAGATCCAAGACTGCCGACACCGCTATATCGGAAACGATCGCAAACATTCCGAGCAGGATGGATACCACCATCAGATAGGTGACAAAGAAGCCGTTTCCACCTACCATCTTTCCAAACTTTCCGGACAGATTCGTGAATACCGAACCCAGAATGACAACGGCAAGAAGCTGAAGGAGCAGGCGGTTATTGCTTTTTATCTCCCCTGTAAGTGTCTGCTGTATTGTTTCCAGACTGTAGTCAAGAAGCCCCTGAAGGTCTCCGTTTCGGATATAGGATACGACCTCCCGAAAAGAGAGTCCTGCCTGTTCTTCTGTCAGCATGTCCATCTCGTCAAAAGCGTTTTCATCAAGTCCCAGATCCGTCTCATCGACATCTAAGGTAGCTGCCCTGCTGGTCTGCCCGCCAAAACACACCACAGATAATAGGATCGTGAACGCCATTACGCCTGCTATAATCATTTTCGCTTTTTGTCCTCTCATAGTTCTACCCCATCAGACGAACAACCATATCGATCACATGGAACAGGATTGGCAGACTCATCACCACCATTGTCACCCGTCCGGCAAGCTCAATATGCGAAGCAATCGCACCATAGCCTGCGTCCTTACAGATATTTGTCGCAAATTCACAGATATAGGAAATGCCAAGCATCTTAAGCAGGATCGATATATACTCCATATTGATATTGATGTATCCGGTAATGCGGTCGATGGAATCCAGTACATTTCCAAGTCTTCCTATGATAAAGCTGACAATAAATAAACACGCTCCAATACTTAAGAGCGTGCTGTATTCTGCATTCATTTTCTTTAGTTTTATCGCTACTAAAACGACCAGAACCGATGCCATACATACCGTAACAAGACTCATGCCTTTTCTCCCCTATCCACCGATATTTACAAGCTTCATAATGTCATTAAAGAATTCTACGATATATGGAATGATCCAAGAAAGTACAAGAATCAGTCCTGCCAGATTCAGCAGGAATGCCAGCTCGTCCTTCCCCGAATGCTTTAATATCTGATTCAACAGTGCTACAAGGATTCCTACCGCACCTATCTTCAATAATAACTGTATCGTCATAAGCTCCTGCCACCCTTACCCTATCAGTATTATCAAAAAGATCCCTCCGAGTAATCCAAGTGATCTGGATACTTTATTTATCCTGCGTGCCCTGTCCTTTTGTTCCTCATACTCTGCCTGCATGTTCTGTTCCCACAGCTTCAGATTCCTGATCTGCATATCGACATCCATATAACACAGCCATTTTCCAAGCTCTTTTACCGCACCGATCTGTGCGTCCGTCAGATAGCTGTGTTCCATCAGACTTCCGATACTGCCTGTCCAGATCTGCTCAAAAGAAGAAGCATATTCTTCCGTCCGGAACTGCAAAGCCAGCCCGGCAAGCCAGTCTCCGATCCTTCCCCCTGCTTTATCCGATCCTTCCCGAATGATCTCGGTGATCTCCGATGCACTGTATGCCAGATGCCCATTTGCCATCCGGACAAATATCAGAAGCTCGTAGATATCTTCCACTCGCCGGTTTTGATAAACTTCTATCGTCTTTCCTATCCCATAGGAAGCTGCGACCACCAGAAGCATTCCAAGAATCTTTATATATAACATATGTACGCCTCCCTGCACTTATGACAGTTCTGCTACAGCCGCTTCATTTTCATATGCCGATGTCAGGCGTTCATCCTCCGCCATAAAGAGAACACTTCCCCGATCGTCAAATATCGTCCGGATCTCTCCTGTCCGTTTGCGATTGCTCAGCACGATATATCGTTCAAATATCCTCTCATCGACCAGCTTCCGAAGTCCCGGACGATTTCTGATATCATCAATGGAATTGCCATGTACGGTTGCGATCAGCTTACAGCCGCAGTTGATCACGCTGTAGATCGCATCGATATCATCCCGGCTGCCAATCTCATCCACCGCTATGATCTGCGGTGACATCGAACGGATCAGCATCAGCATTCCATATGATTTTGGACAACAGTCAAGAATATCCGTCCGTATGCCGATATCATTTTGTGGTACGCCTTTATAACAGGCTCCGATCTCAGATCGTTCATCTACGACACCGATAGTATTTCCTTTGAATCCTGGAAATCCATCCGACAACATCCGGATCATATCTCTAAGAAGTGTGGTTTTGCCACATCGCGGTGGGGAAATGATCAGTGTATGAAATGTCTCATTTCCATTTATTATGTACGGAAGAACCTTCTTACAGCATCCCTTAACCTGATGTGACAAACGGATATTGATAAATGATATATGTCTGACACTCTTGATCATTCCAGATTCCAGAATGACTTTTCCTGCAAGCCCTACACGATGTCCCCCTTGAATCGTTATAAATCCCTGCCGGATCTCATCCTCATATGCATAGAGTGAATAGTTACTGATATATTCCAGCGTTTCCCTTATATCGGCAGGTGCTACCATATATGCTTTCTTACATTCTGTGGTTCGCTTTCCCTTCTCCGTCACAAAATATTCCCGATTATCATAGATCACGATCAAGGGTTCATTCATCCTAAGCCTTATCTCCTGAAGCTTGTTATAATCATATATCTCACTCGAAAATATTCTCCTTAACGCTACGGATAATATCTTCAATATTTCATTCTCTCTGCTTTTTTCCAAACTGATCCACCTCATGCATATGTCATCTGTAACCATTTTCACCTGTCAGTTCCATCATCTGCCAATACTCGAAAAGCATCTGCTTTTCTGATATGATCTGATACCTAAAGTAGGCTGTTACACACTTCTGATAGTTATAATGTATGCATGACAAATGAAAATTAGAACAAAAAAATACCACATTTCTTTCTGAATTTTTCAGAGTGAAATGTGGTATCTGCTTTTACAGATTATCGTATAAATCTTCGGTAAAGGTCAGGCTTCCCCGATATCCCGCATATGTCCGGTTAAATACCAGCCGTTCATTCATCGGGAAGGAGGTCAGGATGAACTGACAGTCCTTTGTCAAGGCCACTTCGCGATCATTGCTGCTGCCAAGAATCAATGTGATCTCCTTTTCTTCATGTCGCAAATGTCTATCATATATTAAATAACATACTGGTCTACCATCAGGTTGTTTTGCCAGTCAACGAGATCGGCTAAGGTGATTCCCTCAAGTACATCCTGTATTGCCTGATCAAGTTTCTCCCAGATCAGTACGCTGACACACATACTTCTGTTTTCGCAGTAAGCTGCGTTATCGCCGACACAGTCTGCAGGTGCCAGACTTCCTTCTACTGTTTCTAAGATCTGCCGCACCGTATAATTCTCCGGTGAAGCATATAACATGTATCCTCCACGCGCTCCACGGATACTTTTTACCAGTGATGCCTTATTTAATATTGCAACGATCTGCTCCAGATATTTGTCTGAAATATGCTGTCTTCTTGCAATATCCTTTATCTTAACCGGCTCACCATTATAATAGGTGGCCAGATCCAGCATCAGTTTTATCGCGTATCTTCCTTTTGTTGATATCTTCATCTTGACCTCCCTGTCGTTGTTATCTGATTCAAATGATTCCATACATCTGTACATCATCTGAATCTCATCTACTTTTTCTGCAAACATGATAAATTATCATTTCGCATTATAGTATACTATTTCTATAGGTTTTATCAAGTACAAATTTTTTTTTGGGGGCAATCCATCCGGTGTTCCACATCCACAGCCACTATGACCACCATGTCCACCACAACAGCCTGCTTCTGTATGATCACCTTTGATGTTACTCCCGATCGCTCCTCCACATCATTGATCGTCCGCTCACAAAAACGGCATCCGATGTTTCATCCCGGACTCACCGGCATATGAATCCGCCCGGCATTATTTTTCTGTCCTCCAAAACACGGATGTGAGTTCTGAAGATCCTTATATGTATTGCTTCCCATTTACTTCACCTCGTTTATCCTGAACCATAAAAAAGACTTTGTCCAAAACAGCTGCTCTCTTTATATCCCAAAAGAGCCTGCTGTTTCAGACAAAGTCTTTTTCATTGTATTATATTTTCTCTTTCATCTTCTTAATGATCTCTTCATTTGCAGTACTTACTTTGCGTACTCAAAAAATCCGGAATCTGCGGATTTATTATAGATTGCATAACAGTCAAGTGTTGCTGATCCATCAGCACTTTCCTGCCACCAGGAAAGGAATGCTTCCGGCAATTCTGAGACAGGTGCATCCGGAGTGTAGAAATAGATCTCCGTTCCACTGTCCATTCCGGATGGTGCACCCGCTTTATAACGGATACCATCTTCGATTTTTTCCTCATCTTCTGATACTTTCACGCTATCCAGAGTCATCGAATATGTATAATCGTTTACCTTCTTGATATCTTTGAATTGTCCGCTGAAATTACAAACATATACGGTTCCATTTGGGTATTCATTCTCATCTCGTTCTCCCATTTCGGAATCAGAAAATGCTCCTGTAAATGATCCATCCTGTGATAATGTTAATGTTGTACTCCATCCACCGGCTCCACTGCTAAAGATCATGTCTATCGGATATGTACCCGGCAGAGCGGATACAGCTTCTTCCTGTAATTCTGCTGTAGAAGTACCTTCCTCTGTAGCACCGGCATCTTCTTCGGAAGAAGCCGCTTCAGTGGTCTGTGTCTCAGTCTTAGCTTCTGTGCTGGCTGCCTCTGTTGTCTGCGCTTCCGTCTTCTCTGTCGTTGCTTCGGTTGATATCTCGGTTGTTCCTTTGTTCTTTTCTGTTGACTCTGAGTCTGCGCCATTGCATCCTGCCAGCAAACTAACCGCAAATGTTGCCGCAAGTGCTACCGTCATAATCTTTCCCGACTTGGTTCTATTCTTTCTCATACCTTACAATCCTCCTGCATTCATCTGTAAATACGTTTCTGGAATTCTTATTGTGAATCTCATCACAATGCTTTTCTCCGGCTGTTTTTCGAATATACAAAGTATATGTCCGTTATCTGATTTTGTCAGCTTAATTATTCTTTATAGATGTTGCATTTCGTTTACGATTGTTACGGTTCTTTAACCAATCTTTGAACTCCGGCAAAGTCTTTCTTCCGGCTTCTGTAACCGGCTTCACCCATTTGCCTGATCTGGTATAGGCAAGCTCGATTGCCAGGCGCACCAGTTCATCCGTATATACAAATGAAAATACCGCGAGGAAAGGCAGATGTAAGACCATACCTGCGATCCACGTTGCCGGAACGCTGACTAAGAATAAACCGCCAATCTCCACATAGGTTCCGACTCTCGTCTCGCCTGCTGCCCGGTATCCCTCATTCATAATATAGTTACAGGTTCGAACCGCACCGAAGAACAAGTAAATGTATAACATATACATGCCATACCGAAGTGCCTGATCACCCAGTCCAAATAAGCCAAACAATGGTTCATGTAATAACGCACAGATCAACACGATCCCGAAAGTAACTGCCGGGCAGAACAATGCCGACCGCTTCATAAACCGATATGCCCCCTTATGGTCACCGGCACCGACAGACTGTCCGATCACAACGCTGGTTGCATTTGATAAGCCGCCAAAAAATGCATAGACAAAGCCCTCGCATACACGGAAAGCTGCCATGGCGGCGATCGCAGATTCATTCTGGTGTCCGATCACGATATTGATCAGCATTTGTCCAACTCCATAAAACAATTCGTTACAGAGGATTGGAAATGCATTTGCCAGATATACCCTGATAAATCCGCCATGGAATAAGAACATCTGACTCAGACGGATCCGCACCTTACATTCCGAACGCATCAGGTAGATAAACAGCAATAATAAATTGATGATCGCAGATGCAAGTGTTCCGACTGCCGCACCGGCAGCCCCCATTTTCGGTGCGCCGAATTTACCATATATCAACACGAAGTTCAAGCAGAAGTTCACTACCAGTCCTACGATGGAACAGATTAGTGGTGCTTTCACCCGCTCTGTGGAACGGAGCAGGAAGCTGATAAGTACAGCAAATACCTGAAGTGGATATGCCCATCCGACAATCCGCATATATGGCTTTCCGATCTGGATAAATACTTCTTTATCTGTATATACACCCAGTAAAAATTCCGGTCTGATAATACAAAGGGATGCAAATGCAAATCCTACGATTGCCATACAGATGAAAGTGATACCGAATGTACGATTAATTCCCTTTTCATCATCTGCTCCCCAGTACTGGGAGAAAAACAGGATCGATGCGCTGGCAAATCCCCAGTAGCAGCTGAAGAACAGCGAGCTGATCTGCGAACAGATACCAACTGCTGCCACGCACGACTCTCCCAGCCTTCCAATCATGATCGTATCAACCATACTGGCTGTTGTAGTTAATAAATTCTGTAATGCGATGGGAAATGCAATCGTTAACATCACATACAGAAATGATCTTTTATTTTTCATATGTATCTAATATTGCTCAGGAAACCTTAATCGTTATCTTCTTCGATTTTCCTCTATATTTTGAAGTTCCTTTTGCCTTTACCGTAATTGTATAGGTTCCCTTTGGCGTTCCTTTCCTTACTGTTACCTTTCCTTTTTTGCTAACAGTAATATATGCTTTCGAAGCCTTTGATCTGGAATATGTCACCTTACCCTTTGCATTCTTTACCCCGATTATAAAGGAATGCTTTTTGTTAAGCTTTCCGGTTGATTTTTTTGCTTTGTAGGTTTTTGAAGCCACCTTTACCTTCATTGGATTCGACTTTTTAATCATTAATTTCGCTACATTGGATTTCGCTGAATTGCTGGTTGCTGTTGCTTTTGCACTTGCAATTACATAATAGGTTCCAACCTTGGAAGGATATGTAGATAACCGCTTCGTACACTTCGAATCTGAATAATATTTATAGGTAATCTTCCCTGCCGCGCCTTTTACGCTTGCAGCACCTATCTTTTTTCCCTTTCCAGTATAGGTAACTGTCTTATTCTTCAGTGTCAATGTTGGTGTGGTCTTTGTAACCTGTGACTTACTCTGCACCGTCAAGGTAAGTGACGTTTCATGATATTTTGTTTTTGCTGTGATAGTTACTTTACCACCGCCCACAAATGCAATCTTTCCATTTTTATCTACCGTTGCTACACTCTTCTTATCTGAGCTCCATGTGATATTCCCGCTTGTAAATGGACAATACATGCTAAAACCGGGATTTACCAGAACGACCTTCGCATTTACGCTCTTGCCTGCAGTATAAGTATCCTTGTCCATCTGTATAACAAATTTATAAGAATATGTCTCACCATCACCCCAAACAATACCGTCCGTCGTAATTGCTTCTGTAAATTTCTTTTTCGGAATATTGATATTCTGTGTTATGGTACGGTCTGTCTGCTTCTCTGCCGTCTGAGCATCTGTATTTGAACCAAAGCACTGTACCCAGGTATAAATACCATTTATATAAAAGCAGCCAACTCCTATCGTAGTTGCTTTTTTACTTAAAATATTCTCCTTGTGTCCCGATGAATTCATCCAGTCATTCATGACTGCTGTTGCAGAAGACTGATTGATTGCAACATTTTCTGCATTCATATTCTTATTTGCTGAAAAGCAGCTTGCACCATCCGGCCTGGTATGTGAAAACAATACTGCCTGCTCACCGGCACGAATCATAGCCGTTTCTAACAATCCGGTATCCATCGTCAATGCATCAAGACCATTCTTTGCACGTTCTGCATTTACCTTGTCTAATACCTCAAATGCCTTCGTATAATCTCTTTTTCCTTTAATCTGAATTGTTTCTGCATAACGGAATCCATTGTAACCAAACCGCACCAGTTGATTATTGTTGCAGGTGATCACAACATCCTTTGCAAATGCATTTTCATCTACAAACTGCGTAGATGCAGGTAGCGTTATCTGTTTCAAGGATGGACAATTTGCAAATGCCTGACGATATATCTCTTTTACTTTTGGAAGATATACATCTGTTAATGCATAGCATTGTGCAAAATCAGCATATGTCACATATTCCAGTCCCATACCACGAAATGTTACAAGCTTCTGGCAGCTGTTAAATACCGATCCTTCCCAGCTTTTTATCGTTGCCGGGACTGTCACCTCGACCAGACTGTTACAGCCTAAAAATGTCCGCATACCAAGTGATGTCAGACCACCAAAATCAATGGAAGTAATCCCTGTACATTTTTCAAACATTGAATAAGCGCTTTCTTTCATGCCTTTGCCAAACTTTACTGTTGTTATCTTGGTACAGCCCTGAAATGCAAAATTACCTGCTTCACTGATCTTATCCGAAAGTGTCAAGGTTCCGGATAAGCCGGACATATAAAATGCACCTTCTCCTAATGTTGTTACATTGGAAAAGTTTACCGTGTTCAAGCTGACATTATTATAAAATGCATAATCTCCGATCTTCTTCACATTCGAAGGTATCGTAAATGAGCCTGTTCCTCCATTAAACGGATACATCACTAATTCGGACTGATCCTGGGAATATACAACTCCATTTCGTGCAACATAGGCTGTGTTACCTGCTGCAACCGTATAACTCTCTATCGTTGTATTTCCAAAAAATACGAGCGGCGATATAGAGGTTACACCTGCAGGTATTGTAAATGTTGTCGGACAGTTATTTTGAAATGCATAGCTTCCTAAATCCGTTACCCCCGGTATCTCAATCCGGGTAACAGCTTTACAGTCACAATATGCTCCAGATCGAATCGTCTTCACAGAAGATGGCAAAACCACCTCTTGCAGTTTCGTACATCCATAAAATGCAGCCTCTCCAATCTCTTTCAGAGTATTCGGATAGGTTACATCTGTAATATCATACATTTCCACAAAATTCTGGCTTCCGATTTTTGTAATACCACTTTTTATTACAACCTTTTCAACATCTAAAGTATACCATGGTGCCTTATCAGAAGAACTGGCGTCCGGCATATCTCCTTTTCCTGATATCGTAAGTGTTGTGCCAGAAAGCGTCCATGTTACATTCTCCCAGGTTCCACTTTTTGAAGTATCATTTGATGTACTCTGCAATGCAAGTTCCTCATCACTTGTATATAATTCCGGTCCTGCATTTTCCGACACCTCATATCCCGTTGCAGGCGTAATATCCCCTGTGCTTTCTTCAATAGCTGCAGTAGCAGTTGTCATATTTTCTGCATATACATACCTGCCTGTTGTACCTAACATGCCGCAAATAGCCCCTATTCCTAATAATACCGCAATCCTGCTCCTCTCTTTTTTTCTCATAATATCCTCTCTTTCTGCAATTACTATTCTTCGTGTAGTTATTTTTTCTCAAAAGCTTCAGCTCATCTCAACTTGCACAAATACTTATTCATCTTATCTGGAAATAATCATCTCCCACCATTTCCTATTATCTAAATACCAACGGATTGTCTCCTTTATCCCATCCTCAAACTTTGTTTCCGGCAACCAGCCTAATTCATTATGTATCTTTGTTGGATCAATAGCATAACGCAAGTCATGACCTTTGCGGTCTGTTACATGCGTGATCAGACTTTCCGGCTTGCCTAGTTTCTTGCAAATAAGCTTTACAATGTCAATATTCTTCATTTCATTATGTCCGCCAACATTATAAACTTCTCCAACGCGACCCTTATGAATGATCAGATCAATTGCCCGGCAGTGATCCTTTACATACAGCCAGTCACGTACATTCACACCCTCCCCATAAACAGGTAAAGGCTTGTCTGATAATGCATTAATAATCATAAATGGAATCAGCTTCTCTGGAAATTGATATGGTCCATAATTATTCGAACAACGGCTGATCGTAACAGGAAGTCCGTATGTCCTATAATATGCAAGCACTAACAAATCAGCAGATGCTTTTGAACTGCTGTACGGCGAACTCGTACGAATCGGAGTCTCCTCTGTAAAAAATAAATCCGGTCTGTTCAACGGAAGATCTCCATATACTTCATCTGTACTTACCTGGTGATACCTTGCAATACCATATTTACGGCAGGCATCCATCAGCACCGCCGTTCCTTTGACATTCGTATCTAAGAAAATCTCCGGATTCTCGATGGAACGGTCTACATGACTTTCGGCTGCGAAGTTCACTACCATATCCGGATGTTCTTCTTCAAATAGCCTATAGACTGTCTCTCTGTCGCAGATATCAATCTTACAAAAACGGAAATGCGGATTATCCATCGCCGAAGCTAGTGTAGATAAATTTCCCGCATATGTAAGCTTGTCCATACATACGATACGATCCTCCGGATAACTGTCCAGCATATAAAATATAAAATTGCTTCCAATAAATCCGGCTCCTCCGGTTACGATAATTGTCATGGTGTTTATCTCTTATCTATCCTATCTATGGTCTCAAATCTGCCCATGTTCGATGATTTTATATTAATCCTAATCATATTCCAAGTCAACTTATCGCATAAAATCGGAGTTAAATTACCAAAAGTTACACCCAGACATGCTGTTTATTACATCAAAGGTTTTTTTCACCCTTTTTCTGCTATGCTTTTCCTGTCGACAAAACAGGCGCCAGCTCTTTCCTACCCGTACGGAGCAGGAATGTCTCGCTGAGCTCCGGAAGCATCCGCGAAGTTACTTTGCTTATCAGAACATGACACAGGAATGGAAGAACCGCTTTCTTGGATTTATGGAGGGTAAGAAAACTCTGCCTTTAACCTATGATCCATTTTTCAAGAAGCTGTTCAATCCGGATATCTATCCGGAACGGTTGTCCAGTCTCATCAGCAGTATCATCGGTACGAAAGTGACGGTTCAGTGCATCCTGTCAAACGAAGACAGCATGCTGCCGTCCACCTCACTCCTGCTTCTGGATATCCTTGTCCGGTTAGAAGATGGCTCGATCGCAAATGTCGAGATCCAGAAGATTCCATATACCTTCCCGGGAGAGCGTATGTCCTGCTACTCCTCCGATCTCATGCTCCGCCAGTATACAAGAGTGAAAAGCTCGAAAGGCAGTTCTTTCACCTACAAAGATCTGAAAACGGTTTACACGATCATGATATATGAAAAAAGTCCGGATGCGTGTCTGACTGATGCATTATCCGATATCTACCTGCACCATGGCAGAATCGTTTTTGATACCGGAATCGAGTTGAAGCTTTTGCAAGAATTCTATGTAGTCGCCCTTGACGTATTTAAAGAAAGTAAGTATGCTAAAGATATCAATGAGTTAAACGCTTGGTTGTCTCTGCTGACTGCACAGTCGGTCGACGACCTTGCTGCACTGGTATCTGACTATCCATGGATGGAAGCTATCTGCAAGGATATGTCCGAATATATGTATGATCCGGAGGAGGTAATCACCATGTTTTCAGAAGCACTTCGAATATTAGATGAGAATACGGTTCACTATATGATTGATGAACTACAGAAGGAACGGGATAAAGCGGTAGCTGCTCTCTCTGAGAAGGATGCTGTCCTGTCCGAAAAAGACTCTGTGATATCCGAGAAGGATGCTGCTCTATCCAAAAAGGATGCTGAAATCGCAGCCTTGAAAGCAAAGCTTTCCGCCCTCAATAAATAAAGCAGCATTCATGCAAAAGCATTATCTTACCATAGTTATAACGCATGCCCATATAACTAACTTATGCCAGACAGCTCCAAAATGGAGCCGGCTGGCATTTATCATATAGTTCTAGCCATTATTTGTTATTTAGAGATTTTACAAATCATCAGTCAGTCTTCCTAATCTTGTTCTGACCTTACTTTTGTTTCTTTTTCAGATTCAGAGATCAATGTACTACGCAAAGCAGACAAAATAAATTCATCTTATTATTACAATCTATTTTTAAACAATATATGTCTAACACTTATATATTTGTTTACATATCATCATATGTATCAATGCCACGTATCATATGATTTATATATCTATTACGACTAAATCCATTTCTATTGTCAACGATATTTTGGCAGTCACTAAACACATCTATGCCCTGTCCTGTCAAATCCATAATAACCGCTGTTCCTTTTATATTGGTATCAAGAAAAGTTTCCGGCGACTCAATAGAACGATCCACATGTGACTCCGCAGCAAAATTCACAACCACATCCGGATGTTTTCTCTTCATGTAAAATATAAAATTACTGCCTATGAATCCGGCTCCACCTGTCACTATTATTGTTCTGATTCTCATATGTCTATCCCATCATGTATATATTTTATGTATGACTTTCAGTTATTCTCAGTAAAACTTTAAAATCAACTATGTTTGTTTTCTGTTTCTGAAGCCTCACATTTATACAATGCATAAGCTCCAAGCGTGAAACCATCATCAATCTTCCCTTCATTTATCCAGGATGTCAACTCACGGTCACTGAGCTGTTCAATGGCTACTATGCCTTCATGATCCTCGACCAATTCCAATGAATCTATATCGACACTGTACACATATGCACATCCGCCGGTCAATCCGCTGTCAGCAACAATCCGTCCAAGAAATACCGGTGATTTCGTGATGACAGCATGGATTTCCTCCTGTAACTCACGAATCGCATTGTCAGCAGGAGTCTTGTCATCCTCCTCTGCAAATCCCCTTGGGAAAGCATATTGCATACGTCGAATCGCATGCCGATACTGCTTTAACAACACAAATGTTCCTTTATATCTCGCAATGATCACAACACCATTTTTACCTGTTGGTAGTACACGCTCATATGGAAAAATGCCATTTTCACCCTCAATTGGATCTACGATCATAGTATTGTATTTGCTCTGATATACCAATCCATACTTCCGGTGAAATAATTCTTCCTGCCGGATCAATTGTGCGGTCAGATCACTATCTTCCACATTCGCAATAGGATAAATGGAAGATTCAGCAAAACACTTTTTAGGTTCTGGTTCTGATTTGCGTAATGCCCGATATTTCTTCAATTCTGCCGGACAAATATAGGGAATCATTTTTCCTATATTATATGGTTCTGTCTGTTCCGTCTGCACCTTGTCCGAACAAGAATAGGCTGTAAATTTACGCCGGCAGATCCGCCATCCATCTACAACTGACTCTCTGATCTTTGCCAAAGCATCTGATAATGGTAAGAGCCTTGGAAGTTTCAAAGAAATTATCGTTGAAAGCATCTCTGTTACAAACAACCAGACAATTGTCTCAATCACACTGAACAGTGCTGTATTAAAGGAAATAATCCCTTCCATCATACTTTGTAATTTATTAAATACCAGCTCAATGCCACATGCCACAATAATGCAAAGCGCAGCCATTCCAAACCCATGTGCAATTTTCCCTATTATATTTCTCTTATTCTGCCTGCGTTGTTCCTCATCCTTATATTCATAACGATAAACAACCTGGTCATTCGTTTCATCTGCTTGCCCAGCCTGTGAATAATCGATATATTCTACAAGACGGACTACACGGTCTAACTGCTTATATAATTGATCATTCTTGTCAGCAAACGACTCAAACTTATTTGTCTCATCCGTTAAGAAACGGTCCTTCGCTCCTGCTCCATTCCTCCAAGTTTTAGCAAATCTGCCAAAGAAATCCACACAGAAGCTTGACTTGTCCCCTGATTTCCGCCAAAGTTCATCCACATTATAATGCTTAGAAATATTGCAAATACTATTCTCACATGCATAATTATAACAAAGATCAACTATAACCTCTGCATACTGATATAAAAGTTCATCTGCAATTCTTTCAGGCGCAGTCTGCCATGCTTTTTTTATTTCACGAATATATACTGAACGATTATTATTTTTATTTTTCCAGGCTTCCAATTCTCCCAATATTCCAAGTGAACGCCGAAAGGCTTCCGCATCTACATTTATCATTTTATCATCCGGAAGGTCATAAAAAGCTAAAACAGCAGCCATGAAATTTACAAATTTCAACTCTTTATATTCCGATTCATTTCTGGGATCCAAATAAATATCAGGCAGCATACTGATTCGTAATACCGTTGACAGTAAACCTCTCAGATTCTTTAAAATTTCCTGATATTTTCCTAATTGATAATCACGATCCTTCTCGGACAGATAATCAACAGGCTGTTCCTCCCCATTTATTACTTCCACAAATAAATCTTCCAGCTTATCTTTTTCCTGGTCATCCAAATTATCTTTTGTATATTCATTCAATTCTGAAAGATCGGAGTATGTCAAACAACGTTTCATCAAGGCAAGCAGACGTTTCTGGCTGTATTTAATCGGAATTGCCGAATATATAAATTCCTTATCTGCATCAACCGAATTCAACAAATACTGGGAAACGGTACGAACATCTCCAAACCGGGAAATACGGACCGCACCCATTTCAAATAACCGGATCAACTTCTCTTCATATTTCTCATTACAAAGCAGACTGAAAAAGCCGCGCGAATCAACCAACTGGTTGTATGTCATAACAACCACATTTCCGTTTAAAACAATCTCGTCTAATAAGGCATTCTGTGCAACCTCAATCTCTTCATTTGTTTTTCGAACAGAATCCAATTCAAATAAATATACATTTTTTCTTATCTGTGGTTTTCTTTTATCTTTCATAATAATGTATCCTACTCTCTCGTTCATTCTACAATAAGTGGCTCAAAAAGATGTTGCATTTGCCCTATAATTCACCATATAAAAACTCTATTCATAAATCGAATCCAAAGTGAGTAATACAACATCTTCATACCATATTTTAACGGACTCTCTCTTCAGGTGTACATACCAACCACTTTTGTCTAATATACGAATAGATTTTCCCATCTTTTTCCTTAACTTCTAATTCACTCATTCTACTGCTCTTATTTATTTCGTACAAAATATCTTAAATATTATTTTATATCCTATAATATCAATTTTAATATGTATTATAACACGGCTTTAATTGTCATGCATAAGCTCAATGTGAAAAAACTGGAGCAGTCAGATTCAAGTTTTCGTTCATTCTAGCTTGTTTTCATTACTTTCAAACATAAAATACATTTATAATTTTCTTTTCATCCTTACATTCAAATTCACTCAATAGATCTAGTAGCGATTTATATGTATAAAAGCACTCCATTTTTTCTGGTTTATTCTTCTTTCGTGCAACCAACTCATTTTTCGCATCTGTGTCTAAATCTGCTGTAGTAATATAGCAGATTTTATTATTTTTTCTATGCCCCAACTGTTTGTCACACAAACAAAATGTGTGATCCAAAAACCACATTACTGTATTCTTTGGATAAGAATTTAATGTTTTATCATATGCCCCTTTTAAAATCAAACCACCTTTTTTGTAGCCTTTTAACTCAACTATAATATTTTCCGTTTCTGTTTCAATCAAATAGTCGCACTCAAATTCTTTCCCTTCAATTTTTCCTTTATAGCCATGCGTAATAATCGCATTTTGTCCATATATTTTTTGAAGTACCGGTAACATTAAATATTCAAATAGTACCCCTTTTAAATATCCATAATTTCCATCATGACCTGTTTTGTTTATTGCCCTCAAAGAATTTGATATTTTATCTTGAAAATTATAATTTTTTTCCTGTACATTTCTTTCTATTTCATCAACACTAGAATTAAAAGTTTTAACTACATCTAGGCTGTTTTCCCCTAAAATTGATAATATATTAAAATATAAATATCCATTTTCTTTAGCCCGTAATTTCGCTACAGGTGAAATTCTGCTTGATAAAATAATTGGTAATACCTTTCTTTTTGAAACTTTTGTAGAAAATACCACCCTATCTATCCGTTCTTTAAAACCTAAAAAATCATATCCCTGATATTCATGTTGTGGTAAATAATCAATCATTACCATTGTATCATATTTTTTACCATCAACAGTAACCCCAGCTGCATTGCTAAATCCCCAGGCATCCCAAATCTCATTATTACGTTTGATTCCTTCATATTGGTTCGCCCGTCCCACATAACATAATTGTTTTTCATCAATTATATTTGTTTGTTTTAACCAATTCATAATTAAACTTAATAATAAACTCCTATTTTCCAAATCTTCTTCATATAACCGTATATCTTCCCATGTTTTTTCAGTTTTATTTTGAATCAAATATTCAATACCATTATGATTCTCATAGGTTGCCATCTCTAAAAGCACTAAATCTTTTATAATACTTTCAAATGATATATTGTGTGTATTTTCCTGTAATGTCGCTCCGGATATTTTTTGAGCTTCTTCTACAGCCAATATCCCTTTATTTCTTTCCAATGCATAAATTACTCTATGTAACGGTAATTTGTATTTTTTTATATTCTCTGCAAACAATTTATAATCAAATACACTTTTCACGGAAAAATAGGCATACTGATTTTTTTCAAATACTAAAGGATATGATGAATTACATCTTTTATTTTTAACCGTATCATGAATAATTTTTCTACAATTGTTATCTGTTAATAGCGGATATTTTTTCTGTAAAATTGCTTTTAATTCTGATCCCATATAAGCTTTTGTACTATCCATATTCAAAAAATTTTCAATAAAAAATTCATGTTCTTTTGCCATGTAACACTCCCCTTATAAAAGTATATATTTAATCTATATACCATTTATACCCCCTATTTATACGCAAAGTCAACACTTTTTCAATATTAAAGTACTTCTATCCAATCCACGCCAAATAAAAAAGCCAGAGCAGCCTACCCTCTCCACTCCAAGAGTCCACCCACTCCAGCTCATATACATTAGGTATACTAATGCTGTTCCTTTCAATCCAGCACTTCATCATCATTCGTAGATATCATCTAAGCCAGCCAAATGCAGCAGTTTCAATATTATCAATGCAAAGTTATATGACAGCCATTTTATATCCAGCTGATTGCCTGCAAAATATGCGCTTTTGTTGTACTGTAAATGTCAATGAAAAAGTTTACCACTTTGGTTCAAATATAAGGGAATGCCCGTGGTAATTGACATTCCCCCGGATGTTAGCCGTAAAGCTTATCAGCTACATCCTCGTATGCATTAAGCATAAGTTCATAGTTGTCATTCAGTTCTCTTACGGTATGCTATAGGAGCCAGATATCTTCTATGAGACTGTTGTATTTTCTGATCAAATCTGACTTCGTCAGTTCTGTGTTTTCATCAAGAAAGTGGTACTCATTCATCTGAGGCGACCTCCTTTCCTGAAGTAATCACAGCTGCATGCTCGTCCCGATAAGGGTTGGATGAGTTCATGTTGAGTACGTGAGACATAAATGTCAGACGACCAACCAGAGCAGCTACCATTGTTTTATTTTCAAACATAGTTGTCCATTCAGAGAACTTGAGATTGGTTGATACTATAACGCTCTGTCTCTCTGCCCGGTCAGATATGATCTTGAATAACAGCTCAAACTAATGAAAGTTGAATGTCAGATAGCTGAGCTCGTCAATTATAAGAAGTTCGGCTATATCCAGCTGACGCTCATGCTTCATGAAACTTCGATTGTCCTGAACTTCAATCAGCGAGTTAGCAAGATTTGCCGCAGTGTAGAATTTAACCTTCATGCCCAGGTTGCAGGCTTTGATGCCGAGTGCAATGGACAGATGTGTTTTGCCAGTACCGGGATTCCCAATCATAACTATGTTTTTACGTTTTTTGATAAAGTCACATGTTGCCAGTTCGTTAAGATAAGCTTCATCCAGGTGTTCAAATCTGTGCAGATCAAGCTCATCAAAAGTTTTTAGATATGGAAAATGAGCCGCTTTTATGTGTCTTTGTCTTGTCTACAATCGGTATAGCCTAATGCGATGTATATATGTTCAAAACATGTAGCATCATTCAACATGGGTTATCACCTCTAATACAACGGCAAGTTGCTCTTTTCGGATACCATCAGCAAGTGATATCCTGATATTGCCAAGTTCAATAGTTATACCTGGCAATTAACCCTGTGAAAATCCAGTTGTTGCAGGCTCCTGTTTCGGCTCTTCAAGCAGTGCAAATCCGGATGTATTCTCCGACATAGCTGCCAATGCATTTTTTCTAGCAATCGACAGCCAGTAGAAGTACTGATCTCTCTTGAGATTGTTTGCTTCACAATAATCTTTCACACTAAGTCCGGATGCTGCCCGGTCTGCAAATATCTGTTGCCAGGACGCAAGCCTGAGTTGGCGGTTTTCCTCTCTGGTCGACATAGATGATACCTCCTCTGTAATTAGTAGAAAAAGCTTAAAAAGTGAGAATTACGCTAATTTCACTTTTTACACTTTCCATCACAGAGTATAATGGCATAAAGTGCAGAGATTAACTAGGCACGAGTAGTTTACCATTTACAAACATCTCCTTGTAAGGGGATGTTTGTATTAGATACCCACGGCTGGTTTACCATTTACGATATATATGAATTAACAATGCAAATAAATGATGTTTTTCTGTTTCCATATTCATGATGCTTCTAATAATACCGTCACTTACTATGATAATTTCCTTTACTTATAAGAATTCCAAACATTCCTCCTATAATATTATAAAATATATCAGATAATTGAAAAGTACCAGATACAGTAATAATTTGAAAACACTCTGTACATAATGAGGTCAAAAGAACAATGATAATATTACCTTTAATATTTTTTGTTCTTAATGAATTTATAAAATATCCATATGGTATAAATAAACATACATTTTCAATACAGTCGAGTTCTACATATGAAAATTCTATATTGTATGGCAACCAATTACCCAGTATATTTTCAAATGGATTTATAAAATCTCTTGTAAATACCGTACAAAATAACATAAATACAAGCCATACTATTAAACAACATTCATTTCTGTATTGGTGATTTTTTTTGATATTATTCCATATCGAATATAATTCCTTCTTTATATCTGATAATTTATATTTTCTCCTAACTAGAATTATTAATATAGCCATAAAAAATGTTGCTATAAAATTTCTGTGGAATAATTTTATAATTTTTATTAGAAATGCATAAAAAATTTCATAAATCATCTTCTCTTACTTCTCTATTTTTCTCTTATTTATTCTGCATTTTATTACAAGCACAAAATCTTTAACCATTTCTTTATACATTATAAATATCACTACAACACATATTCCAGATATAATCAAAAATATTCCCTCGCCGATTGTTGCTATACTCTCTATAATCAATAATATTAACGCAAAGAATGTTTTTTTCAAATTTATATTCATACGAACAATCCCTTGCGCCCCTAATAATCTATATATTCCTACTATAATATAAGAAATCATAGTTGCTATAACAGCTCCTTGAATTCCCCAGCGAGGAATCATAAAATAATTAAGAATAACATTTGCTATTGCAGCTACTAAAGTTGTAAGCATAATACTAATATTTCTCTTTGCTGACATATATATTGCTCCAAAGAAATTCGCATATGAGAAAAAAATAGCTCCTACTAACAGAAACGGAACATAAATCCACGATGATCTAAAATCTATTCCTACATATAAATACATAAATGGTTTTATAATTATAATTGTTATCGCAGTACATAAAATCAAAACAAAATTGTATCCATGAAATGTTTTTGAAAAAAATGTACTTTCATTATTTGAATCATATTCTGTTACTGAAGAAATCATCCATGCTTGATTGAATATACTGGTTATACTGGTTATAATAGATGGAATTTTGGCTGCTACAGAATACAATCCAACATCGCCCGCTCCCTTAAAATAATTCAACATCAATCTATCTGACGAATTTGCAACCCACCATGAAACAGCATTAAAAATTAATGGAATAGAAAATGTTAACATTTGCCTCATCAAACTCATATCCAATTTTGTGTATATTATATCCTTCCATATTCCGCATGCAATTCCTAAAAAAATGATTGAAACAATATTAGCAATTATCAACGCATTAAAATATCCTGCTATTCCTTGTTTAAAAACAATTAAAAATAAGCAACTCGCTCCACAAGTTAATAAGGAATACATTAATACATCTACTGTAAATACTATATTTTTTTCAATTGCCTTAGCTTGTAAAGAAAAAATAGTTCTAAACATATTTAATATTATTAAAATAGAAAAATATCCTGCCCAACGTCCTATTGCATTATATATTCCATATACCGGAGTTAAACAACACGATATGACGGATCCTATCCCAACAATAAAAACAGCATTCTTTATTACCTTTTTAGCTTCAATGTCTGGCGCTAATCCAAATCGTAATACAGCATCCTGAATCGATAAAGACAAAAAAGGAATCAGCAAATTAATAGCGGTAACAACAATTTCTGTAGTTCCATATTCTGCTGTTGTTAATGTATTTGTATAAATAGGAACTAATAAAAAGGTTATAAATTTGGAACCAATACTACCAATTGCAAAAATGATTGTATTTGAAGCTAATTTTTTAAATTTATCGTTCACATTAATCACCTAATCTTATCTATCTTTTCAAGCAAGCCCATATAATTTAATATATCTTTAATTATGTATTTTATATGCTGTTTAGCAGATAATGGATAATATCGAGCTTGCAATTCACTCAATTTATAATTATCTATATTCTCAAAAAATTGATTTCTATTAATATTAGGCACTGCTGAATTCAAAACCATTATACCATCTTCACGGACTGCTTGATTATACTCTATTTCTTTAAAAATGAAATCATTACTCAACTGATCAAAAATTTTAATTCCCTTTGTCGAATTTATAAAGACATTTGTTGCGCCTTCATTATCTAATCCTACATCAGGATCTTGTGCATGCCACGCATCAAACAAAGTAAAATCAGATACTCTTCCTAAATCTTTAAAATTACATTGATAACAGGATGGTCTAGAACAAATTTCAGCAAAAAAAGTACTTAAATATATATCAGGAGGTGTCATCACCTTATTTGATCCATCTTCAAAATATACTTTTATTCCCGATCTATGATATCCCAAAGTCTTATCTCTAAAATTTACAAATACTACTTTCTTTTTATATTTACATTGAATTTCGTTTATGTACTTTTCCCATACTTTAGGCGAAGGTACACCATGGCACACCACCCCAACAGTTATTAAGTTTTCAGGAATTTGTCCCAAAAATTTAATTAATCCCTCTATCTGGCATGGCGTACCTGCAAAACAAGCTACTTTTTTTTCATCCAAGTCCTTTTTTATCTGTCTATAACACCATCCTATGTCACTTTGAACATATTTAGATCCCCTTGCTAAAGCTAAATCTTCACAGCTTGTAATTTGAGTATGATTTACTTTCATTTTCTCATTAAACATTGGCGCATAAACAATTCCCCCTAATACTAATATGTAGTTTGCAATACACGAAAAGAAACCTCCAGATGTACTTTCCCTTTTAATTATTTCATTCTTATTTTGTACCACATATGATTTTAAAATTTGAATTTCATTTTTATCTTTATTAATTATAGGACATGTATGTTCACACTTTTTACAATTAATACATAATGTATCATCTATATTAGGATACAAAAATCCCTCTTTATCTGGTAACATTGATATACATTGCTTTGGACAAATATTTGCACAAGCTCCACACCCACAACATTGATTTTTCTCACTTAATATTTGCATCTTTCTAATTCCAATCTATAGCATCTTTTAAATATGTTAAAGAATTTTCACGCAACTTTAACAATTTACGATCAACATCATCATAGTTTGTAATGGTTGCATTCATTATTTCATCATTATTCATTCTGTTTTCTAAACCTAACAATTTCAACAATGAAACTAAGCGTGTATTTGTTGATTCTTGAACTTCTTTTTCATATCTACTAAAAGTAAAAAAATCTTTATGATTAATTATAGAAAAGACTGTCCCATGAAACGAATCTGTACAAACATATTCTGCATACTTTATTAAATTAATAAACTCTATTGGTCCTATATCATATGGTGCGTAATCCCCAAAATTTTCATCCTCAGGTATAAATTCATCCAAATGTTTTAATACTATTATTTTATATCCTGTTTTCTCTTTTAAATTTTCAGCAAACTTTCTTTTTTTCTGCCCCTTAGCCATAAAATAGCAAAAGATATATTTTTCCTCAATCATTCTGTTTCTTTTATCTAGATTATCCCATTCTTTTCTGGTTAATAATAAAGTGGGATCTAGTACTATTTCTGCATTTTTCCCAGAAATTTCTTTAACAATATTTACCCCAGACAATTCTCTAACGGAAATACCATCCATCTCCATTAAAAATTCTCTCGTTTTCTTTCTTATCATTGATGGAATTGTTGATACACCAAAACTTGTAGCATAAGACACTTTCTTTATACCTTTAGGAACCCACGTTAACGTATAATAGTCTTCTTCTATATTTTCTGGAAGCCATAGCTGATCACTACCTACAATAATTGTAGAATACTTTAAAGACTGTTCTTCTAAATGCTTTCTATCCTTAATTTGCTCAGAAAACCTAATATGATCTTTTATAAACGAATCAAAAGCCTGTATTCTATCCTTAACCCCCTTTTCATATTCTTCAGATTTGTGTAGTTCTTTTTTATTTATGTATTTATCTATCTTTGCTTTTCGAACACTGGGATATCTCAATTTATGTAAAATAATATTCAATCTTCTTAATAAAGGTTCATTAGCGACAGAATAATTGATTGTTTCATTTTCCATATTTAATTTATCTAATATATTTTGTGTCGCATATGATTGCAATGCACTTCCATAATTTTTTACCCAAAAACACGTTACAAGACCTATCATTAATAAAACCTCCTAATCTTCCATGATACCTATTCTATCAAATGTATAATTGTTTCCTGCAAATTTTGAAATTATAAGCATTGGCAAAATTGTACTTAAAAATCTAGACAATAAAACTGTTGGATAATAACAAACTGGTGTCATAGATGTATAAATTAATAACAATGCATACGCAGCGTATGCGAACATATCTTTAGACTCATTTAATTTTTTCTGTGTTTTTAACGCTATTATCACTATCCCACAAGTAACTGCAGGCGCAAAAACACCTAAATAATGATATGATTGTATGATACCAGGACAAATTGTATATTTCACTCCATTACATGCATTATACAAATCGCTAAGTCTATCCCCTGATAATCCAAACAATGTGCTATGAAATGGTATAGCTTCATAAATATCAAAAAATAATGTATTTAAAACATTATGATCTACTATATTAAATCCACATGCAATATTGGTTATACCTGGAAAATATATTTGAAACATATCACTCAGTATTTCATAAATATTCCCTTTTCCAATTGAAACAGTAAATGCAACAGATATAAAATAGTAAACTACAATAATTGTACCAACTATAATCAGCATTCTCTTCATAAAACTTCTATATTGGGGAAATATCTTCAACATATAAATTCCAATTATCATACATGTTATTAATATATATATATTTTCATTTAATATCATAGCAAATTGAACTATACATAAAATAGTTCCTATTATAATGCATATAAATTTATCACCTATTTTTTTTCTTAATATGTATAAAACAAAACATGGAAAAAGAATTCTTGTAAAATCAAAAAGAACATTAAAAAGTGTGAACAAAATTCTATCTTTTGATCCAGCCTGAGCTTCCATTTTTGCTAAAAAATAGCTGTCTGTAGACAATAGTGAAGAATCCCACAACGCTGTATACGAATTTCGTATCAGGGGAGACATGGTATACGCCAATATACAAAATAAAACACAAAACATCATAATAAATCCTACATATTTGTATTTACTTTTTTTATATACCCCTTTCCGTATAGATGGTTTAAAGAAATGTAATTTTCCCAATTTTAAATGTATTTTTCCATAATAATTTAAAACAATATAAACACAACAAGTTTCAAATATCATTAATGAAATTCCTGCATTAATATTTTTTTCGGATAATTTATATAATGTTGCAGTATATCCCCCTTTGTAAAGAAAATATATAGCTACAGACTCTCTAATAAAATATAATAAATGAATTATTAATTTTGCAAGATTATGAGAAAAATCAAAAATGTTATTATAAATTCCATATGAAAAGAAATTAATAATTGCAAATGATAATGGAAGAAGAGGTAACCATGTATAATAACTTGGCTTATTTTTATCTAACGTAACAACCATTGAAATAATTATACTAAAAACCGTTATGAGCATCCATATTACTTTTTCAAATTTTATTTTCTCTTTATTCATTATTGTCAATATGTAACTGTTTAAAGTTTACAATCACATTTACTCCTTTTCCAAAATATAATTAATGGAGAATAGTTGCCTTTGGCAAACAATAATCAAGGTCCTCCCTACGTTTTCTTATTGCTTTTGCCGGAACCCCACCAACCATCGTATATGGTAGAACGTCTTTGGTAACAACTGCACCAGCTGCTATTACTGCTCCATCTCCAATATTTACTCCCGGTAATATAATTGCACCTGTACATATCCATACACGAGATCCAATAGAAATTGGTTTAAATTGTGCAGTAACATAATCTGTAGAATCTACATCGTGAGTTCCGGTAATAAATTTTGTATAGCTGGAAATATTTGTATTACTACCAATTTTCAATCCGCCTCTACCATCTAAATGACAAAACCAACCTATCGATGTATTTTCTCCTATCTCTATTGAATATGGAGCTAATATATCGGCTCTTCGAAAAATCACCGAATTCTTCCCTATTTTCATTCCCATAGCTTTATAAAAGCCTCGTCTAATAGTTCTACTTGGAATTTTATTTATAATCATATTCCCAAATATTATGTTTATTGCTGCATTTATCTTTTTTAACATAAATTCACTCCTGTTAATCTGCGAATTATTTATATTCTTCCAATATTTTATTATATTCTTTAATCAAATTACTAGCATGAGTCTTTTTAGAATATGTATTTCTATTAAAACTGTGCAAAATATTTTCCTGCAATTTTTTTGATTTCAAATCCAATAAATCCAACTTACGTATTAAATCATTCACATCTCCATTTTTAAAGATATATCCATTAAAACCATCATTAATATAATCTTGTCCTGCACATGCATCAGACACTATACACGGCAAGCCATATTTTCCCATGACCTCTGGAATTGTTAACGGTGCTGCTTCATACCATACTGAAGGAAAAACTAACCCTTTTGCCTTTATAGCATATTTATCTATTTCTTCTGATTTCTTCCATCCTACAAAATTAACCATAGGATATTTTTTTACCAAACTATCCAATATTGGTCCATCTCCGATTACTATACCTTTACTTCCTCTTAATTTCATTGCCTCACAAAAAATTGGAATTCCTTTTTCCTGCGATACTCTACCTATAAATAAATATATATTATTATTCTCAACATTTGAATTCTCAACATTCTCAACATCAATTGGATTAACAACATAATGTTCTTGAATCGGCCAAACTAATGCTTGTTTAATTTTAACTTTGCTAAATTCTGAAATGAAGAAATAGTGCAAATCATTTCCCTTAATAAATTGTCTGTTTATAAATTGTCTTATAATTCTAAATGCTTTAAATACATATTTTTTTTTGTCACAGTTTTTTACAATACATTTACATCCTAAAGGTTTACATGAACAAATTTCATTCTTTCTAAAATCATAAAAACATCCATTAGGACATACAGTTCCATAATCATGTCCTGTGATTACTACTGGAACATGGGCTTTTTTAGTTGCTTTAAAAATAGAAGATGATAGAATTTTACTCCATGCATGGCAATGTACAATTGTGCTTTTTTTATCTAATTGTTGCAACAATCGATATAATTTTTTTTCAGCAAATTTATTATTAATTCCCTGTAATAATCCTTTCATCCTATTTCCTTGCGTAATATCTCCTTGGTCTGTAGATACAATTTTAATTTTTGAACTTTTCAGTTCATCACATACAGGCCCCATTCCACAAAAAAAGAAAACATTTATCCCTTGATCAGCCAAAGCTAACGCACTCATTATCGCTACTTTACCTGCCCCACCATTAATATATGCAAAATCATTTATAACAACAACATTTTTAATCATACGTATTAATTACTCCTTATTGAATTTCGCCAAATATTTCAGCAAACTTCTCTTTTGCAACTTTCCATGTAAAGTGTTCCCTTACAAAAATACTACCATTCTTACTTAGCGATAATCGTTTGTTCTCATTTACCAAAATCTCTAAAATAGCTTTTGCAAATTTCTCGCTTGAATCTGCAACAATCCAATCCCTCTCATTTCGTGCATTGATATTTTCAGCTCCTATAGATGTCGTCACTACCGGAAGCCCCATTGCCATTGCTTCAAGATTTTTAGTTTTTATTCCACTTCCGAATGTCATTGGACATACAAAAACACTACACTCTTCAAGATAATCTCGTACATCTTCAACCCTTCCTGTAAATATTACATATTCTGATTGAAGTTTTAATAAATCTTCAGAAGCTCCTCCACCAACAACTAAAAATTTTGCTTTGGGATATTCAAACAGAATTAAAGGCAATATTTCTTTAATAAAATAACGTACTGCAAATTCATTATGCGCAACACCCAACGCCCCAAGAAAAGCAATCTTACCTTCTTCACTATTCTTATATCTCAAAGAAAAATAATCTACATCTACTCCTATTGGAACTGCACATGCTTTATTTTTATGCAATTCTTTGTTTAATATATCTGCTTCTTGTTGTGCCACAAAAATAGTTTTATCACATTGTTCTGAAATTTCAAGTTCATAGCGTCTTAATAAATTAATTTCATTCTTTACAACATAAACTTTTAACGGTTTCCACAACATTATTTTCTGAATCATTTTAGGTAAAGTATTTAAAAAAGCTCCATATGGATTTATTCCAGTTATATCATAATCTAGCTGTCTTTGATATCTTAAAGAAATTCGATCGTCTAAATCAGCTATCCGAAAAGCATTATAATCTCTGATATATTCTGTGCTACGCACCATATCTCCAATAATTATATCTGGTTTTTCCTCATCTACTAACATGTCAATAATTTTTTTTGCTTCTGGATTCCAATAAAGTGAAACTTGCATCGGTTTTCTTTTTAATATTACTGAATCAATAAGAATATTTTTAATTTTTGTTATGGACGCAGGTTTTGGCAATATCTCCATTCTATCAATAAACTTTGGTTTTAAATTAGGATTGTCTTCTTTTTCAAGAAACGCTGCTACTATCAGCTTATACCCAAGCTCCTCTGATAAAATTCTACAATAATGATACAATGATGTTTTTCTTCCTGATGTTGCCGGAAAAGGTAAGCGCGGCATAACAAATAAAATTTTTTTTGATTTAACCATTTTCTATACCCAAAAAAATTTATCTTCAAGCATCAAACACCAACAATGATAAATTGGCAAATGAAGCTCTTGAATCATATATGTTTCTGTTTCTGGTACTTTAACTGCAACATCTGATATCTTGGCAAGTTCTCCACCATATGCTCCGGTAAGACCAATCACCTTAATTTCTAATGCCCTAGCAACTACTGTAGCTGATATTACATTTTTGCTGTTCCCAGAAGTAGAAATTCCTAAAAAAACATCCCCTTTTCTTCCAAATCCAAATAACTGCTGTGCAAATACACCTAAACCATCTACATCATTAATATAAGCAGTAGTCAGTGCTTCATGTGCCACTAACGGAATTGCCATTAATGAACATTCAAGATTATTTGCAAGCTGTGCTCCTCGCTCCGGATCAATCGCAATAAGTTTTTCTGCAAATTCCTTTTTCACTGGACGTGGAGTTTTAAATCTTTTCATCAATTCACCTGCTATATGCTCTGAATCTGCTGCCGATCCACCGTTTCCCGCAATTAGCAATTTTCCATCATTTTCATAACATTTTTCCAAAACTAAATATGCATCCACAATAGACTGTTCAATATTTTTTAAGGTAGGATATCTTTTTACTAACAAATCAACATGCTTTTGTAATCTTTCTTCTAGTTTTCTCATTGCTCTAAAACTCCTTTTTTTACCAATTACAACACTCTATCTACAAACTCTTTTAATGATGAGACTGTATAATCCTGTTGATAATCCTGATTGCCAATTAATACCGTTTTGCATCCAGCATTTTTCCCTGCCAAAACATCATTTTCACCGTCACCTATCATCCAAGATTTCTCTAAATCTACATTAAAATCTTCTGCTGCTTTCAGAAGCATCCCTGGCTTCGGTTTTCTACATTCACATTTTATTTTTAATTCAGGTCTTTCTCCTTCATATCCTTTATGCGGATGGTGTGGACAATAATATAGACCGTCTATATATGCTCCATCTTTGCCCAATAAAGTTTCCATCTTATTATGAATTTCATCTAATTCATCAAAACTCACTTCACCACGAGCAATTACTGGCTGGTTTGTTACAACAATTGTTAAATATCCAGATTCATTCATTTTTTTGATTGCCTTGGATACTCCATCAATCAATTCAAAATCATTAATATTTCTTAAAAATCCAACATATTTGTTAATCGTCCCATCTCTATCAAGGAAAATTGCTTTCTGCTTATTCTTTAAATTTTTTCCCTGTACATGTCCAGCTTTAAAATCTTCACATACTGCATAGTATCTATCTGGTGTTCCCATATCTTTTACATATTCTGGGCTGTCATAGCAAAACATTTTTCCTGTTCCGGATAAAGGTTTTAAAAGCTGTCTATCTAAATCAATTTTAGGAGTATCAATATTTTGTTTCAAAATTTCCGGTGACATCACATGAATACCAGCGTTTACTCTATTTTTATAATACAATGGTCTTTCATCTTCTTTTGCCAGCCACTTCTGTACAATACCATTTTCATTTGCTATAATCAGTCCACTATCATACGGATGACTATTAGGATGAGTAAATAAAGTAACCAGTCCACCATGGGATTTATGGAATTCAACAAAACGATTAAAGTCCACATCAAACATAGCATCTGCATTTAAAAGTAGAAAATCTTCTGTCAGCTTATCTTGAATCTTGAATAAAGCTCCTGCATTTCCTAATGGCTCTTTTTCAAAATAGTATTCAATATTCACTCCAAAACCTTTACCTGTTACTGGTGAAACACCACTTCCATCACCAAAATAATCCATTATTATATTACCCAAATGACTCACAGTGAGAATAATATCTTTAAATCCTTGATCTCTTAAACATTCAATTTCATGTTCTAAAACAGGTTTTCCCTCAATTTTGATCATAGGTTTTGGAATATCACTGGCAACTGAAGAAATTCTTGTTCCCTTTCCACCAGCCATAATTACAACTTTCATGTTATATTTCTCCTTACACTAATGGTTCATATGATTCTGGAGTGTAATGAATAACTCTTGTCCCTCCATCTTCAAAAGAAAATGGAATATACATTAATTCCCTCATTGCAGCTCTGACTTCTGCCTGTTTCTCTGGCTGTACATAAAACACTAAGAAACCTCCACCACCTGCACCAAGTAATTTCCCTCCTAATGCACCAGCTTTGATTCCTTTTTCATACAGAATATCTATATTGCATGTAGAAACTGCATTTCCTGTTTGTCTTTTTAATTTCCATGTATGATCTAGCATTCGTCCAAATTCGTCTAAATCGATTGTTTTATCTGTTAATACCTTTTCCGCATCATCTACTAAAGAAAGCATTTCTTTAAGCTGCGCTGTCTTGTCTACTTTTCCTGCTGCATTTGCTTTCTGAACATCCGATGAAAAACGTGTAAAACCAGTAAAAAACATCATCAAATTCTGATTAAGTTGTTTTTTTCTTTCTGGTGAAATGATTAACGGAAGAACATCATAGCCTTCATCTGTAAAATTAATACGATTAAAGCCACCAAATGAAGCCGCTATCTGATCCTGCCAACCACCAGCTTCCTGACATAACTCTCTTTCCAAATAAATCGCTTCATCCGCCAGTTTTCTCTTATCAGCATATTTTCCCTTCAAAGCATAAAAAGCATTTAACATACCCACTGCAAAAGAACTACTTGTTCCTAATCCAGAACGTGCTGGTAAATCAGCTTCATAGGTTAAACGTATTTCATGCATGTCTAAAAATTTCATCGCATTTCTAATTGCAGGATGTTGAATATCATCTATATTAGTTACTCGTTCTGTTTTTGAATATGAAAGTTCGGTTGAATAATCAAAAAAGCGAGGCAAATGACGCACATTTACATAACAATACTTATCAAAAGTTGTCGATAACACAGATCCCCCATTTTCATTAAAGAACTCTGGCATATCCGTTCCACCGCCAAAAAAAGACATTCGAAATGGCGTCTTTGTAATAATCATATATTTGTTCTCCTCTCATTTCTGCACGATTTGTTTTTATTTATCTTAATCTCATTATAGCAAATGCAGATTAATCTACCTTTATAAATTAACCTGCACTTATTTCTATCACATCGACCCTTCGCCCTTCAACACAACACCTACTGTCTTGAACAGTATCTTGATGTCATTTACAAGGCTCCATTCATCGATATACTTACGGTCTAATCTTACAACCTCATCGAAATCCGTGATGTTACTTCTTCCACTGACCTGCCAGAGACCTGTGATTCCCGGCTTGATCGCCATACGTCCTCTGTGATGGGCAGAATATTTCTCCCATTCATCCTCTGTTGGCGGTCTGGTTCCGATCAGACTCATATCACCCTTTAACACATTGAAAAACTGCGGGAATTCATCGAGTGACCAGTCACGGATCCTGTTTCCGATCCCCTTCTTGATCGTACCATCCGGCAGCTTCTTGCAGCCGATGATTCGCGGATCATATTCCATCTTGAACATCATACCATCCTTGACCTGATTCTGCTCCATCAGTTCGGCTTTTCGTGCTTCCGCATCCATATACATACTTCGGAATTTATAGATCTTGAACTTCTTACCATTCTTACCGATACGGTACTGGGAGAAGAAGATCGGTCCCGGTGATGCGATATAGATACATGGTGCAAGAATGATCGTAAGGATGCCTGTAAAGATACATCCCACAATTCCTCCAAGGATATCGATTGCACGCTTCACAAATGCCTGATACGTTGTTATATATGTAGTGCTGACGGTCAGTACATGATGACCAAGCTGTTTATCGAATACATACTGATAATCGGAAAGCTCTGCCGGAACACGCACCCGCACATGAACCGTGATTCCCATATCTGCAAACTGTCCCAGAAGATTCTCCGGAATATGCTTCTCAAATGGTATATTCACATAAACCTCATCTACCCAGCCATGCATGATCTGTTCCAGAACTTCGTCTGAATATGTATATATGCTAAGCTCCAAATCTGCATATTCTGTATTGTAGTTTTCTGCCTCATCCTCAGTTGCATCTAATAATACAACACCTGCAACCCGATACAGATTATAGTATTCTGTATCCATTTCTGCAAGTAACGCATTCAGGTATTCTTTGACTGCCACAATTACAATGGATTTTTTTGCCACGCGATGTCTTCGTATATATTCCTTCCAGAGAAGCGTGACCACATAACCTATAGCCAGATATATCATGCCAAATAAAGCCATAACTTTTCTGGAATAAGCCGCACCCATCTTCATCATGAACAGAACGAATACTGCCAGAAGTACAACCAGTACAGACTGCTTCACAGACGCAACAGCTTCACGGAAATATCCCCGTTTCAGCACGCCTTTATATATATGACATACTATGGTAACTAATAATTGAAATAATGTCAGAAGTACGGCTATTGTCCGATATAACTTACTATGATACGGATTTTCTGTTCCCATCCGTATAAAATACGCCATACAATAAGATGCATGCAGTGCTATCAGATTCAGCACTGTAAAATCAAGATGCTTTAACCAGCCCTGAGGCTCTTTTCTATACATTCTATTCCCTCATTCCCTCATAAATGTGTTCATCATGTATCTTTATCAAGTCAAGCTATATAAATATAGTTGTTAATGGTTTAGAAATCCTTAACGCTTCTTAACCACTAACAACTATAATTCAATTTTCATTAAAAGTCAATTTTCCAGGCTTAAGTTGAATGTAGAAATTTCTGAAAATAATACTGTTATTTTAGGCAATTTTTTCAAAGTATTCGACGCAGTTCTACAACTTATATCCATTCTTCTTTAACAGCTCTCTCGCCGTCTCCGGTGAATCCACGCCCTCTGCATTCTTGATCGGTGCAAATTCATACTCTCTGATAACTTCAAATGGTAAGCAGTCATTCATAAACTGAAGCATATCAAGTGCAAGAGTTTCAAACTTATAACCATTCGGCTCCGCAGGCTTTACCAACTCTTTTTTCTCATTCATATATGGAATAACTTTCTTCGCAGCATGAAGCGGCATATTCTCGTTTAAGAGCACCTTCAACTGATCAACTGGGAAAATATAATTTAAGATCACCCCATAATTATAAGCATACTCGCCCATAACCGTTTTCTTATACCGCATCTCATCTGACAATTCATAATATTCTACTATGTAAGGCTTATTGTCTTTCTTACACAGCACGCCTACCCGTTCATATGGATCTGCTTTCTTTACGACTTTTGCCGCCGACTGGTAATCTTCCATCATCATCGAACCAAGGAATACCGGATCTGCAATCTTCTGTAACACATTGTCCACGGCAAATACATTGATGTACCGAATGCCCTCTTTATCAAGCTGTTCTACCAGTCCTGCCCGTTTCATGGATGAGAACCAGCCACCATTTCCATTTGGTGACAGGCAGATCTTTGATGGTGCTTCCATCAATATCTTTCCATTAAAATCAACGGATGGTACAAGCTCCTGTTTGAAGAAATGCAGATACTCCTCCTTATATCCAAAATTCTTATGCTCTACAAAGAAGGATGTCGTTGCTTCGTAGTTCTTATCACTGGTCATGATATAGAGATGGATCCATCGTCCAAGTGTCCTCACAACAGTCAGGATCGTTTTCACCTGACATTCGAATATATAAAGGTCCCTTGTCTGCCCAAGATTATAGGTTCCTTTCGGTCCGTCAAACCCCAGTCTGGTGCCCTGACCTCCGGCAAGCATAACAAGAGCGAGCTGTCCTTTCTGGATCGCCGTTTCACCAAGCACCTTATAGGCAAATTCATATTCCTTGATCGTGTCAAGTGTCAATGCCTCTGTTGGTGTGATCGTTTCTTCCTTACCGGCTGATTCTTTCTCTTTTAATACATCAAATATAGAGAAGTCGATCTCTTCAATCTGGGAAAGCAGGCTCTGCTTCTCTTCATCGTTTAATTCATCATAATAGGCAAGCACATGCTCCTGCCCGTACTTTTTTAGCACTTCTAAAGCGTTTTCATATGTCATATAATTTTCCCTCATTTCACACTATCTATAATTTTTAACTCGTTTCTTCACCGCAACCGTCTCACCAAACACTTTGAATACATCCTTTAACCCGATCCTTCTTCCGCCCTTGCTGTCATCCCGGCTGTAGTTCAGCTCGATCGGAGCTTCGCAGATCTTTCTGCCATCTTTTGCTGCCATGGCAAGGATCTCAATATCAAATGCATATCCTTCTGCCTGCATCCGGCTGACGATCGGTTTGATCACTTCTTTTTTGAATAACTTAATACCGGTCTGTGTATCGTGGGTGTTCAGATGGAACATCATCTTTAACATCAGATAATATCCATAGCTCATGATCTTACGCAGCATCGGATAATGGAGCTTCGACTCCGGATGCAGCTTGGAACCGATCACGATATCGGCATCCTGCTCCTTCATATCCTTTAAGAATCGTTTCAGCAGGATCGGTGGCAGTTCCAGATCGGAATCCAAAAATGCGATGTATCGTCCCTCTGCTGCTGCGATCCCTGTCCGGATGGCATGTCCTTTTCCACCATTTGGCTGATATGAGATTCCTCTGATATGAGTATCCTGCATTTCTGCCCGGCGGATGCACTCTGCGGTGTTATCTGCACTTCCGTCGTCAACTGCTATGATCTCATACCGTTTGACGAAACCGGACAGCACTCTGCTGGTTTCAAGCAGATTATCTGTTATATGTGCTCCTTCATTATAGGCGGGCATGACGACAGATAGTGTCACATCCCCTTCCTTATTTGTTTCCATGGTCAACGTTCTCCTGTCTGACAGTCTTATTCTTCTATGTTCGCCTGTTTTACGATACCGTAGACTGCCTCTCTGACGATTTCTGACATGGATACACCTTTTTGCTTTGCATACTTTGACAGCAGTTCATGTGTATCTGTGTCGATCCTAAGTCTTAGAATTGTGTCTTTCCGTTTATCGGTCGGTCTTCCCGGACCTCTCTTGATTTCCTCTGCCATCTCCCTGCTCCGTTTCTTTTTATTTAAAGAAAATATTTCTTTACTCCATGTATCGCATATCCTGCAAAATATCCAAGTGACTTCACTGTTCCAAATCCCATCTTCCGGTATACCTGATATGTCATCTTTGCAGAATGTAATTTGGAACCTGATTTACTGTTCTTCACCATCCGGTAAAGCAATAACGGTTCATTGATGCCTGCTGCCTCCCCGTATTTCTTAAGGATTTGCAGCCAGCAGATATAATCCTCGTGAGCATCATCATCCCCCATCGGGAACTCTGCTGCCACCTCCCGCTTCATCACTACGGATGAGCAGTTGATCACATTCCCATACAGCAGCATCTTGTAAGTGATGTTCTCCGGTACCGGTAAGATCCGTCCGGTATGGGTTCCGTCCTCTTCCATCAGTTCTCTGGCAGTTGAGGATAATACCACTCCGGTCTTCTTCATAACAGCAAGCTGCTTTGAGAGCTTTCCCGACCGCCAGATATCATCGGAATCTAAGAATGCTACATATTCGCCCTCTGCAAGCTGCACACCTTTATTTCTCGTTGCTGCTACGCCAAGATTGGTTTCATTCTTATATAGTCTGACCTGTGGATTGCTTTTATATTCTGCCAGACACTCCGTCAGATCCTCCGGTGAACAGTCGTTGATCACGATGATCTCTGATATCACATCCTGACAAAGTGCGGAATCGATTGCCTGTTTAATTGTTCTGCTGCAATTATATGCCGGAATGATCACGGATACTTCTGGTTTCATTTATTTCTTTTCCTCTACACTATAGAAGGCATCCTCGGCTTCATCATGCGGATGCTTGATGCCTGTTTTCTTTGTCTTGTCTTCGCGGATTGCTGTCGTCTGATTTGCATCAATTCCCTCTGTATTCTCCTTCTGGAATAAGATCTTGAAGGTCAGCAGGATCAGCTTCAGATCCAGCCATAAGGAATACTGCTCATAATATGTCAGGTCAAGCTTCACCTTATCTCTCGGTGTGGTGTTATATTTACCGTAAACCTGTGCATATCCGGTAAGTCCGGCCTTCATCTTCAGACGATAGTCGAATTCCGGGAAAGTCTCCCTATACTGTGCTGCGATCTCCGGACGCTCCGGTCTAGGGCCTACGACTGACATATCGCCCTTTAAGATATTAAAGAGCTGTGGCAGCTCGTCTAAGTGTGTGGCACGGATCACACGGCCAACCGGTGTGATTCTGTCATCATGCTTTCTTGCAAGCTGTGCGCCATGTTCCTCGGAGTCCATCCGCATACTTCTGAATTTCATGATCTTGAATACCCTGCCATTTAAGGTCAGACGATCCTGTTTATAGAATACAGGACCTCTGTCATAGAGCTTGATCGCAAGTGCGATCAGGATCATAAACGGTGAAAAGATAATGATCATGATCAGGGATACGATGATATCCATCAGACGCTTGAAGATCATATCTTCTCCTGTCAGTCCCTGGTTTCTGGATAATAATAACGGTGTATCAAACAAATGGATCGGTTCTGCTCCTAAGATAATGATATCCGATAACTTCGGTACCACATACGAACGGATCGAATGCTCGAAGCAGTATTTTACCAATTCGTTTCTGATATATGCCTTTGTCTCACAAAGGATAATACCATCGTACTGTAAGATTTTTTCTTTTAATGCTTTCTCACCTTCACTGACATGAATACGGTCAGCAATGATGTATTTGTCTTTTCTGGCATTGATCTTATCAATGAATTCGGTCGGTGTCTTATATCCGTAGACAAGCAGTAAATGTCTTGGAGGATAAAACTTACGGTACATCATCCTACAGACAAATACCCATATAAATATAACTATGATCTCTAAGAATGTAAGCTCGATCATGTTCAGTGCCGGCAGATAATTACGGGCAATGATACACAGCTCGACATAACCTACGATATTTGCACAGACCAATGATAATATCTGTGAAAAGAGAACATCCATCACCCGGAGGAAGCCTACTTTATAACCACCATACAGCTTCGTAAACAGATAAATGATAATCGCATACATACCGATTACCGCCCAGTTACCTTTGTTCCAGAACGGAATCTGGATAGCCTGAGTATTATCTGCATATTCGGTATACCACATTCTCGCAAACAGCAGTACTTCCGCAGCTAACAGAAGCACGCCTTCCGAAAATGTGATAATACGTTTGTAAATGTCTCTCTTTCTCACATGTCTGGTTTCTTCCATATCAATCTCCATCCCACCATGAGAGGTGGTCACCAGGTGGATATGCCACCTGCTTTCTCTTCATTTTTTTCTATTGGTATCGATTATTTTAACAGTTCACGGAGCATCTGGTTTACGGATGCCGGATCTGCCTTGCCCTTCATTGCTTTCATGGTCTGTCCAACCAATGCGCCAAGTGCTTTTTCTTTTCCGCCACGGAAGTCTTCGATTGCTTTTGGATTATTGGCAATAACTTCTTCTACGACCTTGCGGAGTGCACCTTCATCATTTACGGTGGCGAGTCCATGTTCTTTTACATAGCTTTCCGGTTCAATATCATCTGTAAATATCTTCTCAAATACTTCCTTTGCGACATTGCTGTTGATGGCTTTCGCATCTACCATCTGTATCAGCTTTGCAAGGTGCTCTGCGCTGAATGACAGCTCATCTGCATCGATGGAATGTTCTTTCATCAGACGCATGGTCTCTCCCATCAGCCAGTTGGATACCTTCTTCGGATTTGCTCCGAGAGCGATCGTCTCCTCGAAAAGGTCTGCCATCTTCTTTGTATTTGTAATGATATCTATATCATAGTCTGGGATATCATACTCTTCTTTATACCGGATCTTTTTCTCATCCCGGAATTCCGGCTGACGGCTTCGGATCTCCTCCATCCACTCGTCACTGATCTGTACCGGTACAAGGTCAGGATCAGGGAAATAACGGTAATCCTGTGCATCCTCTTTGGAACGCATCGGATATGAATATTCCTTGGTATCATCCCATCTTCTGGTCTCCTGTACAACCTTTTCGCCTGCTTCGATCAGATCGATCTGACGTTCTCTCTCATTCTCGATCGCATGGGCGATAGCCTTGAATGAGTTCAGGTTCTTTGTCTCTGTTCTTGTTCCGAATTCTTCTGCTCCGGCTTCACGAACAGACAGGTTGACATCGGCACGCATCGAACCTTCATTTAACTTACAGTCTGATGCTCCGAGATACTGGATGATCAGACGTAATTTCTCAAGATAAGCAATTACTTCTTCCGCAGAACGCATATCCGGCTCAGATACGATCTCGATCAGAGGTACACCGGAACGGTTGAAATCGACCAGTGAACTGTCTGTATATGGATCATGTACCAGTTTACCTGCATCCTCTTCCATATGGATCTCATGGATCCTTACGAATTTCTTCTTGCCCTCTACTTCGATCTCTACCTTTCCATTTCTGCAGATTGGGTAGTACAGCTGAGAGATCTGATAGTTCTGTGGGTTATCCGGATAGAAATAATTCTTACGGTCAAATTTACAGTTCTGTGTGATCGTACAGTTGGTTGCAAGACCGACAGCAACTGCTTTTTCTACTACCCCTTTATTCAGTACCGGAAGGGAACCCGGCATACCGGTACAGACCGGACATGTATGTGTATTCGGTGCACCACCAAATGCGGTACTGCAGCCGCAGAATATCTTCGTCTTTGTCGCAAGCTCTACATGAACCTCCAGACCGATCACGGTTTCGTATACTTTACTCATCTTACAGACCCCTTTCTGCTACAGCGGCAGGCTGCTTGTACTCTCTTGTCTGCTCAAATGCATATGCCGCCTGAATGATTGCTTTCTCGTTAAATGCATCTCCTACCATCTGGACACCGATCGGCATGCCGTCTTTGTCGTACCCGCATGGAAGGGAAATACCCGGAAGTCCTGCAAGGTTAACCGGAACGGTGTATACATCGCCCAGATACATCTTGATCGGATCGGATAAAGATTCACCCATGGTCAGTGCAGTTGTAGGTGCAACCGGACCGAGGATGATATCGTATTTTGCAAATGCTTTATCATAAGCCTGTTTGATCAGGGCTTTTACCTTAAGTGCTTTTACATAGTATGCATCATAGTAACCGGATGACAGGGTAAAGGAGCCTAACATGATACGTCTCTTTACTTCTGCGCCGAAGCCTTCGGAACGTGTCTTTTTATACATGTTGTGAAGGTCTGTGTACTCTGCTGTACGATAGCCGTATTTTACGCCGTCGAAACGTTCCAGATTCGAGCTTGCCTCTGCGGATGCAATGATATAATATGCAGGAATTGCATATTCTACCATACCAAGGTCAAATTCCTCCACGATCGCACCTTTTTCTTTTAAAACTTCAGCTACATGGCACACAGCATCCTTGATCTCAGGATCCAGTCCTTCTGTGAAATAGTCCTTTGGAAGTCCGATGCGCATACCTTTTACATCGTCCTTTAATGCGCTTGTAAAATCATTATCCATACGTTCTACAGATGTAGAATCTTTCTTATCATACTGGGAAATGATCTCTAATATCGTTGCACAGTCTGTTACATCCTTTGCAAGTGGTCCGATCTGGTCAAGAGATGAACCATATGCAACCAGACCGTATCTGGATACTCTGCCGTAAGTTGGCTTGATTCCTGTTACACCACAAAATGCTGCCGGCTGGCGGATCGATCCACCGGTATCGGAACCGAGTGCACACGGTACTTCTTCTGCTGCAACAGCGGCTGCTGATCCACCGGAAGAACCACCCGGAACTTTATTTGTATCCCATGGATTCTTTGTCTCGCCATAATAAGAAGTCTCGGTTGTACTTCCCATCGCGAACTCATCCATATTTGTCTTGCCTACGATCACGGCTCCTGCTTCCATTAATTTCACAACAGCATCTGATGTATAGGTCGGTACGAAGTTTGATAAGATCTTGGATGCGCAAGTGGTAAGTACACCGTTCTGACACATATTATCCTTGATCGCGATCGGCACACCTGCCAACGGGCCTGTCAGCTCGCCGCTGTCGATCTTCTTCTGTATTTCTTCTGCCTGTTTGAATGCACCTTCTTCATCTACGGTGATAAAACAGTTATATTCTTTGTCGTATGTCTTTATATTCTCGATGCAGGCTTTGGTTGCTTCCATAACGGAGATCTCTCCGGCCTTGATCTTCTTTCCAAGCTCTACTGCTGTCATACTCATCATATCCAATGTCCGTTACCTCCTAATCAAATGTTCTTGGCACCTTATAGCAGCCATCCTTCTGCTCCGGTGCATTTGACAGCATATTCTCTCTGTCGTCGCCATTTGTTACTTCATCTTCACGGAATACATTATTATAAGAAAATGTATGGCTCATTGCTTCCACATTCTCAGTGTCCAGTTCGTTTAACTTACTTACATAGTCAAGCATATCTGACATATCTTTCTTTGCCTGTTCCTTCTCCTCATCGGAAAGCTCAAGCTTCGCCAGAATACCTACATAATCGATTGTTTCGTCTGTAATAACCATGGTATGTCTCCTTGTCTGGTTTTTATTTATAGTACCACAAAATTAGTTAGAGTGTACCACATAACTCTTTTCTTTGCAAGTCTACATAAAAAGGAAGGCATACTGCCTTCCTTTTTTCTGTCTTTGTAGCCATTCACACCTCATTATATGCAAAGAGGAGTGTGATGAAAACCACACTCCTCTTTGTATTCTTCATAAAGAGTTTTATGCTGGTTGTCAGCCTCGATATCCAGTTAAGATATCTAAATCGGCGTGGAAATCATTAAGTCCCCCACGTGGACTACAACCATATCCTGATTGCACGGCTCGATATCAATTAAGATATCTAATGAAATGGATTTTTTACCCTGCTCCATTTGCAGCCCAACTTTTTACGATGCTCTTTCATCGAGAATATCTCTATTCTTATATTTATAATACTCAAATCATATTATAATAACAACATTTTTATAGTTATTTTATAACATACCTTCCAATGTCTCACGGATTGCTTTGATGAAGTTCTCGCTGTTTAATACAGTTGGATTCTCAAGGGTTGTGATAAGTGCAAGATCCTTTGTCATCTTTCCGGATTCGATCGTAGCGATCGTTGCTTGCTCAAGCTTGTTTGCGAAATCAACCAGAGCATCAATACCATCCAATTCACCACGTTTTCTGAGTGCGCCTGTCCATGCAAAGATTGTTGCAACAGAGTTTGTGGATGTTTCTTCACCCTTTAAGTGCTTGTAGTAGTGTCTCTGAACGGTTCCGTGTGCAGCTTCGTACTCATACTTTCCATCCGGAGAAACCAGTACAGATGTCATCATGGCCAGTGAACCAAATGCGGATGAGATCATATCACTCATTACGTCACCATCGTAGTTCTTGCATGCCCAGATGAATCCACCCTCGGACTTCATTACTCTTGCTACAGCATCGTCGATCAGTGTATAGAAATATTCAATACCTGCTGCATCGAATTTCTCTTTGTATTCTTTATCAAAGATCTCCTGGAAGATATCTTTGAATGTATGATCGTATTTCTTTGAGATCGTATCCTTGGTTGCAAACCAGATTGTCTGCTTGATATCCAGCGCATAGTTGAAGCAGCATCTTGCAAAGCTTTCAATTGACTTATTGATGTTGTGCTGTCCCTGGATCACACCCGGTCCGTCGAATTCATGGATCGTCTCTTTGATCACTGTACCATCTGCACCTGTGAATACCAACTCAGCCTTACCGGTGCCCGGAACCTTGATCTCTACGTTCTTATATACATCACCATATGCATGTCTTGCGATTGTGATAGGAGCCTTCCAGTTCTTTACACATGGCTCAATACCCTTTACGATGATCGGCGTACGGAATACAGTTCCGTCGAGGATCGCACGGATCGTTCCATTTGGGCTCTTCCACATTTCCTTCAGATCATACTCTGTCATACGTGCAGCATTTGGTGTGATCGTTGCACATTTAACAGCAACACCATACTTCTGTGTCGCATATGCGGAATCAAATGTTACCTGATCATTTGTCTCATTTCTATATTCAAGTCCCAGATCGTAATACTCGGATTTCAGATCGATAAATGGATAGATCAGTTCATCCTTGATCATCTTCCAGAGAATCCTGGTCATCTCATCTCCATCCATCTCTACTAAAGGGGTAGTCATTTGAATTTTTTCCATCTTGCTCGTTCCTCCATGTTCTTTTATTATAGTTCTAATTACTTACCTATTTTTATACACGCCTAGAATTATACATGAAAAATGTTGCTATTTCCAGTTTTTTGAAAGTTTTTTACACATATCCGTAAATTCCGCGCACGGACACTTCCCCGGATATAATGATCGACTCCTGTCCATCTTTATCCTTTACACGAAGTCCTCCATTTGGTGCAAGTCCGAGGGCTGTGTATTCTGTCCGGTTATATCCTTCGATCACATAGACCTGTTCATCCTTGTTCACAAGGATGGAATTATATTCATCCAGCATGAACTGAAGATCCTGACATTTGACAAATGCGTCATACAGCTCTTCAAAATGATTTGCCACACTGGCGACCAGTTTGCTTCTGTCACAGCCGGTTCCGTTTTCCAGCTTGATCGATGTCGCCTTATCTGCCAGTTCTTCCGGAAATTCCATCATGGATACATTGATGCCGATACCTACAACTGCATATTTGATATCCATACCTTCCGAACTCATCTCTGTAAGAATGCCACAGATCTTCTTGCCGCCGACTACAACATCATTCGGCCATTTGATCTGTGCCTGTAAGCCCGCTGTATCGGCAAGAGCACGCGCCGTTGCAAGTGCCGAAAGGATCGTAAGTCTGGATACATTCTCGATCGGCACATCCGGACGGAGCAGAAATGTCATGGCTATGCTGGTTCCCTTCGGGGTGCTCCATGCCCTTCCTCTTCTTCCTCGTCCTGCATTCTGTTCGTTTGCAACAAACAACGCTCCGTGTGTTCCATCTGTCTCTCCTGCAAGCTTTGCCCGTATATTTGTGGAATCCGTCTCATCATAATAATACAGTTCTCTTCCGATCACCGATGTCGTGAGTGCTGCCTCTATCTTCTCTTTCGTAACGATATCCGGCTCTCCGACCAGCCGATAGCCTTTATTATTTACAGCATCTATAATGTAGCCTTCTGCCTTTAAGGCATTGATGTTTTTCCAGACAGCGGTTCTTGAGACACCTAATTTCTCACAGATCGCCTGACCGGATATATAATCACTGCTTGTCCGAAGCAACGCAAGGATTTTTTCTTTCATGATTTACCTTCTTTCTGTCTCACTTTCCTGATAAATTCCCATCTTCTTTAATAAATGATAATAGATCGCATCGCACTTATCACGTTTTCCGCTGAACGGCAGTACGAATTGCTCTTTTCCTATATCGATCTTCAATATGTAATATGGCAAATGCGGATCCGGAATGACCAGATTCACATTTGTAATCTTCTCATATGGAGTATGATAAGATTTCTTTCCCTTTTCTATGATCAATTCATCGTCTTCAAAATGATAGGTCAGATCAAATGCCGATTTTCGAAATGATGATTTCACCAGCACCAGTCCGTATACTCCAAGTGCAAGACCAAATGCCAGCTTAAAAATACGACCACCGGTACTGCCATGGGATTTGATCATCAACAGGATAAATGCTGCTCCGATAACAACAAAAAATACACCAACCATCCGGTATGCAATTCTGGTTGCTCTGTTTTTCTTTACGGTATGCTGCATGTGTTTTCCTCGTTCTTTCTGTATATTTTCTGTTCTCTATTATATTTTCTACAGTCATAAAAAGCAAGCCAGAGTAAACATGACATTTTGCACTAAAACCCCCGACAAAAAACATGATTTTTACCAGATTGATTTTTCTTATAAAAAGAAGTAATATCCAGTATGCGCTGAAAATAAACAAGGAGGTAAAATCATTGAAAAACTTACTGAAAAAAATTAACGGTTCCAAGGATCTGACTGAAGGCAATCCTATGAAACTGATCTTGAACTTTGGATTGCCATTATTATTTGGGCTTTTATTCCAGCAATTTTATAACATGGTCGATACAATCATCGTTGGTAAATTTCTGGGTGTCGATGCACTTGCAGCCGTCGGCTCAACCGGATCGATCAACTTTATGATACTCGGTTTCTGCATCGGTATTTGCAATGGTTTTGCCATCCCGGTTGCTCAGGCCTTTGGAGCAAAGGACACTGATAATATGAAGAAGTACATTACAAACTGTGTCTGGGCTTCGATCTTCTTCGCTGCCGTTATGACAGTTGCAGTCGGAATTCTTACCAGAAATATTCTGATCTGGATGAAAACACCGGACAGCATCCTGGATCAGGCATTTATCTACATATTTATTATATTTATGGGAATACCTGCAACCTTCCTTTATAATATGGTTTCCGGTATCCTGCGTTCTCTCGGCGACAGTGTAACCCCTGTTGTCTGTCTGATCGCATCCTCCCTGTTAAATATCGTACTGGATATCCTGTTAGTTCGTCCGATGGGTGTCGCCGGTGCTGCTGTTGCAACCGTTGTTGCACAGGCGATCTCCGGCGTCGGCTGTCTGATCTATATGTGTAAGAAGCTCGGATATCTACATTTTACAAAACAGGACTGGGCATTTAGTATGCGCCACTGTCTGACCTTATGCGGTATGGGTGTTCCGATGGGGCTTCAGTACTCGATTACAGCGATTGGCAGTGTTATTCTTCAGGCTGCAGTTAATTCGATGGGTGAATCCGTTATTGCTGCCGTATCCGCCGGAACAAAGATTTCCATGTTCCTCTGCTGTCCGTTTGATGCCATGGGATCGACAATGGCAACCTACGGTGGACAAAATGTCGGTGCTAAGAAAATGGATCGTGTGGATGCCGGCTTAAAGGCATGTATCAAACTCGGTATTGCCTATGCGATTCTTGCATTTGTATTTATCCTGTTATTCGGCAAGAATCTGGCACTGCTCTTCCTGGATGCAGAAGAGACAGAGATCATCAAGCTTGTATATTATTTCCTGCTTGGCAACTCAGGAGCTTACATCCTGCTTGCCCTTGTAAATATCGTCCGGTTTATGATTCAGGGGCTCGGCTATTCCGCCTTTGCCGTTATCGCAGGTATCTGTGAAATGGTTGCCCGTACGATCGCAGGCTTTATCCTGGTACCAAAATTCGGTTATGTCTTTGTAGCACTCGGCAGTCCGCTCGCATGGATATTTGCAGATATCTTCCTGATTCCTGCCTATATCTATGTTGTAAAACGTCTTCGCCGCAAGTTCGGTCAGGAGACCCCGGCGATGCTGAAGCGTTGTCAAAAGAGCCTTGCATAAAAAAATAGCGATGATAGATTTGTACAAACAAATGCTGTCGTCGCTATTTTTTTGATACAGTTTTTTCACATAATTAAAAAATCCATACCGGCAACATATATATTCACCCAAATACATTTGCTGCCAGTATGGATTTTCTTTTTTAATTCTTATTCTTTATTTATTTCTGTAGATAATATCAGTTCTCTTTGGTCCGTTTGAAACCATAGTGATCGGATATCCGATATGTTTCTCAATGAACTCAATGTAGTTTCTGCAGTTCTCTGGAAGATCTTCGTAGTTCTTGATACCACGGATATCTGTCTTCCATCCCGGCAGAACCTCATATACAGGCTTTGCTTTCTTTAACTTAGCTGTTGTAGGGAAGTCTGTTGTTACTTCACCATCGATATCGTATCCAACACATACAGGAATCTCATCCAGATAACCCAGTACATCAAGTACGGTAAATGCTACATCTGTTGTTCCCTGCATACGGCAGCCATACTTGGAAGCTACACAGTCGAACCAACCCATACGTCTTGGACGTCCGGTTGTTGCACCGTACTCACCGCCATCACCACCACGACGTCTTAACTCATCTGCTTCATCTCCGAAAATCTCGCTGACGAACTCACCGGCGCCTACAGCACTTGAATATGCCTTTACTACTGTTACGATCTGCTTGATCTCATATGGAGGAATACCGGCACCGATCGCACCATAAGCAGCCAGTGTGGATGATGATGTAACCATAGGGTAAATACCATGATCCGGATCCTTTAATGTTCCGAGCTGACCTTCTAACAGAATTGTCTTGCCTGCTTTGATCGCTTCATGGAGATATGCGGATACATCACATACATATGGCTCTACGATAGCCTTGTACTCCATCAATGTTTCATATACTTCATCTACTGTAAGAAGTGGCTTCTTATACAGATACTCAAGCAGAACATTCTTGGATGCGATAACTCTGCTGATCTTATCCTTCAATTCTTCCTCTGTGTCAAACAGTTCGCTTACCTGGAAACCGATCTTTGCATATTTGTCTGAATAGAATGGTGCGATACCTGACTTTGTAGATCCGAATGACTTACCGGCCAGTCTCTCCTCCTCGTACTCATCAAACAGAATATGATATGGCATAACCATCTGTGCTCTGTCTGAGATCAGGATCTTTGGCATTGGAACTCCCTTTTCTACGATGCTGTTCAGCTCTTTGAACAGAACCGGGATATTTAATGCTACACCATTTCCGATAACACTTGTTGTATGATCATAGAAACAACCGGACGGAAGTGTATGCAATGCAAATTTACCATAGTCATTTACAATTGTATGACCTGCATTTGCACCACCCTGAAATCTGACAATAATATCAGATGTTTCCGCCAGCATATCTGTTATTTTACCTTTTCCTTCGTCGCCCCAGTTGGCTCCGACAACCGCTCTTACCATATTTTTATCCTCGCTTTCATGGCATTTTTCCGGAAACATCTTCCGGAATTGAACTCAATTACTTATACATTATAGCATGTATGTATTATAAGTAAAATCGATATTAATTATATATAGCATAAGGTGTACTTATATTTATTCTTTACAAATACATTGGTTCGGTTTACACTTTCAATATAACGATTGATCAGGAGCTTCGATTATGGATATTAATTATGAATATTATAAAATTTTCTACTATGTGGCAAAGACAGCAAGCATCTCTGCTGCCGCCAAAGAGCTGTGCGTATCCCAGCCCGCTGTCAGTCAGGCGGTCAAATCTTTAGAACAGGCAATCGGTATCAACCTGTTTATCCGGACGAAAAAAGGTGTATCCCTGACAGGTGCAGGCGAACTTCTCTACAAACATGTAGCCGAAGGATACGAGGCAATCTCCATGGGCGAACAGCAGCTTGCCCGATTGATGCACTTGGAAACCGGCGAGATCCGGATCGGAGCCAGTGATATGACACTCCAGTTCTATCTGCTTCCGCATCTCGAACGCTTCCACCAGCTCTATCCCGGCATCAAGGTACATGTAACAAATGCTCCGACCCCAAGTACGATCGACCACTTATTTGCAAATAACATTGACTTCGGTATCGTTACAACTCCTCTCCCACAGAATCCGAACATGGAGATTCGAAACGCACGGGAGATTGAAGATATCTTTATAGCCGGCCCAAGATTTAACGACCTGAAAGGTAAAGTTCTCGACTATCCGGATCTGCAAAAGCTTCCGATCATCTGTCTGGAAAATGACACCAGCACAAGAGCCTATGTGGATCAGTTTCTTGCACATGAAGGCGTCACGCTGACCCCTGAATTCGAGCTTGCAACCAGTGATATGATCGCACAGTTTGCAAAGAGGAACCTTGGAATCGGATCGATCGTGGCCGACTTTGCCGGTGACTATATTGACCGTGGTGAGATCTTCCGGTTAAGTTTCAAGAACCCCATCCCCAAGCGGAACATGTGCATCATCAGCGACCGCAGACGTGGCATGAGCATCGCCGCTATGAAGTTGATGGAATTGCTGTAATTAAGTTAGTATATATTTCTCTTTTAAACAAAAAATAAAAGCATCCACATAAATGTGGATGCTTTTACGCCAAATACATGGCTACTAGCTTTCAATCACTAGCTTTACCGTACTATTATTATACCTAAATCAAAGAAAAATGCAATATTTTTCAATTTATTTATTAACATTTTTTCTCACTTTCATCCATACGTCAAACTTTTTACGTCCCATCATTGCTAATGCCTTGTCTGCAATATTTTTTCTTCCTTTTATTGCCATTTTTATATAAAATATGGCAACTACTTTCTTTATATCCGCTACATTACCAAATAGCACAAATATCTTTACAACATCCAAATAATTCAATTTATCATGAGATAAAGATGCTTTAATCGTTATATCATTCATATAATTTAAATTTGCTTTCCGTTTTAACCTAAAACGTGTTATGAGTTCCAAATGTGCACATTGATTTCTTACCTCTTTCAATACGAATAATGCCTGTTCAAATACTGCTGCCTCCGACAATTCAAAACCAAAATCCCTTAACACCTTAGTTTTAACTGTATCATCTAAAAATACAAATGTATAATATAAGCTTCCTAACGGCAATGCCTTGATAACAACCCAAAACGGCGGCTCTGTATACTGACATACATAATCTCTGTCTTTTTTTAACTCATCTATAAAAGACTTCCTTTTTACCCTTCCACTTTGTGATAACTGTGTCGTCCTAAATAAATCAAATGTAGAGAAAATATTTTTCATATGTTTATCTGTTGAGCATGGAACTTCATAATAAACTGGATTAGTATAGTTCATTGTATCAGCTGATGTTCTACAGTATTCTTCAGCGAAATTATATGCAATTGAAGTTCTTAGTCTTGACTCTATATCAAATATTTTAAAAAGAGTACACTTCTTTAATTGCATGTCAAAGAAATATAAATCTCTAAAATCCTCAAAATATACCTTTTCATATGTTTTTTCTACCATGTTTTTCTTTAATAAAATACTCTCAAAGCCATTAACAACATCAAAATAGTTATATCTCTTTAATATCTCCGCTGCTTTCTTTTTATCCTTAAATTTTAATCCTCGATCAACAAGACCTGAAATTTGCTCATCTATAGTTTTAAACTCTTTTGTAATCGGCATCCATTCACCTCTTTTTACTATACATATATAAATATTGGGACTATTATCTTTTGAATAATAATTCTAAAAACAATAGTCCCAACAATTATATAATCTAATTCTTATACATTAATCTCAGCGGTCATGCCAAGTATGTCTTTATTTGCATCAAGTACCGGCTTTACAACCTCTGTGATGAATTCTTCGGTCTGCTCCGGTGCGCGTCCGACAAAGTTCTTTGGCTCAAGGATGGCTTCGATCTCTTCCTTGGTCATGCCAAATGCAGGATCTGCTGCGATCAGATCAACAAGGTTATTTTCCTTGCCCTCTTTCTTTACAGTTGTGCCTGCCTGCATGGAGTATTCACGGATAAGCTCATGCAGCTCCTGACGATTGCCGCCACGTTTTACAGCATCCATCATGATATTCTCAGTTGCCATAAACGGAATCTCCTTCATGAATCTCTGATAGATAACCTTATCATATACAACCAGACCATCTACAACATTCAGATACAGGTCTAAGATACCGTCGATTGCAAGGAATGCTTCCGGAACAGATACACGTTTATTTGCGGAATCATCCAGTGTTCTCTCAAACCACTGTGTTGCTGCTGTAAATGCAGGATTTAATGCATCAGCCATAACGTAGTTTGATAAAGATGCAATTCTCTCACTTCTCATCGGATTTCTCTTATATGCCATTGCTGATGAACCGATCTGGTTCTTTTCAAATGGCTCCTCGATCTCTTTTAAGTGCTGTAACAAACGGATATCATTTGAGAACTTATGTGCACTCTGTGCGATACCGGAAAGTACATTTAACACTCTGGAATCTACCTTACGGGAATAAGTCTGTCCTGATACAGGATAGCATGCTTCAAATCCCATCTTCTCTGCGATCTTCTTATCGATCTGACGAACCTTCTCATGATCTCCGTTAAAGAGCTCTAAGAAGCTTGCCTGTGTTCCTGTTGTTCCCTTACATCCCAGGAGCTTCTGCTGACCGATCATGTAATCCAGATCAGACAGATCCAACATCAGTTCCTGAAGCCATAAGGTTGCACGCTTACCAACAGTTGTTGGCTGTGCAGGCTGGAAATGGGTAAATGCCAGTGTCGGCAGATCTTTATATTCCATAGCGAACTTGGACAGTTCGTTGATCACATTTAATAATTTCTTTCTGACAAGCTTCATAGCCTCTGTCATAACGATAACATCTGTGTTATCACCAACATAGCAGCTTGTTGCTCCCAGATGGATGATGCCGGCAGCCTTTGGGCACTGAACGCCGTATGCATATACATGGCTCATAACATCATGACGAACCATCTTCTCACGCTCTTTTGCTACATCATAATTGATGTCCTCTGCATGTGCCTTTAACTCATTGATCTGCTCCTGTGAGATAACCGGCTTGCCGTTTTCAGAAAGGCCGAGTTCATACTCCGTTTCTGCAAGGGCGATCCATAATTTTCTCCATGTCTTAAACTTCTTATCCGGAGAGAAAATATACTGCATTTCTTTACTTGCATATCTCTCGCAGAATGGGCTTGTGTATCTGTCTGTACTCATTTTTACCTCTCCTGTATTTCTTTATTTTACTTTTGAATCTTCACCGCGTTTGAAATCCTCATGTTCTCCGCGGATATCTTCCTTTGGTGGCTCCATCGGATATTCCCCTGTAAAGCAGCCGTGGCAGTACTGTCTTCCACCGGAGATCTCTACCAGCCGCTCCTTGCGAAGATAAGCAAGGGAATCGGCGCCGATGATCTTGCAGATCTCATCAACCGAACGGTTATATGCGATCAACTGCTCTCTGTCCGGGATATCCGTTCCAAAATAACAAGGATATAAGAACGGAGGCGAACTGATCCTTACATGAACTTCCTTTGCGCCAGCCTCGCGAAGCATTCCTACGATACGGTCTGAGGTTGTACCTCTGACAATGGAATCATCGATCATAATGATACGCTTACCCTTTACCGCTTCTTTTAATACATTTAACTTCACGCGGACACTGGACTCTCTCTGGCTCTGCTGTGGCTTGATGAATGTTCTGCCGACATAGCCATTCTTGACAAATGCCGTTCCGTATGGAATGCCGGATTCCAGTGAATATCCCTGAGCTGCTGCATTTCCCGATTCCGGAACACCTACAACCATATCTGCATCTACCGGACTGTCCTTTGCAAGACATCTTCCCGCGATCAGTCGGGATTCATAGATTCCCATTCCGTCAAATACGGAATCCGGACGGGCAAAATAGATATATTCAAAGATACATCTTGCATGCTTCTCCTGACACATATCCTTATAGGACTGAATACCATACTCCGGTGAGATCGTTACGACTTCTCCGGGCTCTACATCACGGATAAATTCTGCACCGATCGTATCAAGGGCACAGCTTTCCGATGCAAGAATATAGGCATTATCACGTTTTCCGATACAGAGCGGGCGGAATCCAAATGGATCTCTGGCTCCGATCAGCTTTCTTGGACTCATTACTACAAGTGAATAAGATCCCTTCACTTTTCTGAGTGCTTTCATAACTGCTTCCTCGGCACTTGCACTGTTCACACGTTCTCTTGCGATATGATAAGCAATAACCTCGGAGTCGATCGTCGTCTGGAAGATCGCACCTGTAAGTGCCAGTTCCTTACGAAGCTCCGGCGCATTGATCAGATTACCGTTGTGTGCAAGACCAAGTGTACCTTTTACATAGTTCAAGACTAATGGCTGAGCATTTTCTATCGTACTCGCGCCGGCAGTTGAATATCTGACATGTCCGACACCGATATTTCCTTTTAATTTCTCAAAGGATTCAGGTGTGTACACCTCGTTTACCAGACCCATGCCCTTCATGGAGCTTACCTTCCCCTTGGGACCTTCCGTGTCTGATACTGCGATACCACAGCTCTCCTGTCCTCGATGCTGCAATGCAAACAATCCATAATAAATGGAGGTTGCAACATCATTGTTGTCAAAATCATACATTCCGAAAACACCACATTCTTCATGCATCTTGTCATCATTCTCAAAATAATGGGATCTTATATTCTCGTTCATGTTTTGCCTCTCGTATTTTATTTTTTAACACACTAAGACTTTATACGTTTTCTGTTTTTCTGTCAATGTTGGAATGTGAAAAATTATTCCGGAAATTAACAGCCATTTTCTCTATATTGCATAACCTTTCTCTTTGATCAGATCTACCATCTGATATACATATTTGTTGCAGAGCTCATCACTCTCTGCTTCTACCATAACACGGATAAGCGGTTCTGTTCCGCTCTGGCGAAGAAGAAGTCTTCCGTCAGAACCAAGCTCCTCTGCGATCTTCTGATTTAATGCCTGCACATCCGGATCATTCATAACCGCATCCTTACTGGATACCTTTACATTCACCAGAAGCTGTGGGAAAATTGTCAGGCTCTTGAAGCACTCTGATAATTTACATTTGCGTTCCAGAATAACTTCCATGATCTTCAAAGACGTCAATACACCATCTCCGGTCGTTGCATATTTGGAGAAGATGATATGTCCTGACTGTTCGCCGCCGATAGAATATCCATGCTCCATCATGGATTCAAATACATATTTGTCACCGACTGCTGTCTTATCATAGGAGATTCCCTTCTTATCCAGTGCTTTATATAAGCCAAGGTTTGACATGATCGTTGTTACGATGGTATTCTTATTCAGTTCTCCACGTTCCTTCATATAACGTCCGCAGACATACAGGATCTTATCTCCGTCTACTAACTCACCCTTATCATCAACACACAGACAACGATCTGCATCACCGTCATAAGCAAATCCTACATCCAGTCCTTTTTCTACTACAAACTTCTGCAGTCCCTCAATATGGGTAGATCCACAATTTGTATTGATATTGGTTCCGTCCGGATCATTATTGATTACATAGGTCTTTGCTCCGAGTGCATCAAATACTGCCTTTGCAACCTGATAGGCTGCACCATTTGCACAGTCCAGGCCAACTCTCATATTCTTAAAGGATCGGGTAGGGATCGTCATCAGGTATCCCATGTAACGGTTTCTTCCCATAGAGTAATCAATCGTGCATCCGATATTTTCTTTTGTAGCCAGTGGAATCTCCGGAATCTCACCATCGATATAACGCTCGATCTCTTCTTCAACCGCAGCCTCTAATTTGTAACCCATGCCATTGATGATCTTGATACCATTGTCATAGTATGGATTGTGGCTTGCCGAGATCATGATTCCACAGTCGAAGCCATCCGTTCTGACAATATAAGAAACACTTGGCGTCGGTGTTACATGCATCAGATATACATCTGCACCACTTGCCGTTAAGCCCGCAACTAATGCATATTCAAACATATAACTTGAACGTCTGGTATCCTTACCGATAACCACCTTTGCCTTGCCTTCCGGATTCTTCTTGCCATAATAATAGCCAAGATAACGTCCGACCTTGAAGCTGTGCTGTACAGTAAGATCCTTATTTGCCTCACCTCTGAATCCATCTGTTCCAAAATATTTACCCATAACTGTAAACCTCTTTCTTTCAACTCAGTTTGAACTACTTAACTTCTTCTTTTTCTTCTTCCGGTGATACCAGCAGAGAAACTGCTCTCCGATGTACAGAGATCTCGGATGTGGTATACTCCCCGCCATACTCTCCATCCAGTGTCCATGCGATCGGTTCTTCGCTCTCGATCACGACACGATTGGTTCGGAATGCTACCATATTGGTCTCATTCGTATTTCCAAGGAGCAGCGAATTGATGATTCTCTGGAGATCTGCAAGATTCTGGATCTTGCGAATCAGGACTCCTTCAAATAAACCATCGTCGAATTCAACTCCATGGCTGGTCAGACTTTTATATCCGCCGACCGATACTGAATTCGATATCATACCGAACATAAACTCACCGGTATATGTCTGGTTATTAAATTCTATCTTCAGATTATATGTGGGAACATTTACAAGACTCTTCATACCCTGTAATACATATGCCGCATGTCCTAAAATATTCTTCATATTCTGAGGGGTTGCATATGATGTATCAGAGAATATGCCAAATGCTGCAACATAGACAAAATAATTCTTATTCAATTCTCCGACATCTACTGAAAAAGGTGCGGCAGTGACAAGCTGTTCTGCTGCCTCGATTGCTTCTTTCGGGATCTCAAGACTTCTGGCATAATCATTTGTCGAGCCACATGGGATATAGCCAAGCGGCCGGTTCAGTCCACATTCCATAAATCCTGTGACTGTATTACCAAGCGTTCCGTCACCTCCGGCACATACGATCACATCGTAGTTCTCTCCTTCTTCTTTTACGACACGGGCAGCATCGCCGACTCCCTGTGTCAGATAAATTCTGACTTCATATTCTTTCTTGCAAAAGACATCTATCACATCTATAAGACAATTCTTCAAAGTTGTTCGTCCCGCTTTGGGATTTACAATAAACAGCATCTTCTTCATATTCATACCTCATTACTGTTTACAGGAACACATTTATCCGATTGCTCTGTTCCCGTCTGACTTATGCTTTATGCATTGTGATTCTTTTTATATTCCATGTAAAGATCGTATCCTTTTTTTCTGAGCTTACAGGATGGACAATGACCGCATCCTTCACCCGGAATACCATTATAACAAGTAAGTGTCATATCTCTGATAACATCAAGTCCGCCGAGTTCATCTGCCAGCTTCCATGTCTCCATCTTATCGATCCACATCAATGGTGTGATAATATCGAATTCATAGTCCATCGCAAGATTCAGTGTTGTATTCAATGATTTGATGAAAATATCTCTGCAGTCAGGATAGCCGGAGAAATCACTCTGGCTGACACCTGTTATGATGTCGCTGACGCCCTTCTGTTTTGCGTAGATCGCTACAAATGTCAGGAATACCATGTTTCTTCCATCTACAAATGTATTCGGTGTACCGACCTCCGGCGCATTCTCGTCTACCTTCATCTCTCTTCTTGTCAATGAATTTGGTGCAAGCTGATTCAACAGACTCATATCCAGAATATGATGCTCTACTCCAAATTTTTCAGCAATCTTCTTTGCACATTCTAATTCTTTTACATGCTTTTGTCCATAGTCAAATGATACTGCGTATACTTTTTTATACTTCTTAAGTGCCCATAACAGACAGGTCGTACTGTCCTGTCCACCACTGAATACAACAACTGCTTCATCTCTGTTCTTCAAATTCTGCATCTTTCATATCCTCCTATCGGTTCATCATCAATACTTTATTCTGTAAATTCACATCATTCTCAAATGCTCCACGGAACGTCGTTGTATAGGTCTTCGTTCCCGGCTTCTTAATGCCCCTTGCTGTCATGCAGCTATGATTGGCCTCGATCAATACGGCTACATCCGGTGAGCCTGCTGCCTTTCCAACCACATATGCGATATCGGATCCGATCCGCTCCTGAAGCTGCAACCGCTTCGCTACCATGTCTGCGATCCGTGCGATCTTGCTGAGTCCTAAGACCCTGCCATGTGGGATGTATGCCACTGACACCTTCATATCATACATCAGTGCCATATGATGTTCGCAGTAACTGAACACCTCGATATCCTTTACGAATACCATATCACTTGTATGTGCCGCATCTTCCTCTTTGAATGTCTTGCCAAACATCTCAGCAATCTCATCGTTGGTATAATTCATTCCCTCAAATACTTCTTCATACATTCGCGCAACACGGTCCGGTGTCTCTTTTAAGCCTTCCCGGTCAGGGTCATCACCAAGTGCTACAAGGATTCCACGAATATGCTCCTTTATTGCTTCTTTATCAATTGCCATTTCTACTCCATTCTCTTATTACTCTTAATCGATTATCCAAATAATATGTTAATATCAATATCTGCGGTTTCATCCGTTTTACACTCCACGCATCTCCGGATCCCAGATATACTTATGAAGCTGTAACTGTAATTTTACACCATTCATTTCATTCTCGATCATAAAATCAACGATATCCTCCGGATTGATCTTGCCGTATACCGGACTGATATAGACGTTTGATTTGATATCCAATGCCCATTCATGAATAATGTCTCTTGCTGTTTCCAGATCCTTGATCGAGCCGGATACGAACTTTACCGCATCCTTCTTATCAATGTAGTTATAATTGGAGAAACACATATTGCTTTCCATTCCGCTTCCCGGAAGCTTATAATCAAGTGTAAATGCTACCCGGTCTGTCAACGCTTTAAACTCCGCGATATCCACACTCCCGTTTGTCTCTACTTCTACCTGAAGTTCCTCATCCATCGCCAGCATCAGGAGCAGCTTATCGATATCCTCCTGGATCAACGGTTCTCCACCGGTTAATGTCACGTTTCTGACTCCGGTTCGCTTGATATAGTCATAGATCTCTTCATCCGTCAGTTCTTCGTATGGGGCATCTGCTTCATTTGCCCATTTGGTATCACAGTAACTGCAATTCAGGTTGCAGCCTGTAAAACGAATAAATACCGCCAGTTCTCCGGCTTTTACGGATTCACCGTTGATGCTGACAAATCGTTCTGCTACTTTAAATTTTGCCATTTCTATTTCCTTCTTACTTTTTGTATATGATATCCTTCGATGTCATTTATCTATTATGACATCCTTGATCTTGCCTGTTATTTATTCTAAGTCTTTTTTGTCTTATATTATTTTACGCTATATAGTTTTTCTTCTGCTATTATGCCATATACGTCGCTGCATTGGTCGGGGTCTCATAAACTGTGGTACGAAGCACCTGATATCCCTTATCTGCCATATATTCATAAAAATACTTTGCCAGATTCTCTGCTGTCGGACGCATCGGAAGCTCGATGATACGGAACTGTTCTTCTGCCAGTGCTTCCATCGTTTTTTCCTTCAATGTACCTTTCTCCATAATCAGGCAATGATCCATCCCTTCTGTTTTCTCTCTGAGATCCCTTTTCAGATCTCCAAAATCTACAACCATGCCTCTGGTCTGTCCGTCCTGCATCAGCTTCTCGCCGCCGACTTCAACTTCAACCGTCCAGCGGTGTCCGTGCAGATTTCTACATTTACCCTCATAGCCCGCAAGGAAATGCGCGCTGTCAAAACTTGAATTTGTCTTTAAACTGTACATATCTTCCTCTTTCTTTTATTTTCGAATGTTATATTACACAGTTGTCAGCTTGCACGATGTAATAAGCATCGACATTTGTGTAGTTTCGTTATGAGACCTGCACTAGCTGTCAGCACCAAGCCCATGTTTGAACCCGTATGGGTGAGTTTGGGCGACTGCTGACAAATAGGCGTGCAGGTCGAATAGAAACGAAACAAGTCGGGCGATTACATCGTACAAACTGACAGCTGTGCAATATAACATTCCTATGTAAAAAACGCGCATATAGGAAAATGCCCTTCATGCGCGTTTTTTCCTAGTTTTGTTTAGTGACAGGATGGTATTAATGAACTGTCATTTATTCTGTTTCTGTATTGCCTGTCATATCTGACCGGCATCTGTTTTTAGATGTTTAAGAACTTCTTTACGACGCTCTCCATTTCTTCTTTGTCACATACTGTGTCGTGAAGAACAGGAGCTGTACGGATGTCCTCGATTGCCTGTGGAATCTTTACACCGGATAACTTGCAGAGCTCATCGACTAATTCAAAGTCACTCTTTGCTGCATAAGCTTCATCGATAGATTCCATAACACTTCTTGTAAACTTGTATGGGCTTGCTGTAGAAGCGATAACCGTAGGAGTCTTATCTCCTGTTTCTTTTACATACTTGTCATATACGGTTGCTGCTACTGCTGTATGTGTATCCATGATATAAGAATCCGACTCATATACTTTCTTGATCGTTGCCGAGGTTTCCGCTTCTGTTGCATAACCGCCCGCAAATTCAGCAAGCTTTGCTTTCATCTCATCTGTGATCGTATATATACCTTCTGTGCTTAACTGCTTCATCAGTGCTGCATTCTTCTCTGCATCATTTCCTGCAATCTTGTAGATCAGTCTCTCTAAGTTGCTTGAGATCAGGATATCCATAGATGGTGATGTTGTTAAGATAAATTCACGATTTCTGTCATAAGTACCTGTTGTAAAGAAATCATATAATACCTTATTGTCATTTGATGCACATACGAACTTCGCGATCGGAAGTCCCATTTCTTTTGCATAATATGCTGCAAGGATATTTCCAAAGTTACCGGTTGGTACAACAACATTGATCTTGTTGCCAGCCTGGATCGTACCGTCCTTAACCAGTCTTGTATATGCATATACATAATAAACCATCTGCGGAACCAGACGTCCGATATTGATTGAATTGGCGGATGAGAACTGATATCCTTTCTCGTCCATGTATGAAGCAAGCTTCTCATCTGAGAACATCTTCTTAACACCTGTCTGTGCGTCATCGAAGTTGCCTGTAATTCCTACGACAAATGTGTTTTCACCCTTCTGGGTTACCATCTGCTTCTCCTGGATTGGGCTTACACCATGCTTTGGATAGAATACGATGATCTTTGTTCCCGGTACATCTGCAAATCCTGCAAGTGCTGCCTTTCCTGTATCACCGGAAGTAGCTGTCAGAATAACGATCTCGTTCTTTACATGATTCTTCTTTGCGGATGTTGTAAGCAGATAAGGAAGAATGGATAATGCCATATCCTTAAATGCAATCGTTGAACCGTGGAATAATTCCAGATAATATGCACCTGCTTTATGTACGAGTGGTGCGATCTCCGGTGTATCAAATTTCTTGTCATATGCTGAATTGATACAATGCTTTAACTCTTCTTCTGTAAAATCCGTAAACATCAGCTTCATTACTTCATAAGCAACCTGCTGATAGTTCATCTGCGCCAGATCTGTAAGACTGACATCAAGAGCAGGAATACTGTCAGGAACAAATAATCCTCCTTCATTTGCAAGACCTTTTAAGATTGCTTCTGATGCGGTTGCTGTTTCATTTGCATTTCTTGTACTTCTGTATATCAATTCCATATGGCACTCTCCTTCTGTTTTATTTACTCTTTTGATTTATGCAGGCTTTCTTTTTCCGATGCTTTCATCCAGACATCCTGAATTCGACCTGCAAGCGTCCACATTATAGCATACCCATTTTCAAAACACAAGACGGCGGAGGTATCTCTCAAATCTGTTTTTTATATTTTATAGAATTTGATCGATCTTCCGCCATCTGTATTTTCTATTCCCTTCTGTTACAAATGGAATTAATTATTTTACTTTAATGGTAATGGTTGCTTTCTTACCACTTCCGTCTTTTGCTTTTGCTGTGATCTTAACCGTTCCCTTCTTCTTTCCGATTACCTTACCCTTAGCTGTTACCTTTGCAACCTTCGGATTACCGGAGGTCCATGTCACTTCTTTACTGATTCCCTTTGTTGGAGTCAGCTTTGCTTTTAAGGTTATAGACTGTTTCTTCTTGATCGTTACTTTCTTTACTGCCTTTTTCTTCGATGTGATCGTAACCTTCTTAACTGCCTTTTTCATAACCTTAACCGTATAGGTTGCCTTCACCTTACTGTTACCGACTGCTGTTGCTGTTACCTTGATCGTCTTTCCCTTAGCAGCTTTCTTCACTGTCAGCACACCCTTGCTGTTAATAGATGCATATTTCTTATCCGATTTACGGATCGTCCATTTTACTTTCTTATTTGTCGCTTTCTTAGGTGTAACGGTTGCTTTCAAAGTCAGCTTCCTTCCCGGAGCTATCTTTTTGGTTGCTGCCTGAATCTTGACCTTTGCCGGTTTGACCGTCTTCTTTGGTGCTTCTGTTGTTGGTTTCTCGGTCGTCGGCTTTTCGATCGTAGGCTTCTCGGTTGTCGGTTTTTCCGGATTCGGCGTTGGTGTCGGTGTTACTGTTTCTTTCTTCTTTACCGTAACGGTGCAGAAGCCTGTAACACCACTTCCATCCTTTGCTGTTACTGTAATAATTGCAGTTCCAGCACTTATACCCTTCACTTCACCGGTCTGCGATACACTTGCCACTTTCTCGTTGCTGCTCTTCCAGTCAAATGTCTTCAGTGTTGCATTTGCCGGTATAACGGCCGCTACTGCGATCCGTTCTGTATCACCAATATTTAATACCACGCTGGTCTTGTTTAACGTGATCTTCTCGATCAGGATCGTATCCGGGATCTCATCTCCATTTTCATCCTTTGGTTTCGATGAAAAGATATCCTTTGAACCTGAAGAGGATGCTACTGTATTGTCTCCAACCAGAATAATATTGTCTGATTTGATCGGTGGATCCTTCGTAACCTGATCTGCTCCGACCGTTACCTTGGAATCCTCGATCCGTACAGTATCTGCTTTGATCGCCGTTCCTGTCTCATCTGTACCTGCGACAAGCTCTGCATCCCGGATCAGAACTGTGCCGCCTGCTAAGACGCCTCCATCAACCGATACCTTTCCGTCTTTGATCGTTATATCTCCTGCTGCAGATATCTTTCCGGATACTGTAAGGAATCCATCTCCGCTGATCACAAGTCCGCCGTCCGTCTCAACATTACCTGCGATCGTTACCGTTCCTTTTCTTGCGATCTCCGTCTTACCATCTGCATTTCCAATGATCGCAACGGCTCCAACCTCTGCCTGATCCAGTGTGACCCTGGTTGCCCCACCTGCCTTAATAACAAGCTCCTTATTCTTACCTGTGATCACATAGTCCCTGCCGTCTTCCGTAAGTGTGAGAACCGGTTCCGTATAGTTGACTGTTATTTTGCCATCATCTGTCCGTAAAGCATCCTGATATTCTTTGTCCGTAATCTTTGCTATATCGATCGTATATGGATCCTGAACAAGGGTATATACCGTAAGCAATTCCACTGCTTTTCCTGCATATGCAGTTGCAGTTTCTGCATATCTGCCTGAAACTGTATACTTTGTAAAGCTACGTAATCCGGCAAATTCAATTGTCTCTCCATTGGAGACTGCCTGTTTCCATGTCGTTCCATCTACGGAATACCGGACACCCGCTTGACCGGAGATCCGGATCGTATCCTTTGTTCTTGCAAGAAGATCCACACTATCCGGAACCGCTGTCTGTTTTGCCTTTCGTACTTTTACAGAAACCATCTTTTTATAAACAGCATCTTCATCAGAGTTCTCGATCTGATACTGCTTCTTGCTTGCATCACTCCATGTAAATACAACCTCATACTGATTGATACTATTTTCTACTTCCTGTTCGCCCATTGTTACATCCGGGGTGCTCCATGCAAATGTTCCATACCCGGTTGAACCGCCGGCAAGGGTAGAATCAGAAAGCTTCTGTCCATATACCAGCTCAGAAGCCTCCGGGAATGTGATAGCCGGAAGTCCTGCTCTGCTGACTGTTACCGTCACATTCTGTGTGATCGTTCCTGCTGCCGCATCATACCCTGTGATCTGGTCAAATGCATAATTCTTCTTCGCATCGGAACAAAGGGTTAATACCACCTGTCCCTGATACGTTCCTCGTTCCGGTTTTTCTGCTGCATCTGCCCATGCAAATGTTCCATAGGTCTCATCTCCACCGGATAATTCTGACTCAGAAAGTGTCTGACCGGTTACGATCATTCCTGCTGTCGGGAATGTAATACCCGTTACCGGACATTTCTCAACTGTTGCAGATACCGGAATCTGAAAGGACTGTCCATTATCTGCCTCTATCAGCAGATTGTCGCTGTAAGTACCTGCATCCTTACCATTCTTTAATGATACGATCACAGTTGTTTTTCCTGCCGGTGCAAGCTTTCTTTCACTGTCGCCGGATAACGCAAATGCACTTCCTGCACCTTTCTCCAACTGAAGCGCTGCAGTTCCATCTGCATCTCCTTTATTCTCTAATACCAGTTCTGCCGCAGAACCGGTCTCATATCCATAAATAACCGGTGCACAGGTCAGTACAGTCTGGTCTGTTGAAAATACTGCCTTCGGTGCTGCTTTTACCGTAAGCTTGCAGCTTGCCGTAAGCTTGGTCCCATCCATCGTTGCCGCCGTAATCGTTGTTGTTCCTGCTGCAAGAGCAGTTACCTTTCCGACATCCGAAACCGTTGCAATCTTTTCATTCTCAGACTTCCAGGTAACCTTCTGTTCCGCTGTCTTTGGTATGACCGTTGCTCGAAGTGTAACTGTTTCCCCTTCTGTCAGCGCACAGGTTTCCTGATTCAGCTTGATCTCTGTTGCCTTTACTTCTTCCTCTGTATCATCACCGGAATTTGTTCCGTAATAAGTCTTCACACCTACAGCAGCAAGCTCTGCCGCAGAGGCTGTCTTTGTACTGTAATTCGTTGCATTCTTCTTTGCATAAGATAATTTTACTGTCTTATCATTCTTGTGAACCAGATAAAGTCCTGCTGCCGCACCAACCAGTCCGGCATTATAATCAAGCGCTACTTCATTGCAATAATAATCGCCCTGATCATCTTTATAGGTTCCATTTGCACCAGGTCCACCTACCAGAGCTCCAAGCAGCGTATAATGATTGCTGTTTATGATCTTTGAATCTGTCGATCTGGATGCTGCCCTGTGATGCGGATATTTACTAGAGTTCTCATTATAGCCTACGATATAGCATCGTTTATTCGGATTATCTCCTAACATATAGTTCATCTGACTGGTTGCCCAATCTGCATATGTTGTTTTTCCTGTCAGCTTATCATATACCAGACCGGTAAACTGCTCAGCTGCACTGTATCTGCAGGAGCCCCAGTCACTAACACAGTTAAATACTCCATCGATGGCACTCTTGCCTTTGCATACATCTGTAATGCTTGCAATCTTTGCAGTATCCTTCTGAAGCATACATGCCAGCGCTCCGGTATTTCCCCAGTCCAATACCCAGTACTGATTCACACCATTATCTGAATTATCTTTATATTCGTTATAAATAGAATTATAAGAGGTATCACCTGTCGCAGCAGCAAGTGCACTTGCTGCAAATGCATAGTCATCACCATATGATCTTGATGCATAAAATGTTGATGCGCCCTCGGTTGCACATGCTTTATTATTTTTCTCTACAAATGTAAAGAGATCCTTTGCTGTCTTTAAATCCTCATTATTTCCAAAGTTAATATAGTTCAATGCCAGCGCTGCGATCACAACACTCACTTCATCTGTAGCCGGATTGCTCGCATCTGCAAAGAATGCCGGACGACTGATCGTCTGTCCCTCCGGTGCTGTCCATACACCATGATCTGTATTACCGTCACCTACCTGATAGCAGAATGCGATAACCTGATCTCCCTCATACACTGTACACCGCTTAAAGTAATCGCAGAAATAATCCGTGATCTTCTTCAGATGTTCCTTCTGACCAAGCTCGTCAAATGCATCCTTGAACTGATAATAGCTCATTCCAAGCATGGATGCTGCATATCCCTGTGGAAGTCCGAATTTCACATGATCGCCTGCATCATGGAAACCACCGGAAGCATCTACATTGTAGGTTTTTCCATTCTTTGTATATGTTACATTTTTATCATAGGTATGGCAGTTTCCACGCCAGGAAAGTGCACAGGTGTCTTCCAGATAACCACACATATTTGCGTCATAAAAATACAGACTTTCCTGCAATGCCTTTGCATAGTTGAATTCTACATCCAGATCTTTATTCGTTGTGGTATCACCGGATGAGGTACCACCGGAACCACCGGAACCGCCGGAGCCGCCTGTATTATCATTGGTATCTCCCTGGGAATAATCTACAGAAGATGAAGTTCCTTTGTTATAATAAACTCCCTTTACCTGAATACTGGATGCATCTACATATTTTGCTGCGAATCCACCACCTGGTATATCATTCTGCATTGTTCCTGCCGCAAGGACTGCATTTCCCCCACTCTGCATCGGATACATATAGATCGTATCACCATCTGCCACAAAGGTTGCATTCCAACACTTAAATGCCGAAGCAGTACCGGATGGTACCTGTAATACTACGATCCAGTCACAAATCGATGCTCCCGTATTATTGCTGATCGCCATTTCAAAGCCTGACCAGTCATTGCTTGGTGTTCCCTGATTCTTCACGGTTGCTGTCACACCTGATGAATACTCTCTCTCTGTTCCAAAATCAGAAGAATCGGAACCGCTGCCGGAATCTCCACCTGAACTGCTGCCTGAGTTTACCAGAACCGCCTCTTTAATCTTGTATGTAATACTTGTTACATTTTCAAACTGAAAACCGAAATTATATAACTGACCGGATTTGCTATAGAATTGTGTCAGGTCCAGTTCTACGGTCTGAGTGCCGGAGCCTGCATTCACATTGATCCATTCACCCTTCCATGTTCCTTTCGCATTTACAAACGCCTGTCCGCCAATATTTCCGGTTCCATCGGCTGATGATACCTCGAAGCTGACACGAAGCTTGGTAAGCCCCGCACTCTTAAGCTCCGACAGATCGCTGTATCCGCCATTTCCAAGATCAAGGCTGACCTGATTATCCACATTTCCACTTGCTGTCACCTGATCCGTACTGTAAGACAGCACAATCGTCTCCCCCGCTGCTTCTGTCTTGTCTGAAGGAATCACCACAAGGCTTACTGCCATTGCAAATGACAGCATCCATGCTATGACCCTTGTAACCCATTTGTCCCTTTGTCTGCTCATACCTTCTCCTTCCTTTTTCTCAAAAGCCGTTCCAGCAATACCCCACTCATCCATTACCTGTCTGCAACAGCTTTTTCTATAAATTCACAGTTAAATTAATTATACCAATAACTGCCAGATCCCACAATGAAAATTGCCTGCCTAATCTCACAAATATTCCCCTCTATTTTCGTACATACGGGACAAAATATAAGGTCCGGATACTTATCTGCGCGATGAATTCTGGCCGTCATATAGAAATATGTGCAAGCACAATTTCTGCATAACATGTATAACAGATAAAGCCCATGTATGGTAACAGTCTTCTATGATCGGGAATGACATTCATGTAGTTTCGTAATGAGATACACTCTAGCTGTCAGCACCAAGCCCTTGTCTGAACCCGCAGGGTGAGTTAGGGCGACTGCTGACAAATAGATGAGTGTATCGAATAGAAACGAAATGAGTCATAACCGATCATAGAAAACTGTTACCATACATGGGCTTTATCGTTGCCACACAGTGAGCAGGGCATGGTCTACTCGCTGCGCAAAAAAGGACAGAACCTTTTGGGTTCTGTCCCGCTCTGTCTATACTGAATTATTTAACATATACATCAACAGTTCTTCTTCCGTAGTTTAAAGCTGCCTGATGGCTTGAGAAGAAAATATCAATTCTGTTACCATGAATTGCACCACCTCTGTCCTCAACGACATATGTGTGCCCATCAATGATAAGCTCTGTACCAAATGCAAAACTGCTTGGTGCTGCAATGGTTCTTCCTTCTGTTGCATAAGTACCGCTGGCTGTAATTCCATCGGACTTACCACAGCAACGAGAACATCCACAATAAGCTGTTGTTGTGTATGTACCAAGATAAGTTCCTGGCTGGTAGCTGTCATCTTCTACAAGAATTGCACCTGCTGTTGCTTCCTCTGTAGCTTCTGTTGCTTCGATTCCTGTCTGCTGCTTCTTATCTGTAGCCTCTGTTGTATTCTTCTTTGATTTCTTACCGTTTGACTTTGCTAATTCTGTCTCTTCTGTAGTTGTTACTTCTGTGTCCTCTGTTGTTACCAGCTCGGTTGTAATATCTTCTGCAGTGATATCTGCGGAGGATGCTTCCTCTGTTGGTTCTTCAGCAGTCTCTTCTGTGACATCCTCTACGAGGTTTGCACTTGTTGTATCTTCCTTCTCAGCAAAAGCAAGCTCTGCTTCTGTAGCTATTGTGGCATCCTCTGTCGGTACTTCTTCTTTCTTTGCCAATGCAACTGCTTCTGTTACTTTTCCGGTCTTCTCAATCTTAGCTGATAACTCAGCGTCCTTGATCGACTTCTGTAAATCTGTGTATTCAATCTTAGAATATTCAACCTTAGTATCTTCAATTGCTGTAGATTCAAGCTGGGATACAGCTATCATTTTTGCATCGGAATGGAGTTTGGATTCATCGGATGCAAATGCGATCACAGATGCAACTCCAAGGGAAGTGGATACTACAGCAATACCTGCTCTTTTCAGATATTTCTTAAGATTCTCAGAAAACATCTGGCTGGAGCTTGAAAATTTCTTCATAATATTCTCTCCTTAATTTCTTTTCGGTTTCGAAATTGTTACAAAAAGATTAACTCTTGTTTGTATCGTTATTATAATGCCTGACAATCAAAAGGTCAAGCAAACCAGCCATTTTTATTAATTATGTCGTAGCTACAAAATCTTTCATCATTATTTTGTGGTATTTATAACCAATTTGCGCATTAATTAATTGTGTATATTGCACATTTTAGCATCTTAACAATTATGCAACAACTTAGCACATTGGACACTTCCACGAAGGTAATTTCTTAAATTTTAGCATCAAAAGTGCATTTTTTCTTAAAAAAAATAGAAATAATTTTGAATCACGCACGCATCCGGCTGCATATATTTCAAAATCATCTCTATTTGTTTCTATTATCCTTATTAATTATGTTAAAACATTTTCAAAACTGTATCATAACTGCATCTAAACGTATTATATTATAACTCCAAACAACGTCTGACACACCTGCGGATTCATACATGACTTAAAGCAGCATTCCATCTGTCCATGCATCAAGCAGTTCCACCATCTCGTCATAGTTCTCTACCTGATTGATCAGATTCCGAAGTCTGGAAGAATCATACATACCTGCCGAATACCATGCCACATGCTTCCGCATCTCATGGATTCCTGTAAATTCCCCTTTAAAATCAATCATCAGTCTGGCATGGCGAAGCATCGTCTCCTTCACCTGCTGCTTATCCGGTCTTGCCGGAATCTCTCCTGTCTCAAAGTATGTCTTTAATTCATGGAAGATCCATGGATTGCCACGCGCACCTCTTCCGATCATAAAGGCATCACAGTTGGTCTGCTCTTTCATCCGAATTACATCCTCCGGAGTCAGAATATCACCATTCCCGATCACAGGAATCTTCACAGCCGCTTTCACGTCTGCGATCACGCCCCAGTCTGCATGTCCGTGATAATACTGTTCTCTGGTCCTGCCATGAACAGCCACAGCAGCCGCACCGCTTTCCTCTGCTATATGTGCAATCTCCGGCGCGTTAATATGCCCACTGTCAAAGCCGCTGCGGATCTTGATCGTGATCGGCAGCTTACACGCTTTTGTCATTGCCGACACGATCTTTCCTATTAGCAACGGATCCTTCATCAGTGCAGATCCCTCGCCGTTATTTACAATCTTTGGAACCGGACATCCCATATTCACATCGACAAATGCAAATCCACGGTCTTCGATCTTCTTCGCCATCTCTGCAAGCAGCTCCGGATCCGAACCAAACAGCTGCACACCGATCGGATCCTCTGCCGGCGATACCGCAAGAAGCGGTACTGTATTCTTATTATTATAATACAGTCCCTTTGCACTGATCATTTCCGTATATAAAATATCGCAGCCCTGTTCTTTCGCCAACAAACGAAATGGCTGGTCACACACCCCAGCCATTGGCGCCAAAACAAGTTTATTCGTAAAATCCATAAATACTCCTATGCCTGTTTTTGTTTATCCATAATAATTCGAAGACCATACAGTGTCAGATCCGGATCATAGGTATCGATGCAGTCGGTATTCTCATAAATCATCTTACCAAGTCCACCGGTCGCAACAACCTTCATATTATCAAAGCCGGATTCCTTCCGCATACGCTTTACAATGTATTCTGTCTGTCCGATATAGCCAAGACATACACCTGCCTGCATACTGGAGATCGTATCCTTACACAGTACCGTATCCGGCACCTTGATCTCAATTTCCGGCAGCTTCGCTGTTCCGCTCCATAATGCATTTGCACCCAGGCGAATACCCGGTGAAGTTACACCTGCTATAAATGAACCATCTCCATTTACCAGATCATATGTGGTTGCAGTTCCAAAATCGATCACCAGCACAGGTCCGCCATACATATGGTACGCTGCTACCGCATCTACGATACGGTCTGCACCAAGCTGTCTTGGATTTGGAATCGTAATATTAATACCTGTTTTTACCCCAGGCTCCACGATCAGAGGATCTAACTTAAAATATTTTCTTATTCCATTTGTCAGGGAATGCATCACATTTGGTACTACAGATGCAATAATAACTTCATCAATTACATCTAACGGAAGATTTCTCATTCGAAGCAATTCTCCCAAAAATACACCAAACTCATCTGAAGTTCTCGATATTCCCGTCGTCATACGGAATGTCTTCTCTAACTTTTCTCCGTCAAATAATCCCATCGTGATATTCGTATTTCCTACATCAATTGCAAATAGCATCTCTCACCTCTAATAGTCTTCCAGATAAAATACCTTATAAAACAATTCCAGACTGGAAAACAACTGCTGCTTGTCCTTCTGTAACTGCTTGATCTTCAACTCACATCCGATCTCATCATATAACAAATCCTCATCAAATGCTTCTGTTACAAGATTCAGGCTTCCCTCCTGGTCAAATTCAAGCCTCAGTATACCACCTACATCCTCTGTAAACAATACACACATGATTTTTAATTCTTTTTTTATTTCTTCCGGAAGTCCTTTAAACTCCTCATTCAGATAAAATTTCTGTTCGTACTTCGAACTAGCACATAATACAACCTTTTCTGGTTTCATTGTTTCTCCTATCCTATCACATCTGCCATATCATACATGCCTGCCGGTTTTCCTGCCAGGAATTTTGCGGCTTCTACTGCGCCCTTTGCAAATACTGACTTGGAATATGCTGTATGCTTGAACTCGATCACTTCATCGATTCCCGCAAAGATGACCTCATGTTCTCCAACAATCGTTCCGCCACGAACGGCTGAGATACCAAGCTCTTTCTTATCTCTCTTTTTTCTGACCTGACTTCTGTCGTAGACATATTCATATTCTCCGCCTCTTGCTTCATTAATAGAATCCGCAAGTGCTATCGCTGTTCCGGATGGTGCATCTACCTTCTGGTTATGATGCTTCTCAACGATCTCGATATCATAGCCTGCCGGTGCAAATACATTTGCGGCATCCTTTAACAGCTTCATCAAAGTGTTGATTCCAAGTGACATATTGGCTGACTTTAAGATTGCAACCTTTGCACTGCATTCTTTTACCTTTGCAAGCTGTTCATCACTTAAACCGGTTGTACAGAGAACTACCGGGATCTGTTTTTCCACACTGTAATCAAGAAGTGCATCCACTGCTACTGCTGCTGCAAAGTCAACGATTACATCTGCCGCCACATCACACTTTTTAATATCTGTAAATACCGGATATCCGTTATCTCTGTTATCTGCGATATCAATGCCTGCAACGATCTGTGCATTCGGATCATCCGCTACAAGTCCTGTGATCACCTGTCCCATCTTACCATTACATCCATGCATTATAATTCGAACCATTTTCTTTTCCTCCATTTATCCTGTGTTTTTCTCATTCTGCCGTAGCAGCCGCCAAATCTCTCATACAGACATGAGCTTTGGCTGAGCACCCGCAAACTAAACAAAAATCCCGCAGAACCTGCGGGATTTTATATACTACAGACAGATTCCTGTATCCCTTCTGTCCATCTTTGTTTATATCATACAGCCTAATCCTCTACCGGATCATCTGTATTTTCTTTTTATTCTAAAGTAAGCCGTACGCTGTCATTGCGGCCTTTAACTTCTCTACATGTGCAGGCTCCATCTCCGTTAATGGCATTCTCATTGTTCCGCCGCATAAGCCCATAAGCTCAACTGCTTTCTTAACAGGAATTGGATTTACTTCACAGAACAGTGCCTCACACAAATCGATCGTCTTTAACTGGATATCAAGGCTTCCCTTTACATCGCCGTCCATGAATTTCTTAACCATATCATGTACATCTCTTGGAGCAATATTTGCTGTTACAGAGATAACACCCTTTCCACCTAATGACAGGAGTGGTACTACCTGATCATCGTTACCGGAATAAATATCGATACAGCCATCTGCCAGTTTTGCAAGCTTAACTACCTGTGCGATATTACCGGACGCTTCCTTGATACCTACGATATTTGGTACAGTCTTTGCAAGTGTAACTGCTGTCTCCGGCTGAATGTTACATCCTGTACGGGATGGTACATTGTATAAGATAATTGGAATCTTTACAGAATTCGCAATAGCTGTAAAGTGTGCGATCAGACCATTCTGGGTTGCCTTGTTGTAATATGGTGTTACTAACAGTAATCCATCTACGCCATAGCTCTCTGCCTCTGTAGAAAGGTAAATAGCTGTTCCTGTACAATTAGAACCTGCACCTGCGATAACAGGGATTCTGTGATCTACATATTCTACACATGCCTTTATACATGCGAGATGTTCTTCATGTGATAATGTAGATGCTTCACCTGTTGTTCCACATACGATAATGGCATCTGTACCATTTGCAATATGGAATTCAACAAGTTCCTTCATCTTATCGAAATCAACCTCGCCATTCTCCTTAAATGGTGTTACTAACGCTACACCTGAACCTTCAAAAATTGACATAAATTTTTCCTCCTTAAAATCTAAAACCTGTAAATCCTCGTGGAATCAATTTTACTTCTTCTATACAGTATAAAAGGCCGGCACGCGAGCGCCGACCTTTAGAAATAATATACTTTCTGAAAAAGTAGCCCTCCATCTGTGACGATGACAGTCATACAGTTATTCGCTGCACAACCAGGTTACAGCCCTATGGATAACTGCTTCCTTCGGCGGTATCCCCTTTCAACACATATCATCTACCTCCATATATATCCATATATTTACTGATAAATACCGCGCCTCTACTGAATTTTCTTTTTTCCATTAGATAAAATTACTATATCATTCCTGTCTGTTTCTGTCAATATGTAACAACTTCTTTTCCCTGCCTGTTCATTGCTTTACCGTCCCTTTGCCGTGCTACTCCAGACATTCCATTTTGCTGACAGATACCTCATAAGCCGTCTTGCTGATGATCTGGTCATTCCCGATCCGTTTCTGATATTCCCGGCTCTGGATCCTGCCCCAGACCGCAACATGCTCCCCTACCTTCAGCTTCCCTGCAAATCTTGCATTTCTGCCCCAGCAGATACATGGAATATAGTCACTCTTGCCATATGCCCGGTTAACTGCAAGCAGAATATCTGCAATCTCTCTTCCAAGTGGTGTCATACGGTACACCGGCTCCTTGCAGATATAACCATCCAGATAAATCTGATTTGGTTTGTTTCCCGCTTCGTCCTCCTCATCATCCAGTACCGATATCTCCCTGACAAATACCGATAAGATCAGACGGTTTCTCGTCTCCTCATGTTTGTTATAAGAACGGAACTGTCCTCTTGCAACCACCTTTTCCCCAATATGGGAATTTTCTACATCAAATAACCGGTCAGATACCATAAGTGGTATTACGTCATAGGTATCACTCAGTCTGGCAACAACAAGATCCACCATATAAAATCCCTCTCCGAAGATCTCATGACTGAACGTAAAGTCTGACGCGATCTCCCCCGCTACGATCACCTGGTTATTGTTTAATGTTTTTTCCATGCTTTTTCTCCCTTCTGGTATATCCCTTCGAATGTATACCATAAAATATATTCTTATATACCAGAAGATATGCTGCCTTTTTTTGTCTTGTTTTGTCTATTATCCGATCATTTTCGCTGCCTGTATGCTTCATATGCAAGAAGTGTCGCTGAAATTGCAGCATTTAAGGATTCCACCTGACCTGCCATCGGAATACGGATCAGGCGGTCAGCCTTTGCAGAAAGTTCATAGGTCAGACCGTTTCCTTCATTTCCGATCAGGAATGCATTGTTCTTTTCAAGTTTTCCCGCGTACAGATCCTGTCCGTCCAGATGCGCCCCATAGACAACAATTCCATGTTCCTTTAACCTGTCAACCGTACCCATGAGATCATCCACATAGACAAATGGCACCCGGAAGATCGTTCCCATTGTAGATCGTACCACCTTAGGATTGTATATATCACAGGAATCCCCTCCAATGATAATACCTGTAACGTCAGCAGCCTCTGCTGTCCGCACGATCGTACCCAGATTACCGGGATCCTGTATGGATTCCAGCACCAAAAAAGTGTTTCCCCCTTCATGTTTAGCCATCACAGAAATCAAATCATCCATCGTGTAATGATATCTATCCACGACAGCAAGAAGTCCCTGCGGGGTTTTCGTCTGTGACATCGACTGAAACACACTGTCTGATACAACAACCAGTCGTCCGTCCTGTTCTGTGATCCCTTTTACAGAAAGCTCCGCTTCATATTTTCTATATGCCGTTTCCGATACAAACACCTGCTTTACCCGGTCAACCGGAAGTTCCCGGAACATACGGCTTCCTTCTACTATAAATACCTGTTCTTCTTTGCGGAATGCCGCATTTTTACTTAACTTGTTGATATTCTTTATCTTAGGATTTGAATTTGCAGTAATGATCTCCATACCTGCATCCTCCTGTCATTTTCTTTTCCAGCAATCCTTCAGAATCTGCCATGTAAGCAATCCAGACAAGAACGCTGCTATTTCTTCTTATTCGGACGAACGGTTACACGGCTGACACCATATTCCAGCTTCAGCCGGTCTACGATACCGGAAGCTCCGTCTACCATAAAGCCCCTTCCCATATTCTTGTATTGCTTTTCCTGTTTGATGAATATATATACCGGACAGTTTCCTTTATATTCTTCCAGGATTGACAGGAACTCTTTCTCCAGCTCATCATATTCTTTTCTATCATCAAAGCATACCCAGACCTGCAGATCACCCTCTGTAAATTCCGGTTTTCCTGTATTTTCTCTGCGAGGCTTCATCCTGCCACTGTTATTATAACGGCTGAAATCATTTCCTGCCGCCACTTCATCAAAGGTCAGGATCTCTTCCGCGATCAGCTTCGCGTCCTCCTCTGAAACCGTCGCCCGACCCTTTACAAAGATCTTATTATCTGTCGTCAGTTTCTCCCGGTAATCTTCATATTTCTTTGGAAATACAATGATCTCCGTCTGTCCGACCATGTCCTCCAACGTAACAAATGCCATGTTCTGATTGTTCTTTGTCAGCTTCACCGTAACACCTGCTACCATGCCGCCAAGAATACAGATACTCTGATCCGGAACTCTTGCCCGTCCTTCTTCCTCATCGATCATGAAATCCACCGATGAAAATGCCGTTTTCTCACTCATTAGTTTCTCATAATCAAGAAGTGGGTGGCCGGATATATAGATACCAAGCACAGATTTCTCAAGTGCCAGCTTCTCCTGCTCGTCATATTCCTCTACATCCGGAAATTTCGTCTTTGCCGCTTCTGCAAACTCACCGCCAAAAAATTCTGCAAATGACATCTGTCCTGCAGATGAATTTTTCCGCTCTTTATAGACTTCATCGATCATCATCGGATATGCCATCATCATCTGGCGTCTCTTCACACCAAAGCTGTCAAATGCACCTCCAAGGATCAATGCTTCAACCGTCTTCTTATTGGTCTCCTTCGGTGTCATACGAACCAGAAAGTCCTTCATGTCTTTATACGGTCCATTTGCCTCCCGTTCTTCTACAATCCGGTCTACTACTGCACTTCCGACACTCTTGATCCCTGACATGCCATATCGTATCGCACCCTTGGCTGCTGAGAAGCCGCTGTAGCCTTCATTGATATCCGGCGGCAGGATCTGGATTCCCATCTGGCGGCAGGACTGAATATAACCCGCCACCTTGGAACTGTTATCCTTTACTGATGACATCAGCGCCGCCATAAATTCAACCGGATAATAGCATTTTAAAAATGCTGTCTGATAGGCAACAACCGCATATGCTGCTGCATGAGATTTGTTAAATGCATATTTTGCAAAATCCGTCATATCATCGAAGATTTTATTTGCAGTTGTTTCCGGGATGCCTCTGGCGATACAGCCCGGCACTCCTAATTCTTCATTTCCATATACGAAATACTGGCGTTCCTTCGCCATGACATCTGCTTTCTTCTTTGACATGGCACGGCGCACCAGATCGCTTCGTCCTAGTGTATATCCGGCAAGCTTCATAACGATCTGCATAACCTGCTCCTGATATACAATACAGCCATAGGTTGGTTCCAGGATCTCCTGAAGCTCCGGCACGTCATAGGTAATCTTCTCTGGATGTTCCTTACCATTGATATAGTTTGGAATAAAATCCATAGGTCCCGGGCGGTACAGAGAGATTCCGGCTATGACATCTTCCAGACTCTGAGGCTTTAACTCCTTCATGAAGTTCTTCATACCGGAACTTTCAAGCTGGAAGATACCCTCTGTCTTACCTGACGTAATCAACTCAAATACCTTTTTATCATCATAATCGATATGATCGATATCAATATCAACTCCGGTCTCCTGCTTTATAAACTTTACTGCATCCTGAATAACAGTCAGAGTACGAAGTCCAAGAAAGTCCATTTTCAGAAGTCCTAATCGCTCGATTGTTGTCATTGTAAACTGGGTGATGATCGAATCATCACCGCCTCTTGCAAGCGGTACATATTCATCGATAGAATCTCTGCCGATCACGACCCCGGCCGCATGCATACCGGTATTTCTTGGAAGTCCCTCTAACTTTCTTGCCATATCGATCAACTGTTTGACATCTGCATTTTCCTCATACATCTCTTTCAGATCCTTGCTGACCTTCAGAGCTGTATCAATATTCATGCCAATCTCCATCGGGATCGTCTTTGCTACCGCATCACAAAGTGTATATGGAAGATCCAGCGCACGACCGACATCACGGATAACATTTCGTGCCGCCATCGTCTGGAAGGTTACGATCTGTACGACCTTTTCTTTTCCATATTTACGAACAACATAATCGATAACCTCCTGCCTTCTCTCGTAACAGAAATCCACGTCGATATCAGGCATGGATACACGCTCTGGGTTCAGAAATCGTTCAAATAGCAGGTTATAACGGATTGGGTCAATATTGGTGATCTCAAGACAATAGGCTACGATACTGCCTGCCGCAGATCCACGACCGGGTCCGACAGCAATCCCATGATCCTTTGCATATCTTATAAAGTCCGATACGATCAGAAAATAATCTACATATCCCATTTTCTTGATCGTATTGATCTCATAGGTCAGACGCTCCATCAACTCCGGTGTTACCGGGTTATAACGCTTCCTGATGCCCTCCATACAGAGCTTCTCCAGATACTCCTCGGCCGTCAGTCCATCCGGCACATCAAATTCCGGCACTTTCTGCTCGCCAAATACGATCTCTACATTACAACGGTCTGCAATCTTCTGTGTATTTGCAAGAGCTTCCTTCGCATAAGGGAAAAGCTCATACATTTCTTCTTTGGATTTCAGATAATACTGTCCCCCTGTATAGCGCATACGATCTTCTTCATGTACCTTCCGGTTTGTCTGGATACACAGAAGGATATCGTGCGCCTCCCAATCCTCCGCAAGTATATAGTGAGAATCATTCGTTACGACCATCGGAATACCCAGCTCTTTGGACAACCGCATAACACCCGCATTTACCGTTGCCTGTTCTGCCAGCCCATGATCCTGCATCTCAAGGAAATAGTTGTTTTCTCCAAATATCTTCAAATGACGGAGTGCTGCCTCTTTCGCTCCTTCATAGTTATTCTTTCTTAAATTGACGGCAACCTCCCCCGCCAAACAGGCTGAAAGCGCGATAATGCCCTCATGGTATTGTTCCAGCACTTCCAGATCTACTCTTGGCTTATAATAAAAGCCCTCCGTAAATCCTCTGGATACGATCTTAGACAGGTTCTTATATCCCTGATTGTTCTCTGCGAGCAGTACCAGATGATAATATCGTTCCTCGCCTCTGGTATTCTCACGGTCAAATCGTGATCCCGGACTGACATAGATCTCGCAGCCTATGATCGGCTTGATGCCCTCTGCCCTTGCTGCCTCATAAAAATCAATAACTCCATACATAACGCCATGATCGGTAATCGCAAGCGAATCATATCCCAGTTCCTTCGCACGCTTTACCAGACTCTTGATCTTCGCCGAGCCGTCCAACAAGCTATATTCTGTATGCACATGTAAATGTGTAAAATCCATATTTATCCCTCCGGCTTTTCAGCCTCTCTTCCGTTTGTATACTTTCTCCAGTCTGACGTTACTGTCAATAACGATCTTATTTCTATTTTTTCTTCGGTTTTTTATTATGCAATACTTTCCGCCGTATATAGTCAAAAGTATAATCTTCCCCTTTTTCTGCCAGCATAACCAGCAGACTCTCAAGCAATGCATCCGTTTCCGGATGGAGCAGATGATTCTTTCTAGCCTTACCTTTTCTGAAATATTCCAATGGGAAAGAATCGTTATACTTCTCTTTATTATAATTCTTACTTGCTGCAATCCGGTCACAGAACATCTCAACTACATATTTTTCCGGCATTTTACAGCCCGCTAACGCACCGGAATGATCGGTGCTGTAATCTACCCAGTATTCCAGATGATGCTTATTTCTTCCTTTATGGTGCAGCCAGGCACTTGTATAGCCTTTATCCTCTCGTTCCGCATCATTCGGGCTTCGGTCTCCCTGATAATACTTCACACCCACTGAAAACTCCGCCCATGAGTATTTGGACAGATCATGCAGCAGTCCCTGTTTATATAAGCCTACCCGGAAGCAGTTTTTCATAACCAGCCACTTATGATGGTTGATCGTTTTCAAATGTTTATACCAGTTCATGTTCATGAAACGTTTCATCTCCGATTTTATTCTAAATATTATCCATCTTTTTATTGTATTTCATTTTGCCCTTTTTGCCAACACCCAAGAAAGCAGTTACCTGAGAAAAATTGCGATTATTTTTATCATCCATTAAAAACGGATAATACCTCTGCTTTATTACTTTCTTAAAATTTTGCACACTTTTTGCACACCTACACGTTTTTTAGCAATAAAAAGAACCGGAAAACCTTGATCTTACAAGATTTTCCGGTTTCAAGTTCAAAGCCGAAAAAGGGACTCGAACCCTCGACCCACGCATTACGAATGCGTTGCTCTACCAACTGAGCTATTTCGGCGTTTGTTAAAAGTTCCAGATGCCGTATAGCGGAACATTTAAAAGTCCGTTATTCATATACATGTCATCTGTTGAAATTCTGATAGACGTTGCATTGTTATATCTCTGCTTGAACACCTTGGAACTCTGTGCTTTCGTATGTGGCTCTGTCTGTACATCAACCGGTACAACCTCACCATCACCTTCATACACAAAATCAACCTTCGCTGTTGCAGATGATATCCAGAAGAACAACCTGCCAATATTCTTATTCGCATATAATTCTTCCATCGCATACTGCTCGGCTATCATGCCATCCATCGTATCAACGATATTGGTCTGATCTATATCATAATAATGAATGCCTGCCATAATCCTTAAAAGGCCATGATCCAAATGATAGATCTCAAAGGACTTTTCATCCACCTGCTCTGCAAGTGGCAATATACCATGTTTTACACGGTACACCTGACGGACAACTCCGATCCGTACAAGATGGTCAACTGACGACTCATACTCTCTGGCTCTCGCCTTTGGATCTACGTATCCGTACATAAACTTTTTATTCTCTTTGGTAAGCTGAACAGGAATACTGTTCCAGATCAGCATCACCTTTGTTAAAAGTTTCTTCGGTGTTACTTTTACTATATATTCGGTCATCTTGTCAAGTGTTTTTTGCAAAATACCGTCAACTTCTTCAAAATTTTCATTTTTGTAATATGCATTTACCGCTTCCGGCATTCCCCCAGTCACTAAAAATGCATCCAGCATCGTATCTACGCTTGCCCGTACCTCCTCCGGCAATCCTTCCAGTCTCTGGTTCTCAATGTACTTCCAGAGCTTTCTGCCTTTTCCTGCCTTTAAAAACTCATCAAAGGTCATCGGCGTTAACTCATACACAAAGAGATCATCCTGGCATTCTGCTTCACCCGGCAACATTCCATTCACTGTTGCAAGCATACAGATTCGCACGCCGCTGCTTACCCTGGCATATTCTACCAGATTCGGAACCGCCATTGTACTAAGCTGTACATTATCAAAAATCAATAACTTTCCCTGAAAGTCATATTTATCCAATGAAGTTGTTAATTTCGCATGTAGTTTCTCCGGCTTTCTCTCCTTTGAAATATACTGACAAAAATCCGGATACTGCTCCAGATCGATAAGAATGTGTTCATCAAAAAAACCTGTAGCAAAATCAAGGGCTGCCCATGTCTTTCCTACAAACTTTCCTCCTCTAATGAGTGCTGCTTTATTTTCTCCAATCTCATACCATGTTGCCAGATTGTTCATGATATTTCTAAACATTTGTACTCACCTCTACGACAAACACATTTGTCATTTCTACATGCTGCTTCAACAGACACTTGCCCGAAGAATTATTCTCCGGGCAAGATACTGCTTTAAAACATATTGTTCTAAATTCTATTAAGCATCTTTTCCTATCGAAAGGAATCCATTCTCATTTGCCTTAAGAAGGAATGCAAGACCAATGTTCTTTCTGTTTTCACCTGTTGCTTTGTAGATCTCACCAGTCTCAACCAGAGATTTTGCAATCGTGTTCAATACATCTTTGAACTGCATCATCTCCCGTCTGTCCTTCGAACTAAGCTTAAAGATATACTGATTCTTTGAGCTGATCAAAAGAATACTGTATGTATGGATGTTATCCTTCGAACTTCTGATCGCAGAACCGATCATTCTGGAGTTCGCAATAATAACCTCTGCATTCTCATCTGGCAGATATTCTGATACAATCAGTTTATAAATCTTCAGATAATCCTGCTCTGCTGTCGCATTGACAGGCATCTCAGCCACCGCAAATTCAACAACAGAATCGGCAAGCTTGATCGTACCGCCTTCATCATTGATCGTTGCTGAACATTCTTTTGGAACACATAAGCGGAAAAACTTGTTCTCCACAATCTTCTGTCCCTTACCCGGTTCACGGATAATCAGATCTACATAATGCATTTCCAGTTTGTTCATCGCTACGATAGCAGTCTCATCACCGGTCTCTGCCAGCTCGATCAGTGCATCATACAAACTCCAGATCTGCTGTGTTGTAAACGGAACCAGTTCAAACAGCTTTTCGATAGCCGGAACGTAACCCATACTTGCATTTTCGATATAGAGCTTGATAGCCTCTTCGTTATCGAGTCCCTTTTCAACCTTGTAATTAATAACTCTGAACAGATTTTCCTTATCCCAGTCATCAAAGTTCGCATTAAAGGCTTTCTCAAAATACTTGATACTCTTGATCTCGCCCTTATAGTTTTCCTGTTTCTCCTGAAGCTGATAGATACGTCCAAGTTCATATCCTGCTCTGGCACTTCCAAGTCCAAGTGCTTCCAGATATGCTTTCTCAATCTCGTACGGCGTTGCTATATAGAAAATCTGCTGTTGTTTCATCATTGCGATCTTAATTGCTGCAGATTCACTTCCTGCCTGAACCGCTCTTTCCCATTTCTCAACGGCCGTCTGGAGATCTTCACCCTTCAATTCCTCAAGATCCTTGATATAACCTTCTGCTTCCGGTATACCGTTCTCTCTTGCCTTCTTGAAATATTCCAGAGCCTTTCTTCCATCTCTCTTGGTACGGAGTAATCCATAATAATAAATACGTCCCAGATAGAATGCAACTCGCTTATGTCCCAGCCGTTCTGCATTCTCGTACCAGTTCAAAGCTTTCATGTAATCTTTCATCTGCTGATCGTATACATTACCAATCAGGAACGCAAGTTCCGGATCCTTCGTCGCTTCAAACAACTGCTTTGCATAACTAATCGTCTTTTCCAGATCACGGTATGGGCTGTCCTCATCATAGTATAGCTCTACAAGCAGATAACTCGCTTTGATGCTTCCAAACTTCAGTGCCTGCTTTGCAGCCTTCATGGCACCTTCATAATCTTCCAGATAGTAACAGTAGATTGCTTCATTGTAATACTGCATATCTCTCCGGTTTGCACTTTCTTCACTGACCAGTGTCGGATCAATAAATGCAAATGAGTTTGCTACCTCGAAGATAATCTCCTCGTACTGTTCAATGATCTCCATCGTTGCACATACGAAACGCATACATGCCAGTCGTCTTCCCTGATAGAACGCAAATGAAACAATACCCTTTTCCATATCCTTATGGTAGTATGTCGTGCAGATACCATCTGCATACTCTGTAATATATGCTTTCAACTGTAAATCTTCGTCAAATGCATCATTACAATATCTCAGATAGTTTTCCAACGTCTTCTTAGAATCCTTTGGTATACTGTCATAATAAACATAGATTGCAAAGTCTTTATATGTAAGGCTTGGTGCGTAATATTCTTCACCGGTTGACTCATTAATCGTCTTTACCCAGTCTTTTGGAAGTTTGTGGATATATCCTTCCACCTGATTGTGTACATAGGAATACTGATACTGTAACCTGGATGCCTCGATCACCTTATATCGTGGCTCTTTTCCCTTTTCTTTTCTTCTCTGGGAAATCTCCGTATACAGCTTATCTTTTTCCTCAAATTCCAGACTGTCTTCATGTGTGCTTGCATATAACACGCGCTCATAAGATGCCCTTGCCTTTGCGTCACCGGCATCAGCAAGCTTCTTATACCACTGCATTGCCTTTTCCAGATCAACAGGAACGACGAAATCACTCTTATTTCCATATTCATCAATCCGGTTCAGACCACTTTCATAAATAGAACCAAGGCTCATGTATGCTGCCTTGATACCATAATCCGTTGCTGCCATCTCGAAGTACTTGATTGCCTTTGAAAAATTCTGGATTTCCAGCATCATCTTAGCAAGCTTGTATATCACATCACCATCACGGTTCTGATTCACATACTTCTCGTAGTATTTTGTAGACTTGTTCATATCTACATTTATTTTTGCGTTGCGGTAAACACCCTTTTCATAAAACTCAGCAAGTGCGAGAAGGGCATCATCTCCATATGATTTGTACTGGGTATCCATAATACCGATATCTGCAACCTGTTCCAGTATCTTAACAGATTCTTCAGAATCACCATTATCCATAAGATTCATAGCCTTGTTATACTGTAACTCTACATTATTAACCGGTGCTTTCTTTTTCGAGAATCTGGACACGAAAGGTATTTTCTTAAAAATCCCATCAAAAAATCCCATATCTGCTTCCTCCGATGACACATATCCATTAATAATCTGATTTTATCACATTCAACCAAAGCGTGCAATAAAAACACCAATTAATTAACAGAAGATTTTATGCATTCGCTGTCAGATATTCTGAGATCTCCTTTACTGCTGCTGCTTCATCTTTTCCATCTGCAATGACCGTAATCTCCTGTCCTTCTGTAAATCCCATACTCATCATGCCCATAATGCTCTTGGCATTGATTTTTTTGTCATCTGATACAAGATGAATCTGGCTCTCATACTGACTTGCGATCTGTACAAGCACTGCCACTGGTCTTTCTTCGGTTCCTTCGGTCATGGCTACCTTAACTGTTCTTTCTAACATTTTTTCCTCCTACACATACGACTTTTGTCTTAGGTCTTCTGCTATTTCACTTATTTTTCTTAATCTATGATTGACTCCCGATTTTCCAATGGGAGGATTCATCATCTCGCCTAATTCTTTCAACGACGCATCCGGTTCTTCCAGCCGGAGTTCTGCAAGACTCCGCAGATTATCCGGAAGATATGTGATACCTCTTGTTTCTATCACATAATTGATATCCTGGATCTGTCGGACAGCCGCACTGACTGTTTTATTCAGATTCGCTGCTTCGCAATTTACCCTGCGGTTTACATTATTACTTATATCTTTTAATATTCTCACATTTTCCATATTCATTAAAGAAATGTGAGCGCCCATGATGTTCAACATATCAACGATCATGGTTCCATCCTTTATATAACAGACACTATACTTTTTTCTGGCAATGACACGGCTTTCGATATCAAGCTCCGCCATGATCTTCCCGATCATTCCGGCACGATCCTCATTATTACAGACGATCTCCAGATGATATCCTTTCTTCGGATCACTGACCGATCCGGATGTCATAAATACACCTTTGATAAATGCCCGTTTGCAGCATTGCTGCTGCACAACCATCCGGTTGACTGTCATATCCTGACAGCTTACCTTTGCTACGCCATTCTGAGATATCCCAAAATCAGGCGAGAGCTTCAGTGTCTGCATCATCCGTTCGATCTCCTGTTGCTGATCTAACACCATCCGGTAGATTCGGCTGTTGCTCCCGGTTCTTTTTACGGAACATTCCATACGGATATCAAATAATACCTTGATCAAAGCTGCCATCGTCTTTGCTATAATACTGCGTTCTGTCGTTATACAGAGTTTAAAGAGTGAACCATTCCTGTACCATACATCTGCCACCATCGACATCATTCCTGAAAGCTCTGCGATCCTGCAGTGTCTGGCACTGCTGATATTCTTCGCAAGTTCTGCTTTTACTTCCGAGGAAAAGGACATATGTCTCACTCCTGTTCTACAATTTCTTTACGACTGCATCTTTTCCGATATCACGGTGATATATTCTCACAGTGTATGTGGATTTCTGCAGACGACTATATACTTCATTCGCGATCGTTACAGAACGGTGTTTGCCACCGGTACAGCCGATCGAGATAACAAGCTGGTTCTTGCCTTCTTTAATATAATTCGGAATCAGGAACTGTACCAGATCTATAAATTTATCCAGAAATTCCGGTCCTTCCTTACAGTTCATGACATAATCCTGAATCACCTTATCATTTCCGGTCAGTGGTCTCAATTCTTCATCATAATAAGGATTTGGCAGGAATCTTACATCCTGCACAATATCCGAATCTCTTGGGATTCCATATTTGAAGCCAAATGACATAATGGTAATGATAAAATTCCCATATTCCATATTCTGCACAAAGATCTTATCCAGTTCAGATTTAAACTCCCGAACCAACAAATTCGTTGTATCTATGATATAATCGGCTTCATCCTTGATAAAGCCAATCAGTTCTCTTTCTTTTTTGATACCATCTATGATCCTTCCGTTCTTTGCAGATAATGGATGATTCCTTCTTGTTTCCTTGAACCGTTTTACCAGTTTCTCATCTGAACATTCCATAAACAGGATCTCATACTGGTATCCATTTTCTTTCATGTCATTTAAGCAGGCATTCAACTGGCTTAACGCTCTTCCACTCCGGATATCGACACTGATCGCCACGTTATCAACTTGAATCTGTTCATCATATGCAATTTCCGCAAAACGCTTAATAAGCTGGATTGGAAGATTATCCACACAGAAGTATCCTGCATCCTCCAGCGTTTTCATCGCTGTTGTCTTTCCTGCGCCGCTCATTCCTGTCACAATTACAAATCTCATCCTAGAATGCCCCCAGTGTCTTTATCTCAAGCTCCAGATCCACACCGGAACTGTCTTTTACTTTTTTCTTTACATCGTCTACCAACTGCATAACATCAGCCGCCGTTGCGCCGCCTTTGTTCACCACAAAACCACAATGCTTCTCTGATACCTGAGCTCCTCCTACAGTATAACCGCGAAGTCCCGCATCCATGATCAGTTTTCCTGCAAAATATCCCTCCGGTCGTTTAAAAGTCGATCCTGCCGACGGATATTCCAGTGGCTGCTTTGAGATTCTCGCTTCTGCCAGTCGTTTCATCTCTTCATCTATCTTATCCATATCTCCGGTCTGAAGTTCAATTACAGCTTCCAGCACAACCAAGCCATCCTGTTCTGCCTTACTGTGGCGGTAGCCGAATTCCATATCTGCACCCGCGATCTCATAGATCTGTCCATCCTGATCCAGCACCTTTACAGATGTGATAATATGCTTCATCTCTCCGCCATATGCTCCTGCATTCATATAAACAGCACCACCAACGCTACCCGGTATACCAGATGCAAATTCCATTCCGGTCAGTCCGTGCTGTTTTGCTGTTACCGCAGTTTTAATCAGGGATGCACCTGCCTGCGCAGTGATCCTTGTTCCTTCCACCGTGATCCTAGACATTCCATCTGCTATATGAATGATCATTCCATGATAGCCATCATCTGATACCAGTAAGTTGCTTCCATTTCCCATAATAAAAAACGGAACTTTTTCCTTTTTACAGAGGTCTGCAAGCTCTGCGATCTGCTCCGGTTTCTCCGGTTCAGCAATAAAATCTGCTTTTCCACCGATCCGGAAGGTTGTATATCGGTTCAAAGGTTCTTTTGTTTTTATTCTGTTTTCTCCTGTGATCGCTGCTGCGCTCTCATAAAACGATGTCATATAATTTTAAACTCCTGACCTGTTTTTATTCCGGATTCTCAAGAATCTTATAAACCTGATAGACAAAACAAAGCCTTTAACATAAGGTTTTGCATGCTGTTCCAGTTGATTTCTCAAAATCTCAAACACTACCACACAATATCATACATTAAAGGCTTTTAGAATTCAATATTAAAAATGTATAGAATTTTCAGGGCGTTTCAACCCGATTTATGTAATTTACACATAGTTTACTTAATACTTTTACTGATTCAGTATACTGCACGCACCACCATACATACCCGCATCGTTACCAAGTGTAGCAAGTGCAAACTTGGTCTGTCTGCATGCATGAAATGCATATTGTGCAAAATATTTTGCAGTTGTATCGATCAGGATATCTCCTGCTCTGGATACGCCACCACCGATTACGAAGATTTCAGGATCTACTACACATGCGATCTGGGCAAGTGCTTTTCCAAGAACCTTTCCATGATTTTCTACCAGTGTTGCTGCAAGCTCATCACCTTCTTTTGCTGCATCAAAGATCTCTTTTGCTGAAATGTACTGGATCTGACGAAGCTTGGATGGCTTGTCTGTTGTATTTAAAATGATCTTTGCCATACGAACGATACCGGTTGCTGATGTATACTGTTCCAGACAGCCCTTGTTACCACATCCGCATACTTCTGTCTCGTCGTCATTTACGCAAATATGTCCGATCTCACCGCCTGCACCGTTGGTTCCCGCGAGCATCTTTCCATTTAAAATAATACCGCCGCCGACACCGGTTCCAAGTGTTACCATTACGATATCCTTATGGCCTTTTCCGCCGCCCTGCCACATCTCACCGAGCGCTGCCATGTTTGCATCATTTCCGGCTTTTACAGGAAGGTCTAATAATTTGCTGAGTTCTTCTTCTACATTGAAGATTCCCCATCCAAGGTTTACACATTTGATAACCGTGCCGTCTGCCTTTACAGGACCCGGAACACCCATTCCAACACCTGCTACATCAGACTTCTCGATCCTTTTCTCTGCCAGTTTATCTTCAACAGATGCTGCGATATCGCTTAAGATATATTTTCCGCCTTCATCTGTTCTTGTTGTGATCTCCCATTTCTCAACCATCTCACCCTGTGTTGTAAACAGACCGATTTTTACGGTTGTTCCTCCAATATCTACTCCAAATACATAGTTTGCCATTTTTCTACTGCTCCTCCTTATTTGCATTGCCCTTCATAATATTCTGCGTCACTCTGTTATATAATTCCTGTGCCGCATTATATCCCATCTTCTTCTGTCTATGGTTAACCGCTGCAGATTCAACAATGATCGCGATATTTCTGCCCGGACGGATCGGAATATTATGACTTACGACTTTATTTCCAAGGAATTCCGTATACTGGTCTTCCAGTCCCAGACGGTCATACTCCGTATCCTTGCTCCACTCTTCCAGATTGATAACCAGATCGATGTTCTGATCCAGCTTTACACATTCTACACCAAACAGTGATTTTACGTCAATGATTCCAATACCACGCAGCTCGATAAAATGTCTGGTAATATCCGGTGCTCGTCCAACCAGCGTCGCATCACTGACCTTCTTGATCTCAACCACATCATCTGCAACCAGACGGTGGCCTCTCTTGATCAGCTCCAGAGCAGCCTCCGATTTACCGATACCACTCTCACCCATGATCAGAACACCTTCGCCGTATACATCGACCAGTACAGCATGTACGGATATTCTTGGTGCCAGTTCTACATGGAGCCAACGATCTACCTCATGTACAAATGCAGATGTAACGGCACTTGATGTGAGGACAGGCACTCCGTGCTTCTTTCCTGCTTCTATAATAAATTCATATGGTTCCAGATCTCTGCAGAATATCAGACACGGCGGCTTATATGAGAAAAATTCATTTATGATCTTGATATTTTCTTCCTCTGTATGCATCGCTGCAATATAGGCATGTTCTACATTTCCGCATATCTGGATACGTCCTGCATCAAAATGTTCAAAGAATCCTCCAAACTGTACCGCCGGGCGGTTCATACCCGGATCCTGGATCAGCACCTTATCGGTATCGATCTCCGGTGTATAATTCTTCAGATTCATTTTCTCTATGAGTTTGGATACTGTTATACTATAAACCATCTTCTCCTCCTGTTTTCCCTAGTTTCAGTTCTTGTTTCATTATATTCTACAACCTATTTATCGTCAATTCATCAATTTATTTTTTCAGGAAAAAAGCCACCTGTTTTCTGAATCTTATGTTATACTGATTTTTATGTGTGAATCTGCTGTTTTTAGAATACGCAGCGGAAAGGATATGAATTCAAAGTATGTTTAATTTTGAAGAAGAATTAAAAAAACTGCCTCATACACCGGGTGTCTATCTGATGCATAACAAGACCGATGAAATCATCTATGTCGGCAAAGCCATTGATCTGTATAACCGGGTACACCAGTATTTTCAGTCAGGATATAAACGCTCACCTAAAATCGAAAAAATGGTCAGCCACATCGCGTGGTTTGAATATATCATCTGCGAATCTGAAATTGAAGCACTGGTGCTGGAATGTAATCTGATCAAAGAACACCGTCCGCACTACAATACAATGCTTACGGATGACAAAAGCTATCCATACATCAAGATCACAGTCAACGAGGATTTCCCTCGTATTCTGTTCTCGCATCAGATGCACCGGGATCACGCCAGATATTTTGGTCCTTATACTAATGCAGGTGCTGTCAAGGATACCATTGATCTGTTAAAAAAACTATATCATCTGCGAAGCTGCAACAAAAAGCTGCCACAGGAAACAGGGCTGGATCGTCCATGTCTGTATTACCACATCGGACAGTGCAAGGCTCCCTGTCAGGGTTACATCTCAAAAGAGGACTACAGCAGACAGGTGGGACAGGCAATCCATTTTCTGACCGGGCATCACCAGCAGACGGTAAAAGAACTGGAAGAAAAGATGAAACAGTTGGCAGCCGATATGGAATTTGAACAGGCGGCAGAGGTTCGTGATCTGATCGAAAGCATCAAGCACATCGCGTCAAAGCAGCGTGTTGACAACACAACAACCGATGACCGTGACGTGATCGCGATGGCTACCAACAACATGAACGAAGGCGTTATCTCGGTCTTTTTCATCCGAAACGGCAAGATGATCGGCAGAGAACATTTTCATATGACCGGTGTGCAGTCGGAATCTTATGGAGATATTATGGCTGCATTTTTAAAACAGTATTACGCTTCTACTCCATTTCTCCCTAAGGAGATCATTCTGGAGCATGAAGTAAATGAGCAGGAGCTGATCGAACAATACTTAAGCGAACGACGGGGAAATCTGGTACACATCCTCACACCTCAAAAAGGTGACAAAGCTAAGCTGTTAAAGCTTGCGCGTGACAATGCTTTTCTTGTTCTGACACAGGATACTGAAAAGCTGAAACGGGAGCAGGCTCGAACAGAAGGTGCTGCAAAGGAACTGGCAGAACTGATCGGTGTCCCATCTGCCAAACGGCTGGAAGCCTTCGATATCTCGCACATCAGCGGCTACCATTCGGTTGCTTCGATGGTGGTCTTTGAAAATGGAAAAGCCAGACCCAATGAATACCGCAAATTCAAATTAAGAACGATCGACGGACCGGATGACTACGCCAGTATGCGCGAGGTTCTGACAAGACGATTTACCGATGAACGTTTTAAAGTCTATCCTGACATCCTTATGATGGATGGTGGTAAGGGACAGGTCAACATTGCCCTGGAGGTTCTTGACGAACTGCATCTGAATATTCCGGTTTGCGGTATGGTAAAGGATGACTACCACCGGACCAGAGGACTGTATTATAACAATAAAGAAGTGGAATTTCCAAAGAATACACAGGCATTTGACATGGTTACCCGTTTGCAGGACGAAGCCCACCGTTTTGCCATCGAATATCACAGAAGCCTCAGGAGCAAATCTCAGGTACATTCTATCCTTGAGGATATACCGGGCATCGGTCCTGCCAGACGAAAGGATCTGATGGGGTACTTCAAGGATATTTCAAGGATCCGAGAGGCATCCATCGAAGAACTGATGCAGGTGCCATCCATGAACCGGAATGCCGCCGAAGCGGTGTACGGATTTTTCCACAAGGAGTGAGCTAACCTGTGAATATATCTGCAAAAGATGGAAATGGCATAATATATTTGGACACTTTTGACCTTACCAACCAGGGGACGTTCCCACTCGTTTCCACTCTGTGTAACTTCGAACTAACCTCGGCTAAGCCTCGCTAAGGTCTCAGTTACTCCTGCAGCGGTACTAAGATGCTGCTAATGCACCATCACACCACAGGGGTGCGCTTTCGTTCTAAGCTCGTGCAAGCACTCACTAAGTACGAAATGTGAGTACCGGCGGACTCAAATGCCCCTGTTTTGGTAAGTCAAACTGTCCAAATATAATTTACTTTCTTATTTTTTTGCAGATATATTCACAATTATTTAATAAGGAGATAAAGATGGAATATAATTTTTTTGCTATGATTTCGAGAATGAAATACATCGACCGCTGGGCGTTGATGCGGAATACCAGAGAAGAAAATCTGTGTGAGCACAGTCTGGAAGTCAGCATTATCGCTCATGCACTTGCCGTGATCGGCAATACCTATTATGAAAAGGATCTGAATGCGGAGCGGGCTGCTCTGATCGGACTATACCATGACGCTTCAGAGATCATAACCGGTGATATGCCGACACCGGTCAAGTATTATAACGATGCTATCAAGGAATCCTTTAAAATGATCGAGAAAACAGCCTGCTACAAGCTGTTAAACAAACTGCCGGATGAAATGAAACCACAGTATGAACCACTCTTCTTCCGCCAGTCCGGAGATGAATATATCTGGAAGCTTGTAAAAGCGGCAGATAAACTATCTGCTCTTATCAAATGTATGGAAGAAACCTCTGTCGGCAATCCGGAATTCTCCAGCGCCTACGAATCCACAAAGATCGCTGTCGACAAGCTGGCTGCCGACCTTCCGGAGGTTGAACGCTTTCTGTCTGACTTCCTCCCTGCCTACGGCAAAAACCTCGACCAGCTTCAATTTTAAATAATTCTTGTTTTCAGATAGAACCCAACAGGCATAAAAAACTGAATGCAACAGCATTTTCAGATAACAATATCAAAAGTCACCGGCATATATCACAGCATACACTGTTATGAAGCAAGCCTTTCCGAGCGTCGGTACTTAAGTTGCGTCTTTTGCAACTTTATGTACCGCTACGCCGAGGAACAGAGCGCAAGCGTCTTGCGGAATAACATGTGTATACTGCGATATATGGCAGTGGCTTTTCGTTAATCATTAGCAAATGCTGTTGCATTCAGTTTTTCTATTTATCTCTGTGGTTCCACCTGAGCAAGAATTGACATGAATTCTTTGCCGGTGATCGTTTCATGTTCTATAAGAAAGCTGGCGATAGAATCCAAAGCTGCCATATGGGCAGACAAAAGTTTCTTTGCTTTATTATAGGAATCTCGCAGCATATCACGGATCTCCTTATCGATCTTGGTTGCAGTCTCATCGGAACACTGAAGGGCAAGATTTCTGTCCAGATACTGTCCTTCTATTGATTCAAGCTGCACCATACCGAATTTATCTGACATACCATACATGGTTATCATAGCCCTGGCGGTCTTGGTCGCCTTCTCAATATCATTTGATGCTCCTGTCGTTACAGAGTCAAATTTCAATTCTTCCGCTGCACGTCCGCCAAGCAGGGTTATAAGCTCTGCTTCCAGCTCTTTCTTGGATTCCAGATATTTTTCTTCTTCCGGAACCTGCCATACGTAGCCCAGAGAACCCATGGTTCTTGGAACGATCGTAATCCTCTGGATTGGCTCCGTGTGTTTCTGAATTGCAGCGAGTAATGCATGTCCGACTTCATGATAAGCAACGATCTGTTTTTCTTCTTTGCTGAGCAGACGATCCTTTTTCTCTTTGCCGGCAAATACAACCTCTACCGCACCGATCAGATCCTGTTGGGAAACCAGACTTCTGCCATCTCTGACGGCTGCCAGCGCTCCCTCATTTATGATATTTGCAAGATCCGCACCAACCGCACCTGAAGTTGCAAGTGCCAGTTCATGAAGATCAACCGTTTCATCCATCTTGACATTCTTGGAATGAACCTTCAGTGTATCGATTCTTCCCTTCAGATCCGGCTTCTCTACGATAACTCTGCGGTCAAATCGTCCCGGACGAAGAAGTGCCTTATCCAGTACCTCCGGGCGGTTCGTTGCCGCAAGGATCACAATACCCTTTGATGTATCAAAGCCATCCATCTCCGCAAGAAGCTGATTCAGGGTCTGCTCCCGTTCGGAATCTCCACCATGTCTGGAATCTCTGCTTCTTCCAATTGCGTCGATCTCATCAATAAATATAATACATGGTGCCATCTGTGTCGCCTGTTTGAACAGATCTCTGACACGGGAAGCCCCCACACCGACATACATCTCTACAAAGCTGGATCCGGACATGGAGAAAAATGGTACATTTGCCTCACCTGCCACAGCTTTTGCAAGCAGGGTTTTACCGGTTCCCGGAGGGCCGACAAGCAGCGCACCCTTTGGCAGCTTCGCACCGATATCCAGATATTTCTTTGGATTATGAAGGAAATCGACCATCTCTGTCAGAGATTCCTTAGCCTCTTCCTCTCCGGCAACATCCGCAAAGGTAACACCTGTTTTCTTCTCAACGTAAATCTTCGCATTTGCTCTACCTACACCGCCGCTTCGCTTCATGATCATCGACAACAACAGATAGAATGCAACGATCATTACAATGTAAGAAATGATCGTGCCAACCATGGCACTTCCGCTCTCATCAATGCCTTCATATTCTGTTCCATATTTCGTCTTTGCCTGACGAAGCTTCTCTGCCAGACTGTCATCCGATATTCTGGTTGCAGTATATTTTGTCTTACTGATCACCTTATCATCGGCATTATTTTCAAATACGATCTTGCTTCCATAGATCTTTACGGAACCAACCTCGCCCTTATCTAACATCTCGATAAACTGACCATATGTGACTTCCTCTTCCCTGCCGGATGACACCCGGTCAAATACGCGCCAGAATAAAAATGTCAGTAAAATGGAAATAACCAGGATCACCATGATCGAGCGATTGTTTCTTCCCTTATTTCCATTATTATTGTTATTATTGTTATTATTGTTGTTATTACTGTTATCAGGTAAATTGTTGTCCAATCAGAACCTCCTTTTTATACAGCCTGCCTGCTGTATTCTTCTTTTGTATATATTTCCGGCAATTCCGCATCCATTATAACCACGTTTTTCCCGGCTTTCAAGATGGTACTGCTTTTGTTCATGAAGATTTAACCTTTCTATTCACCCAGATAGTCCATCGCAATACCAAGAGAGGTTTCTCCTCTGCTGATCGTCAGGCTCCATTTTCCGATCTGAAGGTCTGTATAATTTGCACTGGAATCATCCGCAGAATACTCCTTTTCCTGATAGGAGCGGATCATCTCTGTTGTCCGTTCCAGACTGTCGCCCTGAAGCGTTTCATCCTCAAGTGCCATTACCAGATCTTCATAGATCTGATCCAGACAGAAACCATCATCGACATCCGGCGGATACTGCCATATTCGGACAGAGTGGATCGCCTGTGTATTCAGATCACTGTTTATGCTCACATCAATGCCATATTCGTCATCTGAAATATACTTTTCTTTATTATAGTATGTAAATGTATCTCCGTTTTGATACGAGTATTCATACAAACTCAGATTCCCGGCAGTCCCTGTACTTGTATCTTCAAATAAAATGTCATCTTCCTCTGCATTCTGTAAAAAAGCAGCCTCCAGCTCATCACTGGTGACGCCCTCATAATGAGCCACACCATCACAGGCTTCTCCCCGGTCATACACTTCATCGGCTGATAAGCCAACCAGACTGTCTGTGCCATAATCCGTGGTTTCTCCCGGCTGATAGATATAGCGGTAGCTGTATCCGTTCTCATCTACATAGTTTTTCTCATCCTGTTCATCCAGCATCTCATGTAATTCATCCAGAGATTCCTGCATCTTCTGCTTATCCCGGTACTGCTGCCATGCATCCCACAAGCTGCTCATCCGGAAGCATACTCCAATCGCAGCCAGAAAAAGCAGGCCAGAGATCACACTCTCTGCTTTCTTCGATTTCTTTTTCTTTGTCGTATAGGTCGTATCCAGATTCGGCATAGGGTTTGCCGATGTCGGAGTCCGATTCGCCCATTTCGGAAGCTCGGTTTCAAACTCATCATGGCAATCCGTTACTTCATCCTCAACTTCAGGTTTATCCGCACTGTAGTCCGATACATCCCCACTATATTGATACTCTCTCTGATAATCTTCAGGCTCTCGTCTTTCGTTCAGATAAAAGCTGTGGCTGGTTTCTATCGGTGTTACAAACCGTTTACAGGTTTTACAAAAATTAATACTGTTTACTTTTCCATCACATATCGGACAGATCTTTGTTCCCATAAGTACCTCCTCTTTCTTTTCGATACTTTATTTCTAACGCTAACTTTATATTCTTTTTCGGCATCCGTCAATATTCTTTTCTCCGGCTTGACATCCCCATGGAAACTCACTATTATTTTTTTAACTTATGATCTACAGGAGGTTTATGTCACATGCCCGGTTTTCTGATGCATCTGATCGAGGGTGAAATGATAATCAATAAAATAAATACAGGTGTAACTTCCGCAGCCGATTCCCGTCTGTTGGCAATAAAGGCCGACCCGGAACAGTTTCTCCTCGGCTGTATCCTGCCGGATATCACGGATAATAAAGAAAGAACGCATTTCCGTCCGGCATGGCAGAAGAATCTGATCACTAAATATCCGGATCTTGATTATATCCGTGCTCTCTACCCGGATGATGCGATATTGTCACCGGCTGACTATGGCATCCTGGCACATCTGCATCTGGATACCCACTATGTGACTGATTTCTGGCCGGACTATTTTACTATAGAAAATACCGCAGGGAATACCTGTTTTGATACAAGACAACCTTTGTATGTTCACATTTCCTCACAACCGGAAAAAAAGATTCCTCTGGCAGAATTTTTCTCTGACCGGTACTTTTATGGAGAATATGATAGGATCAATCCACGTCTGCTAAAGGACTTTCATCCATATATACCGGAACAAATCACTTATCAGCCGGAGCTTGTACATATTACAGAATGCCGGCCGGAGGATCCGTCACAGATCACAAAAGCTCTGCAGACGTACATTATTCAGAATCCGTCACCTGCCCCGGAAGCTTCCGTCACCCGTGCTGAGATTTTTCCATATGATGCAGTCATTGAATTTCTGGAACATATGGCAGATACATTTTTTACAGAATTCATTTAACCTGTCTTCCATATCAGCAGCCAAAATAATATTTATAATTTCACCCATAACAAACAGCCATCGATGCATCGGAAACGGATCCGTATATGGATCCGGCTTCCTTTTCATCAATGGCTGTTTTTTTATTTTCGGCTTATTTGATCTTCGCTTTTACTTTAACGGAATAAGCACCATATGTTTTTTTCTTATTCAGAGTCTTGTATGCTCTGACCTTGAAATAATATGTCTTTCCTTTTTTCAGGCTCTTCTTTGTCAGATTCAGCTTCTTTGTATCGCCGATCTTCTTATACTTGCCTTTCTTTGAGGTTGCCATATATACCTGATATCCACTGGCACCGGCTACCTTCTTCCAGCTTATCTTACATGCCTTTGATTTCGCTGTCGTCTTTACTGATTTTACCTTTGACGGCTTCGTTACAAAGGCCTTACTCTTCTCTTTGCCCTTTATCTTAGAGTTTCCTGACTTCTTATAAGCATATACACTATAAGTGTATTTGGTTCCTGCTTTCAGCTTCTTCGCATTGTAAGAAGATGCATTCTTACCCACCGTTTTTATAAGTTTCTTCTTGCCGGAGCCCTGCTTCTGGTAGATCATATATCCATCTGCATCAGATACCTTCTTCCATGTGATCTTTGCAGAAGTTGTCTTGATCTTGCTTACTGTAATCTTTTTCGTTACACCAGGCTTCTTCACATTTGGTGTGGTCTTTGCCTTAATTGCAAATGTCTTTGACGCACTTCCTGTATAATTGCCTTTTCCGGTTATCACAACCTTCGCTGTACCAACATTTGTATTGTTGGAATATGCTGCCGTGTAATCTGTATTCAGCTTCAGCACCTTACCCTTTAATGTAACAGTAACTGCAGGTGTTAACGCTTTTCCGGTGTAAGTCTGATCTGCCACCGTTATAACTGCCGCAGACAGATCTGTCTTTGTAACCGGTGTCGTCTGTTTTACAATTGCAAAATACTGTGTCAATGTACCGGTGTAATTTCCATTTCCTATAATCTGTATCACAGCCTTAGTTGTCGGCTCTATATTAGACTGATACGATACCGTATAGTCTGCAGATGCACCGGCGCTCAGCACTGCATTTCTTGCTGTATCCTTGACAATAACGGAAGGTGTGACAGCCTTTCCTGTATAGGATACGCTCTTTGTATAGGACACTGTACATTTCTCTATCTGTTTTGGAAGGATCGTAAAGGTTCCATATCCTGTATTTTTAAAGGAATCCGAAAGACCATTTACCGTGATCCTTGCAGTTCCGGCATTGATATTTTCAGAATAGAGCACACTGTATTCGGATGGATCGATCACTCTACCGGATACCTTTACTGTAACAGCCGGCTTCTGTTCCCTGCCGTTATAAGTCTGGTTCTCGGCCGTTATCTCTGCCTCCTTGAGATTGATCTCCTGTTTCTGGATTGAGAAATACCGGTCTATTGTTCCTGTATAATTTTCTTTTCCTGTGATCCGGATCCGTGCAGATGTTGTCACTTCTGTATTGTTCTGATAGCTGACATCATAATCCACATTTTTCTTCAGCTCAACTGCTCCATCCATTACCTTTACTTCCGGACAAACCTGCTTTCCTGTATATGCCATCAGATTTGCGTAAGTCACAGAAGTGTCTTTCAGAGGCTTCGCCTGGATCGTAAATTTTTCAGTTATCGTTCCCTTATAATTGCCTTTGCCTGTAACTGTGATCGTTGCAGTTCCGACATTGATATTGTTGGAATATGTCACATCATAGTTTGCAGCCGCCAGTGATCTTCCACTTATCAGAACAGTGCATCCCGGTTTCAGTTCTCCTCCTGTATAGGTATATGGAGAACCTGTAACCATGATAAAACCGCCATTATTTATATCAAAAGGCTGAATGGTAAAGGTCTTTTCAACTGTTCCATCATAATTGCCAAGACCTGTAATCTTTGCTTTTGCAGTTCCGGCATTGATGTTATTTGTAAATGCAGCTGCATAATCCTTGCCCTTTGTAAGCGTTTTGCCGTTAAAGGTTACTGTAATATCCGGACTTAACGCTGATCCTGTATAAGTCACTGTACCCACATTCATTACCAGTGAATCATTCAGCGATTTCCGCGTGATCGCAAAAGTTCCGGTTGTGGTTCCCTTATAATTACTGCCGGTTCCGGTCACAGTAACGGTTGCCGTTCCGACATTGGTATTGCCGGAATATGAAACACTGAATTCTGACAGATTTGTGATCCGCTTTCCACCTGTGGTTGTAAGGCTTACAACTGCCGGTGTAAATGCCGCACCTGTATATTCATATGACCGCTGTACAAGTGCTACTTCTGCACCTGTAATATCTGCTGCCACGATCTTAAATGTCAGGGTTCTTGTACCTGTATATGCTCCGATGCCCTGGATCGTAATGGTTGCAGTGGAACCGACCGTCTTATTGTTGGTTACTGTTACAGTATAACTCTCACCTTCTACCAGAGTAACTCCATCCCGTGTGATCCTGAGCTTCGGAATAATGGCTTCTCCTCCCTGATACTCCTGATCTCCGATCGATGCTATGCTGATTGAACTGTCATTGATGTTTGTTACAATCTTTGTGATCTTAAATGTACAGGCCTGTGTACCGCTGAAATTTCCATTTCCTGTGATCCGGATCGATGCACTGTCTGTTTCATTTATATTATTGCTATAGGAAACAGTGTAATCCGTTCCTGCCTTCAGTTCATAGGAACCATAGGTCAGTTTTACAGAAGGCTTTACCTCGGATCCGGTATATACCATCTCTTTGCTGTATTCTGCCTTACAGCTTGAAATAGCTCTGGCTGCGATCGTGAAGGTCGTCTTTGAACTTCCGCTATAGTTACCTTTTCCTGTTGCTGTAATCGTTCCTGTACCGGCATTGATATTATTTTTATAGGATAATTCATAATCTGCATTGGCAGCTAAAGTCGTAGTTCCAATCTTTACGGTTGCTGTCGGCTTCTGTTCACTTCCTGTAAATGTACATGCTGTAATATTACTGAAAACCGCTCCGTTGATCGATTTCTTTGTAACAGTAAATGTTCCCACTGCATATCCTGTAAAGTTTGCATTTTTTCCTTTTATAGTTACCGTTGCCGTTCCGCAGTTTGTATTATTCGAATAATTCACAGTGAAATTCGTCATACTGGTGTAGGTCTTTCCGGATACAGTTGTAAAGGATGTAACACCCGGAGTCTGTGGCATGCCTGTATATTCATAACTGTCTGCTTCCAAAACAACCTTTGCATTTGTCAGATCAAGTGCAACAACATTAAAGGTTACTGTTCTTGTTCCTGTATAATCATTGATTCCCGTAATAGTTACTATTGCTGTAGATCCTGCAGTATAGTTATTGGTATAAGTAACCGTATAATCTGTATTCAGAGTAAGGATCGTACCACCATTTCTGACTGTAACAGCAGGTCGGAGTCCCTGTCCTGCATTGTATTCCTGGTCTGCGATCGCATCGACTGTAATCGTTGAAGCATTGACGTCCGTACGATCTCTGGTGATCTTATATGTCAGTACTTTTCTTCCTGTAAAATTACCTTTTCCTGTCACTGTAGCAGTCGCTGCCCTTGTCTCATTTATATTATTGGAATAAGCAACGGTATAATCCGTACCCTCTATTAAGAGCTTCTGACCATATGTGATACGGATATTCGGAGTTACGGCACTTCCTGTCCATTTTACGCTCTCATCATAACTGAGCGAGCAATCTGCCAGCGCTCTTGCACTGATCTTGAAATTTACAGATTTCGTTCCACTGTATCCGTTCTTTCCGGTGATCGTAACCGTACCTGTACCACAGTTGACATTTGTGCCATATGAAACGGTGTAATCGCTGTCCTTCGTCAGTGTTTTGCCATCATAGGTCACTGTAACCTCCGGTTTGATCTGTGCTCCGGTATAGGTCTGATCTGCAATTGTACTGCACACTGCCCCTGACAGATCCGGCAGGGAAGAAGTGATCGTAAAGTACACGGTTTTGGAACCTGTATAGTTTCCCTTGAACGTAACAATTACCTTTGCCAGATTGCCGGCTGCTACATTATCTTTATAAGATACCGTATAATCCGTTCCTTCGGTCAGTGTATATCCATCTGAAGTGACCGACGTTACTGTCGGTCTGATCTCTGCACCGGTCTGATCAAAGGATGTCTGGTTCAGTGTTACCCTTGCTGTATTCGTCACATCCAAAGGATTGACGGTCAATGTACCGGTAACGGTTCCTGTATAATTGCCTTTTCCTGTCGCACTGATTGAAACCGTACCGGCTGTCTTTGCTACATAGCTTGCAACTGTATAATCGGTTTTATTCGTCAATGTTGTTCCCAGTTTGCTGTCATAAACACTGATCTTTGGTGAAAATACTTCTGCTCCATATTTATATGTTGCAGGCTCTGCCGTCAAAGTCGCCTTTGAAATATCTCTTGGATTGATCTTAAAAGTGAGGGACTTTGTATTTGTATATTTGCCGCATCCACTGATCAGAACCGTTCCATTTCCTGCATTTGTATTTGCAGAATAGGATACCGTATAATCCGTTCCATGCTTTAATGTCGTGCTTCCATCCTTTACCGCGACAGCCGGTGTCTGTGCCTGTCCATTATATGTACATGATGCTACATTCACGGTCGTCTGTGATATATCCTTTAAGGCTGCACTTCCACTGCTGATCGTATAGTTCAGGGATGTGCTTCCGGTGTAACAATCCTTACCTGTGATCGTCACGGTTGCGGTTCCCGGATTTATATTGTTGCTGTAAGAAAGTGTATAATCCACGCCTTCTTCCAGATACTGATAATCATTATTCTCATCCAGCCAGGAGTTCACATCAGCGATCGTAACCGACGGCTTCTTTTCCTTTCCATCATAGCTGTAATTGGAGTTGCTCAATGTGATGATCTGATCCTGGATATTGGCAGCCTTCAGATACCAGGTATAGGTTTTGGAACCACTGAAATTATTCATTCCCTTAATCACTGTTGTTCCCTTAGAACCAATCTCCAGATAATTCTCTGAAAGAGTAACATTCTCATAATAATCTTTCTCCGCTACCAGAACCTTTCCATTCCAGGTAACCGATTCGACTGTCGGAGAATTTGCCAGATTCTTTACATACGGAACATAATACTTGCCGGATACAAGCGTCATATCGGATGCAAATTTGACCTTTGCTTTATTGATCGGTGTGACACGAATTTTGAATTTTGCCGTATTGCTTCCTGTATAACCCTTTTCCGGTTTACCGGTTATCGTTGCCACGGCAAGCTCGGTTGCAGTTGACACGTTCACGTTATTTGTGTATACCACATCATAACAGTCCGACGGTACTTCCTCCCCATCTACCTTTACCGTAACCGGTGCTTCGATCGCCTCTCCGGTATAATAATTACCAAGACCGGTTTCCGTCGTTGCTACAACAGTAACCTTATGTGCTCCATCCTTTCCGGACAGATCGATCAGATCCGCTGCCTTCACCCAACCTGCAAATGGAATTCCTGCCCCGCCATACGGCATGATCATCGTGATGACCATGACAACGGTAAGGAACCATGCTGCCACTCTTTTTCCATGTTCTCTCATGCTTCTAAAATGCCCTCCTTGCTGTTATGCCCGCTGTATTATACACTTTATACAAGATGCCTCTACATTTGTACTGCCCCTCTGTGCATATTTTTCATTTCATCCTGTCTCCTATGATATTACATAAAAAAATACCCCAAATGCAGTTCCGCGCGAACAAAATTTAAGTGAATTTTACCATTTTTTGCATGCCGCTTCAATCCGCATTTGGGATATTTTTTATTTTTATTTTATAATATGTCACACTAACTGGTTGGAATATAGAAGATATCCAGCATCTCTTCTACCAGACTTCCCGTATCCACCTGATACTCATCAAAATGAGCAGGGCGTTCATACGTTCCCGGAAGCTCCTGTATATCCTTCTCTGCAACTGCTATATCCATTCCACGCATTCTGCTGAACAGATACAGGCAGGCATCTCTGTCCAGATTCGTCTGTAGATATGGACTTGCTGCCTCGTATACCTTCTTTATGATTCCCTTATCATCGGAATAGCACTGTTCAAACCGCTCCAGCCAGCCTGCCAGATACTGACTCTGACGTTCCATCCGCCTGCCATGTTCACCGACTGCATCCGTTACCGTATCCATCTTTTCCAGATACCGGTATGCGTCATTGCCCTGTAAGGTGACTACATCCTTCTCAAAGACATTCTCACTGATCGTATCTCTGGCTGTCAATGTTACCCCGCTCAGGACGTCATTGATATCTGCCATTGCATCCATGTCAAAGGCCACATAACCGTTAATCGGAAGATTATACATCAGTCCGGATACCGCATGTGTAAAATTCTCACAACTGACGATCTCTCCATCCCCATAACCATACGCCAGTCCGATCTGCATCCGGTCTGTAAGTGCTGTTTTTCCTTCTATGGTTTTAATATCCACATCTGTCATACTGTCACGATTTATATTAATAACGTGAAGCTTATCATTTCGAAGATCAAATACCACCAGGAAGCACAGATCGATCCTTCCGCCATACCGGACATATTCAGAGCCATTTGCATCCGAATAGGTCAGGGCATCATCTCTGTCTCTGAGATCTGCTTCCGTCGTAGCTTCTGTATCCTCTGAGGTTTTCTTTGACTTCTTTGACTTTTTGGGCTTTGTTTCCTCCGTTGCCGCCTCTGTTGTCTTCGGTTCTTCGTTCTTTTCCGATTCCTTCGGCACATACTCGGAATTGTCAACGCCAAATACCAGAATCGATACGGTATCTGTATTATAAACGTAATTCTTCCCTTTATATGTGATAGCCGTTGAAGAAGATCCGTCTGTATGAAAACTCACCTTTTCTCCCTGCGCATTTTCTGCCAGCCGGTTCTTTCCATTCATATACATTCTGGCAAATATACCGGCAGGGATCCCGGTCACAACCAGTACCACAACAAGCAGGATCACACAGACCTTTTTCCTGAGGCTCCATGGATCTTTCAGCTTTTTGGGTGCATGTACCGGTCTGGATTCCAGCTCCGGATCCAGCTTCTTCTTTTCCCGTTTCGCTTTCTCTGCCTTCTTCTGGAAAAATTCTTTTCTTATATCCTCTGTCTGGATACCTTCGGCAGCGATCTCTTCCTGTGTTTCCTGCACGATTTCTTTTATAAGCTGATCGACTGCTTCCTCACCAGTCTGCGGAACCGGAGCAGCAACCGGTTCTTCCGTCCGGCTGACCGGACGGCTGTTTTCGGTTTCCTGTTTTACTTCTGTCTTTTTTCCTTCAGGTTCTTTTTCCTCTGACTCTTTTTCTTCTGACTGTCCATCCTGCAATGCTTCTGCAAGCCGTATCGCTTCTAACAGCTTCTCGTCAAATAAATCTTCCATATAACAACCTTATGCATACAGTGGATACTTCTCTACAATACTCTTAACAAGTGCTTCTGCTTTTGCCTTGTCATCATCAATCACTGCTGCCTTGATCGCCTCAGCAATTGTCTCCATATCAGCTTCATTTGCACCTCTGGTTGTAACCGCCGGTGTTCCGATACGGATACCGCTTGTTACAAACGGAGATTTTGGATCATTTGGTACTGTGTTCTTATTTACAGTGATATGAACCTCATCTAAAAGCTTCTCTACTTCCTTACCGGTACGGTCCAGATTCTGAAGATCCACCAGCATAAGGTGGTTATCTGTACCACCTGATACGATATTGAAGCCTCTTGCCATTAATGCGGATGCAAGTGCTGCTGCATTCTTTACAACCTGTGCCTGATACTCCTTATATTCCGGCTGTAATGCTTCCTTTAAACATACTGCCTTACCTGCGATGACATGCATCAGAGGTCCGCCCTGGATACCAGGGAATACTGCCTTATTGAAGTTGAATTTCTCATTGATCTCGTTGCTGCACATGATCATACCACCTCTAGGTCCACGAAGTGTCTTATGAGTAGTGGTTGTTGTAACATGTGCATATGGAATCGGGCTCATATGAAGGCCTGCTGCTACAAGACCTGCGATATGTGCCATATCTACCATCAGATATGCACCAACCTCATCTGCAATCTCACGGAATCTCTTGAAATCGATTGCTCTTGCATATGCAGACGCACCCGCTACGATCAACTTTGGCTTGCATTCCTTTGCGATCTCAAGAACCTTGTCATAATCTATAAAGCCATCATCATTTACACCATAAGGTACACAGTGAAAATATTTACCGGACATATTTACAGGTGATCCATGTGTCAGATGTCCGCCATGATCCAGATTCATTCCCATAAACGTATCGCCAGGATTTAAAATAGCAAAAAATACTGCCATATTGGCCTGTGCTCCGGAATGTGGCTGAACATTTACATATTCACATCCAAATAATTCTTTTGCACGCTCTCTGGCAAGATCTTCCACTACGTCTACATACTGGCATCCGCCATAATATCTCTTTCCAGGATAACCTTCTGCATATTTGTTAGTCAGATGGCTTCCCATGGCTGCCATAACTGCCTTTGATACGATATTCTCTGATGCGATCAGCTCCAGATTGTTATTCTGTCTGTTCAATTCATCCGTCATTGCTGCCGCAACTTCAGGATCTACTTTTGTAATTTCATCAAATCCAAACATTTTCTTACCTCCTGGTATGTAATAATATATAACGCATTAATAGAAACAGTATACCATGTCCTCCCTTTCCATACAAGCCAACAAGTAATAGAAATAGGATAGAAATTGTAGGTTTGTCAAACATATGTTACACAGATGCCAGATAATCCTTTAGTACCTGATT